>DATKPD010000030.1:0-60310 GCA_035524315.1 Caulobacteraceae bacterium
CAACATTGACCTGGATCGTTAGGTTTTGGCGGCGCGATCCGTTCACTGCGCGGCGATAACAATAGTGTGAGGAATCGGGATGACTTGAATGTTTTGGATAATCGACCAAGGCATCCGGTGTTCACGGGCGATCGATTGTCGGTGGCCGAAGGGTCGGCCAAACAACATGCGTTTTACTTCGTCAGAGCTTGACCTTGGCTCGGATGAACCGATCCGTCCCGGGCGCATTAGATTTCACCGTCGGCTCAAGCTGAGCGGCCCTGATCTGATTGGCCTCAAGTCCCGTTGGCCTCAAGCGGACGATGCGCGATGATCCTACGACACTCTCCGCCCAAGCTGAGCCTGGACGCCGCCCTGTTTCTGGACATGGACGGCACCTTGGCCCCTCTGGCGCGCACCCCCGACGCTGTCCCGTATGACCCTGCCCGCGCGCGGATGGTGGCCGCCCTTGAGCAGGCCATGGGCGGGGCCCTGGCGGTGCTCAGCGGGCGAACGCTTGAGGATATCCGGCGCATACTCGGCCCGGCGCCCGGCGCGGTCGGGGCGGTCCACGGCCTGATGTGCCGTTGGCCCGACGGGTCCGTCAGCCAGGCGTGCGCCAGCGCGGACCTGGTTATCGCGCGCCAGGCGATGGAGGCGCTGGCCCACACTACGCCGGGCCTGGTCCTGGAAGACAAGGGCCTCAGCCTGGCGCTGCATTATCGCCTGGCGCCCGATGCCGCCCCCGCCATCGCTGAGCTGGCCGACGAGCTGGTCCTGGCCACCGGCCTTGAGCGCCAGGACGGGTCGATGGTGTGTGAACTGCGCTCGCCCGGCCCCGACAAGGGCTCCGCCCTGGCCGCTTTCATGCGCACGGCCCCCTTCGCCGGCCGCACGCCCATCATGGTCGGCGACGACCTGACCGACGAGCACGGCTTTCAGGCGGCTGCGGCGTCCGGCGGCTATGGCGTGCTGGTCGGCTCGCCCCGGACCACGGCGGCGGCGTATCGCCTGCCTGACGTGGACGCGGTCCTGGCCTGGCTCGACGCGGCCCTCACCATGGTGGCGGCGTGAGCGAAGCCCTCGATCTGGCGCCGATCGGCAATTGCGGCGTCAGCGCCCTGATCGATCGCGAGGGCCGCTATGTGTGGGCCTGTCTGCCGCGCGTCGATGGCGATCCTGCCTTTTGCCGTCTGCTCGACGCCGACAAGCCTTACGGCGCGTGGGCTATGACCCTGGAAAATCAGGTCAGCACCGAGCAGGGCTATGTGCGCAACACCGCGGTGCTGCGCACCGTGCTGACCGACAAGGCGGGCGCCAGCATCGAGATCCTCGACCTGTCCCCCCGCCACTGGCGCTATGGCCGGCTGTTCCGTCCCGCCGCCTACATCCGCCGCGTGCGGCCCCTCAGCGGCGTGGCGCGCCTGCGCGTCAGTTTGCGGCCGGCGCGTAACTGGGGCGAAGCGCCATGCGAGCGCACCTGGGGATCCAACCACATCCGCTTCCTGGGCCTGCCCGCCGGCCTGCGCCTGACCACCAACGCCCCGGTGTCGATGGTGCTGGACGAGCGGCCTTTCCGGCTGGAGGAGGAGCTGTCGTTCTTCCTCGGTCCCGACGAGCCCTTCACCGGCGACGTGGTCGACGTGTGCCGGGAGATGACGGAGAAGACCATCCTCTACTGGCAGGCGTGGGTGCGCACCCTCGCCCTGCCGCTGGATTACCAAGAGGTGGTGATCCGCGCGGCCATCGCCCTGAAACTGTGCGTGCACGAGGACACCGGCGCCATCGTCGCGGCCCTGACGACCTCGGTGCCCGAGGCGCCGGCCAGCGGGCGCAACTGGGACTACCGCTACTGCTGGCTGCGGGACGCCTATTATGTGGTGCAGGCCCTCACCCGGCTGAGCGCGCTCGACATCCTGGAGCGCTACCTCGCCTTCCTGCGCAATCTGGTCGGCGCCGCGCCCTCGGGCCATATCCAGCCGGTCTATGGCGTGGGCCTGGAAACCGATCTGACGGAGCGAATCGAGCCCAACCTGGCCGGGTTCAAGGGCATGGGGCCGGTGCGGGTGGGCAACGCCGCCTATATCCAGCATCAGCACGACGTCTACGGCCAGGTGGTGCTGTCGAGCATCCACGCCTTCTTCGACCAGCGCCTGTTGCGCCCGGCCACGGTGCAGGACTTCCACGACCTGGAGGCGGTGGGCGAGCGCGCCTTCGCCACCCACGACCAGCCCGACGCGGGCCTGTGGGAGTTCCGCACAAAGCAGCGGGTTCACACCTATTCGGCGCTGATGGGCTGGGCGGCGTGCGACCGCCTGGGCAACGCCGCCGCCCAGCTGGGCCTGCCCGAGCGCGCCGACTACTGGAACGGCCGCGCCCTGCAGATCCGCACGCGCATCGAGACCGAGGCGTGGAACGCCGATCTTGGGCGGTTCGCCGCCGGCTTCGGCGGCGACGACCTGGACGCCTCTCTGTTGCAGATCGTCGACCTGCAGTTCCTCGACCCCACCGACCAACGTTACAAGGCGACCTTCTCGGCCATCGAGGCGGGCCTGCGGCGCGGCGCCTATCTGATGCGCTACGCCGAGCCCGACGACTTCGGCATGCCCGAGACGGCGTTCAACTTCTGCACCTTCTGGTTCATCGAGGCCCTGCACCGCGCCGGCCGCACCGAGGAGGCGCGCGACCTGTTCGAGGAGATGCTGCGCCGCCGCACTCACGCGGGCCTGCTGTCCGAAGACATGGCCACCAGCGATGGCGTGCTGTGGGGGAATTATCCCCAGACCTATTCCCTGGTCGGCCTGATCAACTGCGCGATGATGCTCAGCCGGCCGTGGGGTGATGTGCGGTAGTTCGAAGTCCGCTGGCGCCGCCCGGAGCGCCGCCCGCGATTTCAGATTGGGAGCGAACGATGAGAACCCGCAACGCGGTTTTAGCAGCGACGGCCCTGGCGGGGGTGGCTGCGGTGGCGGTGGCCGGCGCGGTCTTCGCTAACTGGGACAAGGCGGCGCCCATCGTCGCGATGGGCATAAACTATGTAAGGTATCTGTCGGCGCCCGCCGGAACCCTGACCACCGAGGTGGCCAGCACTCCTGTCGCCGCGCCGGCGCCGGCCGCGTCCCCGTCTTCCACGCCGGACCAGACGCCCGGCGCTACGGCGGACGATTGGCCGAGCTATAACAAGACCCTGACCTCCAACCGCTTCTCCGGGCTGAACCAGATCAACGTGTCCAACGTCGGCGCGCTCAAGGTCCTGTGCACCTACGACACCGGCCAGTACACGGGATTCACGTCCGGCCTGCTTGAGGTCAACGGCGCCCTCATCGCGGTGACGGAATACGACATCTTCTCGATCGACCCCTCGACCTGCCGGCTGAACTGGCGCGCGCATGAGGACTACACGCCGGCCTCGCCCCAAGGCGTCAACCGCGGGGCCGCCTATATGGACGGACGTCTGTTTCGCGGAACACAGGACGGCCGCGTCCTGGCCTACGACTTTCAAACCGGCAAACGGCTGTGGGCGACCACCATCGCCGATCCTAAAAAGGGCGAATCCGTGCCAGCGGCGCCCATTGCGTGGAACGGGCTGGTGTTTGTCGGCAACGCGGGGGGCGACGTGAAAGGCGTGAAGGGGCGGATGTACGCGCTCGACGCCCAGACCGGCAAGATCGTGTGGGAATTCTACCTCGTGCCCAAGGCGGCGGGCGATATCGAGCGGGGTCCGCAGGCGGCCAGTCCGCTCGGCGCCTCGAGCTGGGGAAACGCCCCGGTCACGCCGATCACCGGCGGCGCCACCTGGACCTCCTATACGCTCGACCCCTCGACCGGCCTGCTGTACGTGCCGGGCGGCAATCCCGCGCCGGACTTCGCCACCGGACCGCGGCCTGGATCGAACCTCTACTCCGGCTCGGTCGTGATCCTCGACGCCAAGACGGGGGCCTACAAGAACGACATCAAGATCGTGCCGGTGGACTGGCATGACTGGGACGTGTCCAGCGCGCCGGCCCTGATCCAGACAGCCGCCGGCCGGAACATCATCTCGGTCGCCCCCAAGGACGGACATCTCTATGGCTTCGATCTGGCGACCCACGCCCTGATTTATCGTAGCCCGGTGACGCGGGTGGAGAATCCGGACGAGACCTTCGCTTCCAACAAGAGCGTGCATTTCTGCCCGGGCTCGGTCGGCGGGGCGGAATGGAACGGCCCGGCCTACGATCCCCAAACCAATCTGGTGCTGGCCGGGGAAGTCGATTGGTGCACGACGGTGAAGCTGGAGACGCCGCAGAAGATCGAGCAGACCAAGTCCGGGACCCCGTGGTCGGCGGAAGACTCGGCCAATCCCTTCGACACCTGGGGCAAGCAGGATCCGTTCGGTCACTGGGGCGGCTGGCTCTATGCGGACGACGCGGACACCGGCGCCTGGAAATGGCGGGTCCACACCAACTATCCCGTCCAGAGCGGCGTGACGCCCACGGCCGGCGGCCTGGTGTTCTTTGGCGACATGGGCGGTAATTTCTACGCGCTGAACGCCGCCACCGGCCAGAAGTTGTGGGGGCGGAAGATCGGCGGGGCAGTCGGCGGCGGCGTCATCACCTACGCCGCGAATGGAACGCAGAAAGTGGCGGTCGCGACGGGCCTGACCGAAATCCTGTGGCCGACCGAGATCACCACGGCGAAGGTGTCCGTTCTCGGCCTGGCCACGAGCCACAATTGACGGGCGTCGCCATACGCCGCCTCGTGGGGCCAATCTTCACAACTGAGCCCTTGCCCCCAGCCCCGATCCGCCCTTAAAGGCGCGCAGCTTTTTCGCTGCATCCGAAGGATCGCTCCATGGCTGACGCCCGGCCCGTCAAGAAAGTCGTCCTGGCCTATTCCGGCGGGCTGGACACCTCGATCATCCTCAAGTGGCTGCAGCAGACCTATAACTGCGAGGTGGTGACCTTCACCGCCGACCTGGGTCAGGGCGAGGAGCTGGAGCCGGCGCGCAAGAAGGCGCTGCTGCTCGGCATCAAGCCCGAGAACATCTTCATCGAGGACCTGCGCGAGGAGTTCGTGCGCGACTATGTGTTCCCGATGTTTCGGGCCAACACGGTGTATGAGGGCCAGTACCTGCTGGGCACCTCGATCGCCCGGCCGCTGATCGCCAAGACCCAGATCGACATCGCCCGCAAGGTCGGGGCCGACGCGGTGTGTCACGGCGCGACCGGCAAGGGCAACGACCAGGTGCGCTTCGAGCTGGGCTACTATGCGCTGGAGCCCGACATCCGGGTGATCGCCCCGTGGCGCGAGTGGACCTTCGCCAGCCGCGAGCAACTGATCGCCTTCGCCGAGCAGCACCAGATCCCCATCGCCAAGGACAAGCGCGGCGAGAGCCCCTTCTCGGTCGACGCCAACCTTCTGCACTCTTCGTCCGAGGGCAAGGTGCTGGAGGACCCGGCGGTCGAGGCGCCCGAGTTTGTCTATCAGCGCACCATCGCGCCGGAAGACGCGCCCGATCAGGCGACGGTGTTCACTCTGGACTTCGAGCGCGGGGATCCGGTGGCGATCGACGGCGAGCGCCTATCGCCGGCGGCGATGCTGACCAAGCTTAATCAGCTGGGCCACGATAATGGCGTCGGGCGGCTCGATCTGGTCGAGAACCGCTTCGTCGGCATGAAGTCGCGCGGGGTGTACGAGACGCCGGGCGGCTCGATCCTCTTGGTGGCGCGCCGGGGCATGGAGTCGATCACGCTCGATCGCGGCGCCGGCCACCTGAAGGACGACATCATGCCCCGCTATGCGGAGCTGATCTACAACGGCTTCTGGTTCTCACCCGAGCGCGAGATGCTGCAGGCCCTGATCGACAAGAGCCAGGAGCTGGTCACCGGCCGGGTGACGGTCAAGCTCTACAAGGGCAACGTCACCGTGATCGGCCGCGAGAGCCCCTATTCGCTGTACGACCAGGAGCTCGTCACCTTCGAAGAGGGCAAGGTGGCCTACGACCACCGCGACGCCGCCGGCTTCATTAAGCTCAACGCCCTGCGCCTGCGGGTGGCCGCCAAGAGGGATCGGCGGGGGTAGTTTCCGCGTCCCTCGGAGGGGGGAGGGCCTTAGCAGCACTCCGGGCAGTGTGCTGCTAAGCTGCTGATTAATTGAAACTATTTCTCAACCTTGACCGTTGCCTCCTGTGACAAATCCATGAAAGATGGATGCCAGGGAGGTCATCAGATCGGAGGTTTGAGAATGCGCGACCATGGCGTTGATTCAGGGTTCCACCACCAGCTTCAGGGTAAGCGGCTGACCACGGCCGAGGTGCTCTACTACATGCCGGCCCATCCCTCGCTGCTGCAGAGCTTTCTGTGGCAGACCCTGGACGAGGCGCCGGATTTTCCGCGCATCCACCGCTTCCTCGACTATTGGCGGCGCGAGATTGACGCGGTGATCCATTCGGTGTCGGTCGCGGGAGTCGAGCTGATCGCTCCGCCCAAGCTGACCCTCGCGCGGTTCGACGGTCGCCTGCACTAATTCCATTTCATCGCGCGCCGGCCCTGGCGCCATAGAACGGCCACGCTAGGTTGGGATGCTGATCGGCGTCGAGAACCTGTGGGTTTGGCGGACGTTATGATCAGGGGAGCTAGGGAGCCGTGACCATGAAGCGCTTAATCGTGACTCTGGCCGCCGTGGGGATGCTGGGCGGAGCGCTGGCGGCCTGCGAAACCGCCACGCCCTACCAACCGCTGGCGCCGGGCAACGCCAGCCAGGGCGGCTATGCGGAGACCAAGCTTAACGACGATGTCTGGCGCGTGACCTTCTCCGGCAACAGCCTGACGTCGCGGGACACGGTCGAGCGTTATCTGCTGTACCGGGCGGCCGAGTTGACGGTGAACCAGGGCTTCGACTGGTTCCTCGACACCCACCGCGCCACCGACAAGAAGACCAGCTACGAGGTCGATCCGTTCTACGCCACGGGGCCGGGCTTCGGCTGGGGCTATGGCTTCCGTCCGTCATGGCGCTTCGGCGGCCCATGGGGCTGGCGCGGCTACGATCCGTGGGGCCCGGGCCTGTGGGGGCCGGGACCCTATTCGGTCGATCAGATCACCCGCTATGAAACCTCCGCCGAGATCCGAATGGGCCATGGCGACAAGCCGCCGGGCGCGATCGACGCGCGCCAGGTGCTGACCAACCTCGGGCCCACCATTATGCGTCCGCAGCCGGCGGCTCATTGACCGGACCGGTCGCCCTGGCGATCCATGGCGGGGCCGGGCGGCGGTCCAAGGCCGATTACGCCCCCGAGCGGGCCTTTCTCGCCGACTTGGCCCAACGCCTGTGGCAGGCCCTGGCCAGCGGCCAGGGTGCAATCGACGTCGTGACGGACGGGGCGACGGCTCTGGAGGCGTGCGGCCTGTTCATGGCGGGACGCGGCGCGCGGCCGGGCAGCACCGGCCTCTACGAACTGGACGCCGCCGTGATGGACGGCCTCACGCGCCGCGCGGGGGCGGTAGCGGCGCTTCAAGGCTTCGAGAGCCCGATCGCCGCGGCCCGCCTGGTGATGGAACGCACTCCGCATGTTCTGATGGCCGGCGCCGGCGCGGCGGCCCTGGCCGAGGCCGAGGGCCTGGCGCAGATCGCCGACGAGGCCGTCTGGTTCAACGGCGCCTTCATTCCCGAAGCGGAAGACGCGGGCCACGGCACGGTCGGCTGCGTGGCGCTGGATGGAGAGGGCCGCTTGGCCGCGGCCACCTCGACCGCTGGCACCCAGGGCAAGCTGTGGGGCCGGGTCGGCGACAGCCCGCTGATCGGCGCGGGGACCTGGGCCGATGATCAAGTCGCGGTGTCGTGCACGGGCCTGGGCGAAGCCTTCATCCGCTGCGCCGCCTCGGCCCAGATCGCCATGCGCCTGCGCTTCGGCCGACAGGCGCTTGATGGGGCTTGCGGCGCCGTGCTGGACGAGGTCGCCGCACTCGGCGGGCGGGGCGGCCTGATCGCGCTCGATCGCCAGGGCCGCATCGCCGCGCTGTTCAACGCCCAGTTCATGGCCTTCGCCGCCGCAGGGCCCGATGGAGCGGTGCGCGCCGAGGCCTAAGCGCGGCTTCGCAGGACCTCAGCCCCGCCTTCGGGCCGGCAGTCAGCGGTCGCCGGTCGCCGACGATGGCGTTGGCCTGGCCAACGATCGGCGCCCACAGAAAGCCGGCCCAGATCGCCGACCTGATGGTCGTGCCGGCCACCACGCGGTCAGAATTCGTAGGAACAGCCGAGCTTCCCTCGGTGTGCAGGCCCGGACCCGGGGCGTCCGGCCGATCAGAAGCCGGTAGGTCATGGGGCGGCCTTTTCACCCAGGATCAGCAAAACATTCGGCGCCGCCTTTGGTTGATCGGGGCCCATCTGGTAGGACTGGTCCTTCAACCTTCGAAAGGGCGCCGCCTTTGGGCGTGACCTTGGACCTTACGCGCGCAGCGCCCAAGCCCGAAGACGGGCCCGTCAACCTGGCGGGGCAGACGCGCGAGCAACTGAAGGCGACCCTGGCCGAAAGCGGCGCCTGCGATCCGGCCAAGGCCAGGATGCGCGCGGCCCAGATCTGGCGCTGGGTGCACAACTTCGGCCTGACCGACTTTTCCGCCATGAGCGACATCGCCAAGGCCGACCGCCTGGCGCTGGAGCAGCGCTTCACCCTGGCCCGGCCCGAGGTGGTCGAGCGCTTGGTGTCCAAGGACGGGTCGCGCAAGTGGCTGATCCGTTTCGCTCCGGGCATCGAGGCCGAGACGGTGTTCATCCCTGGCGTGGGCCGGGCCGGCGCCCTGTGCGTGTCGAGTCAGGTCGGCTGCACGCTCAACTGCACCTTCTGCCACACCGGCACCCAGCCCCTGGTGCGCAACCTGAGCGCGGCGGAGATCGTCGCCCAGGTGCAGATCGCGCGCGACGACCTGGGCGAATGGCCCTCGCCCTCGGGCGAACGCCAGCTGTCCAACATCGTGTTCATGGGCATGGGCGAGCCGCTCTACAATCTGGACAACGTGGCCGGCGCCATCGACGTGATCTCCGACGACCAGGGCCTGGCCATCTCGCGTCGGCGCATCACCATCTCGACCTCCGGCGTGGTTCCTGAGATCCCGCGCGCGGGCGAGGCGACCCAGGCCATGCTGGCCATCTCGCTGCACGCCACCAACGACGCCCTGCGCGACGAACTGGTGCCGCTGAACAAGCGCTATCCGATCGAGCAACTGCTGGAGGCGATCAAGGCCTATCCTGGCCTCAGCAACGCCCGCCGCGTGACCTTCGAATATGTCATGCTCAAGGGCGTCAACGACAGCCCGGCCGAGGCGCGCGCTCTGGTGCGCCTGCTCAAGGGCATTCCGGCCAAGATCAACCTGATCCCGTTCAACCCTTGGCCCGGCACGGCCTATCAGTGCTCGGACTGGTCGGCGATCGAGCGCTTCGCCGAGGTGATCAACCGCGCCGGCTATGCCTCGCCCATCCGCACCCCGCGCGGGCGCGACATCCTGGCCGCCTGCGGCCAGCTCAAGTCCGACAGCGAGAAGATGCGGGCGAGCGAGCGGCGCAAGCTGGAGGCCGATCCGGGCGTCTAGGCGCCTCCGTCGTTGCCCCCGCCGCCGCGCTCCCTTAAACCGGCGCCCATGTTCAAAGGTCTTTCCCTCCAGGCGCACGCCGCCAAATCCTGGCCGTTCGAGCAGGCCCGCGCCCTGCTGGCCCGCGTGCTCAGGCTGCGTCTGGCCGACGACGCCGAGCGCGATCTCGCCTTCACCCTGATCAACGCCGGCAAGACTGACGAGGCGAGGGCCGCTTTCCCCGCGCTTCTCACGCCGGTGCTGTTGGAAACCGGCTATGGGCCTTCGGGCCTGCCGCACATCGGCACCTTCGGCGAGGTGGCCCGCACCACCATGGTCCGCGCGGCCTTCCGCGCCCTGACCGATGACGCCATCCCCACGCGCCTGATCAGCTTCTCGGACGACATGGACGGCCTGCGCAAGGTTCCGGACAACGTGCCCAACAAGGACGTGCTGGCCGAGGACCTCAACAAGCCCCTGACGGTGGTGCGCGATCCGTTCGGCGAATACGCCAGCTTCGGCGCCCACAACAACGCGCGCCTGCGCGCCTTCCTCGATGGCTTCGGCTTCGACTACGAGTTCCTGTCCTCGACCGAGTGCTACAAGTCCGGCCGCTTTGACGCGACCCTGCTTAAGGCTCTGGAGCGGTTCGACGCCATTCAGGGCGTGATGCTGCCGACGCTGGGCGAGGAGCGCCGCGCCTCCTACTCTCCGTTCCTGCCGATCAGCCCCAAGACCGGCAAGGTGCTGCAGGTTCCCACGCTGGAGCGCCACGTCGAGCGCGGCACGATCGTGTTCGAGGACGAGGACGGCGCGCGGACCGAGGTTCCGGTCACGGGCGGCCATGTGAAGATGCAGTGGAAGCCCGACTGGGCCATGCGCTGGGCCGCGCTCGGCATCGACTACGAGATGGCGGGCAAGGACCTGATCGACTCGGTCAAAGCGTCGAACAAGATCTGCCGCATCCTGGGCGGCGAGCCGCCGGAAGGGTTCAACTACGAACTGTTCCTGGACGAAAACAACCAGAAGATCTCCAAGTCCAAGGGCAACGGCCTGTCGATGGAAGACTGGCTGCGTTACGGCGCGCCCGAAAGCTTAGCCTATTACATGTTCCAATCGCCCAAGTCGGCCAAGCGGCTGTTCTTCGACGTGATCCCCAAGGCGGCGGACGAATATCTGCAGCAGCTCGACAGCTACAACCGCGCCCCGGCCGAAGGCGCGACGCCGCCCAACCGTCTCGATAACCCGGTGTGGCACGTCCACGCCGCCGCGCCGCCGGCCCAGGGCTCGCCGGTGTCGTTCTCGCTGATGCTGAACCTGGTGTCGGCGGCCAACGCCTCCAACCAGGACATCCTGTGGGGCTTCCTGTCGCGCTATATCCCGGGCGCCACGCCGGCCAGCCAGCCTATGCTGGCGGGCATGGCCGAGGGCGCGATCAACTACTACGAGGACTTTGTTCGGCCCAATAAGCGCTTCCGGGCGCCCGACGCGCGCGAACGGGCGGCGATGGAGGATCTGCTGGCGCGGCTCAAGGCCCTGCCGGCCGACTGCCAGGACGCCGAACTGATTCAGAACGAGGTATACGCCGCAGGCAAGGACGCAGGCTTCGAGCCGCTGCGCGCCTGGTTCACGGCCCTGTATGAAGTGTTGCTGGGCCAGAGCCAGGGTCCGCGCTTCGGCTCATTCGCGGCCATCTACGGCGTGGCCGAGACCATCGCCCTGATCGAGCGGGCATTGGCGGGCGAGGATTTGGCGGCTTAACGCTGGGCTCAACCCGTCTCCCTCGAGGGAAGGGAGGTTTTTAGTCGATCGACCAGTACAGCCTCGTCCTTCAGCTCGCATTCCCACAGCGTCAGCACCTTCCAGCCCGCGGCTTCAAGCGCCGCGCGATCACGTTCGTCGCGGCCGCGGTTGCGCCCGACCTTGGCCAGCCAGTAGTCGCGATTGGCCTGGGGCACGCGCGCGCCGCGGGCGCAGTCGTGGCCGTGCCAGAAGCATCCGTGGACGAAGATCGCCAGCTTGCGCCCGGGCATGACGATGTCGGGCTTTCCCGGCAGGTCGGCGCGGTGCAGCCGGTAGCGCAAGCCCAGGCGCGTGAGCAGCCGGCGCACCCTCAGCTCGGGCGCGGTGTCCTTGCCCTTGACCCGGCGCATGACCGAGGAGCGCTTTTCCGGGGAGAAGACGTCGGTCATCTCCCGCGGCTCATTACAGACCCTCGAACAGCACCGTCGACAGGTAGCGCTCGGCGAAGCTGGGCACGATGGTCACGATCTGCTTGCCGGCATATTCGTCGGTGGCGGCGATGCGAAAGGCGGCGCTGATCGCCGCGCCCGAGGAAATCCCCACGGGAATGCCTTCCTCGCGCGCCACGCGGCGAGCCATCTCGATGCTCTCGTCGTTGGACACGGTGACGATCTCGTCGATCACGCCCCGGTCGAGGATGCCGGGCACGAAGCCCGCGCCGATGCCCTGAATCTTGTGCGGGCCGGGCGCGCCCCCGGAAAGCACGGCCGAGGCCTCGGGCTCGACCGCCACCATCTGCAACGAGGGCTTGCGGGCCTTGAGCACTTGGCCCACGCCCGTGATGGTGCCGCCGGTGCCCACGCCCGAGACCACCACGTCGACTTGGCCTTGGGTGTCGTTCCAGATCTCCTCGGCGGTGGTCGCGCGATGGATCGCGGGGTTGGCGGGGTTCTCGAACTGCTGCGGCATGATGGCGCCGGGAATTTCGGACAGCAGTTCCTGCGCGCGCGCCACCGCGCCGCGCATGCCCTTTTCCGCCGGCGTCAGCTCAAGCCGCGCGCCCAGCAGAACCAGCATCTTGCGCCGCTCCAGCGACATGCTCTCGGGCATGACCAGGATCAGGGGATAGCCCTTGGCGGCGGCCACGAAGGCCAGGGCGATGCCGGTGTTGCCTGAGGTCGGTTCGACGAGGGTCGCCCCGGGGACCAGCAGGCCCTTGGCCTCCAGCGCGGCGATCATGCCCACGCCTATGCGGTCCTTGACGCTGGCGATGGGATTGAAGAACTCCAGCTTGGCCAGAACCTCGCCCTTGGGCTTAAGGGCGCGCGTCAGGTTGGGCAGGCGCACGAGGGGCGTGTCGCCCATGGTGTCGATGATGGAGTCGAACACCTTGCCGCGCCCGGCGCGTTTAAAGGCCGAAGCGTCGAAGGGGGCGGGAGCGTCCATGGCCGAATTCCTCGCAGGGTTCTTTGGGACCTGATCGACCCTGACCCTAGTCAAGCGCTAGGATTTTGTCTTGGCGCTTTGTCTGGGGCGGCTTGGAGATTTACTCGGCCGCAAGGGCGGGCGCGCCGGCCAGGGTAGGCTCGATCAGGCGTTCGGCCAGGAAGCGCACGACGGGCGCGGCCACGCCGTCGCCGATCACATGCAGCGCGCCGGTCGCCGTGCGCGGGAGGACGTAGTCGTCGGGCAGGCCCATCAGCCGCGCGCCTTCGCGCCCGCTGAGCAGCCGGCTCTTTGCCTGTCCTCTGTCGAGCACGAGCAGAATCTGGCGCGAGGAGCCGCCGCGCGGGGTGCGCAGGCAGCCCGCCAGCCCATCGAAGCGCACCTCGGCGCGTTGCACCCGCCGGCCATCCTCGATCCGGATGCGTCGGTAGACCGCGCCGACGCGCCGTTCGCCGCTGGCCAAGGCGGCCTGAACCTGGGCGAGATGCGCGGGATTCATCTGGGCGAGAAGCGCGCGGGTCTGGGCGGGGCTGCGCCACAGGGCGTCGGCGTCGGGCTCCAGCACATCGGCGAGGCGGCTGTTGCGCGCGGCCGGCGGCGCGGGGCCCCAATCGATCCAGGCGGCGCGCAGGTGGGGCGGCAGGCGCTCGCGCGCGGCGCGCACCGCGCGCGACTGGAACGGCCCCTCGCCGGTCAGACCGATGGGCGGCGCCTGGCGTACGGCCAGCACGAACACCCGCGGCCGCGACTGCGGCAGAAAAGCGCTGGCGTCGATTTCCAGCGCTCCGAATCGATAGCCCTCATCCGCCAGGGCCGCGCACAAGGCGGTGAAATCCGCTCCGGCCTTAGAGCTGAGCAGGCCCGTGACATTCTCGATCACAATGGCGCGGGGCGCGCGGCCTTCGCGGCCCAGCGCCTGGATCAGGCGCCAGAAGCCCCAGAAGGCCGAGGAGCGTCCGCCCTCCAGCCCAGCCCGCGCGCCCGCCAGGCTGAAGTCCTGGCAAGGCGAGGAGGCCCAGGCGAGGTCGGCGCGGCCGGGTAGGTCTTGCGGGCCCAGCGCCCATACATCGCCCGGCCGCAAATGCGTCTCACCCCAGTTGGCGACGTAGGTCGCGGTCTTGAGCGGGTCGAAGTCGTTGGCGAAGGCGCAGCGCCAGTGGGCGCCAAGGCCCGCTCGGGCCATGCCGCCGCCAGCGAAGAATTCATAGACGGTGAGAGGCCGGCGACTCATGCGCCGATGCTAAGCCGCCACAGCCGGGCGCGCCTAGGGTCTCAAGGCGCGCGGGCTACGGGGCGTGCTCAGTGCACCGACACCGGCGCCAGTTCATGGGCGAAGGCGGCGGCCACGGCCGTGTCGCGGTCGATCATCACCGCCAAACGGGCGCCGTCCGCGCTGTGCAGGGCGTAGAGCGTCTGGTCGGGCGTGAGGGACAGGCCTTCGATCGCGTCCACTGGCGTGGAGCCCAGAACCTCGCGCGCCTTGATCGGGCGGACGTAGACCAGGTTGGGCGCGCCCAAGGCGGCGAACGCTTCAGTCGTCAGTTGCGGTGTCATTGCGACCACCTCCTTACAAAATAACATCCCAAGTCGCGGCTGGTTCAGCCCGCGGGCTTGATGGGTATGCGCTTGACCAGCTTGGCCGGGGCCTTGCGCGCCAGGTCAACGTGCAGCAGTCCATGTTCGAGCCAAGCCTCGGACACTTCCATGCCGTCGGCCAGCACGAAGGTGCGAAGGAAGGCCCGCGCGGCGATGCCACGGTGCAAATAGGCCTTGTCCCCGCTTGATCCCTCCGCGCCCTCGTCGCGGCGACCGGCGATGACCAGTTGGTTGTCCTCCACCGTCACGCTCAAGTCGGCGTTGGAAAAGCCCGCGACAGCCAAGCTGATACGCAGGCCGTTCTCGCCCGTCTCTTCGACGTTGTAGGGCGGATAGCTGTCGCCCGCGGCGCGCGCGGCCCGTTCGATCAGCGCCCGGGTCTGCTCGAAACCGAGCAGGAATGGGCTGTCGAACAGCACGGTTCGATTCATCAAGAAGTCCTCGCTCAAGCGACTTCGCCACGCGTCCAGCCCTTTGGAGGCGCCGGACGCATTCTACAGATGGGAAAAAGGACGCCAGGTTGCAAGCGGGCCGTGCTCGGCGTCGCCAGGCGCCATCTGGGGTCAGGCGACCGCGTCGCCATCCGGTGGGTTGTAGCGAATTGCGAAAAAGGAATGGCCTGCCGGCCCCCTTATTGCGGCAAAATTGTGGACAATCTTGCAGGTCCTTTACACTGTGCCTGTGGGGATGGGGAGGAATCAATGCGTGCGGCGTCACCGCCCCGCACCCCGAGTAATATCGCGCATATAAGATAAGTATTTCCGCCGCGTATCGGCGCCGCAGTGCTTGTATTCACATAATAAAAACGCGAATTCCTGGGAGATAATTCTATGAAAATCAGGCTCTGCTCGTCGCTGCTTGTCGGCGCGAGCGCCCTTGCCTTTCCGCTAATCGCCGCCGCTCAGACCACGCCCGCGCAGAGTTCTGCGAATGAAGTCGTGGTGACTGGCTCGCGCGTCATCACCAACGGCAACAACAGTCCCACGCCCCTGACGGTGGTCAACGTCACCCAGATGCAGGACGTGCACCCGGCGACCATCGCCGATCAGTTGAACGATCTGCCGCAATTCTACGGGTCGCAGAACCAGACCAGCCGGGCGCAGGCCGGCAGCGCCGACGGGGGCAACCCCAATGCTCAGGGCAATGTGCTCAACCTGCGCAATTTCGGCGTCACGCGCGACCTGATCCTGTTCGACGGACATCGCGTCGCGCCCAACTCGCCCAACGGCACGGTCGACGTGGACATGATCCCGCAGCTGCTGATCCAGCGCGTGGACGTGGTCACGGGCGGCGCCTCGGCGGTGTACGGTTCGGACGCTGTGACCGGCGTGGTCAACTTCATCACCGACACCAAGTTCAAGGGCTTCAAGTTCAACGCCCAGGCCGGCATTTCCCAGCATAGCGACGGGGCCACGCAGGACGTCGCCGCCGCCTGGGGCGGCAATATCGGCGACCGCGGCCATATGCTGCTGAGCTACGAGTTCCGCAACAACGCCGGCATCCCCAACTATTCGTCCCGTGCGTGGGGCCGGGACCGATACCTCCTGACCCAGCTGACCAATTCCAACGGCGTGGCGACCTATCAGTTCGTCAAGGGCGCAACTCGCCAGGACGCCTCCTTCGGCGGCACCATCACCTCGCTCGGCGCGGGCGTGAACCCCTACAACAACTTCTACTTTTCGGGCCCCGGCGTGCTGTCTCCGGTCAACGTCGGAACGCCGGTGACCCAGCGGATCAGCTCATACGGGTCCGGTTCCTTCTTCGATCCCTCGATCGAAGGGGCGCTGGCTGAGCACCAGGTGTTCGGCCGCTTCGACTACGACCTGACCGACGCCGTGCATTTCTACGTGAAGGGCGACTACACCAACACCCACAACGATGGCTTCGCCATCACCAACCCCACCTACAATCCGGCCAACGGCAGCAACATCGTGCCGGTGTACGCCAACAATCCTACCCTCCCGACATCGATCAGCCAGGCGATGCTGGCCGCCGGCGTGACCCAGTTCGGGATCAACGAGGCCTTCGGTGGACCGACGATGGAGCAGTACCGCGAGCGCAGCGAGGCGTTCGGCGGCAACTGGTCGATCGACACCGGCTTCAACGGCGCGTTCAACGCCTTCGGCGACAGCCTGAAATGGGAAGCGGGCTACATCCACAGCAGCAATTCGCTGCGCACCGTGGCCGACAACGCCATGAACGGCACCAACCTCATGGCCTCGCTCGACGCGGTGACCCCCGCCGGCGGCGGCGCGCCGGTGTGCTACGTGACGACCCAGTCGCAGTATGCGGGCCTCTACCCCGGGTGCGTGCCCTTCACCACCTGGGGCGCGGGCCTGACCTCGGCCGAGGCCAATTGGATCTTCAGCAAGATTCAGTCGACGGTGAATACGAGCATGGACGACGGCGAAGCCTCGATTACCGGCGCGCCCTTAAGCACCTGGGCGGGTCCGGTCAACATGGCCCTGTCCGGCGAAATCCGCCGGCAAAGCTATCAGGTGAACAGCTCGACGGTTCCGGCGACCCTGGCCAACCCGCTCAATTGCGCGGGCCTGCGGCTGATCTCGTGCAACGCCTACAGCCTGCAGTACTTCCAGGCTTCGTCGCAGTCGGTGCCGACCCGTTCAATCAGCGTCGAGGAAGCCGCGTACGAAACGGACATCCCGCTGCTGAAGGACATGATGTTCGCGCGCAGTCTGTCGCTTAACGGCGCGGTCCGCGTGACCAACTATTCCACCAGCGGCACGGTGTGGACGTGGAAGGTTGGGAGCGACTGGGCGGTCAATGACTGGCTGACGCTGCGCGGGACTCGCTCGCGCGACATCCGCGCGCCCACCATGCAGGAACTGTATGGCCCGAAAACGGTGGGCACCTATACCGGGCTGGACACCCTGCTCAACGTCAACCTCGACGGCGCAGCCGGCCGTCCGCAGCCTGCCGGCACGATCAGCGGCGGCAACCCCAACCTAAAGCCGGAAGTGGCCGACACGACCACCCTGGGCGTTGTGTTCCGCCCGAAGTCATTGCCGGGGTTCAGCGCGTCGATCGACTACTATGACATCTCGGTGAACAACGCGATCGTGAACTACAACGGCAGCGGCACCGCGGTGCAGAACGATTGTATCAACAGCAAGGGCACCTCGATCACCTGCTCGTTGATCGTCCGCCCGATCAACTGCTGCACCAACTCGCCGAACAATGCGATCACGCTCGTCTACTCCGAGTCGATCAACATCAACCGGCAGTTCACGCGCGGCGTCGACATGGAGCTGAACTATACCAACCGTCTGTTCGAGCGGCGCTACAACCTGCGCATGCTGCTGAGCTACCAGCCGCAATCGGTCGATGTGAATCCGACCAACGGCCTGCAGACGAACAACGCCGGCGCCACCTTCCCCAAGTGGCGCGGGACTGCCTTCGCCGACATGGCCCTGACCGACAAGTTCAAGGTCAGCGTTCAGGAGCGCTGGCGCGGCAACATGAACTGGTTCGCTTCGCAGAAGGGCACCGGGGCGACGAACAACATCGTCTTCGGCGCACCCGGCCATATCGAGCAGACCTTCTACACCAACCTGAACCTGTCCTACACGCCGTGGGGCGCGGGGAAGGCGGAGTTCTACGTGAACATCCAGAACCTGTTCGACCAGCAACCGGCGCTCTACGCCAGCTCCCAGCCGTTCCCCGGGCTGGTGTCGGTGGCCCCGGGCGACGATTCGATCGGCCGGTACTTCACCGGCGGCGTGCGCTTGAAGTTCTGATCCGGACCCTGGGGCCGCGCCGACCCGGTTCGGCCCCAGGCGCCTTCGCCCGAAAATCAGTCGCGTCCATGGAAAAGGCCCGCCGGTGTTACCGGCGGGCCTTTATGGTGGAGCTAAGCGGAGTCGAACCGCTGACCTCTTGAATGCCATTCAAGCGCTCTACCAACTGAGCTATAGCCCCGAACGTGTTCGGGTCGCGGCGGGCAGGCCCCCCGCGAGGCGGCGGAAACTAGGCCGAACGGCCCCGGCGATCAAGCGTCAATTCGGCGTGATTTCGCGCGATTTTGACGCTTGATCGCCCGCTTTATTCGTCTTCGCCGGGCAGACCCTCAATATCGTCGTCGCCGAAGTCGTCTTCGTCCTCGTCCTCGAGGAAGGGCACCGCGTCGTCGCCCTCTTCCTCCAGGGCCGTTTCCTCGGCGAAGTCCACGCCCAGGTCGTCGGCCGGCGCGGCCGGGGCCTCGACCCCGTCCTCGTCGGTTTCCAGCGGCTCGGCCTCGACCACTTCGTCGAGTTCCGGGGTTTCATCCGGCTCGTCCTCGAAGCCTTCGACCTCAACGGGCTTTACCGGCTTTTCTTCGGCGTCCTCGTAGTCGACCGGGGTGGCGCGGGCGCGCATGCGGCGGCTGCGTACAGCCTCCTCAGGGTCGAAACTGGTGCCGCACTTGGGGCAAACGGCGGGCCGGCGGCCAAGATCGTAGAATTTGCTCTGGCAGTTCGGGCAAATCTGTTTGGCGCCGAGTTCTGGATTGGCCAACGGACCGACCTCTAGACTGAATGGCGGAAAGCGGCGGCTCACTTGCCATGCTGTTGGGCCGCTGTCAAAAGCTTAGCCCCCCTTATCGAATTATCCGCTGTTCGTTCGCTATCCCATCGAGACCTGTCGCCCCATGACCCTCCACGGCAAAGCCGTAGCCTCAGCCCTGCGCGCCAGTCCTTCCGGCCCGCTGAGGGGCGAGACACGCGCCCCCGGCGACAAATCGATTTCGCACCGTTCGCTGATCCTGGGCGGGCTGGCTTCGGGCGTGACCGAGATTTCGGGCCTGCTGGAAGGCGACGACGTTCTTCGCACCGCCGCCGCGATCGCAGCCTTCGGGGCCAAGGTCGAGCGTTTGGGGGAGGGCGCCTGGCGCGTGCAGGGGCAGGGCGGCTACGCCGAGCCCGGCGATGTGGTCGACTGCGGCAATTCCGGCACTGGCGCGCGTCTGATCATGGGCGCGGCGGCCGGGTTCGGCCTGTCGGCGACTTTCACCGGCGACAATTCTCTGCGCGGCCGCCCGATGGGCCGGGTGCTGGATCCCCTCGGCCTGATGGGCGCGCGGTGGCTGGGTCGGTCCAAGACCCGTCTGCCGATCACTCTTCACGGCGGCGGGCTCAAGGGCGTCAGCTATCGCTTGCCGGTGGCGTCGGCTCAGGTGAAGTCGGCGGTGCTGCTGGCCGGGCTCCACGCCGAGGGCGTGACCGAGGTGATCGAGCCCGAGGCGACGCGCGACCACACCGAACGCATGCTGCGGGCCTTTGGCGCGATCGTGGACGTGAGCGACGAGGCCGACGGCCGCCACATCCGCCTGGCGGGCGGCCAGCCCCTGACGGGCTGCGCGGTGCAGGTGCCCGGCGATCCGTCCTCGGCCGCCTTCCCCCTGGTGGCGGCCCTGATCACGCCCGGCTCGCAGGTGACCGTGCGCGGGGTGCTGCTCAACCCGCTGCGCACGGGTCTGTTCGAGACGCTCAAGGAGATGGGCGCCGACCTGCAGATCGCCAATGTGCGGGAGGAAAGCGGCGAGCCGGTCGGCGACCTGACCGCGCGTCATTCGGCGCTGCATGGGGTGGAGGTGCCGCCAGAACGCGCCCCCTCGATGATCGACGAGTATCCGATCCTGGCCGCTGCCGCCGCCTTCGCCGAGGGACGCACGGTGATGCAGGGCATCGGCGAGCTGCGCGTCAAGGAAAGCGACCGTATCGCCCTGATGGCGCGCGGCCTGGCGGCGTGCGGCGTGGTTGTGCGCGAGGATCCCGAGGGCATGACCGTGATCGGCTCGCGTGGCTCCGGCCATCCGGTGCAAGGCGGAGCGCAGGTGACCACCCACGGAGATCACCGCATCGCCATGTCGCATCTGGTGCTGGGCCTGGCCGCCCAGGCGCCGGTGAGCGTGGATGAGCCGGGCATGATCGCCACCAGCTTCCCCGGCTTCGTGGAGCTGATGGCGGGCCTGGGCGCCCAGATCGCATGAGCCGGCCGCTGGTGATCGCCGTCGACGGCCCCGCCGCCTCAGGCAAGGGCACGATCGCGCAAGGGCTGGCCGAGCACTACGGCTTGCCTTGCCTGGACACCGGCATGCTCTACCGCGCGGTGGGCGTGTTGACCCAGCGGCGCACCGGCGGGCTGGAGCCGTCCGACGCCGAGTGGTTCGCCCGCTCGCTGGCGCCCGACTTCTTCAACGACCCTGACCTGCGCACGCGCCACGCCGGCGAACTGGCCAGCCGCGTGGCGGCCTATTCAGGCGTGCGCGCGGCCCTGCTCGAGTTCCAGCGCGCCTTCGCCGCCCGGCCCGATGGCGCGGTGCTGGATGGACGCGACATCGGCACGGTGATTGCGCCCGATGCGGTGGCCAAGCTGTTCGTCACCGCCAGGCCGGAGGTGCGCGCCGAGCGCCGCTGGCGCCAGCTGAACGAAGCGGGCGAGCGCCTGCCGATAGAGACCGTGCTGGAGGACATCCGCGTGCGCGACCAACGCGACATGGGGCGCGCCTCCGCCCCCCTGGCGCGCGCGCCCGACGCCGTCTTGCTCGACACCTCTGAAATGAGTATAGACGAGGCCGCCGATGCGGCCCGCCGCATTGTCGAACTGGCGCGTCTTCCCCAGGCCTGATCATCGCGAGATGGCGGCGGAGGGATAATCCCAACGCCCGGTCGACAATCCCGCGGGTGTTACGCCCAGGAGCCTTCTGGTTTTTGAGCCCTTCGGCCTGACTCCCAAACCCCTAGAGCGTCCGCCCGGACCCGCTGAGACCTCGCGTCTGCGCGTCCGCGCCTCGCATTCGAAAGAGATGACAGCTTATGGCTGACGATATGAGCATGAACCCGACCCGCGACGACTTCGCCGCGCTCCTCGATGAGGCGCTGGGCGGCCGGGACTTCGTCGAAGGCTCGGTGGTCCACGGCATCGTCGTGGCGATCGAAAAAGATTTCGCCGTGATCGACGTCGGTCTGAAGACCGAAGGCCGCATTTCCGTGAAGGAATTCGGCGCCGGTCCCGACGGCAAGCCCACCATCAAGGTCGGCGACAACGTCGAGGTCTATCTGGAGCGCGTCGAGAACGCGCTGGGCGAAGCGGTCATCAGCCGCGAAAAGGCCCGCCGCGAGGAAGCCTGGACCCGCCTGGAAGGCGTGTTCGCCAAGAACGAACCGGTGATGGGCTCCATCGTCGGCCGCGTGAAGGGCGGCTTCACCGTGGATCTGGGCGGCGCCTCGGCGTTCCTGCCCGGCTCGCAGGTCGACATCCGCCCCGTGCGCGACGTCGGTCCGCTGATGGGCAAGGAACAGCCCTTCGCCATCCTCAAGATGGACCGTCCGCGCGGCAACATCGTGGTCTCGCGCCGCGCCATCCTGGAAGAAGCCCGCGCCGAACAGCGCACCGAGCTGGTCAGCCAGCTGCAAGAGGGCGAAATCCGCGAAGGCGTGGTCAAGAACATCACCGACTACGGCGCGTTCGTGGACCTGGGCGGCATCGACGGCCTGCTGCACGTCACCGACATGAGCTGGAAGCGCGTCTCGCACCCCAGCCAGGTCCTGGCCGTGGGCGACACCGTCAAGGTGCAGATCGTCAAGATCAACCCCGACACTCAGCGCATCTCGCTCGGCATGAAGCAACTGCAGTCCGACCCGTGGGACGGCGTGGAAGCCAAGTACCCCGTGGGCGCGCGCTTCACCGGCCGCATCACCAACATCACCGACTACGGCGCCTTCGTGGAGCTGGAAGCCGGCGTCGAGGGCCTGGTGCACGTGTCGGAAATGTCGTGGACCAAGAAGAACGTTCACCCCGGCAAGATCGTGTCGACCTCGCAGGAAGTCGACGTCGTGGTGCTGGACGTGGACGCCTCCAAGCGCCGCGTGTCGCTGGGTCTCAAGCAGGCCATGGCCAATCCGTGGGAGCAGTTCGTCGAACAGCACCCGGTCGGCTCGACCGTCGAGGGCGAGGTCAAGAACACCACCGAATTCGGTCTGTTCATCGGCCTGGACAACGACATCGACGGCATGGTGCACCTGTCCGACATCGACTGGAACCTGCCCGGCGAAGAAGCCGCGGCCAAGTTCAAGAAGGGCGATGTCGTCAAGGCCAAGGTGCTGGACGTGGACGTCGAGAAGGAGCGTATCTCGCTCGGCATCAAGCAGTTGGGCGGCGATCCGCTGGCCAACGACACCTTCCGCAAGGGCCAGACCGTGACGGTCACCGTCACCGAGGTCACTTCGGGCGGCATCGAGGTCAAGTTCGGCGATGACGACGCGCCGATGAGCGCCTTCATCCGCAAGTCGGACCTGTCGCGTGATCGTTCCGAGCAGCGCGCCGAGCGCTTCGCCCTGGGCGACCGCCTCGACGCCCAGATCACCAATATCGACAAGGCCGCCCGCCGGGTGTCCCTGTCTGTCAAGGCTCTGGAAATGGCCGAGGACAAGGAAGCCATCGAGAAGTTCGGGTCCTCGGACTCCGGCGCCTCGCTCGGCGACATCCTGGGCGCGGCCCTGCGCGAGAAGGCGCAGAAGGACTAAGTCTTCCGCCCTGGCGGAACGCCAAGACAGACGCCCCGCCGGTCCCCCGGCGGGGCGTTTTGCCTTTCCAGGGGAAGCGGAGCGCCCACGCGCCGGAATCGCGCCCGCATTTCGAGCAAGGTCTCGCATCGCACCATCCAACCCCTTGAAAGCGCAATGGGAGTCGATCATGGTCGCGCCCAGACGGCCAGGGTGTGGGTCCGTTCAGGGGGTAGGAATGATCAAGTCGGAGCTGATCGCCATCTTGGCGAGCGAGAATCCGCATCTGACGCAGAAAGACGTCGAGCGCGTCGTCGGCGTGATCCTCGACCGCGTCACCGAGGCGCTGGAAGCCGGCGGCCGGGTTGAGCTGCGGGGCTTCGGCGCCTTTTCCGTGCGCGGTCGTCCGGCGCGGGCCGGCCGCAATCCGCGCACCGGAGAGACTGTCTCGGTGCGCGCCAAGGCGGTGCCCTTCTTCAAAAGCGGCAAGGAACTGCGCGAGCGGCTCAACGCCGACTAGGCGCGGCCTGGCGGACGCCGCAGGCTTTCGCACGTCCGGATCGTGTGACAAAACACGGGGCAAAATTGTCGCCGATCGCCGCCGCATGCGTGGGCGGATCGCAGGGAGAACGTGCATGTCGATGCCCCTCATCAGCCGTCCGCTGTGCTTCGCCGCCGCCGCCTTGATGTTGGCCGGAATGGCGGCATGCCCTGCGCTGGCGCAGGCCCCGGCGGCCGCCACGTCGTCGGCCACCCCGGCGCCGTCCTCGGTCGCCAATCTCAACCCGATCCTGCAGGTCGAATACGACCTAGGCTCGGAGGCCTGGCGTGACGACAAGCTGGCCGCCTCCCCGCGCAAGCATGAGATCGCGGCGATCAAGGTCGGCGCGCGCACCCTCAAGGCCTTCGTGGTCCACCCCCTGACCCCCGGAAAGACCCCGGTGGTCCTGATGGCGCCGGAAGACCAGGGCATCGGCGGCTGGGCGCGCAACATGGCCGACGAGATCGCCGCCATGGGCTACACCGTGGTGATGCCCGACTATTTCTCGGGCGAGGGACCCAACGGCGGCGACCGGGATTCCTTCCCCGACCTGCGCAGCGTGTTCGAGTACCATCACTTCCATCCGGATTCCGAAGCCCAGATGACGGGCGACCTGAACGCCTGGGCGGACTGGAGCAAGGCGCTGCCCGCGTTCAACGGTAAGCTGGCGGTGGTCGGTTTCGCCTGGGGCGGCGGACGCGCCTTCTGGTTCGCCACCCAACGCCACGATCTGGCGGCGACCTTCATCTTCTACGACGTGGCCCCGCCGCCCTCGGCGCTGGCCGGACTGAGCGCGCCGGTCTACGCCTTCTACGCCGAGCACGACGCCCGGGTGGTCAAGACCCTGGACGCGACCAAGGCGGCCATGGCCCAATTGGGTAAGGCCTATGAGCCGGTGTTCTATCCGGGCGCGGATCATATGTTCGTGCGCATGGGCGAGGAGCCGAAGGACCTCAATCCGGCCAATGTCTGGGCGCGGAACGACTCGCTGGCGCGGCTGCAGGCGCTGCTGGCCAAGCTCTAGCCAAGGACCATCCTGCGCAAACTCAAGTCGAGCGCTTGACCTGGGTCTCGCGCGACTTCACCCTGCGCCGGGCTGAGGTCGGAGGAAACTGTGGGCATCTTCAAGGAATTCCGCGAATTCATCTCGCGGGGCAATGTGGTCGACCTGGCGGTCGGCGTGATCATCGGCGGCGCGTTCGGCGCGGTGGTCAAGAGCCTGGTCGACCAGGTGATCATGCCGCCGATCGGCCTGCTGACCTCGGGCGTGGATTTCTCCAAGCTGGAATGGGTGCTCAAGCCCGAGGACACCGTGGCCAAGAAGGCCGCCGTGGCCATCCAGTACGGCGCCTTCATCAACACCATCATCTCGTTCGTCATCGTGGCCGCGGCGGTGTTCGCCCTGGTCAAGGTCGTCAACGTCCTGCGCCGCCAGGAGGCCGAGGCGCCCGCGCCCGATCCGGCGCCCACCCCGACCGAGGCCCTGCTGACCGAAATCCGGGATCTGCTCAAGAAGTAGGGCGGGCTCAGGGTTCGCGGCCCTTGCGCATCGGGCCGCGAACCCCTTAATCCGCCCATGCCTCGCGCCACGGCCAAGATTTGCGGACTGACCACGCCCGAGACCGTCTCGGCGGCGCTCATGGGCGGCGCGAGCCACATCGGTTTTGTGCTGTTCGACAAGAGCCCGCGCCGCATCGATGCGCAGGCCGCCGCCCGCCTGGCCGCTCCGGCGCGCGGGCAGGTCAAAATCGTCGCCCTGCTGGTCGATCCATCCGACGCGCTGGTGGAAGCGACGGTGCGCGACTTGGCGCCCGACCTTATCCAGCTGCATGGCCGCGAGACGCCCGCCCGCGCGGCGGCGGTGCGGGCCATGGCCGGCCGGCCGACGATCAAGGCGGTCGGCGTGCGCGACGCCGCTGACGTGGCCGCCGCGCTGACTTATGAAGACGCGGCCGACCACCTGATGTTCGACGCCAAGCCCCCGCTCGGCGCCGAGCGGCCCGGCGGCCACGGCGCGGCGTTCGACTGGAGCCTGCTGGCCGACGTCCGTCCCCAGCGCCCGTGGTTCCTGGCCGGGGGCCTTGATCCTTGGAACGTGGCGGAGGCCATCGCGGCGGCGCGCGCGCCGCTGGTGGATGTTTCCTCTGGCGTGGAGCGCGGCCCTGGCCTAAAGGACCCCAGCCTCGTCGCGGCCTTTCTGGACGCTGTCCGCCGTGTTTGAGGCGCAGCAGACCGAGGACCCGTGAGCGCGCTTCGCCCCAACGACTATTCGGCTTTTCCCGACGCCAGCGGACGGTTCGGCGACTATGGCGGTCGCTATGTGGCCGAAACGCTCATGCCGCTGGTGCTGGAGCTGGAGCAGGCCTACGCCGCCGCCAAGGCCGACCCGGCCTTCCACGCCGAGCTCAACGGCTTTCTGACGCATTTTGTCGGCCGTCCCTCGCCGCTCTATTTCGCCGAGCGCCTGACCGAGAAATTCGGCGGGGCCAAGATCTACTTCAAGCGCGAAGAGCTGAATCACACCGGCGCGCACAAGATCAACAACTGCATGGGCCAGATCCTGCTGGCCCAGCGCATGGGCAAAACCCGCATCATCGCCGAAACCGGCGCAGGCCAGCACGGCGTGGCCTCGGCCACCGTGTGCGCGCGCTTCGGCCTGCCGTGCGTGGTCTATATGGGCGCGGTCGATGTGGAGCGGCAGAAGCCCAATGTGTTCCGCATGAACCTGCTGGGCACGGAAGTCCGGCCGGTGACCTCGGGTCAGGCGACCTTGAAGGACGCCATGAACGAGGCCTTGCGCGACTGGGTCACCAACGTCGACGACACCTATTACATGATCGGCACGGCGGCCGGCCCGCATCCCTATCCGGCCATGGTGCGCGACTTCCAGTCGGTGATCGGCCAGGAGACCCGCGCCCAGATGCTGGAGATGGAAGGGCGCCTGCCCGACGCGGTGATCGCCTGCGTCGGCGGCGGCTCAAACGCCATCGGCATGTTCCACCCGTTCCTGAACGACGAGGGCGTGCGCCTGATTGGCGTCGAGGCCTCGGGCTACGGCCTGGACAAGCTGCACGCCGCCTCGATCACCGGCGGCCGGCCGGGCGTGCTGCACGGCAACAAGACCTATCTGCTGCAGGACGCGGACGGCCAGATTGAGGACGCGCACTCGATCTCGGCCGGCCTGGATTATCCCGGCATCGGCCCCGAGCACTCCTGGCTGCACGACGTGGGCCGGGCCGAATACCGCACCTGCACCGACGCCGAGGCCCTGGCGGCGTTCCAGATGTGCGCCGAGGCCGAAGGCATCATCCCAGCCCTGGAGTCGGCCCACGCCATCGCCAGAGTCGGCGAACTGGCCCAGGAAGTCGGCAAGGGCGGCATCGTGGCCCTGTGCCTCTCGGGACGCGGCGACAAGGACGTGGGCACGGTCGCGGCCGCGCTTGGGAGATCCATTTGAGTCGTATCGACGCCTGTTTCGCTCGCCTCAAGGCGCAAAACCGCGCGGCGTTCGTCGCCTACGTCATGGCCGGCGATCCGGGCCCCGAAGCTTCGCTCCAGATCATCCGGGGTCTGCCGGGCGCCGGGGCCGATATCATCGAGCTGGGCTTCGCCTTCTCCGACCCCATGGCCGATGGGCCGGCGATCCAGCTCGCCGCCCAGCGCGCGCTCAAGGCCGGCATGACCCTGGCCAAGACCCTGGACCTGGCCCGCGCCTTCCGGGCCGGCGACGCGGACACGCCGGTCGTGATGATGGGCTATCTCAATCCGGTGCTCACCTTCGGCTACGCGCGCTTCGCCGAAGCGGCGGCCGAGGCCGGCGTCGATGGCCTGATCATCGTCGATTGCCCGCCCGAGGAGGCCGATCCCCTGGCCGACGCCCTGGACGCGGCGGGCGTGTCCCTGGTGCGCCTGGCCACGCCGACCACGGACGACAAGCGCCTGCCCGCCGTGGTGCGCCGCACCTCGGGCTTTGTCTACTATGTGTCCGTCGCCGGCGTGACCGGCGTCAAGGAAGCCGACGCCGAGGCGGTCCGTCCCGCTGTGGAGCGGGTGCGCGCGGCCTCGGGCCTGCCCGTGGCCGTGGGCTTCGGGGTCAAGACGCCCGAGCGCGCCGCAGCGGTGGCCAAGGTCGCCGACGCGGTGGTGGTGGGCTCCGCCCTGGTCGAGGAAATCGCCCGCGGCAAAGGTCAGCCGCCAGGGGCCGAACCCAGCGTGCTGATCGCCGCCAAGCGCCTGGCCGACGCCGTCCACGGCGCGCGCGGCTAAAACCACGATACATCAACAGGTTGTGCTTCGAAGCACTCGCGCGTAGCCGGTTCGTCCGCGTCGCTGTCATAATCTGTCGCAAAAGCTTCAAGCCGCGGTCACTGATCCTGGCCAAAACGCCCCAACTGTAAGGAAGGGGCCTGCCATGACTTGGAACCACATTGTTCGTTTTCGTCCTAATCTGCTCTGCGGGGTCGCCGTCACGGCTTTGATGCTTGCGGGCGGTCCCGCCTTCGCCCAAGGCGCGGACGACAATCAGGTGGTGATCGTGGCCACCGCTGTGCACGTGGCCCCTTCAGCTGCACCGACCGATGTGATCCAACCCACCTCGGCCATCCAGCAGGAATTCATCCAGAACAACATCGTGCCCCTGGCCAGCTTCGACGACATCATCAAGTTCTCGCCCAGCATCGCCGACCAGAGCCCCAACGGCCCGGGCCTGGGCAAGAGCGAGACGCTGACCTTGCGAGGCTTCCAGGATGGCCAGTTCAACGTCACCTTCGATGGGATCCCGTTCGGTGACTCCACCGACCTGCACCACACATCCTCGGCCTATTTCATCGCCCATGACATCGGTGAGGCCGAGATCGACCGCGGCCCGGGCACGGGCTCGACCATCGGCAACGCCACCTTCGGCGGCACGGTGAACTTCAAGACCAAGGCGCCCCTGGCCGGTTTCACGGTCAATCCCTACGCCACCATCGGCAGCTTCGGCACCTACGCCGGCGGCGCCGAGGTGGACACGGGCAGGACGCCCTTCGGCAAGGTCTTCCTGGACGGCCAGTACGAGACCAGCGACGGCTACCTGACCAATGCGTCGGAAAAGCGCACCAACGTCATGCTCAAGGATGTCTACGACGATATCGACAACCTGACGATCACTGCGGTCTCGTCGATCAACCGCGCGTTCGAATACACCACCCAGGGCGCGAGCCTGTCGAACATCAAGGCTTTTGGCCCCAATTTCGGCTTGGGCTCGAATCCCGCGGTGCAGAACTACTACGGCTACCAACCGTCGAACTATACGGCCGACTTTGAGTACATCGACGTCAAGTACAAGTTCAACGCGATGTTCAGTCTCCAGAACACGCTCTACACCGACGCTTTCGAGCACCGCTACACGGAAAGCACCGACCCGACCGACACGGTTCCGACGGACGTCGGCGTGACCTTCTACAGCGCCACCAAGATCGGGTCCAAGCTGAGCCCGCAGCCGGCGGGCGCCTCGACCGACATCCCGGGCAAGGTGGTCGACGCCGCGTTCCGCAACTGGGGCGACATCCTGCGCGGCGAGATGACCCTGCCGTTCGGTACGGTTAAGGCCGGCGTGTGGCTGGAGCACACCGTCGACAACCGCAACTCCTACGCGGCCGACCTGACCCAGGGCAGCGAGCAGGTGACTGGCAAGTACGGCACGCCCTACACCTACGTCTTCAACGACGGCATGGTGACCACCCAGCCTTATGTGGAGCTGGATTGGAACGTCACGCCAAACCTGACCGTCACGCCCGGCGTGCGCTACACCGATGACCAGCGCAGCATCGACGCGGTGCTCAACAAGACCAAGCCGCCGGGTCCGGCGCACTACAACATGAGCTACACCGCGGTGCAGCCCTCGGTGGCCGCCCGCTACACCATCATGCCGGGCTGGACCGCCTACGCCCAGGCCGCCTCGGGCTTCCTCGCCCCGCCGATCACCCTGCTGGAGATCGTCGGCACGCCGACCTCGATCAAGCCGGAGAACACCTGGAACTACCAGGCGGGCACCGCCTTCAAGAAGGGTCGCGTGGTCCTGGGCCTGGACGCCTATTACATCGACTTCTCGAACTACATCACCAGCTACGTCATCAACGCGACCAATACCCCGGGCGCCACCTCGGCCGAGATCGGCCAAAGCGCCTACACCAACGGTGGCGGCGCGATCTACGAGGGCGTCGAACTGGAAGGCCAGTACGTGCTGGACCACGGTTTCTCGCTCTATGGCAACGCCACCTACAATAGCGCCAAGTACAAGGGCTCGAACGTGTGGCTGGCCGAGGCGCCGCAGTCCACCGCCGCCGCCGGCGTGTTATACGACGACAAGCACGGGCCCTTCGCCTCGATCATCGGCAAGTGGATCGGCTCGCGCTTCGGCCTGGACGTGCCGCTGGAAAACGCCAGTATCCGACAGAACGAGTTTGGCCTGGACGGCTACTGGACCGCAGACTTGGCGGTGGGCTGGCGCTTCCACAACCTGACGCCGATGGTCAAGGACTTCAGCGCCAGTCTCAAGGTCAGCAACCTGTTCGACAACCACGTCATCAACGACTACGCGGGTCAGCAGGCGGCGACCACCACCGCCTTCCCCTACGGCCAGCCGCTGTACTGGACCATGCCGGGCCGCGGCGTGTTCGCGAACCTGTCGGCGTCGTTCTAGGATCGGGGTTTGATCAATCCGCTCGTTCCCGCGAAGGCGGGAACCCAGGCTTCTTGTTACGAAAAGCCGAATTGCTTCGTCTCAAGCCTGGATTCCTGCTTCAGCGGGGATGAGCGGTGGATAGGAGCCTATTCCATGCGCGCTTTTGCTTTCGCCGCAGCGCTCGCCGCCGTCGTCGCCTGTCTTGGCGCCAGTTCGGCCATCCCCGCCGCCAAGCCCAAGCTGCAACTGGAGCGGATCGTGGTGGTCATGCGCCATGGGGTCCGCTCGCCCACCGCCTCGCCCGAGGCCTTGTCCAAGCTCACGCCCCAGGCCTGGCCGGCGTGGCCGGTCGCGCCGGGCCTCCTCACCGACCATGGCCAGGCCGATGTGCGCCTGATGGGCGACTGGCTGCGGGCCGATTACGCCCGCAGGGGCCTGTGGCCCGCGACCGGCTGCCCGGCGCCCGGCGCGGTCGCGGCCTGGGCCGACGGCGGGGATCAGCGCACCCGGGTCAGCGGCCAGACCGCCCTGGACGGCGCCTTCCCCGGCTGCGGCCTGACCGCCCCGCACGGCCCCGACGATCAAGGCGACGGCTTCTTCAGCGCCACGGCGCAAGGTGTCTGCCCCATCGATCCCGAACAGGCGCGCGCGGCGGTGATGGCCGAGGCCAAGGGCGGGCTCGACGACCCGGCGTTGGCGCCCGCCAAGGCGGCCCTGACCCGCGTGGTCATGGGCGATAGGGCGTGTACGGACGAGAAGGCTTGCGCCCTGGCCGGCTCTAGTCGGCTGAAGACGACCGAGGACGGCGTCAAGCTGTCCGGCCCGCTGGGGACTGGCGCGACCTTCGCCGAGAACCTGCTGCTGGAATACGCCCAGGGCCTGCCGGCGAGCGAGGTCGGCTGGGGCCGGGCGGATGCGGCCGCCATCGCCCAGGTCATGCCGATCCACGACGCCGAGGCGGACCTGGAGCGCCGCACGCCCTACATCGCCACGCACAACGGCGCGGTGATGATGCACGCCGTGCTGGCGGCCCTGCGGGGCCAGCCGGCGCTGCCGGGCGGCGGCGTGGGCGCCAGGCTGACCCTGATCGCCGGCCACGACACCAACATCTCCAACCTGTCGGGCATCCTCGGCGCCGACTGGACCTTGCCCGGCCAGCCCGACAAGACCCCGCCGGGCGCCGCCCTGGTGTTCGAGGTGTGGAAAAACGCCAAGACCGCCGAGCGCTTCGTGCGCGTGGCGGTGGTCTACCAGACGCTGGAAGACCTGCGCGGCGCCACGCCGCTCACCGTCGCGCATCCTGCCGGGCGGGTGGATGTGCCGGTTCCTGGGTGCGCGGATGGGCCCAGCGGGGACTGTCGGTTGCAGACGTTCGCGTCGATGGTCGGGGCGCGCCTGCCGGCCGAGTGCGTGGGAAAACTCTAAAGTCTTCCGCTCATCCCGGCCAATGCCGGGACCCAGATCGTAAGACGCTATCGCTGGTTAGTGAGCCTTATCGGACTTTGGGAAGGTCTGCTCTCCACGAGCTCCCCCGCTCGCGGGGGAGCTGTCACGAAGTGACTGAGGGGGCACGCCGGCGTAGAACGTCCAGGATCAGTTGCGCCGCCGCGTAAGGGTCTTTGGCGATGTCGCCCGGTATCCTGAAGGTCTGGACGCCTCGGGCTTGGAGCCACGCATCCCGCCGAGCGTCGTGTGCGACTGCACCCTCCGCGCCATGGCTCTCGCCGTCGATTTCCACGGCGAGCTGAGCCTCTGGGCAATAGAAGTCGAGGATGTAGGGCCCGATGGGGTGCTGCCGCCGGAAGCGAAACCCGGCCAATTGTCGATTTCGTAGCTTCAGCCATAAGCCAAGCTCGGGCGGCGTCAGCGCCTTGCGCATCCGTCGGGCGCGCTTGAGCGTCAGGCTCTGCGTCCGCATGCCCCCTCCACCCTTCGGGTCCCCCTCCCCCGCAAGCGGGGGAGGTCGTCGGAAAGGGCAGTTTAAGGTCGAGATTCAAAATCTGTTAGCCGCCCATTTCGACGTTCGCGCCCTATGATCTGGGTCCCGGCCTTCGCCGGGATGACCGGATGGGAATGGAATAAGCGAGTTTCCTAATGTCTGACCACCTGCGCGCCCATGACGCGGCCCTGGAGCGGCTGCGCGGGTTGCATCCGATCAAGATCGACCTGTCGCTGGGCCGCATCGAGCGGCTGCTGGCCGACCTCGGCCGGCCGCAGGACCGCCTGCCGCCGACGATCCATGTGGCGGGCACCAACGGCAAGGGCTCGACCTCGGCCTTTCTGCGCGCGATCGGCGAGGCGGCGGGCCTGCGCGTGCATGTTCTGACCTCGCCCCATCTAGTGCGCTTCGCCGAGCGCATCCGCCTGGCCGGGACATTGATCGCGGAGGATCAGCTGGCCGAAGTGCTGGCGCGGGTCGAGGCGGCCAACGCCGGCCAGCCGATCACCTTCTTCGAGATCGTCACCGCCGCGGCCTTCGTCGCTTTCGCCGAGACCCCGGCCGATCTTCTGGTGCTGGAGGTGGGCCTGGGCGGCCGGTTCGACGCCACCAACGTCATCCCGGCGCCGGCGGTGTCGGTCATCGCGCCGGTGGATTACGATCACAAGGAGTTCCTCGGCGAAGACCTAGCCGGCATAGCGGGCGAGAAGGCCGGGATCATCAAGCCCGGCCGCCCGGTCGTGTCCGCCCGCCAGGCCGAGGCGGCCGAGGCCGTGATCGCGGCGCGCGCGGCCGAGCTGGGCGCGCCCCTGGTCAGGATGGGCGTGGAGGCCGACGTTTATATCGAGCGCGGCCGGCTGATCGTGCAGCATCCGGCGGGGCTGATGGACCTGCCGCCGCCGTCGCTGATCGGCGCGCATCAGGTCGACAACGCGGGGTTGGCGGCGCTCGCCGCCCTGGCGCTGGGCGACCCGCGCATCGACGAGGCCGCCATCGGGCGGGGCGTCGCTGCGGCCGAATGGCCCGCCCGCATGCAGCGCCTGACGCTCGGCCCCTACGGCCGGGCCGCTCAGGCGAGGGGCGCGGACCTATGGCTCGACGGCGGGCACAATCCGCATGGGGCGCGGGCCATCGCGCGCACCCTGCAGGACTTGGCCCGTGACGGCCGGCCCGTGACCTTGATCGCCGGGACCCTGGCCAACAAGGACGCCGAGGGCTTCTTCCAGGCGCTCGCCGAACCGGGCGTGGTCGGCCGTGTGATCGCCATCAGCTTCGACGCCGAGGCGGCGGCGCCCGCCGAACGTACGGCGAGCGCAGCGCGGGCGGCCGGTCGCGCCGCCGAGACCGCGCCCTCCGTCCCAGACGCAGTGCGGCGGGCCCTGGAGGTCCAAGGCCCGCCGCCACATGTGCTGATCTGCGGATCGCTCTACCTAGCCGGGGAAGTGCTGGCCGCGAGCGAGGAAACCTGGCCGCGTTAGGCGGCGGGCTGCACGCCCGCTTCGGCCAGCCATTCGAGGATCTTCTGCTTGGGCATGGCCCCGACCTTCATCGAGGCCATCTGGCCGTCGCGGAACAGCATCAGAGTCGGGATGCCGCGCACGCCATAGCGCGAGGGCACGCCGGGGCTTTCCTCGATATTGACCTTGGCCACGGTCACCTTGCCCACCAGCTCCTCGGAGATCTGGTCGAGCGCCGGGGCGATCTGGCGGCAAGGGCCGCACCATTCGGCCCAAAAGTCGACCAACACCGGCTGGCCGGCCTTGAGCACGTCCTGCTCGAAGGTGTCGTCGGTGACTTTGACGGTGCTCATGCTTCAGCTCCAATTAGGCGGCGCGGACCCGGTCCGAACCGGATTGCGATGTAGGACCGCCGCCCTCAACTATCAACGGATCGGCCGAGTCCGGCGAGTATGTCGATCCTCAAGTTTTCTGGCACGGCCATCAGTTTGGGTCCATCGGTCCATACCAGCGCCGTCTCGATCCGCCGGCCGGGGAAGATTTCCGCCAACACCGCGCCATAGACCGCCATCTGCCGCAGATAGGCGCGGTCCGCGTCCTCGATGCGCGCCGGAGAGGGGCGATTGGTCTTGAAATCGACCACCAGCACGCGGTCCGGCGCGATCACCAGCCGGTCGACGCGGCCTGAAATGGCGCCGGTGGGGCCAAGCCCAGGCGCGCGGCCGACCACCGCCGCCTCGGCGCGCGAGCCGGGGCCGAACACCGGGGCGAACTGCGCGTCGTCCAGCACGCCAAAGGCCGCGGCGGCGATCTCCCGGCGCTGGTCTTCGGTCAGGTCGCGCTCGCGGGCCAGCAGGCCGCGCGCGGCGTCCGCGCGGACGGGCGGCTCCAGATCGGGCAGGACCTGCAGCAACCAGTGGATCAGGTCGCCCCGGCGATAACGGCCCAGCCCGCCGACGTTGGCCAGGGGCGAGGCGGCGGCGGTCTGGCCGACCTCGTCGTCAAGGCGCGAGGGCGAGGCGAACCGTTGCACCGCCTCGGCCGGCGCGGGGCGCAGGGCCCAGTCGGGCAGGGCGCGCTGGTCCTTGGCGATCGCCGGCTCGGCGGGCCGGGTCTCCGGATCGGGGCCATAGCGGCGGATGTCCATGCCGTTGCGTTCGATCAGCCGCACCTCGGGCGACAGCCCCGCCGCCGCCAGGGCCGCCTCGGCCGCGCCGTACCAGCCGCCGACCGTTTCCAGCTTGGCGTTGGCCGCGATGCGTCCGCACAGGATCAGCCGGTCGCGCGCGCGCGTCAGGCCCACGTAGAGCAGGCGCTGGGCCTCCTCCTCCTCCTTCAGCGCGCGCCAGGCGCGGGCGTCGGCCGAGGCCGCGCAGTCCAGCTTGGCGCTGGGGGCCCAAAGAAAGCCGCCGGGGTCGCCGCCGGCGGGCTGTGTCGGCAGCAGCGGCGAGCCGCGGGCGCCCTTTTTGACCGTGGTCTCGGGCATGATCACGATCGGCGCCTCCAGCCCTTTTGCGCCGTGCACGGTCATCACCCGCACCTCGCCGCGCGCCTGGTCCATCTCGCGCTTCACCGTGATGTCCATCGCCGAAAGGGCCGCGGCCAGTTGCTCAAGATCAGCCACGCCGCGCCGTTCGGCGGCCAGAACCTGGGCCAGGAACTCCTCGATCACCTCCTCGGCCTCGCCGCCCAGGCGCGTGAGGACGCGCTGGCGGATCGAGCGCCCCGCGTCGTCCAGCCAGCCGAACAGGCGGGCGTAGAAGTCGAACGGCCGGTAGAGTCGGCTTTCCGTGCGGGCCCGGGTCAGGAAGGCGTGCGCTGCGGCCCAGTCGGGCCGTTCGCCGGCGCGGGCCTCCAGCGCGGGCCACAGCCCGCCCGAACGGCCGTGCGCCAGGTGGAACAGGCCGTCCTCGTCAAGGCCGCACAGGGGGCTTTTCAGCAGCGCCGCCAGGGTCAGGTCGTCGGGCGGGAACTGCGCCCAGCGGGCCAAGGCCTGCAGGTCGTCGAACAGGATGTGCTGCGACAGGCTCAGGCGGTCGGCGCCCGCCACCGGCAGGCCCGCCCGTTTCAGCGCGCGCAAAATCTCGTCGAACAGGGCGCGGCGCCGGCGCACCAGGATCAGCACGTCGCCCGCGTGGGCCGGCCGCCAGCGCCGCTCGTCCTTGTCGAACACCGCCTCGCGCCGCGCGATCAGACCGGCGATCTCCTGGGCGATGCGCTCGGCCAGTCGGCGGTTGGCGCTGGTCGCGGTCTCCAGATCGAGCGGATCGTCCCACGCCTCGCGCTCATCGCCCGGCGTCTCGCGCTCCAGCGGCCACAGATCGACGCTCCCGGGATGGCCCACGCGCTCCGCCTGGTGCGAGACCACCAGTTCGCCGTGAACCGGGGGCACGCCGGTCCACACGGCCACGTCGGCGAACACCGCATCGACAAAGCCCAGCACATGCGGGGTCGAGCGGTAGGACTGGGCCAGCTTGACCGCCCGCGCCTCCAGACCCACGGCGCCGATCTGCGCCAGATAGGCTTGCGTTTCTTGGCGCAGAAGCTGCGGATCGGCGCCCTGGAACGAATAGATCGACTGCTTCTCGTCGCCGACCACGAACAGGCTGCGCTCAAGGCCCGGACGCAGGCGCGGCCGCCCGGCGCCGGCGAAGAACTCGGCGGTGAAGGCCTTGATGATCGACCACTGTTCCGGCGCGGTGTCCTGCGCTTCGTCCAGCAGGATGTGATCGATTCCCCCGTCCAGCTTGTAGAGCACCCACGCCGCGTCGGCCCTCACGTTGAGCAGGGCCGAGGTCTTCAGGATCAGATCGGCGAAGTCGAGCCGGCCCGCCGCGGACTTCTCGATCTCGTAGGCGACGGCGTAAGCCTGCGCCAGAATGAGGGTCTGGACCGTCTCCTCGGCGACGCGAGCGGCGCGCAGGGCCGCGCGCGCCTCCTGCAGGCGCGCCTGTTCGGCGATCAGGCCTTGGCGCAGGTCCTCGCGTCCTTTGAGCGTGGCGCTGCGGGCGGGCCAGGTGGCGGGATCGCCCGCGCCCTTCTCGGTGAACAGGGCGGCCAGGGCGTCATCCAGCAGGCCTTCGCCCCGCCCAGCCGCCTCGGCCACCGCGGCGAGGGCCTGACCGGACTTGGCGTCGCCCGGCTTGCCGGTGGCCAGCAGGACCTGGGCGGCCGCGCGCCACAGGGCGGGATCCAGTGCGTCCATCGCTTGGGCCGCGATGTCGCCGGGCGACGCCATGGCGTCCAGGCCGCATCGCATCCACACGTCGGCCCGGGCGCCCTCCAGACCGCCGCACCGTTCGACATAGGCGGCCAGGTCTGCGCGGCAGGCCTCGAACGCGCCGAACATGGCGTTGAACGACTCGAAATCGAGCGCCACCGACAGCCGGGCATAGGCCTCGGCCAGGGCCCCCTCGCCATGCAGCGCCGCGCGCGCGACCGCGCCGCGCGCCTGGGCGGCGATGGCGGCGGCGTCGGCATCGTCCATCACCTGGAAGCCGGGCGAGACCTCAGCCTCGAGCGGGAAGCGCCGAAGCAGCTTTTCGCAGAAGGCGTGGATGGTCTGGATCTTCAGCCCGCCCGGCGTCTCCAGCGCCTGGGCGAATAGGGCGCGGGCGCGCGACAGGGCCGCGTGGTCGCCCAACCCCTCGCCGCCGTCGAGCCGATCCAGCTCAAGCCGCAGGGCCTCATCTTCCATCACCGACCAACTGCCCAGCTGGCGGAACAGGCGCTCCTGCATCTCGGCGGCGGCGGCCTTGGTGTAGGTCACGCACAAGATCGCGGCGGGCGCGGCCCCGGCCAGGAGCAGGCGGGCGACGCGCGCGACCAGGGTGGTGGTCTTGCCCGAGCCCGCGTTGGCGGTGACGAACGCCGAGGCGCGCGGGTCGGAGGCCTGGCCCTGGGGGTCGAGCGCGCTCATCCCTCGTCCTCCTCCAGCGCGGACCATTCCCCGACCCGCGCCAGATGGTCGAAGTCGCTGCGGTAGGCCTTCACGAATTGCGGGGCGGTGCGCGAACGGTAAGGGTGGCCTGGATCGTCGAAGCGCGCGATCAGTCGCGTAAGGCCCTCCAGGGCTCTCGCCGCCAAGTCCGCGCTCTCGCCGCCCGCCGCCGCGCGCACGATCTGCTCGCCCGCCGGTCGCCGGCCGGTCACGCGCAGATAGACGAGGTCGCCCGGTTCGGCGCGGCCGACCGCCTTAAACCCGCCGGCCGCGATGATGGCCGCCGTCAGGCTCAGCTGGGGCGAGAAGCCGGCGGCCACCTCCTTGGCGCTGGGCGCGCGTCCGGTCTTGAAGTCGAGCACATGCGCCGCGCCCGCCCGGGTCAGCTCGATGCGGTCCGCGCGGGCGGTCAGAACGAACTCGCCGCCCGTCGAAGCGAAGCGCAGCACGCCGTCCTGCTCGACCAGGATGCGGGGGCGGCCCTCTCGGCGCTCGCGCTCCATTGTCTCGATCCACGCCGCCGCTTCGCGCGCCAGGGCCTGTTCGCGCGCCAGGGCTGCTTCGGGCGCCCCCGCCTTGCGCAACTTGGCCAGGTACAGCGACTGGAACTGACTGGCGGCGTCGGCGGGCAGATCGTCGGGCCACCGCCGGGCGAAGGCTTCGAAAGCCGCGTGGATCGCCGTGCCTCGGGCGCGCGCCTCGACCGGCTCGTCGGGCCGCTCCAGCCGCCGCAGATTGAGGACGCGGCGGGCGTAGACGGCGTAGGGGTCGCGCGTGAGCGTCTCGACCGACGTGACCGGCAGTTCGCGGGGCCGAACGCCCACAGGCGGGCGCGGCTCGGGTCGGCGGGCGGGGGCGAAGTCGTCCGGGCGATCGAGCGCCTCGGCCCAGGCGGCCAGTTCGGGCCGCTGGGGCAGTCCCAGCCCCGCGCCCAGGGCCAGGGTCTTCAGCCGCCACAGCCAGCGCGAGGGCACCGCCGGCGCGCCTTCGCGGCGTTCGGCGTGCAGCAGCACGACCTCGGGCGCGCAGGCGGCCTGGGCGAAGTCGTGCGCCGACAGGCCCACGCGCCGCTCGGGCGGCGGCAGGCCCAGGGCCGCGCGCATCGGCCGCGACAGGAACGGGTCGATCGGCGCGGCCTGGGGCCACACGCCCTCCTCGAGGCCGGCCAGGATCAGGCGGTCGGCGCGCACCAGCCGCGCCTCGATCGCGCCCAGGATCATCAGGCGCGGATGGACCCCCGCGGTCAGACGCACGGCGGCCCCGGCCATCAGCCGCTCGAGCAGGCGGCGGAAGCCAAAGGCCGAACAGGGCGGCAGGCCCGCGCCGTCCTCGATCAGGGCCGCGATCAGACCGGCCGCCGCCTCGCCGTCCGGCCCGGCCCATAAGGCGCCGATGTCGCCCCCCGCGTCCGCCGCGAGCGCCTCAGCCGCCTGCGCCAAGCGTCGCGCGTGCGCGGCCGCCGGTTCGGGCGACGGCTCGGGCGCACCGGAACGTTGCAGGGGTTCGAGCGCCGCCCGGGCGGCATCCAGCACCGCCTCGGCGTCCGGACGCGGCGTCTTCGCCGTCAGGCGCGCGCGCAACTGGTCCCAGCTCTCGGGGCGCGGTCCGCGCACGCCGTATCGCTCCAACGCCAGAAGGCCACGTTCGCGCGCCTGCGGCTCCAGTCCCAGCCGAACCAGGGGATGCTTGATCAGGGCCAGAAGATCCACCGGATCGACCGGTTCGGCCGCCGCCTGGGCCAGCAGGCCCAGGAGCACCCCGACCGAGCTGTGCGACAGCGGCGTTCCGGCCGAGGAATCGACCTGGACCCCCCAGCGCGCCAAGCGGGCGCTGGTGCGGCGGGCGAGGTCCCGATCGGGCGTGATCAGGGCGCAGGTCTTGCCCGGCGTCTCCAGCGTCTCGCGCATGAGCAGGGCCGCCAGGGCGGCGGCGTGCTCCTCGTTGCGCCCATCGGCCAGGATCAGCCCCTGCAGGCCCTCGGCGATCGGATCGGCCTCACCCCGCGCCTCCTCACGCAACCGGGCGATCTGGTCACGCCAGTCGGCGGTGGCTTCGGCCGGTCGTAGGGCCTCGTTGATCAGCCGCCGCCGCCAGCGTCCGCGCGACTGGCCGGCGGCCTCCCCCGCGGGCCAGGGATGGACATCGTCGCGGCCCACCCCCGCGCGCCCCAGCAGACGTTTCATCGCGCCCTGCGGGTGTTGCTCGCCCACCTGGTCCCACGCGTTCTGCGCCAGGTCGAGGTCGAGACCAGGCAGCACCACTAGGCCTTGGGGCGCCCGCGCCACGGCGTCGAGCAGGCGAGCGGTGGCAGGCGCCGCGCCGGTCGAGCCCGCCGCGATCAGGGGCGTGGCAGGCGGCCGCTCCGTCCACTGTTCAGTCAGGGCGTCAAGCAGGCGCACCCGGCGCTCGTTGACGTCGATCAGGCCGAGCGCGTGCAGGCGGCGCGGCCATTCCTCGACCGCCAGGCGCAGGAACGACGCGGAGATGCGCCAGTGCCTGGCCAGGTCGCCTTCGGCCGAGGCGTCGAGGTCGCCCACGCCCTGGGCCTCCTCGATCTGCACGCTGTCGAGAAAGCCGCCCAGCGCGTCCCCCAGTTCAAGGGCGCCGGCGGCGTCGATCGAGCGCTGCAGCAGGTGGGCGTGATCGCTCACCAGCCGGGCCAGTTCGAACCGGCGGCGATAGGCGCTGGGCGCCGGCGGCAGGTCCAGCGCCAGGACGCCCGGTTCGAACGGCGGCTCGCCTTCGTCCAGGTCGCCGAGCGCGCGCACCTGCGGCAGAAGCAGGGCATTGGCCCCGGTGACCTTGAGGAAGGCCTCCGCCAGGGCCCGCGCCGCGCGCCGTGTGGGCACGAGCACGATGGCCTGAGCCAGGGCGTCGGGGCCAAGCGGCAGCAGGCTGTCGGCCACGCCGCGCGCCAGGTCCTCAAGGAACGGGCGGTGGGCGCCGATGGTGAACCAACGCGGACAGGGCGCGTCGAAGGGGCCTTCGGGCCTCATTCGCCTTCGGCCAGCTTGGCTTCGGCGGCTATCAGCGCTTCGGGATCGCCCACATGCATCCAGAACCCGTCCATCACCACGCCGTAAAGCCGTCCGCGCTCGATCATGCGCATCCACACCTCGAATAGCGAGAACGGCCCCTCCGGCCCGTCGTCGACCGCCTGCGGCTTGATGATCTGCACGCCGATGTAGGCGAAGGGCGCCCCCGCCGCGTCGCCGCGGTGGCTCAGCCGGCCGTCGTCCGCCAGGAAGAAATCGCCCTTGCCATCGTAGCCCAGGGTGCGCGCCAGCGGGGCCAGCAGCAGGCAGGCGTCCATCCGCGCGGGGTCCCAGGCGGCGGCTAGGGCGGGCAGGGCGGGATGCGCGCCCTCGACCCACACCGAATCGATATTGGCCGCCCAGATCGGCGCCTCGCCCAGCAGGGGCCGGGCCTTCTTCAGTCCGCCGCCGGTCTCCAACAGTTGGGCGCGCTCGTCGGACAGGCGAATGGCCGGGGCCTGACGGACGGCCAGATAGGCCTCAAGCCGGTCGGCGAAATAGTGCAGGTTGACCACGGCCGTGGTCGCGCCCGCTTGGCTCAGCCGGTCAAGCATGTGGCCGATCAGCGGCCGGCCCGCCACCTCGACCAGGGCCTTGGGTCGATCGTCCGTCAACGGACGCATGCGTGTGCCCAGGCCGGCGGCGAGGACCATGGCGGTTGAGGGCGGAGCGCTCATCGGTCGCGAACCGTATGCGGCGCATGGCGATCGAACCACGCCTTGAGGTCGGCCAAGGCGGGGTTGGCCAGGTTGCGTTCGAGCTGGCGCCACATGCGCGGCATGAAGGCCCGGTAGCGAGGCTTGCCGTCGCGCGCCACCAGCCGCGCGAAGATGCCGAGGATGCGCGCTTCGTTGAGCGCGGCCAGCGCGGCGTAATCGGCCAGGAAGGCCTCACGGTCGAGCTCTGGCCGGTGGCTGAAATAGCGCTCCAGCGCCAGGGCCTCGATTTCGGGCGGCACGTCGCGGCGCGCGTCCTGCAGCAATGAGTGAAGGTCCCAGCTCGGATGGGCGAGGACCGCGTCCTGGAAATCGATCATGCCCACGCGCGCGGGGCCCTCGCGTTCGGCCAGCCAGATCAGGTTCTCGGCGTGATAGTCGCGGTGGGCCATCACCGTGGCCCCCGCCTCGCCGCACCGGGCGATATCGGTCCACAGCACGTCCCATTCCGCGCGCGCCTGGCCGCTGAAATCCAGACCCGGCGTGAACCTGGGCATCCATTCGACGAACAGGTCGGCCCCGGCCTTCAGCGCCAGGGCGTCATAGGGCAGCAGGGGCCAGGGTCCGCCGAGCCCGTCGAGCGTAGCGGGGGGTGGCGCGGCGTGCAGCACGGCCAGAGCGTCCACGGCGGCGAGATAGAGCTCGCCCTCGTCCGCCCCTTGTTCGAGCCGGCGGGCGAAGGCGTGGTCGCCGAAGTCCTCCACCGCCGCCAAGCCACGCGCGACGTCCAGAGCATGGATTCGCGGCGCCGACAGGCCGAGCGAGGCCAAGTGTCCGGCCACGGCGGCGAAGGCGTCGACCCGGCCGGCCGCCAGGCGCGCGGTGGCGTTCCACCCCGCGGCCAGCCGCTGCGCGTCGCTCCAATCAGGCTCGCACGCCGGGCTCTCGGTCAGGGGCGGGGCGTCCATCAGCATCAAGGCGCCGCCCTCGGGCAGGATCAGCCGCTCGTAGCGACGGGTCGAGGCGTCGCCGGGCAGGGGATGGCGCGCGGCGTGGGCCAGGCCGGCCGCGTGAAGGAACGCCGCTTTCTCGATCTCGCGCTCAGAGCTCAAGCGGCCGACCCTTCCATGCGCCATGCGGCGTCAAACGGGCGCGCCGGCCCTCGCCTTCCAGGGCGATGTCTATATCGAGTCGATCCGGCGGCAGGCGCCCTTCCAGGCGCTCAGGCCACTCGATCAGCGCGGCGCCCTCGTCCAGCGCGTCGTCGAGCCCCAGCTCCTCGGCTTCGCCGGCATGCTCCAGACGATAGAGATCGAAGTGGGCGATGGGGAAAGCCGGCCCGTCGTAGGTCTGCACCAGGGTGAAGGTCGGGCTCGGCACCTCCTCGTCAGGCGTGGTCAGAGCGCGGATCAGGCCCCGCGCCAGGGTGCTCTTGCCGGCGCCGAGCGGACCTGACAGGCACAGGGCGTCGCCGCGCTCCAGCAGGCTGGCTAAGGTGCGGCCCAGGCGTTCGGCCGCTTCGGCGTCGGGAAGGAAGATGTCGGTGGGCTGCATCGGATTCCGATATAGCGCCTAAGCGATACCGGCGTCAGCGCTTTGCCTTGCCCGCGACCGCACGGGGTTCTATTCGGCGCGCATGGTCCTCTCTCTGCGCGCCGCCTACCGCGAACGGATCGATCGCGGCGAGATCCAGCCCGATCCGGCCCAGCAGGGCGCGATCGACGCCCTTGCGCGGCTGGAAAGCGACCTCAACGAGGCGGGCGAAGGCTCGGGCTTTCCCTTTTTCCGCAAGCCCAAGGCCGCGCGCGGCGTCTATCTGTGGGGCCCGGTCGGCCGCGGCAAGTCCATGCTGATGGACCTGTTCTACGAAACTGCGCCCTCGCACACAAAGCGCCGTTCGCACTTCCACGCTTTCATGGCCGAGGTCCATGGCCTGATCGGCGAGTGGCGCCAGGGCGACACGGCGGCGCGCAAGCGGCGCTTCGGTCAGCACAAGGGCGACGATCCGATCGGCCCGGTCGCGGCGCATCTGGCGGCCGAGGCGCGCCTGTTCTGCTTCGACGAACTGCAGGTCACCGACATCGCCGACGCGATGATCCTCGGCCGGTTGTTCGAGGCCATGTTCGCCGAGGGCGTGACCCTGGTGTGCACCTCCAACCGCGCGCCGGACGATCTGTACAAGAACGGCCTCAATCGCCAACTCTTCCTGCCCTTCATCGCCCTGATCCAGGACAAGCTGCAGGTGGTCCCCGTCAAGGGGCCCACGGACTACCGCCTGGACCGGCTGCGCGGGGCCAACCTCTACCTGACCCCGGTCGACCCGGATAACCGCCGCCAGTTCGACCGCCTGTGGACCGACCTGCTGCAAGGCGCGGCGGAAACCGAGGCCACGGTCGAGGTCCTGGGTCGCACGCTGAGATTCCCGCGCACGGCGGGGGGCATGGTGCGCGCGGGCTTTGGCGACCTGTGCGGGGCCATGCTGGGTCCGCAGGACTATCTGGCCATCGCCGAGCGGTTCCACACGGTGTTCCTCGAAGACCTGCCGCGGCTGACCGCCGACAAGCGCAACGAGGCGCGGCGGCTGGTGATCCTGATCGACGAACTTTACGAGGCTTCGGCCAAGCTGGTGGCGTTGGCCGAAGCTCAGCCTGAGGCGCTGTACGTGCAGGGCGACGGCGCCTTCGAGTTCGAGCGCACGGTCTCGCGCCTGGAGGAGATGCGCTCGCAAAGCTATTTGGAGAAAACACGGGATTGACCGCGCCGCCGGGGAGACATGCGCGAGGTCGCCCACGGCGAGTCCCTCCGTGCCGCAAAACGCGCCGCGCCGGGTGCTCCAGGTCGAAGGATCGACCATACCCGGGCCGAGACGCGCGCTGAGCCCCTGAACTTGCAGGATAATGGCGCAGCTGCGTTGACACCTGGGGGCAGGGGGCTAAAACCGGCGCCGCAATGCGGAAGATTTTGGGGGTCCGTTAGATGAGTAACGCTGCGCCCGCGCCTCGCGGACCGGCCGATCGGCCCACGTCGCCCCACCTGCAGGTGTGGCGCTGGCACATCACCATGGCCACCTCGATTCTGCACCGCGCCACCGGCATAGCGCTCTATTTCGGCGCCTTGGTGCTGGCCGGCTGGGCGGTGGCCCTGGCCATGGGGCCCGACGCCTTCGCCCTCTACCGCGCAGCTCTGGCCAGCCCGTTGGGCCAGCTGGTCCTGTTCGGCCTCACCGCTTGCCTGTTCTACCACCTGGCCAATGGCATACGTCATCTGGTGTGGGACGCCGGCCGCGGGTTCGATCCCAAGGGCGCCGACATGAGCGGCGCGGCCGCGATCGCCTTCGGCCTGGTCGCCGCCGTCGCCATCTGGATCGTGGCGATCTTCCAAGGGGGCGCCGGATGATCAGCGTGCGCCTCGCCGCCCTATTCAGCCCGATTTTGGCCAGCCTGATTTGCGGAGTCTGTTGATGGTCAGCTATCGCACCCCCCTCGCGCGCGCCCGGGGCCTGGGTTCGGCCAAGCACGGGTCGGGCCATTGGGTCGCTGAGCGCGTGACCTCGATCGCGCTGGTTCCGCTCTCGCTGTGGGCAGTGTGCTCGGGCCTGACCCTGACGCGGGTCGGCTACCAAGGCGCGGCGGCCTGGGCGCATTCGCCGCTCAACGCCGTGCTATCAATCCTGCTCCTGGCGGTGGGCTTCAAGCACCTGGAGGGCGGCATCCGCGTGGTGATCGAGGACTACATGCACGTCCCGATGACGCGCAACGTCGCCCTGCTGGCCAATCTGTTCGTCTGCACCCTGGTCGGGGCGCTGGCCATCTTCTGCATCCTCAAGGTCGCCTTCGGGGCGGCCGCGATCCCGGCTTAAGCCAAGGAACCCTCATTCATGGCGGCTTACAGCTTCATCGATCACAAGTTCGACGTGGTGGTGGTCGGCGCGGGTGGCTCTGGCCTTCGCGCGGCGCTTGGCTGCGCCCAGGCCGGCCTGAAGACCGCCTGCGTGTCCAAGGTGTTCCCGACCCGCTCACACACCGTGGCGGCGCAGGGCGGCATTTCGGCCTCGCTCGGCAACATGAGCCAGGATGACTGGCGCTGGCACATGTACGACACGGTCAAGGGCTCGGACTGGCTCGGCGACCAGGACTCGATCGAGTACATGGTGCGCAACGCCCCCGCGGCGGTCTACGAGCTCGAGCACTGGGGCATGCCCTTCTCGCGCACCGACGAGGGCAAGATCTATCAGCGCGCCTTTGGCGGCATGACCAGCAACTTCGGCGCGGCCCCGATCCAGCGCACCTGCGCGGCAGCCGACCGCACCGGCCATGCCATGCTGCACACCCTGTATGGCCAGTCGCTCAATCACGACGTGGACTTCTTCATCGAGTACTTCGCGCTCGACCTGATCATGGACGATGGCGTGTGCCGCGGCGTGACGGCGTGGAAGCTCGACGACGGCACCCTGCACCGCTTCCAGGCGCAGATGGTGATCCTGGCCACCGGCGGCTATGGCCGCGCCTACTTCTCCTGCACCAGCGCCCATACCTGCACCGGCGACGGCAACGCCATGGTGCTGCGCGCGGGCCTGCCGTTGCAGGACATGGAGTTCGTGCAGTTCCACCCCACCGGCATCTATGGCGCGGGCGTGCTGATCACCGAAGGCGTGCGCGGCGAAGGCGGTTACCTGACCAACTCGCAGGGCGAGCGCTTCATGGAGCGTTACGCCCCGTCGGCCAAGGACCTGGCCAGCCGCGACGTGGTCAGCCGCTCGATGACCATCGAGATCCGCGAAGGGCGCGGGGTGGGTCCGAACAAGGACCACATCTACCTGCACCTGGATCACCTGGATCCCAAGATCATCCACGCGCGCCTGCCCGGCATCACCGAGAGCGCCAAGGTGTTCGCGGGCGTCGACGTGACCAAGGAGCCGATCCCCGTCCTGCCGACCGTGCACTACAACATGGGCGGCATCCCCACGAACTTTAACTCCGAGGTCGTCTCGGGCGAGCACGACAACCCTGACCGCGTGGTGCCCGGCCTGATGGCGGTGGGCGAGGCGGCCTGCGTGTCAGTCCACGGCGCCAACCGCCTGGGCTCCAATTCGCTGATCGACTTGGTGGTGTTCGGCCGCTCGGCCGCCCTGCGCTGCGCCGATATTCTGAAGGCCGGCGACAAGCAGCCCGAACTGAAGCCCGAAATGACCGAGGCCCACGTCGCGCGCCTGGACCACTATCGCAACGCATCCGGCTCGACGCCCACCGCCAAGCTGCGTCTGGAGATGCAGAAGGCGATGCAGGAGGACGCGGCGGTGTTCCGCACAGGCGAGACCCTGGAACAGGGCGTCGGCCGGCTGAAGAACATCTTCTCGCGCGTGCCCGACCTGCAGGTGTCGGACCGCACCCTGGTGTGGAACACCGATCTGGTCGAGACCCTGGAGTTCGACAATCTGATCGGCCAGGCCGCGGTGACCGTCAACGGCGCCCTGAACCGGCAGGAAAGCCGCGGCGCCCATGCGCGCGAGGACTTCAGCGCGCGCGACGACGAAAACTGGATGAAGCACACCTTGGCCTGGTTCGACGGTAAGACCGGCGAAGTGCGCCTCGACTACCGTCCGGTGCACGCCTTCACCATGACCAACGACATCGCCTACATCCCGCCCAAGGCGCGGGTTTATTGAGGAACGTCGCCTGATGGCCGAGTTCGCGCTTCCCAAGAATTCCACGATCGGCAAGGGCAAGCATTGGCCCGCGCCCGCCGGGGCCAAGAAGGTCAAGACCTTCAAGATTTATCGCTACGACCCGGAAACCGGTCAGAACCCGCGTTGGGACACCTACGACGTGGATGTCGGCGCCTGCGGGCCGATGGTGCTGGACGCCATCATCCACATCAAGAACACCATGGACCCGACCTTGGCGTTCCGCCGCTCGTGCCGCGAAGGCGTGTGCGGGTCGTGCGCCATGAACATCGGCGGTCGCAACACCCTGGCCTGCACCCACGCCTGGGCTGACGTGCCCGGCAAGGACCTGCAGATCTCGCCCCTGCCGCACATGCCGGTGGTGCGCGACCTGGTGCCGGACCTGACCCTGTTCTACGCCCAGTACGCCTCGATCGAGCCGTGGCTGCACACCACCACGCCCACGCCCCGCACCGAATGGAAGCAGTCGCCCGACGACCGCGCCAAGCTCGATGGGCTCTATGAGTGCATCCTGTGCGCCTGCTGCTCGACCTCGTGCCCCAGCTACTGGTGGAACGGCGACCGCTACCTTGGCCCCGCCGTGCTGCTACAGGCCTACCGTTGGCTGATCGACACCCGCGACGAAGCCACCGGCGACCGGCTCGACGCTCTGGAAGACCCGTTCAAGCTCTATCGCTGCCACACCATCATGAACTGCGCTCAGGTGTGCCCCAAGGGCCTGAACCCGGCCAAGGCCATCGCCGAGATCAAGAAGATGATGGTCGAACGCGTCCTGTAGCTTTCCATCGCCGCGCGTTCTGGCGCGCAACCCGGATTCTTTTTTTGCGCCGCGCGCTCAGAGATCATGCCCAAGATCACCTACATCGAACATTCCGGCAAATCCCACACCGTCGAGGTCCGCAAGGGTCTGTCGGTGATGGAGGGGGCGGTGAAGAACAACATCCCCGGCATCGACGCCGACTGCGGCGGCGCCTGCGCCTGCGCCACCTGCCACGTCTATGTCGACGAAGCCTGGCAGGCCAAGACCGGCTCGGCCTCCTCGATGGAGGAAAGCATGCTGGACTTCGCCAGCGAGGTGCAGCCCAATTCGCGCCTGTCGTGCCAGATCAAGGTCACTGACGATCTGGACGGCCTGATCGTGCGCATGCCGGAAAACCAGCACTAAGGATTTCGTCGTGAAAGACCTCGGCGCCCTGATGAAGCAGGCCCAGGCCATGCAGGCCAAGCTGCAGGCGGCCCAGGCCAGACTGAGCGAGACCGAGGTCGAGGGCCAGGCTGGCAACGGGCTGGTCAGGCTGACCTTGCTTGGCACCGGCGCGCTCAAGGCCGTGCGGCTGGACGACAGCCTGCTGCAGCCGGGCGAGAGCGAGCTGGCCGGCGACCTGATCGTCGCCGCCCACGCCGACGCCAAAGCCAGGCTCGACGCCCTGCAGGCCGAGTTGATGCAGGCCGCCGCCGGGCCGCTCGCCGGCATGGGCCTGCCGGGCCTGAAGTTCTAGTCCGATGTCAGTAAGCGCCGGTCCCGAGATCGAGCGCCTGATCGCCTTGCTCAGCAAGCTGCCGGGCCTGGGCCCGCGCTCGGCGCGCCGGGCCGCCCTGATCCTACTCAAGCGCAAGGAGCAGCTGCTCCTGCCCCTGGCCCAGGCGCTGGCCGAGGCCGGGCGGACGATCAGGACCTGCTCGACCTGCGGCTCACTCGACACCACCGATCCTTGCGCCATCTGCGCCGATCCCGCGCGCGACCAGGGCCTGATCTGCGTGGTGGAGGAGGTCGGCGCCCTGTGGGCGCTGGAGCGCGGCGGGTCCTACCGCGGCCGCTATCACGTGCTTGGCGGCTTGTTGTCGGCGCTCGACGGCGTCGGGCCCGAGGCCCTGCGCGTCAGTGAACTGACGGCCCGCGCCGCGGCCGACGCGGTGCGCGAGGTGATCCTGGCCCTGCCGGCCACGGTGGATGGTCAGACCACGGCCCATTACCTGTCCGAGCGCGTGGCCGGGCTCGACGTGGCGGTCACCAGCCTGGCGCGCGGCGTCCCGGTGGGCGGCGAACTCGACTGGCTCGACGACGGCACCATCGCCCAGGCGCTCAGGGCGCGAAGACCAGCTTAAATCGAACCTTCCGCCAGAGGCGCGTGAGCGCTCTGCCAAGCTTGGCGTCGCGCCTGAAATTTGGAAACGCACACCTAGCGGAACCCTGTTCGGCGAAGCTCGTTCCCCTCGCCAGAGGACGCCGCGTGAGGCGGCAGCCGAAAGAGGAGGACACGATGCGTTCCTTGAAGACAGTTCTGGTCACCGCCGTCGCCGTTTCGACCCTGGGCTTGGGCGTGAGCGCGATGGCCGTCGCGCCGGCCTCCGCGGCGATCGCATGCAACAAGGCCGGCGAGTGCTGGCATGTCGATCGTCGCCCGCGCTATGCGCCGGCCCTTGGGATCGTGATCCATCCGGACGACTGGTATTTCCACCAGCATTGGGACAACGACCATCGCTGGCACGACTATCGCGACGGTCGCGGCTATTGGCGCAACGGCGTTTGGGTCACTTTCTGATCCCGGCCGAAGCGGTCTAGTTTGAAGGGGCGGCTATCTGGCCGCCCCTTTGTTTTTGCGCCGCGCGCCGCGGCGGGATGGCGGGCCCATGCCCCGGATCATGACCTACAACGTCCACCGCTGCGTGGGCGTCGACCGCAAGCTCGATCTGGCGCGGGTGGCGGCGGTGATCGCCCAGGCCAGGCCGGATATCGTCGCGCTGCAGGAGCTCGACGTCGGTCGCCGGCGCACCGGCGGGGTCGATCAGGCTCATGCGCTGGCGGCGCGGCTGGGCATGGCCTTCCACTTCAACGCCGCCATGCGGGTTGAGGAGGAACAGTACGGCGACGCCGTCCTGGCGGCGGGTGGGCTGTCGCTGATCAAGGCCGGTCCTTTGCCAGGGTCCAAAGCTCTGCGTGGGCTGGAGCCGCGCGGGGCCCTGCTGGTCGAGGCCGAGATCGGCGGGCGGCGCCTGCGCGTGCTCAACAGCCACCTGGGCCTGGTGCCCCACGAGCAGCGCGCCCAGGCCGCGGCGCTGGCCGGGCCCGAGTGGCTGGGCCGGGCGCGCGAGGGAACCCCAACCATCCTGCTGGGGGACTTCAACGCCACCCCCTTGCAGGCGCCGCACCGCATTCTGGCGCGGTCCATGACCGACGCGCGCCTGGCCCTCGGCGGGGCGCACGCCCAGCCGACCTTTCCCTCGCGACTGCCGGTCCTGCCGATCGACCATGTGCTGCTCAGCGCCGGATTGAGGGTGACCGGCCTGCACGCCTTCGCCGTCCCTCTCGCGCGGACCGCGTCAGACCACCTGCCCCTGGTTGTCGACTTCGACTTTGCCTGACTTGCGGCGGGCGCCCGCCAGGGCCCGCGCGGCCGGGTCGAGCAGGCGTCGCCGCAGCAGGGGCTTGAACGAGTCCGCAGGGCTAGTCGGATCCCCCAGATGCAGAGCCGAGATGATGCGCGCGAGCGGGCCCATCAGCAGGGGCTGCATCGGCCGTAGCCGCGCCTTACCCCCTTCGGTCAGGCGGTCGAGCGCCTTCACCAGCCCGCGGTGTTCGGCGATGGCCGCTTCCATGTGCGGCCCGCTCATGCCCAGGAAATGACCGACCATGCGCGCGCGCACCGCCTCGATCGTGCGGGCCTGGTCCGACCCTGGCGGCGCTTCCAGCGCCAGGTCGCACTCGGTGTCGAACCCCGCCGAGCGATGGTTGAGATTGGCCGAGCCCACCCGCAGCATCACGTCGTCGATCACGCTGACCTTGGAGTGGACGATGATCGGCCGGCCGTGACTGGTATGGGGGCAATAGGCGCGGAAGCGGCCGTGCCGGTCGGCCGCCTTGAGCCGCTCGATCAGCTTCCAGCGGGTGCGGTCCATGGTCCAGCGATCGAAATAGCTGGGGCTGTGCGCCGAAGAGATCAACACCACGTCCGGGCCGTCCGGCTCGGCCAGGCGCTCGGCCAGGGCTTCGCCCACCGGGACCGAGGTGAAATACTGGTTCTCCAGATAAATGGTGCGGCGCGCGTGGCGGATGGCGTCCAGATGCAGCGCCTCGATCTCGCGGACCTCGGGCCGGCCGCGCCACGCCGGTTCGGTGCGGGCGATGGCGATGCGCGCCTGGCGCCACTGGGGCGCGATCATATGCGGCCAGGGGTCGTGCCGCTCGACGTCGCGGTCGGCGGGGTCGACGGGGGCAGGCGGCCGCAGGCCTGCCCTGGCCCAGCGTCGGCGCGCCAGATCCCCTAGGGCCCGGGCCGCGTCGCCGTCGACCAGCATGGTCGTCTCGTGCCGCGGAGCGTGACGCGCCCCGCCCGGCATGACCCGTCGCATGTCGTGGTCGCGGTGGCCCGTGGAATCCCACCGGTCGACCCCGAAATCGCCGCCGCTGACGAAGGCCACGCAATCGTCGACCACCAGAACCTTCTGGTGGTGACAGGCGCCGAACGGCGTGGCCGCGTCCAGTTCGAAACGCACCCGCGTGCCCAGGAACCCCCAACGCGCACGGTGCGGGAAGAACCGTTGCGAGGCGCTGATCGGCAGGGCCGATTTCCAGATCAAAACCCGGATATCCAGTTCGGGCCGCAGGGCCGCCAGTCGGGGCAGCAGGACGCCGATCTCGTCGGGGCCGTTGGGGTTGCCTTCGGCGTCAGGCGTCAGGCGCGTGCGCGGATCGAATCCCCAGCCCAGCAGCAGGACTGAGCGGCGCGCCCGGTGCAGGGCGGCCATGGCGGCGGCGAAATAGGCTCCGCTGTCGATCAGCACGGCCGCGCGCTGGGCCGTGACGACGCGCCAAGCATCGCCGGGCCGGAAGGCGTCCGACCCGAAATCCTCTGCGTGAAAGTCCGATGATCCGTCCATCGCCACCCGCTCTAGCCTGACCATAACGCGGATCGAGGCGAATGGTGGATGCCGGCCTTGCGGTACGCGCCGCGGACCGTCAGGAAGGGCGGCCGACCGGGCGCTTTGGGGGCTTTCATGACGCCGCGTATCCTGCAGCAGACCGTCATCCACCAAGGCTGGGGGCGTTACCTGCTGCTCCAGGTCGATCTCGGCGGCGGGGTAGTGGTCGAGCGCCAGATGGACGACCACGGCTCGGCCGCGTGTGTGCTGCCCTATGACGCCGCCAAGCGCACTGCGTTCCTGGTGCGGCTGATCCGCGCCGGACCTCTGTTCAAGGGCGAGCCGGCGCATCTGGTCGAGGCGGCGGCGGGGATCATCGACACGGGCGAGACCGGCGAGGCCTGCGCCCGGCGCGAGGCGATGGAGGAGACGGGCCTGAGGCTCGGCGCGCTCGAGCCGGTCGCATTTGCTTGGGCGTCGCCCTCGATCAGCACCGAGCGGATCGATCTCTACCTTGCGCCCGTCACGGCGGCGGACCGCGTCGCGGCCGGCGGCGGCCTGGCCGAGGAGCACGAAGGCATTGAGGTGCTGGAGGTCCCGCTCGCCGAGCTGTGGCGCGCGACCCAGGCGGGCGAGATCCACGATCTGAAGACCCTGGTGCTGATCTACGCGCTCCACGCGCGCCGGCCGGAGCTGTTCTGAGGCGGCGCAGCCTTGCCCCAGGGGCGCGGCCCCGCCAAGATGCGCGCGTTCATGTCCAAGCCCCCAGTCGATTCCCCGTTTCCCGCCGGCGTCCCAGCCCTTGAGGCCGTGGTGGAAAACCCGGCCACTCTGCGCGAGTTGTTGGCGATCAAACCCTATGTGCGGTTTTGGACCGGCCGGGTGTGCAACAGCCTGGCGGCCCAGATCCAGTCCATCGCCCTGGCGTGGGAAATCTACGAGGTCGCCCGCCACAGCGTTTCGGTCAATCGCGCGGCCTTCGCGGTGGGCATGCTGGGCTTGGCCCAGTTCCTGCCGATGATCGCCCTGACCCTGTTCGCCGGGCACGCCGCCGACCGTTACGACCGGCGCCGGATCATGATCGCCAGCCTGTGCCTGCAATTCGCCACCGCCGCCGTGTTCGCCGTGATGGTGTGGAGCGGCCTCAAGGCCGTCTGGCCGATCTATGGCGTGGCGGCGGTGTTCGGGGCTGGACGGGCCTTCTATCAGCCTTCGGCCACCGCCCTGGTGCCGACCCTCGTCGAGCGCCGGATGATTCCGCGCGCCATCGTGTTCAATTCGGCCGGCAACCAGGGCGCGACCATCCTAGGTCCGGCCATCGGCGGGCTGATCGTGGCGGCCTCCCCGCTGGCGGCCTTCGCCGTTTCGGCGGTGCTGTTCCTGGGCGCGATCGCGTCCTTGTCCGCCATGACCTCGCCGCCGCGCGCCGAGCCAGCCTCGACCGCCTCGCGCTGGACCTTGATCGCCGAGGGCCTGCGCTATGTCTGGACCACCAAGATCGTGCTGGGGGCCATCACCCTGGACCTGTTCGCCGTGCTGCTGGGCGGGGCCACCGCCCTGTTGCCGGTGTACGCGCGCGACATCCTTCACGTGGGGCCGCAAGGCTTCGGCGTATTGCGCGCGGCGCCCTCGGCCGGGGCCCTGCTGACCGGATTCGTCCTGGCCGCCCGGCCGCTGAAGTCCAAGGTTGGACTGAAGATGTTCCTGGGCGTGGGCCTGTTCGGGGCGTCCACTGTGGTGTTCGCCCTGTCGCGTTCGATGGTGGTCAGCGCCGTGGCCCTGGCGACGCTGGGGGCGGGGGACATGATCTCGGTCTTCGTGCGCCAGAGCCTGGTGCAGATCGTCACGCCCAACGCCATGCGCGGCCGCGTGGCGGCGGTGTCGGGCCTGTTCATCGGCGCCTCAAACGAGTTGGGCGAGTTCGAATCCGGGACCTTGGCGCGGCTGCTCGGCCCCATAGGATCGGCGCTGTTCGGCGGATGCGGGGCGATCGCGGTCACTCTCGCCTGGGCGTTCCTGTTCCCGGCCTTGCGCAAGGCCGATAAGCTGGAATAGGGGCCCTGTCTGGTTGGCCTGGCCGTCGGACAGCCCCTTGTGGGACCGGCATTTTCGTCGGATGCCTGACAAAATGTTGCGGGCGGGCTAGGACTTGTCGGTCGCGCTCGATTGCGACCCGGAGTTTGCCCATGACCGATCTTGACGCTGATCTGGCGCAGTCTCAGGTGGACAGCCTGCATCCCAAGCAAGGCTTCAGCCGGCGTGGCTTCGCCATGACCAGCCTGGGCGTCGGCTTCGCCCTGGCGGCTCAGCCGGTGTCGGCCCAGACCGTGATCGTGACCGACGCCGTCGGCCTGGCCGCGGGCGAGGTCAAGGTCCCTGTGGCCGATGGCGCCGTCCCCGCCTACCGCGCCTACCCCGCCGGCAAGAAGGGGGCGCCCGTCGTGCTGGTGATCCACGAGGTGTTCGGCGTGCACGAGCATATCAAGGACCTGTGCCGCCGCCTGGCCAAGGCCGGCTACTACGCCATCTCGCCCGACCTCTACGCCCGCTATGGCGACGCGACCAAGGTGGCCGACATGGGCGCGCTTATGCAGTTGGTCGGCAAGGCCAGCGACGAGCAGGTTCGCGGCGACCTGGACGCGGCGGTCAGGTTCGCCGCGGAAGACGGCGCCGACGTCAAGCGCCTGGCCGTGACCGGCTTTTGCTGGGGCGGGCGGCAGAGTTGGCTCTATACCGAGGCGACCCCGGGGGTAAAGGCCGCAGCCGCCTGGTACGGCCCGCTCGGCGGGGCCAAGACGCCGGTGGCGAATGCCGCCGCGGTCAAGGGGCGAATGATCGGCTTCTACGGTGGGCAGGACCGGGGCATCACCCAGGAGCAACGGGACGCCATGACCAGCGCCCTGCAGGCGGCCGGGGATCGCGACAGCAAGATTATCGTCTACGAGGACGCCGGGCACGGCTTTAACGCAGACTACCGCGCCAGCTACAACGGTGCGGACGCCAAGGACGCCTGGGCCAAGATGCTGGCCTGGTTCAAGGCGCACGGGGTCGCCTGACGCGCCTCAGGCTGGGCCGCGGTCGCCGGTCAGGCGCGTGAACACCTCGCCCATAGGCGCGCACCACAAGGGCCGGTCCGCGATCAGGTCGAGGACGCGGCTGTGCACGGCCGCCGCCGTATCGCCTTCTGCCCTCCATTGCGGCAGGACGTCGTGGAACACCAGAATGGCCCACCCGCCACGCGCCAGGGCGGCGTCGAGATACCGGCGCGCCGGCTCGGTCGAGGCGGTGTCGTAGGTCGGTTCGAACGCGCTGAGGTCGAGGCGGTTGGAGCGGACCGTGAACGGGTCGTTGGGCGGCCCGGCGACCGTGCGCGCCGCCGTGACGGCGTCCTGCAGCGCCAGCCGATAGCGGCCGAAGCGCGCGCGCATGTCGCCCCGGCCCAGGCCCAGGAACCCGCAGGGATAGGCGTACAGCCGCATCGGCCTCGGCCCGAAATGCTGGTCGAGATAATCTTCCATCGGCTCGATTTCGCGGTCGGCGAACCCTGCCTCGGTGAAGCCGCCCAGGCTGCATTGATGTGAGACGGTGTGGTTGCCGATCTCGTGGCCGGGCTCGGCCGCCTTGACCCAGTCCCCGATCCGCTCATCCACGTTGTCGCGCACAAGGAAGAAGGTGCCGCGCAGGCCCCGCGCGTTCAGGTCGGGAATGACCTGGTCGAGATGGCTGTCCAGTCCGTCGTCGTAGGTCAGGCTGACCGCGCCCCGGGCGCCGCTCGGCCATGGTCCCCAGCCGGGCTGGCTGCGGGCCGGCGCCGGGACGAGCGGCGAGGCCAGCAGACCCGACAGAAGTCGGCGGCGATGGGGGCGCGCGAGGGTCATGCTCCATTGTTACCCTGAGGCGAGTCTGCGCAACCGCGGCGGGCGGCCGTCACGGCCCGCGCGATCGTCATGGCGCGGATGTGGGCGCCGCGCCATGACGATCGCGCAGGTCAGTCCGCCAGACGCAGACGCAACAATGCCCGCTCGAGCCGCGGCTCGACCATGGCCAACAGGGTGACCCCCGCCTCGTGCCGTTTGCGCGCGGCCAGATCGTCGGGCGCCGCGCCGAGAAGCTGGCCTTCGTCGATGGCTTTGAGCAAGGCAATGGCCTGCAAAAGGTCCGACTTGGCGTCCTCTATTTCCGCCGCGGCGTTGCGATCCGTGCGCTCGATCAACATACCAGCCTCCGTTTGGGCGCTGGTCATTTCGCCCTCCCTCATCCTCTGGACCGTGACCGATGATCGACCGATCCATTTGAGGGGCCATCCCCCTAGTTAGGGGGAAAACGCATCGCTGAAAGTAATCAGGCCATAAAATAGGGCGCGCGCCACCATCTGTTCTTTGCGCGAAACGCCCAGGCGGCGTTTGGCGTCTTCCAGGTGCTCATGAGCTGTATCGGGGCTGATTCCCAGGAGTTGGGCGATCACGCCCACGCTCTTGCCCTGGACGGTCAGCACCAGGCAGTCGAGCTGACGGGGGGTAAGCCGGGGCGGTTGCTTTGCCGCATAGGTCTTGGTGAGGGTCGTGGCCCGGGCGATACGCCGGGCCGCGTCGACGGCGAAGCTGCCGACGTATTGCGCCGCCGGCAGGCTGTCTTCAGGGACCGTGCGGCCGAACCGGACGGCGAACGAGGCCAGGCCGAAAAATTCTCCCGGCACATGGGCCGGCACGGTGAATCCGCCGCCCAGGCCTTCGCCCGTCGCGCAGCCCAGCATCTCGCCCTGCCGCTTGGACAGGCTCAGAAGCTTGGGCACGTCGGTCCAGAGAAAGCCGCAGCAGGTCCGCTGCGCGCCGACCACGATGGGATCGTCCACGAAATGGCGTCGTTCCAGCAGAAGCGCCGCCCAGCTCGGGGGATAATTCGACAGGCGGACGGGTCGCGTGGACGCGGCGTTGAGATCCACCTGATGCACGACCGCGTAGTAATCGAAATCCAACTCGCGGACCACGTTCGCGAGCAGGCCTTCGAGCTCGCTCATCTCGCACGCGCTACTCGCCTCACGCACGAATGTCTGTACGTCTGCTAGTTGAGACATGATAGGGCCCAAATCAGGCAGTCAACTATGGTCAGGGTGGGGATCGGATGTCCACATCGAAAGTTCTCCGCGCGCCCGGACACTTGCTCAATACGCAATGGTTGCAGTGCGGGGCTGAAATCGGTTGCTCGCGCCATCTTGACTTGTTTCAGGACTGCAATAATTGTGCTTGTCGAAATGGCTAACCCTATCCCCACCGAAATCCATCCTGTCGACCTGTTCGTTGGCCAGCGCATCCGCGCCCAACGGCGCCTCTTGCGCATCAGCCAGGAGCAGATGGCGCGTCAACTCGGTCTGACCTTCCAGCAGGTCCAGAAATATGAGCGGGGCGCCAATCGCGTGTCCGCGTCCAAGCTGTTCGATATCAGTCAGATTCTGGGCGTGCCGATCAGCTTCTTCTTCGACGGGCTCGAAGGCTCCGGCGCGGCTTCGAAATCGGCCGAGCACCTGGGCGCCGTCCTGTTCCAAGCGAGCGAGGAGGGCGTAGAACTGCTATCGGCCCTCGCGCGGCTGTCGCCTTCGGCGCGCCGCCATCTGCTCAAGTTCTGCCAGATCATCGGGGCGGAGTTGGCCGGCGCGCCCCAGGCCGTCGAGGGGCTGGGCTAGACACCCGCCGCGATGGCGCCGCCGACCGGCACAGCCAAGCTCGGCTTTCCTTAGACCCGGGTGGCGGAGAGGGTGGGATTCGAACCCACGGTACCCTCGCGAGTACGCCGCATTTCGAGTGCGGTGCTTTCGACCACTCAGCCACCTCTCCATCGCCGAATGGCCGCGCTGTCCTTGATGAGGGCAGGGTCGATCCGGTGCGCAAACCTGGTCGTGGTCCGATCGGGAGCCATGAGCATCCGGCGGACCGGTTTGAGGGCGCGGTTCTAGCCATTCTTCCACGCATTCGACAAGAGGGAACCTGTCGCGGGGCTTGTTCGCCTGACGGGCGAATGGGCTGCGCCCGGCTGTCCCAACGTCCCGATAGCGTCACGCAAATGTGCAATTATTGGACTTGGCGATTTCCGCAGCCGGCAGCGGTTGATTTCACGCCAATGAGACGCCGCCCATGCGAAGCTTGGCTGGCGACGACCTAGGTTCGGACGCAGTCCCCCGGCGCCGGACGGAAGGACCGGCGCGCGTGGGCGCAGCGCTGGCACGATACTTGATGAAGAAGACCTCGAGTTTATGTGACGGTTCTTTTTGGGTCTCAGTTAAATGAAGCTGCTTCATTTCCCCTCGGCTACCGTATTCGCAGCGACATGGGTGACTTTTTTTGCCGCGGCGATCGCGACCTATCTGGTCTATTGTTGGACAGAGCGTGTAATATTATCACCCATCGGATTCCTAAGGCACGCCTTTCCCTTCGATAAATGGAAGTTGAAGACCTCCAGAATTGATGTGTTCGTCTACATCATTTCAAAATTCATCAATGGATCGTTGATCGTCGCCAATGTGGCGATATCCGCCGTTCTCGCGGTGGCGATTTCCAATGAGATCAAGGCGGTCTTTCCGAACCTGCACCCCGGAAACGTCACCCTATTGGCGATCCTGGGGTGGTCGATCGTGTTTTTCGTTGTGATGGACCTGTCCAACTACATCTCGCACTTCCTGCAACACTTTGTTCCGGTGCTGTGGGAACTGCATAAGGTGCATCATTCTGCGACGTTCCTGAATCCGCTCACCGGCCGGCGCCAGCATCCGCTGGGCGATCACTTCGACAATCTGGTCACCGCCACGATGGTCGCGGTGCCCCTGGGCATCTGCAAGGCCACGCTGGGTCTCAGCCTGGAAGACATGGCGCTGATGGTCGGGGACGGAAATCTGATCGGCTCGACCATCGTGCTCGACTCCCTGCGCCATTCGCAGTTCCCCGCCGGGTTCGGCCCCCTCGACCGGGTGCTGGCCAGCCCGCACATGCACCAACTGCACCACAGCTATAAGGTGGAGCACTGGGACCGAAACTTCGGCAACAAGCTGTCGATCTGGGACTGGTGGTTCGGCACCCAGACCCAGCCCGCGCCCTATGAGACTTTCCCCTGGGGCCTGGGCAAGGCGGAGGACCACGACTACGACACGCTCTGGGGGGTCTATGTGTTGCCCCTGGTCAAGATCGGGCGCTTGATCCGCGGCGTGCCGGTCTACGCCGACGCCTACAGCCTGGCGCTGCCCAAGCGGCCGTTCTTCGAGCGGGTGCTATGGCGCAAGCCCGATTATGGCACGCGCCGCGCCGCTCCGACCGAGCCGCCCGCGGCGCCTTTGGCCAGTCCCGCGAGGGCCTCGGCCTCGGCGTCGGTGGCCAACTCGGCCAGCGCAAGTTAAGGCCCCTTCGCGGGTAGACGGTCTGCTGCAAGCCGTGACTGGCTCGCCAAACCGGGCGTCGGTTCCCCCCCGCGCGCCTGCCGGCGCCCTGACGGACGCCAAAGTCCTGTAAGAAATCGCGAAAAATTCGGTTACGGCCAAGTTTTTGGGAACTTCGGTTTGTTGTCGGGCATTTCGTGTGCGGCGCCTGAAGACCTTGGGTCGCCGCGACACAAGAGGCGGCGACCGCTTCTGACCACTGGGATCAATTCCTTTGGTCCACGTGAACAAGAAAGAGGATGCCGGGGCGGATTCGCGGGTTGTGGTCGAGAAAGATCTAGGACGAAGTTTTGCCAAAACTGGCAATGCTGAGCCAGAGATCCAAATAATCAGCATACGGCTGTCTATAAACTTGTCGTGGATCTGAAGCGGCATTGTCTCTAAAGAGGGAATAGGACTATGAAAGCACTTCTTTTCGCAGGGGCGGCCCTTGTGGGCGTCCTGGGGGCCTCGGGGGCTTACGCCGCCACCGACGGCTGGTACGGCGCGGCGGACGTTGGCTACAACTGGCCGTCCAATATCGACACCACCTCGACCTACAGCAATGCGCCCACGACAGCTGAGCGGTTCAAGTTCGGCGGGAACGGGATCGGCGACGTTCGGCTGGGCTACAAGCTCAACAAGAACTGGCGCATCGAAGCGGAGGTCGGATATCTGGAAGACCCGCTGCGCGCCTTGCAGATCGTTCCGCCTCCCGGACGGGTCGGCGTCGGCGGCCACCTGTCGGCCACCACCGGCATGATCAATGTCATCTACGACCTGAACCCATACAACGTGCCCATGGCGGGTCAGCTGACCCCCTTCATCGGCATTGGCGGCGGCGCCGAATCCATCCTGCTGAAGGCTTACGCCACCAGCACAGCCCCCGCGGGCGTGGCCAACACCTACGGCCAGCAAGAGACGGTCGGCGCCTGGAACGGTTTGGCGGGCGTGGCCATGAGCCTTTCGCCGCAGCTGGATCTGGATCTGACCTATCGCTACACCGGAACGGCCGAGAGCTTCCATGAAGGTGGCGTCCTGACCCAGGGCGGCGTCGTCAATCGAGCCTCGCTCAACCGCGCGATCTTCAACGATCAAGCGGTCACCATAGGCCTGCGCTATTCGTTCAACGCGCCGCCGCCTCCGCCGCCGCCTCCGCCTCCGCCGCCTCCGCCTCCCCCGCCGCCCCCGCCGCCTCCGCCTCCGCCGCCTCCCCCGCCGCCGCCTCCGCCGGCGCCTGAGGCCAAGGAGTTCATCGTCTACTTCCCCTTCGATCAGTATGTGCTGACGCCGGAAGCGCAGACGGTGGTCCAGTCCGCGGCGACC
>DATKPD010000031.1:0-6151 GCA_035524315.1 Caulobacteraceae bacterium
GCCGAAGGTGGTGGAATGAGCGAACTCACGTCGCTGACGCTCAAGGCCGCCCTGGACGGCCTGCGGGCGCGCAAGTTCTCGGCCGTCGAAGTCGCCCAGGCGCACCTGGACGCGATCGCCGCGGCCAAGGCGCTGAACGCCTATGTGCTGGAGACGCCGGACAAGGCCCTGGCCATGGCGCGTGCGTCGGACGAGCGCATCGCCAAGGGCGAGGCTGGTCCGCTCGAGGGCGCGCCGCTGGGTGTCAAGGACCTGTTCTGCACCGAGGGCGTGCGCACGACCGCGTGCTCGCGCATCCTCGGCGAATTCAAGCCGACCTACGAATCCTCGGTCACCGCCAATCTGTGGCGCGACGGGGCGGTGATGCTGGGCAAGCTGAACCTGGACGAATTCGCCATGGGCTCGTCGAACGAAACCTCGGCGTTCGGGCCGGTGGCCAACCCGTGGCGCGCGGAGGGTTCCAACCAGATCCTGACGCCCGGCGGTTCGTCAGGCGGCTCGGCCGCGGCGGTGGCGGCCGACCTGTGCCTGGGGGCGACCGGCACCGACACCGGCGGCTCGATCCGCCAGCCGGCGGCCTTCACCGGAACCGTGGGCATCAAGCCGACCTACGGCCGCTGCTCGCGCTGGGGCATCGTGGCCTTCGCCTCCTCGCTCGACCAGGCCGGACCGATCGCCAAGACGGTCGAGGACTGCGCCATCCTGCTCAAGTCCATGAGCGGGCACGATCCGAAGGATTCCACCAGCATTCCGGTCGATGTGCCTGATTTCCCGAGCTTCGTCGGCAAGTCGGTCAAGGGGCTGCGCATCGGCGTTCCGGCCGAATACAGCGCGCCCGGCATGCCCGCCGAGATCCAGGCCCTGTGGGACCAGGGCGTGTCGTGGCTGAAGGACGCCGGCTGCGAGATCGTGCCCGTGTCGTTGCCGCACACCAAATACGCCCTGCCGACCTACTACATCGTGGCCCCGGCCGAGGCCTCGTCCAACCTGGCGCGCTATGACGGCATGCGCTTCGGCATCCGCGCCGAGGGCAAGACCCTGACCGAGGTCTATGAAAACACCCGCGCCGAGGGCTTTGGCGCGGAGGTGCAAAGGCGCATCCTGATCGGCGCCTATGTGCTGTCGGCCGGCTATTACGACGCCTACTATCTGAAGGCGCAGAAGGTGCGCCGCCGCATCGCCGACGACTTCGCCAAGGCGTTCGAAAAGGTCGATGCCTTGCTCACGCCCGCCACGCCGTCCTCGGCCTTCGCGCTCGGCGCCAAGGACACGATGGACCCGGTGACCATGTACCTCAACGACGTCTTCACGGTGACCGCCAACCTAGCTGGCCTGCCGGCGATGGCGTTGCCGGCGGGCCTGGACGCTCAGGGCCTGCCGCTGGGCCTGCAACTGATCGGCAAGCCGCTGGACGAAGGCACGCTGTTTTCGGTCGCCGGCGCTATCGAGCAGGCGGCGGACTTCCGGGCGAAGCCGCGCGCCTGGTGGCGAGCGTAAGGGGAGCCGCACATGACTGACATTCTCGACGTCGTCCCCGCCGATCCCGCCAAGTTCATCCAGGGCCGCACGGGGCCGTGGGAGCTGGTGATGGGGCTGGAAATCCATGCCCAGGTCGCGTCCAACTCCAAGCTGTTCAGCGGCGCGGCGGTGGGTTTCGGCGCGGGGCCGAACGAGCAGGTGTCGCTGGTCGACGCGGCCATGCCGGGCATGCTGCCGGTGATCAACCGCTACTGCGTGGAGCAGGCGGTCAAGACCGGCCTGGGACTGAAGGCCAAGATCAATCCGTGGTCGCGCTTCGACCGCAAGAACTACTTCTATCCCGATCTGCCCCAGGGCTATCAGATCAGCCAGTTCAAGGACCCGATCGTGGGCGAGGGCGAGGTGTTGGTGGAGCGCGACGACGGCTCCAGCTTCACCGTGCGCATCGAGCGGCTGCACCTGGAGCAGGACGCGGGCAAGTCTCTGCACGACCAGGACCCCAACGCGACCTATGTCGATCTGAACCGGGCCGGCACGGCGCTGATGGAGATCGTCTCGCGGCCGGATATCCGCTCGTCGGAAGAGGCGGCGGCCTACGTCAAGAAGGTGCGCACCATCGTGCGTTATCTGGGCACGTGCGACGGCGACCTGGAGAAGGGCAATCTGCGGGCCGACGTAAACGTGTCGGTGCGCCGTCCGGGCGAGGGCCTGGGCACGCGCTGCGAGATCAAGAACGTCAATTCCTATCGCTACATTCAGCAGGCCATCGAGTACGAGGCGCGCCGGCAGATCGAGATTCTCGAAGACGGGGGCGCGATCATCCAGGAAACGCGCCTGTTCGATCCCGGCAAGATGGAAACGCGCTCGATGCGCTCCAAGGAGGACGCGCAGGACTATCGCTATTTCCCCGACCCCGACCTTCTGCCGCTGGAGCTCGAGTCGGCGTGGATCGAGGCGATCAAGGCCAGCCTGCCCGAGCTGCCCGACGACAAGAAGGCCCGGCTGCAGAGCCAGTACGGCCTGTCGGCCTATGACGCGGGCGTGCTGGTGATCGAGGGCGCGCGCGCGGACTTCTTCGAGAAGGCGGCCCAGGGGCGCGACGCCAAGCTGGTGGCGAACTGGACCACCAACGCCCTGCTGTCGCGCCTGGCCGAGGCCGGGCTCGAGATCGAGGCCAGCCCGATCCCGCCCGAAGACATCGCCGGCTTGGTCGAGCTGATCGAGACCGACGTGATCTCGTCCAAGATCGCCAAGCAGGTGTTCGAGCTGATGTGGGCGGGCGAGGGCGCGCCCAAGGCGGTGGTGGACAAGCACGGCCTGGTGCAGGTGACCGACACCGGCGCCATTGAGGCTGTGGTCGATGCGTTGATCACCGCCAATCCGGACAAGGCCGCGGCGGTCAAGGAAAAGCCCCAGGCCATAGGCTGGTTCGTCGGCCAGGTGATGAAGGAGACCGGCGGCAAGGCCAACCCCGCCGCGGTGAACGAGATTCTGCGCAGGAAGCTAAGCTAGCGAAGCTTCCGTCTGGAGGCCGTCGAGGCGCAGCTAAAGTATCGCTTCGACGTCTTCCGCCGGCCGCGCCAGGACCGCGCCCTTGGGCGTGATCACGATCGGGCGCTCGACCAGGATCGGGTGGCCGATCATGGCGTCGATGATCTCGTCATCGGTCACGCCCGGGCGGGTCAGCTTGAGCTCCTCGGCGGGCGTGCCGCGAATGCGCATGACGTCGCGAGCGGACAGGCCGAGCTTTTGCAGCAGGCCCTTGAGCTGAGGCTTGGTCCAACCGTCCTTGAGGTATTCCACCACGGTCGGCTCGATGCCCGCTTCGCGGATTCTGGCCAAGACCTTGCGCGAGGTGCTGCAGGCCGGGTTGTGAAAGATGATGACCGAGGCGTCTGTCATGAAGCGGAATCCTGTTTGAGGTCTTTGTGTTGGGCCGAAAGAGGCGCGTCAAGCGCTTGCCCCGGCCGCCCGGCCAGCCCATCTAGCGTCCACGCTTGTAGGAGAGACCGCCCGTGACCCAGCCTATCGAACTGCATTATTGGCCCACCCCCAACGGCATCAAGATTTCGCTGGCCCTGGAGGAGATGGGACTGCCCTACACGATCTTCCCCGTGAACATCGGCAAGGGCGAGCAGTTCGATCCGGCGTTCCTGAAGCTGTCGCCCAACAACCGCATCCCGGCGATCCTCGATCCGGAGGGACCGGACGGCCAGCCGATCTCGGTGTTCGAGTCGGGCGCGATCCTGCAGTACCTCGCGCGCAAGTCGGGCCAGTTCTACGGCAAGGACGAGCGCCAGCGGGTCGATGTCGACCAGTGGCTGTTTTGGCAGGTGGGCGGCTTGGGTCCGATGGCGGGGCAGGCCAACCACTTCCGCGCCTACGGCTCGGGCGTGCTCAAGGACCAGCGGATGTTGGCCTATGGCGTCAACCGCTACACCAACGAGGTGCACCGTCTGTGGGGCGTGGTCGACAAGCGGCTGGCCGACCGTGAGTATCTGGCGGGCGAGTATTCGATCGCCGACATCGCCAGCTGGCCGTGGATGCGCACCCCGGCCAGCCATGGCGTGGACCCCGACGAGTTCCCCAACGCCAAGGCCTGGCGGGAGCGCATCGCCTCACGCACGGCCGCGATCAAGGCCCAGGCGGATGGCGACCGCGTGCGCAACACCGCCGCCAGCCTGGCCGACATCGGGCCTGAGGCGGACAAGGCGCGCGCGCTGCTGTTCGGCCAGCGCGCCCGTAAATGACGATGGACGCCGGCGAACCGGGTTACCGGTTTCGCTACTTAGGTGAACGACAAGTAAATCTCGTATTTATCCGATAGTAACCGGACTAAATCGTCATTTACACTTGTTGAAAATTAGTGGTTTTCAGCACTTAACTCTATTTTCATGGGGGCAAGTGTTTTCTGCACATCGAGACGGCGTCGAACGCGCCAGACATTCCGAAGGGAAAGATGATGCAGGCTTCTATGCACACCGAAACGGCCGGCGCGTTGCCGCTACCGACGCCGGCCTCCACCGGCGACGAACTGTTCCGCCTGGGGCTGCTCTATTCGACCGGCCAGGGCGGCGCGCCGCTGGACTATGTGTCGGCGCACATGCTGTTCAATCTGGCCGCGATGCGCGGTTCGGAAGAAGGCAAGCTGTATCGCCGCGAACTGAGCCGCGAGATGGACAACGCCGAAGTTGCGGAAGCCCAGCGCGCGGCGCGCGAGTGGCTGGCGCAGGGCTGACGCTTCAAATCCTAGACATCTGTCCGGGCGGGCGAAGCGCCACCGCCTTGGCTCGCTCAGCCTATCGCCCTAGCCGATCGCGACGTCAGAACGGCTTATAAAAGGCATAGCTGAACTGGATGGGCAGGGCGTCGCGCATATATTGCTGCATCCACAGCCCAACCTCGGACACCGAGGTGCGCGGCACATAGACCACGTCGAACCGGCGCAGGGGCGCGGCGTCCACTTCGGACGGATCGCTGGCCCCGCGACGCAGGTCGATCATTTTCATCATCGCCTGGCCGCCGGTCCCGCGCCGGATCAGCACCACCTTGTCGCGCTGGGCCGAGGTCTTGAAGCCCCCCGCCTCGATCACCGCCTGCAGGGCGTCGATCGGGCCCGGCATGTCGTATACCCCAGGCTTATCGACCTCGCCGCCGACGAACACCTTGAGCGGGGTTGCCGCGGTGAGCGTCACCTCGACCTGCGGACGGATCAGCTGGCTGGCGTAGGCCTGGGTCAGGGCGGCCTCGACCTGCTGGGTCGAGCGATCGGCGACCATCACCGGTCCGATCAGCGGCGCGCTGACGCGGCCATCGGGTTGCACCACGAGGGTCTTGTTGAGCTCAGGCGCTGAGGGCACGCGAAGCTCGATCTGGTCGCCCGGATAGAAGCGATAGTCGGGTTCGTCGTTATCCCAGGTGGCGTAACCGATGTTGGGGAACGCCGCGGTGGGCTTAGGCGCGGGCGAAAAGGGCTCGCTCGAGGCGCCCATACAGCCCGCGACCGCCAGAGCGGCGCCGCAAGCGGCGGCGAGGCTGAAAATCCGCAGCGGCGGCAGCGAGGGCATGGAGCGACCTTGAGGCGAAACAAGCGCCGTCAAGTGTTAAGGGGAATGGGTAACGGGCGGTTAACGCGCGCGGGCTGGCTCGGCCGAGATCGCCTTGGGCTTGGCCTTGCCCAGACCGTTCAGCCAGCGCCGCACCGGGGCGTCGTAGTAGCGCTCGGCCAGCCAGGCGATGACCGAAACGGCGAGGATGAACAGCACCCCCAGGAACCATGTGCCCTTGGGCCGCCCGAACACGATGAAGAACTGGTTGAGCACCCCGCCGATCGGCGAGTGCAACAGGTAGAGGGCGTAGGACAGCCCGCCGCAGAGGACGAACAGCCTTTGCCCCGCAGGCCCGGGTTCCACGGCGGTCGACAGATAGCCCAGCACGGGAAACAGGATGAGGGCGCAGGCCAGGTCGTAATCGGTGCGCTCCACGCCCCGGTGCGGCCAGGCGATGAGCAGCCAGAAGCACGCGAACAGCAGCAGCCAGGGGCTGAGCTTGAGCGGGCAGGGCCACACGCGCTGCAGCCGGTAAAGGCCCACGCCGGCGAAGAACGAGAAGAACACCCGGCCAAAGCCGCCCGCGAAGTGGGTCTTGCTGTAACCCACGTCCAGGCTGTGGA
>DATKPD010000032.1:0-62022 GCA_035524315.1 Caulobacteraceae bacterium
ACAGGACCTGCAGCCGTTCGACGCCAAACGGTTCGCCCAATCCCTGGTCGGGCTGGAGGCCGAATGAGCGCGTCGGACAATATGGATCAGGCCAAGTCTTCACCCGCCAAGCGCCGCAAGTCCGGACCGTTGCGCGCCGTCGTCGACTACGGCGGCTTGGCGGTGTTCGTGGCGGTCTACTTCCTGACCGGCAAGGACATGATCAAGGCCAACTGGGCGCTGGCGGCGGCGTCGGGCGTGGCGCTGGCGATCGGCGTCGCCCTGGAGCGCCGCGTGGCGCCGATGCCCCTGATCACGGGCCTGTTCGCCCTGGTGTTCGCGGCCCTGGCCCAACGATTCCACGACACCACCTTCGTCAAGATGCAGCCGACAGCGATCGACCTGTTCCTGGGCGCGGTGATGCTGGGCGGGGCGGCGATGAAGCGCAATCCGCTCAAGGCGTTGCTCGGATCGGCGATCCACATGGACGCGCCCGCGTGGCGTATCCTGATGATCCGGTACGGCTGCCTGTTCCTGATCACGGCCGCGGTCAACGAAGCCCTGTGGCGGACCCAATCGGAGCAGACCTGGGTGGTGTGGCACCGGCCAATCCTGCTGGCGCTGTCGATTCTGTTCTCGCTGTCGCAGATTCCGTTCCTCATCAGGCACGCGCAGTTGGGCGAGTCCGCCGAGGCCGAGGCGGAAGATCAGACCCCGGTTCAGCAACCGCCGGACTAGGCCCTCACAGTCCACGGACGGTCTGTCGTCAAATTGACGCCAAGGGCGTATATTGAACGCAGCGGGCTGGGACGGGGCAGATGGTCAAGACACATTCCACGGTTTCCGCGCTGGAGCGCTCGCCCAGCCACTTGCTGCACCGGGCGCTGCAACTGGCGCTCGATATCTACGCCGAGGAAGCGGGTTCGGGCGCCGTCACCCAGCGCCAGTTCGCCGTGCTGGCCGCGGTCCAGTCGCGCGAGGGCTGCACCCAGAGCGATCTGGTCAAGGCCACCGGCATCGACCGCTCAACCCTGGCCGAACTGGTCGCGCGCCTGATCGGCAAAGGCCTGCTCGCCCGTGAACGCTCGACCCTCGACGCCCGCGCCAACACCGTCACCCTGACCGAGGCCGGCCGCGCCGCCGTGGCCGAGGCCGAACCGCGCGTGGCCTTGGCCGACGAGCGCATCCTGGCCCTGGTGCCTTCGGCCAAGCGCGAATCCTTCCTCAAGACCCTGGCCGACATGGCCAAGGCCGCGGGCAAGCCCCACGCCGAACCGGAGGCCGAAGCCGCCGAGAAGCGCAAGGCCAAGGCCGAGAAGAAAGCCAAGACCGAGAAGGTCGAGAAGGCCGAAAAGAAAAAGAAGAAAAAGAAGGCCAAGGCCGAAAAGAAGGCCAAGGCGGCGGTCGTCGAACCCACGGCCTGACGCTCGAGAGCCTAGCTGGCCTGCCAGAGCCAGTTAGGAAATTTTGTTGACTATCAATTTTATTGATAGTCCAATAAAGGGCATGGACAAGCCCTGGTACGCCGACGTCGTCACCCCCGCGCTTCTGCGCCACGCGCGCACCACCTACGGCTTCGCCATGCGCCAGGCGCTGGATGAAGCGGGTTATGACGACATCCCGGCCAACGGACTCTATGTCATCGGCGGCTTGGCCCTGGGCGCGGGCGATGTCCCTCTCGGCGCCCTGATCCGCGACCTCGGCGTCTCGCGACAGGGGGCCGGGCAGTTGGTCGACACCCTGGTCGCGCGCGGCTATCTCGACCGCGCGATCGACACGGAAGACCGGCGCAAGCTCAACATCACCCTGACCGCGCGCGGGCAAGCCGCCGCCGCCGTGCAGGCGGACGCCCGCGCGCGGATCGACGCCGCCCTTGCGGAGCGCGTCGGATTCGAGACGGTCATGGTCATGCGCCAGGGGCTGGCGGCCCTGGTCGACCTGGGCCGCGACTCCCGCGACGCCGAGTGACGCCGCCAACCGACCGGTTCACGGCGGCGTGGCAATTGCGCTAGGGTCAGCCGCGAGAGGCCTGGACCCTCGGGGAGGAACAACATCATGCGGATCGGGCCCCTGCTCGCCCTTGGCCTTGGCCTATGCGCGCCGCTCATCGTTCGCGCGGCCGATGCGCCCCGCCCCACCGTCACCACCACCGCCGGCGTGCTGCGGGGCTTCAAGCCCGACGGCGCTCCCGGCGCGGTGTTCAAGGGCGTGCCCTTCGCCCAGCCGCCCGTCGGCCCGTTGCGCTGGCATGAGCCCCTGCCCGCCTTGGCCTGGAGCGGGGTGAAGGACGCGTCCGTCGCCGCCCCGGCGTGCGCCCAGATCAGCCGCGAAGGCCCGACCAGTCGCGAGGACTGCCTCTATCTCAACGTGTGGACGCCGGAATGGCCCTTGCGCGGGCCCCATCCGGTGATGCTGTGGCTGTTCGGCGGCGCGAACGTGGTGGGCTCGGCCTCGATGCCGGGCTTCGACGGCGCGGCCCTGGCCCGGCGCGGCGTGGTGGTGGTTGCGGCCAACTACCGCGTGGGCGTCATGGGCTTCCTCGCACACCCGGCCCTGTCGGCGGAATCCAGCCATGGGTCGTCGGGCGACTACGCGCTGCTCGACCAGATCATGGCCTTGCGCTGGATCCATGAGAACGCCGCGCGGTTCGGCGGCGATCCGGCCAACGTCACCGTGTTCGGCCAGTCGGCCGGCGCCTACGACATCCTGCTGCTGATGGCCTCGCCCCTGGCCCGGGGCCTGTTCCAGCATGCCATCGCCGAGAGCGGCCAGATCCTGTCGTTCGGCGGGTCCATGCCCAAGGCCAAGGCCGAACAGATCGGCCTGAACATCGCCGCCGACCTGAAGGCGCCCGTTGGCCCGGGCGCCTTGGCCTATCTGCGCGCCCTGCCCGCCGATCAGGTGATGGCCGCCGCAGCCAAGCACATGCCCACGGGCCTGACATCCGACACCGGCCTTCTGACCAATGTCGACGGCTGGGTCCTGCCCCAGTCGCCCGCCAGGGTGTTCGCCGAGGGGCGCGAGGCGCCCGTCGATCTGATGATCGGCAACAATGCGCGCGAGATCACCCTGCCCGGCAGCCTGGACGACCTGCGCCGCCAGATCGCCGACAAGTACGGCCCGTTCGCGCCTCAGGCGCTCAAGGTCTACGGCCTGGCCGACGGCGGTCCGGGCGTGAGCGATCCGTTGCTCGGGGGCGCCGGCGCCCAGTGGATGACCGACACCGTCCAGCGCTGCGCGGCCAGCATGGAGGCCGACTGGCACGCCGCCGCGGGCCACAGGACCTGGCGCTACCAGTTCGAGTTGCCCGTTCCCGGGCGCGAGGCCATGGGCTCCACCCACGCCGCGGAGATCCCCTATGTATTCGGCAACCTGGGCGGCGGGGCCGACAGCCCGCCCTATGGCGCGGTCGACCGCCAGGTGTCGACCGAGATGCAGGACTACTGGACGCGCTTCGCCGCCACGGGCGACCCCAACGGCCCCAACGAGCCGGCCTGGCCGCGCGCGGGCGACGGCCGCTATCTGGCGTTCACGCCGGACGGGCCAAAGGCGCTGGCGAACCTTCAGGCCGGCCCGTGCGCGGTATTCCGGCAGTGGGCGCTGAGCCCGATCGGCCCTGCTGCTAGACCTTGATGTCGATCAGCGAGCCCGGCCGCAGGGTGCGCGGCGGCGGGGTCTCGCCATTGCTGGTGGGCGGCGCCTTAGTCGGCGCGCTCTGGGCTGGCTGAACTGGGGCGGCGATCTCGGCGACCGCGCGCATCGGAGCCGCCGGGCGCGCGGCCTGCGGCGCGGGCGCGGCGGTGGAAGCGCCCGCCTGGCCCAGCGCGGCGGCGAAGAACGCGCGCTGGGCGGCGACGGCCTCGGCGCTACGGGCGGTGGACGCCGGCGCGGCTGCGGGGGCGACGGTCGTTCCGGACGAAAGCGGGCGAAGCGGCAGGGACATCGGCGACCACGTGGTTAACCGCCGATGAATCTGGCTCAAACGTGGTGAATCGAAGGTTAACGGGAAAGGGCCTTCAGGAGGCCGCGCGAGCCTGCAATTGCCGCACCTGATTGGCCAGGGCCTGAACGTCGGCGTCTTCCATGGGGCCGATGTGCTTGGCCACCACCATGCCTCGGGCGTCGACCACGAAGGTTTCGGGCACGCCTGAGATGCCCAGGTCCACGCCCGCGTCGCCCGAACGGTCCTGCAGCACCGCGCCGAACGGATCGCCGTACTTGTCCAGGAACGCCTGGGTGGCGCTGGTCTGGTCCTTGTAAGCCACGCCGACCATGGGCACGCCGGCGGCCTTGAGCTTCATCAGTTCGGGCGCCTCCTCGGCGCAAGGTGCGCACCAGGAGGCGAACACATTGACCAGCATCGGCCCGCGCTGAGCGCCTGCCAGCGGTCGCGGCTGGCCGCCGTCCAGCGGCGGCAGGGTCTCGGCCGGCAGGGGCTGGCCCACCAGGGCGGCGGGGTTGACGTGCGGGTCGTGATGCAGGCCGTAGCCGGCGAACAGGGCGATCAGCAGGGCGCACACGGCCAGCGGGATCAAGGGCAAAAGGCGCTTCACAGCTCAGCCTCGTCCTTGCCCAGCAGCTGTTGCAGGCGCTTGACCTCGGCGCGCCAGCGGCGCGCGCGGGCCAGGGTGTCGGCCGCAAGGGCCCCGATCACCACCGCGCTGACGGCGTAGGCCGGAATCACATACGAGGCGTATTTTCCCAGGGCGATCATCCGCGCGCCGCCTGCACGGCCAGGGCGCCGGCCCGCCTGCGCCACACCTCGGCGCGGATGCGCACCAGCCACAGGGCGCCGAAGGCGAACATGTAGGCGAAGCTCATCAGCGCCAGCGGCCACAAATAGACCGCCGCCAGCAGCGGACCGCCTTTGACGAAGATCGACTCGCCCTGATGCAGGCTGTTCCACCACACCACCGAGTAGTGGACGATCGGGACATTGATCGCCCCCACCAGGGCCAGGATCGAAGCCGCGCGATCGGCCTTGGCCTCGTCGTCGATCGCCGCCTGCAGCGCCATGTAGCCCACGTAGAATAGAAAGAGGATCAGCTCGGAGGTCAGGCGCGCGTCCCACACCCACCAGGCGCCCCACATCGGCCGGCCCCAAAGCGAGCCGGTGATCAGGGCCAGCAGGGTGAACCCGGCGCCCAGCGGCGCCGCCGCCCGCGCCGCCGCGTCGGCCAGGGAATGGCGGAACACCAGTCCGAAGAAGGCCGAGGCCGCCAGGCAGCTATAGGCCATCAGGCCCAGAAAGGCGGCGGGCACATGGATGAACATGATCAGCACCGTGGAGCCCTGCTGATAGTCGGGCGGGGCGTTCAGTCCCATGCCCAGGCCCACGCACGCCAGGGCCGCGGCGATCACCCCCAACGTCGGCGCCAGCCAGCGCGACAGGGCCATGAACCGCTTGGGATTGGCGAGAGCAGTTATCATTGCCCTGGGACATAGAGCGGCCGGCGCCCGGGAGCAAGCGGGCGCGCGGCGGGTGAATTCTAGGCCCTAGTCACGGCCCCATGCGTGTGGCGACCCGGCTGCCCCTTCAGAGGAAGCTGTAGGGATCGATATCGACGGTGATGCGCACCGAACTGGGAATCTTCACCCGCGCGCGCCAAGCCGCCATGAACGCCGACAGGTCCACCGTCCGGTCCGCCCGCACCAGGAAGCGCTTGCGCCGTCGCCCGCGCACCAGGGCCAGGGGCGCATCGGCGGGGCCATAGACCTCCACGTCCTCGGCATTGGGCGCGGCGGCGGCCAGGGCGCGGACATAGGCGTCCAAGGCCTCGGCGTCGGGGCCGGAAGCGATCAGGGCGGCCAGGCGGCCGTAGGGCGGCAGGCGCGCCAGCTGCCGCTCGGCCATCTCCACGGCCACGAAGCCGTCGCGGTCCTGGGCCTTGAGCGCCTGCATCACCGGGTGCTCGGGGGCGTAGGTCTGCAGTAGGGCCCGGCCCGGCCGCACCGCGCGCCCGGCCCGCCCCGTCGCCTGGGCCAGCAGCTGATAGGTGCGTTCGGCCGCGCGCAGGTCGCCGCCGCGCAGGCCGAGGTCGGCGTCGACCACGCCCACCAGGGTCAGGTTGGGAAAATTATGACCCTTGGCCGCGGCCTGGGTGGCCACCAGGATATCGATTTCGCCCCGCTCCATCCGGCCCACCAACGCGCGCGCGGCCTCGGCGTCCATCACCGTGTCGGACGAGAACACCTCGACCACGGCGCGCGGGAACAGCCGCCGCGCCTCCTCCTCGACCCGCTCGACCCCCGGCCCGATCGAGACGAGCGTGTCTTCGGCCTGGCAATGGGGACAAAGCCGGGGCTTGGGCATGGAAAAGCCGGTCAGGTGGCAGATCAGCCGGCCGGTGTAGCGATGCTCGACCAGCCAGGAGTCGGTGTCCGGCGCCGTCATTTTCTGGCCGCACGCCCGGCACAGCACCAGGGGCGCATAGCCCCGCCGGTTGAGGAACAACAGGGTTTGCTCGCCGCGCGACAGGGTGTCGACCATCGCGGCGATCAGGGGCGGCGACAGCCAGTGGTCGGGCTCGGGCGGGGTCTCGCGCAGGTCGACCAGGCCGATCTCGGGCATCACCGCCTCGCCGTGGCGCGACCTGAGCTTGAGCCAGCGATAGCGGCCGGTCTCGGCGTTCCACAGGCTTTCCAGCGAGGGCGTGGCCGAGGCCAGCACCACCGCCGCGCCCTCGATCTTGGCCCGCGCCACCGCCAGGTCGCGTGCATGGTAGACGAAGCCTTCGCCCTGTTTGAACGAGCCGTCGTGCTCCTCGTCCACCACCACCAGGCGCAGCTTGCGGAACGGGAGGAACAGGGCCGAGCGCGCCCCGACCACGATGCGGCAACGTCCGGCGATCACCTCGTCCCACACCCGGCGGCGCGCGGGCGGAGCGATGCCGGAGTGCCATTCGGCCGGGGCGGCGCCGAAGCGCGCGGTCACGCGGGCGATAACGGCCTGGGTCAGGGCGATCTCGGGTAGGAGGATCAGGACCTGGGCCTCCGGATCGCGTCTCAGCGCCTCGGCCGCCGCCTCCAGATAGACCTCGGTCTTGCCCGACCCGGTCACGCCGTCGAGCAGGGCCGCCTGGAATCCGCCCTCGGCGATCATGCGCCGCAGAACCGCCGCCGCCGCGCCCTGGCTGTCGCTGAGCGCATTGGCCGGACGCTCCGGATCGGGCGCGGCGAAGGCCGGATCGGGCAGATGCAGGTCGTGATCCAGTATGCCTTCATCGACCAGGCCCTTGATCACGCTGGGCGAGACGCCCGCCTTGCGCGCCAGGTCCGCCGCCGTGGTCGCGCCGGCTTCCAGCGCCTCCAGCGCTTTCAGCCGTGCGGCGGTGGGACGCGCGGGGCGCTTGCCGGTGGCGACCAGCCGGCGTTCGGGCCGCGCCTGGGGCGCGCGGGCGCCGCGCAGGGCCATGTGCAGGGGCAGGCCCGGGCAATCCACCGCGTAGCGCGCGGCCCAGTCGATGAAGTCGAGCACGCCCCGAGGCAGGGCCGGCAGATCGTAGCGGTCGATCAGAGCCTTGAGCGGCCGATTGACCCCCGCCGCCTCGCGCAGCCCGGTCACCACGCCCACCATCTGTCGCGGGCCCAAGGGGGCCATGACGAAGTCGCCGACCTGGAGCGCCAAGCCCTCGGGCTCCAGATAGTCGAACGCCTCGGGCAGGGGCATGGGCAGCAGGACCTGGGCGATGCGCATGACTAAGCCGCCCGGCGCGGCGCGGGGTGTCTTTTGTCACGTCGCGGCGGTACAAGGCCCGGTGTGCTCATATCCGGATCGTGACCCATGAACATCTTCCTCGACACCACCGACACCGCCGAGCTCAAGGCCCTGGCCGAGGGCGGATTGGTCGACGGGGTCACCACCAATCCCACGCTGATCGCCAAGTCGGGCCGTTCCATGGTGGAGGTCATCGCTGAGATTTGCGCGATCGTCGAGGGGCCCGTCAGCGCCGAAGTGGCGGCGATGGACACCGACACCATGATCGCCGAGGGCCGGCGTCTCGCCGCCATCGCCCCTAATGTGGTGGTCAAGGTGCCGCTGACAAGCGAAGGGCTGCTCGCGGTGCAAACCTTCTCGGCCGAGGGCATCGACACCAACGTGACGCTGTGCTTCTCGGCGGTGCAGGCCATGCTCGCGGCCAAGGCCGGGGCCACCTACATCTCGCCCTTCATCGGCCGGCTGGACGACCAGGGCGCCGACGGCGTGGCGCTGATCCATGACATCCGCACCATCTACGACAACTACGGCTTCGACACCGAAATCCTGGCCGCCTCGATCCGCACGCCCGAGCACGTCAAGGCGGTGGCGATCGCCGGCGCCGACTGCGCCACCATCCCGCCAGCGGTTTTCAAGGCGCTCTTCAAGCACCCGTTAACCGAAAAGGGTCTTGAACAGTTCATGAGCGACTGGGCCAAGACGGGACAGTCGATCCTCTAGCGGAGGACGCGGTGCGGGACGGCGGCAAGGCCAAGGCGGGCAAGACCCAGACAAACGAAGCGATGGCCGGCCAAGCCCCCGACTGGGGCGCGGTGCGCGATTTCCTGCAGGCGCACCCGGCCCTGGTGCGCGAGGACGCCGACCTGCTGTCGCACCTCGGCCTGCGCATCAACGCCGCCAACGTGGTGGAGTTCGGCCCCGCCGCCCTGGCCCGCCAGGCCGCCGCGCACCGCCGCGAAAGCGACGCGCGGCGCGAATTGGAGGCCACCGCCCGCGCCAATTTCGCCGCCCAGGCCCAGTGCCACGCGGGCGTGGTCGACCTGCTGGAATCCCGCAACAACGCCGATCTGGCGCGCCGCCTGGACGAGACCGCCCGCATCCGCTTCGACCTTTTGGGCGCCGCCATCGGCGTTGAGGGTTCCGCGCCCGCCGGCTGGCGCCCGCTGGCGGCGGGCCAGGTCGACCGCATGCTCGGCGCGCAAGGCCAGGCATGGATGGGCCCCAACGCCTTCGCCGACTCGCTGTTCGGCGCCCTGCCCGCGCCGATCGAGAGCTGCGCCCTGGTCCGCCTGGCCCTGTGGCGCGATGGCCATCCGGGCGTGCTGGCCTTCGCCTCGGCCGAGCCGGACGGCTTCACCCCCGACATGGGCGTGGAGCTGATCGCCCTGCTCGCGCGCGTGGTCGAACGCACGGCCGAGCGATGGCCGGTGCTCTGAACGCCCGCGAGGCCCTGGCGGACTGGCTGACTTATCTGGCCAATGAGCGGCGCGCCTCGCCGCGCACGGTGCGGGCCTACGGCGACGGCGTCGGCGCCTATCTCAATTTCCTGCAAACCCACAATGGCGGCCCGATGACCGCGAGCGATCTGGGCCAGGTCAGGGCCCAGGACGTGCGCGCCTATCTGGCGCACCGCCGCGCGGGCGATCATGCGCTGGCGCCGCGCAGCCTGTCGCAGGCCCTGTCGGCCATCCGCAGTTTCCACCGCTGGCTCGACCGGCGCTGCGGCATCGCGGCCCCAGAACTGGCCCTGGTGCGCGGGCCCAAGGTCAAGCCCGGCCTGCCCCGGCCGGTCAGCGCCGACCAGGCGTTCGAACTGATCGACGAGGCCGGATCGGACACCGAGCGTGAGGACTGGGAAATGGCCCGCGACGCGGCGGTGCTGACCCTGCTCTACGGCTGCGGTCTGCGTATTTCGGAAGCCCTGTCCCTAACCCGCGCCGAGGCGCCGTTGGGCGACAGCCTGAGGGTGACGGGGAAGGGCGGAAAGACGCGCGTCTGCCCCGTGCTGCCGGCGGTGCGCGAGGCGGTGAACGCCTATGTCGCCGCTTCGCCCTTTGTCGTCGGTCCCAAGGAGCCGTTGTTCCGGGCCAAGCGCGGTGGACCGCTGGGACCGCGCCCGGTGCAGCTTCTGATGCAGCGGATGCGCGCGCGCCTGGGCCTGCCCGACAGCGCCACGCCCCACGCTCTGCGCCACGCCTTCGCCTCCCACCTGCTAGGGGCGGGCGCGGACCTGCGCGCGATTCAGGATTTGCTGGGCCACGCCTCGCTCTCGACCACCCAGCGCTACACCGCGGTCGATGCGGCGAGCCTGCTGGCGACCTACGCCAAGGCGCACCCGCGGGCCTGATCCGCGCGTCAGCGCGAAAGGGCGCGTGCGGAATCCAAATGCGTTTTACTCCGGCCCTTTGGCGTCGGAGTCAGTCCTCCGATCATCGAAGATCGGTCCACCGTTGTAAGTGAAATAGATCTTGAACTGACTATTGGCCACGTAGACATGGTGGGCGAGAAAAAAATCCGCACCCAGGATCATGTCCGCTTCGTTGGCGACCGGATCGAAATCAGCCACGATCAGACGCGTATTTCGAATTTCTTCCCCGCCAAGCTTGAAGTCCGCAACGGGCGCACTCCAACTCTTGACTGGATTGCCGTCAATTCCTCGCACGATGCTGTTGGGCTTCACGTCGGGCCCATCGAGCTTAACGCCCGCATCCAGCGCGGCCTTCCGCGAAAGCAGAGTGATCGGCGCACCGGTGTCGAATAACACCCTGACCTTGGCGCCATTGACGAAAGCGTCTCCGACCGTGTGGTCTCGAAAGCCCTCCCGGCTGTCGATCGAGGCCACCGAATAGTTCCTGTCCCTCACCCAGAAGGCGAGGACTGTGTGGGCGCAGTCGCCCTCGGGCGTGACAAGACGCACCATGCCTCCCTTGAGGTCGTACTCGACATCCTTCAGTCCGAGAATGTTCTGGCCGAACAGCCCGGCCCTTCCGCCCAGGCCTGGTGACACCAGGAACTCGATACCGTGCACGACTTGGCCCGCTATCGTCAGGTTCGGCACCGTGGTGATGTAATTTCCGAACGCCAGTCCGCCTAAGCCATCGATCCGCATGCCATCAGGCATGGGCAGCTTGGGTAGATGCAGCGCGTCGACCGTCGCAGGCGTGATGGTGCTGTAAAAGGCGCCGCTGTCGACCACGAACGTCTCGTCCACGCCATCGATCTGGGTGTGAACCAACGCGCTCCGGCCTTGCATGGTGACCGGCAGGTCGATCTTGCTGGCCGTACAGGCCGCTCGCGCGGACGGGCAAAAGGCCGAAGTAGCCGCCAAGACGGCAATGGCGACGATGAACCGGTCGCGCATGCCACTTCCCCGAAAATTAGCGATCTCCGAGTTTAGGACAGAGCTTGCTGCACTCAAAGCTCCCAGCGAAGGGCGGGCGCAGCTGAGCCTGAATCTTGTGAATGAGCCAAGGGGAGCGCGGCGGCCGTCCGGCGCCGCGCTCCCTTTTTTACGCCACGCCCCCGTGGCGTCCCCCAACGCTTGCCCCGGTTATGGGCTCGCGCGGCGCGATGGTGAATTGGACGCCCGGTCGCAGAGGCGGCCTGTCGCAGGTCGAACCCACAGGGCCCTTAGGCCTGCATCGTCCAGCCTTCGACGCCCATGGCCGCCTGGCGCAGGGCCTCGGAGCGGGTGGGGTGCGGGTGGCAGGTGCGGGCCACGTCTTCCGAAGCGGCGGCGAATTCCATGGCCACCGCGTATTCGGCGATCATTTCCGACACCATCGGGCCGATCATGTGCACGCCGAGGATGCGGTCGGTCTTGGCGTCGGCCAGCACCTTCACGAAGCCCTCGGTCTCGTGGTTCACCTTGGCGCGGCTGTTGGCCAGGAAGGGGAACTTGCCGACCTTGTAGGCCACGCCGGCGGCCTTGAGCTCGTCCTCGGTCTTACCCACCGTCGCCACCTCAGGGTAGGTGTAGATCACGCCCGGGATGATGTCGTAGTTCACATGTCCGGCCTTGCCCGCGATCAGCTCGATGCAGGCCACCGCCTCGTCCTCGGCCTTGTGCGCCAGCATCGGGCCGGAGGTGACGTCGCCGATCACCCACACGCCCGGCGCGCCGGTCTTGAAGTGATCGTTGGCGATCACGCCGCGCTTGTCGGGCGTGATTCCCACGCTCTCCAGACCCAGGCCTTGGGTGTAGGGGCGCCGTCCGATGGCCAGCAGCACATAGTCGGCGCTGAGGGTCTCGGCCGCGCCGCCGGCGACCGGTTCATAGGTCAGCTCTACGCCGCTCTTGGACGCCTTGGCGCCGGTGACCTTGGCCCCGAGCTTGAATTCCATGCCCTGCTTGGTCAGGGCCTTCTGGAAGGCCGTGGCCGTCTCGCTGTCCATGCCCGGGGTGATGCGGTCGAGGTATTCGACCACCGTCACCTTGGCGCCCAGCCGGCGCCACACCGAACCCAGCTCCAGCCCGATCACGCCCGCGCCGATCACGATCAGCGACTTGGGAACCTCGGGGATCGCCAGGGCGCCGGTGGAGTCGATGATGCGCTGGTTGTCGACCGTCACGCCCGGCAGGCCCGAGGGCTCCGAACCGGTGGCGATGACGATGTTCTTGGCCTCGTGGGCAGTCTCGGTTCCGTCCGCGGCCTTGACCACCACCTTGCCCGGCCCATCGATGCGGCCCCAGCCCTTGAGCCACTCGACCTTGTTCTTCTTCATCAGGAACTCGACGCCCTTGGTCAGGGCGGTGACGCCTTCGGCCTTGTTGGCCATCATCTGGGCCAGGTTCAGCTTGGGCTTCACCTCGATGCCCATGCCGGCGAAGTCCTTGTTCGCCAGCTCGAACAGCTCCGAGGCGTGCAGCAGGGCCTTGGACGGGATGCAGCCGACGTTGAGGCAGGTGCCGCCGAGGGTGGCGCGGCCTTCGACGATGGCCGCCTTCATGCCCAGCTGGCCCGCGCGGATCGCCGCGTTGTAGCCGCCGGGGCCGCCCCCGATGATGATGACGTCGTATTGGGCCATTTCGCTTCGCTTCCCATGCCTGGCGGCCGCTGCGAGGGGCGGCCTTTCGCGGGCGCACACTAGTTATGCGGATTGCGAGGTCAACCGAAAGCGCGGCCTAAGACACAGGTGGCAAGGCCGCGCCTGTTCAACAGGCCTCGGCCGGCCCGGTCAGCCGCCGCGCGCGACGAACCACCCGTTCTTGAAGCCTTGGTCGGCCTTGCCGTAGAAGAAGGGCGCGCCATCGGGCTGGCGCACGGCGCCCCCGGCGGCGGCCAGCACCGCATGGCCTGCGGCGATGTCCCACTCCATGGTCGTGCCGTGCCGGGCGTAGATGTCGGCGCCGCCCTCCGCGATGATGCAGAGCTTGATCGAGGAATCCATCGCCAGGCTGTGGGCGAAGCCGTACTGCGCCTTGAGGGCCTCGAGCGCCTCGGGCCGCATGGTGTGGCTGATCAGCGCCAGGGACTGGGCGTCGTCCCAAGGGCGAACGCGCACCGGCTCGGCCGCGCCGCCAAAGGGCCGGCGCAACGCGCCGTCCGCGCCGGTGAACCAGGTGCGGCCCTGCACCGGCGCCGCCACCGCGCCGGCGACCGGGACGCCGTGCTCGACCAGGCCGATGTTGACGGTGAAGTGCTCGTCGCCGCGCACGAACGCCTTGGTGCCGTCGAGCGGATCGACCAGGAAGAAGCGGGGACCGATGGCCGAAGGCGTGCCGAACTCGGCGGCGTCTTCTTCGGAGATCACGGGCGTATCCGGAAAGGCCTCGGCCAGGCGGCGCAGGATCACCGCTTCGGCGCGCCGATCCGCCTCGGTCACCGGGCTGTCGTCGGCCTTGCGGTCGACCGCGACGTTGTTGCGCCACAAGGGCAGGATTTCGGCCGAGGCGGCCTCGACGATGTCGGCCAACAGCGCGCCGACGGCAGGGGAATCGATAGGGATCATGACGCCTTGAAGGGTGGCCGGAGGGTTATTCGCGCGGATCGGGGCCGACATAGGCCAGCCGAACCTGGCGAGCGTCTATCGTCTGCTTGCCCGCGTGCTCGAAATTGACGGTGATCTTCTCGCCCACCACCGTCTGCACCTGGCCAAGGCCCCAGTCGGCGCAGTCGGGGTGGCGCACGAGCACGCCGGGTTCGAGAAACAGGTCGATCACCGCGCCTGTTTGGCATGATGGCCAGGTTTGCCAAAGCGGCAAATCAGGCCAGTGTCGCGCCTTATGTCGACGCCTGAACCCCTTGGCTCCGCCTTCACCGCGCCTGAGGCGCCCGTCGCCGAAGAGCCGGCGCCCCCGCCGCCCAATCGGGCCGATCTGGCCGCGCACCTGGCCGGCCGGCTATGCCACGACCTCATCAGCCCGGTCAGCGCCATCGTCTCGGGCCTGGACCTGCTCGACGACCCTTCCGCCCAGGACATGCGCGACGACGCCATGAACCTGATCGCGCAGAGCGCGCGCAAGCTGGCCTCGTCGCTGTCGTTCGCCCGCGTGGCCTACGGCTCGTCGGCCTCCGCCGAAACCTTCGATCCGAAGGATCTGGAAACCCTGACCCAAGGCGTCTTCTCCCATGTGCGGGCGGAACTCGACTGGGCGGTGGGCGAGGAGCGGCTGCCCAAATCGGCGGCGCGGGCCCTGCTCAACCTCGCGCAACTCGGCGCCACCGCCCTGCCGACCGGCGGCGTCGCCCACCTGACGCTGGAAACCGGCGAGGACGAGATCGTGCTGCAATTGAAGGCGCAGGGCGCCCGCGCGCGCTTGCGGCCCGAGGCGCAATCGGGCCTGCGCGGTGAAGCGGCCCGAGAAGGCCTGCCTGGTCAATGGGTTCAGCCCTATTACCTAGCCACCCTGGTCGCCGACGCTGGCGGCGCCCTGCGCTACGAGCTGGCGGAAGACTGCGTCACCGTGGTCGTCAACGTGCCAAAGCCGGCCTACTGAAGGAATTTCTCACGGCTCCTTAACCAAGCCCCACGCACTATGGGGCCTGGATGGGAGTCCTGTTTTGAGAACCTGTCTCGTCGTCGACGACAGCCGTGTGATCCGCAAAGTCGCCCGCCGAATCCTTGAGGACATGGGATTCGAGGTGGCCGAGGCTGCGGACGGACTGGAGGCGCTGGCCTGGTGCCGCACCGCCATGCCCGAAGCGATTCTGCTCGACTGGAACATGCCCGAGTTGAACGGGCTGGAATTCCTGCTGCAGCTGCGGCGCGAACGCGGCGGCGATGGGCCGGTGGTGGTGTTCTGCACCGTGGAGAACACGCCCGAACGGATCGGCCAGGCCTTGGAGGGCGGGGCCAACGAATTCATCATGAAGCCGTTCGACAGCGAGATTCTGCACTCCAAGTTCTCGGAAGTCGGCCTCCTATGACCGCGCAGGAAATCGCCTTCATCGCCGATCTGGTCCGTCGCCGATCCGGCGTGGTCGTGGACGTCGAGAAAACCTATCTGATCGAAAGCCGCCTGGCGCCCGTGGCGCGCAGAGAAGGCTTTCCTGGCGTCAGCGGGCTGATCCGAGAGATCGCCGAGCGACGCGACGAAAAGCTCATCTGGCCCGTGGTGGAAGCAATGGCGTCGACCGAAACCCTGTTTTTTCGTGATCGGACACCGTTCGATCAGTTGCGAAACGATATCCTGCCCGTACTGGCCCGAACGCGACAGGATCCCATCCGTGTGTGGAGCGTCGGCTGCGCCACCGGTCAGGAGCCTTACTCCCTGGCCATGCTGATCGACGAGGAACGCAGCGCCCACGCCGGCCTGCGGGTCGACCTGTTCGCCAGCGACCTGTCCGAGCGGTGCCTGGAGAAGGCGCACTCGGGGCTCTACACCCAGTTCGAGGTGCAGCGGGGCCTGCCCTCGCGGCTATTGATCAAATATTTCGACAAGGTCGACGACGCCTGGGTGCTGTCGCCTCGCATCCGCCAGATGGTGCGCTGGCGGCGCATGAACCTGATGAGCGACCTCAAGGGCGTGGGGCCGTTCGACGTGATCTTCTGCCGCAACGTGATCAGCGCGTTCGAGGACGTCACGCGCAAGGCGGTGCTGGAGCAGTTGGCCTCGACCCTCGCGCCGGACGGCTTTCTGATCCTCGGGCTGAGCGAACCGGTGCTGGGCCTGACAGAGGCGTTGCGGCCGGTGCCCGGCCGTCGCGGTCTCTACGTGCGCACGCCCAACAGCCGCGTGGCCGCCTAGGCGCCGTCAGGCCGCGCTTTTGGTCCGCCGCCGCGGCGGGGGCGTTTCGCGAACGTCGGAGGCGGGCGGCTCGGGCTGATCGACGCCGGGCGCCGGGAAGCTCAGACGCACAGTCATGCCGCCGGCGTCGTTGGGCGCGATGTCCGATGTCCCGCGCAGTTGCCGCGCGAAGGCGGTCATCAGGGTGCGTCCCACCCCCGCCCCGATCACCGGGGGTTCGGTCTTGGAGCCTTCGTCGGCGATTTCCAGGACCGCCATGTCCTCTACCCGATGGAAGCGCACGTGCAGCACCCCGCCCTGGGCGAAGGCGTGCTTGCGCGCGTTGGAAATGGCCTCGACCGCGAACAGCGCCAGGGGCGCCAGCTTATCCGGGTCGATCGACAGGGCGTCGGCCTCCAGGTCGGTCTTGATCGACGGATGGCTGGCGCTGTCGGTGCTCATCACCTGGCCGATCAGTTCGTCGAGGAACTGGCGCACGTCCACGCGCCGCAGGTCGGGCCCCTGATAGAGCGCCCGGTAGATCAAGGCCAAGGCGCCGATCCGCTGGCGGGTGTCGGAGATGGCCGCGCGCGCGGCCGGGTCGGCCAGGGCGCGCTGCTGCATGTTGAGCAGCGACGAGATGACCTGCAGGTTGTTCTTCACCCGGTGATGGATCTCGCGCATCAGCGCGTCTTTCTGCGCCAGGGATTCCCTGAGCGACAGGTCGCGGGCGATGATCGCCTCGGCCATCACGTCGAGCGAATGGGCCAGGGCCTGGATTTCCGGCGGCCCCTGCGCGGCCTTGACCGGCCGCACGGTGAAGCGGCCGCGGGCGTAGATCGCCGCCACCCGGTCCAGATAGTGCAGCCAGCGCACGGCCACCTGGTCGGCCACGACCCACACCGAGGCTAGGGCGCAGAAGAACGCCGCCAGCGGCAGCAGCACCGCCGACCAGGGATTGAGCTTGGCCCAGGAGAACACGCCCTCGGTCGGCGCCGACAGCACGATGCTGACCCCGCCAATCAGCGGCGTGGCGGCATAGACGCGCGTGCGCCCGGCCGCGTCGGGCGCCTTGTAGAACACCGCGTGCTGGGCGCTTTCGTCGAACGCGGCCCGGGGCGGGGCGGCAAAGGCGGACGGGTCGGAGCGGATCAGGAATCCGCTGTCGCGGCTGGCCAGGGCCACCTGAGTGTCGGCGGGAAGACTGCGGTCGCCGAGATCGGGCTTGAGGCTGGACAGCAGGATCACCGCCGACAGAACGCCGGCGAACCGGCCCTGCTGATCGGTTTCACGCACCGAGGCGATGACCGCTGGCGCGGAGGCGTAGGCTCCTGTCGGGGCGCTGGCCAAGGATACGGCCTGGCCGGCGCGGAGGCTGGAGAACCAGGCCGAGGCGGCGCGGCCGGGGTCGGGGCCGACGGTGGCGGCGGCGCAGGCCACCCGCCCGGCCGGATCGAAGCGCACGAGATTGGCGTAGCCGACCAGACGACGCATCAGGAGGCGCAGTTCAGGGGCGCAGTCGAACCCGACGGCCTGGGGCGTCACGGCCTCCAGGACGGCCTCGGCGCTCTGCATCCGAGCCCGGGCGATGGATGCGCCGCGGTCGGCGGCGGCCGTGAGTATGATTCGGCGTTCATCAGCATCGCGCTGAACCGCGACGATGGATTGGGCCGCGCCCAGAACCAATATCGGGGCCAGTGCGGCCGCCAGCGCAGCCCCCAGCCGGACCCGAATGGTTAGAGGCCCCCACTCCAACCGCTTCATCCACTCACCTTACCGTGCTCAACCTCTCGGACTCGTCGAGGATGGAGCGCATGGCGTCGCCGGCGGGCGCGCCGTCACGGTCGTAACTGCCGTTGGCCAGCACCGCTTGCAGCGCCTTGCGCGCACGGCTGACCCGGCTCTTGACCGTACCGACCGCGCAACCGCAGATGTCCGCCGCTTCTTCGTAGGCAAAACCACCGGCGCCGACCAGGATCAAGGCTTCCCTCTGCTCGGCGGGCAGCATGGCCAGGCTCAGGCGCAGTTCGTCCAAAGCCACCTGTGCTTCGGGATTGTCCACCGCGACCAAGGTGCGTTCGGCGGCGTCCTGGTCCAGCTGGGTCGATCGCCACGACCGGCGCCGCTCGGAATAGAACTGGTTGCGCAGGATCATGAAGGTCCATGCCTTCATGTTGGTGCCCATTTGGAAGCTGGCGCGGGCGTCCCACGCCTTGAGCATGGCCTCCTGGGCCAGATCGTCGGCCTGGGTGGCGTCGCCCGTCAGACTGCGGGCGAAGGCACGCAGATGGGGAATGAGGCCAACCAGCTGCGCTTTGAATTCGGCGTCGCTACGAGCCTGGGCGTCAGTCATCGCTTCCACCCGCCGCACTACCGTCTGCGCGACGTAGGATATCAAGAAATTCGTCCGGGACGGGCTCGCTGACCACTTCGTCGAACATCTGACGAAGCTTCACGCCGATGGCCTGCTGCCGCAACCGCGCTTCATCGACGACTGGGTCGCTCTTGCGCCGCGGCTGGTAAGGCTTGTGCTCAATCATTTTATCTCGCCGCTCGGGCGACCGCCCCATGGTGACCTCGAATGGTGTGCAAACGTCGGCTTTTGCGAAAGGTTCCCAAGCTTAACCGATCCCAACGCTTTCGTCTGGAACCGATGTTGGAAAGATGCGTTTCCTATCTTGGCTGTGGCGCGCATCTGTGCGCCCGTTTCACGGCGCGCCGTCCGCAAGGCCCGGCCGCCTCAATCCATCGCCTCGTCGGGGAGGTCTTACTTGAGTTTGCTCTCGCGCTTCGCGCCTCATCTGCCCTACCTGCGCCGCTACGCGCGCGCCCTCACGGGCGACCAGACCACCGCCGATAAATATGTGCGCGTAACGCTGGAGGCCCTGGCCGCCGGCGAGCGTCAGGCCCTGGCGGGCCTGCCGCCACGCGCCGCGCTGTATCACGCCTTCCACGCCATCTGGTGCACCAGCGGCGCCCAACTTGAAACGCCGGACGACGACGTGCAGACCTCGACCGATCCGTCGCGCCGCCTCCTGCGGATCGCCCCGCGTTCGCGCCAGGCGTTCCTGCTGACCGCCCTGGAAGGCTTCACGCTCAGCGAGACTGGCCAGATTCTCGAGGCCGACTTCGATGAGGTCGAAAGCCTGATCGCCGAGGCCCAGGCCGACATCGACGCCGAACTGGCCACCGATGTGCTGATCATCGAGGACGAGCCGGTGATCGCAGCCGACATCGAGGCCCTGGTGCGCGAGCTCGGGCACCAGGTGTCGGATATCGCCGCCACCCGGCGCGAGGCGACCGACGCGGTGGCGCGCAAACTGCCCGGCCTGGTCCTGGCTGATATTCAGTTGGCGGACGGTTCCTCGGGAATAGACGCGGTCAAGGACATCCTGGCCCGTGAAAGCGTTCCGGTGATCTTCATCACCGCCTTCCCCGAGCGTCTGCTGACCGGGGAGCGGCCCGAGCCGACCTTCCTCATCACCAAGCCGTTCCAGCCCGAGACGGTCAAGGCCGCCATCGGCCAGGCGCTGTTCTTCCATCCCCTGCGGGCGCGGGTCGCGGCTTGAACCAAGGTCTGCGCAGCACGATGGCGGCGGCGGCCTGCGGGCTGCTGTGCGCCGTCGCGCCCGCCCTCGCGCCTGCGGCCAGCGCCCAGCCGACCGACGCCGCGGCGCAAGCCGGGCCGCAACCCGGCCAAAAGCTCAAGGACTCCGGCGGCGCCTCGGTCGGCCAGATCGAGAGGGTCGTGCCGGGCCCCGATGGCCGCCCGCGCCAGATCGAGGTTCGCATCGCCGGCCAGCTGCGCGTGCTGCCCATCGCCGGCCTGACCCGCTCGGGCGACGCCTGGGCCAGCGTGCTGAGCCGCGCTGAACTGGAAGCGCTGCCGGGGTCCTGACCGCAGCGGTTGGCCGCGCGTCGCCAAAACGCCCGCTCAAAAAATATCGAGAAACTGCCGGAACCCCTGGCGCGTGAACGTGTTCTCTATTTGCGGAGGCGGCGACGCCCCCCGACCCAGGCCGGAACATCCCGGCCTGCCGCCTCCGCGCCCCTCCCCTTTCCAACGCTAACTATCCAAAGCGGCCACGGCCCATAGGTCGTCGCCTGCGCCTGATCCAGAGCGCATGAAAAAGGCGCGCCCCGAAGCCCGGGGCGCGCCTTGAATTCACGCTTGGCCTCGATCCGCCGAGGCGGCGTCAGGGATAGGTCCACACCGCGCCCGAGCTCTTGGCGGCCGCCAACTGCTCGCCGGCGAAGGCCCAGTTGGGCAGGTTGTCGAACCACGCCTTGAGGAAGCCCTCGCGGTCGTTGCGGTAGTCCACATAATAGGCGTGCTCCCACAGGTCGCACACCAGCAGCGGCGTCAGGCCTGGCTGAGTGAGCAAGTTCTCGCCGTCGTGGGTCGAGACCACCGTCAGGGCGCCGTCGGCCACGGCCAGCCACACCCAGCCCGAGCCGAAATGGCCCACGCCTTCGGCCACGAACTTGGTCCGCAGGCCCGTCAGGCCGCCTTCGAACCCATCGACCAGGGCGGCCAGGTCGCCCGACGGCGCGCTCTTGTCCGGGGTCATGCAATCCCAGAAGAAGGCGTGGTTCCAGGCCTGGGCGGCGTTGTTGAACACCTTCTTCTGGCCGTCGGCGGCGGCCTTGGTGATCACGTCTTCCAGCGAGCCGGGCTCGGCCACATCCTTAAGCAGGGTGTTGAGCGTATCGACGTATTTGGCGTGATGCTTGTCGTGGTGGATGTGCATCGTCTCAGCCGAAACGGTCGGCTGCAGCGCGTCGTAGGCGTAAGGAAGGTCGGGTAATTTGAACATCGGGCAACTCCACGGGCGGCGCCCGGGGAGGGGCCCGCTATGATTTCGGCTTGGACGGACGCTTCTGGTTGAGGAGCGTCTTAACAACGCCAACAAGCACAGCCGGGTTGCGGACCGCAAGGGCCGCGGCGGCCACCACAGCGCCGGCCGACACGATGGGCCGCTCGCGCGCCAGGCCGATCACCTGGTCAACCAACGACGGAGCGTCCGGCCCGTTGGCGCGCTTGTAGGCCCGGCGCATCTGCGACGCCTGTAGGCCGGCGGCAAGGGCGACCACGGCGATCAGCAGGCCCGCGCCGGCGCACACAGCAGCGGCCGCGCCGGCGGGACCGAGATAGACGCGCACCCAGGCGTAAAGCGCGAAGGCGGCGGCGAACACCATCACCGCCGACGCCGCCAGTATGGCGGAGGCCGCCACCAGGGCGAAGACGATCTTGCGAACGATCAAGAGCGCTACCGGGCCAGCAGGAAGCCGAGGACGAACCCGACGCCCAAGGCGGTCAGGGCCGCCTGGACCGGCTTTTCCTTGATCTTGGTCACCAGGTACTCCTGCGCCGTGTCGAGCTTCTCGCTGGCGTAGTCGGCGTACTGGCGCGGATCGACGCCGATGGTGTCGAAGCGGTCCTGAACCGCCGCTCCGGCGCGCTTGGCCAGATCGTTGATCGCGCGGCCGGTTTCGGCGGCGGCTTCGGTGGTGGCCTTGTGGGCGTCTTCGAGAGACGGGCGAGGCTGCTTGGCGGGCATGGACGGCTCCGTGACAGGACAGGGCGCATTATCGCCCGCCAGAGGTAAACGCCAAGCCCAATCTGGCGCACGCTTTTGCGACGACCCGGGCCAGGGCGCGGCCAATGGACCATCCCACTCTTGCCTCGAGGCGCGTTTGTTTCTACCGACGCGGCATGGTCCAGCAACTCCTGATCAACAATCGCGCCTGGTCGCAGGGCAAGATCGACAACGATCCGGCCTTCTTCCACCGCCTGGTGGGCCAGCAGGCTCCCCTCTACCTGTGGATCGGCTGCGCCGACAGCCGCGTGCCCGCCAACGAGATCGTCGGCCTGGATCCGGGCGAGATGTTCGTCCACCGCAACGTGGCCAACATGGCCCCGCCGCAGGACGCCAATTATCTGTCGGTGCTGCAGTACGCGGTCGAGGTGCTCAAGGTTCAGCATATCCTGGTGGTGGGTCACTACGGCTGTGGCGGCGTGGCCGCGGCGGTCGATGGCGAGCGCCACGGTCTGATCGACCACTGGCTGCACCCCATCCGCCAGACCTTCGAGGAGCACCGCCACGAGCTGGAGGCGCTGGACGTCACGGCGCGCCACGATCGACTGTGCGAGCTGAACGTGATGCAGCAGGTGCACAACGTCGCCTCAGACGTGATCGTGCAGGACGCCTGGAAGCGCGGGCAGCCGCTGAAGGTGCACGGCTGGGTCTATTCGCTGGCGAACGGTCTGGTGACCGACTTGCAGGCGACCATCGCCTGCAAGGCCGACTACGACCGCACCATCAGGCCGTCTGACGACTGATCGGCGGCGGCGCGGCCTGTCGCGGCGCGCTTTAACCGCCGATATGGAATTTCCTTCTCAATTCGGCCGCATCCGTGTGTAACTTTCGCGCGTTGAAGGGCGGACGTGGGAAGCGACGAGGTAGGCCTTGGTTAGAATGTGGCGCGAACTGACGACAGTGACGGGCGCGGGCGTCGCCGCCGTGGCCTTGATCGCCACGAGCGCGCCCGCCGCCTGGGCTGACCCAACCGACCCGCCCAATCCGCAAAAGCCGGTCGACATGCAGCGCCTGGCCGGGCGCTGGTATGAAGTGGCCCGCGTGCCCAACCTGGCCGAGAGCGACTGTCCCTTCGCCACCACCGACTGGGACCCCCAGCCGAACGGCAAGTTCAAGGTCACCCAGGTCTGCTCCAAGAGCGCTTCGGGCCCGCCCGGACGCACCATCCACGCCACCGCCGATCCGCTCGACCCCTCGAGCAACACCAAGTGGCGCATGAACTATTTCGGCGGCCTGATCCGGCGCGACTATTGGGTGCTGGACTATGCGCCGGACGACAGCTGGGTGATCCTCGGCATGCCGGGTCCCAAGCACTATGTGTGGATCCTGGCGCGCCAGCCAGTCCAGCCCCAGGCCCAGCGCGAGCAGGTGGTGCAGAAGATCGCCGCCCTGGGCTATGACGCCAGCCGCCTGGTGTTTCCGGTCATGCTGGCCTCGCGCGGCGGCTAGTGGCCGCGCGCGCCGCGCGACAAGCATGGCGCCCGAGCCGGCGAGCGCCTATCATCGTCAGATGGAATCCTCGGCTGAGATCCGCGAGCGCTGGCGTTATCTGCGCGACCTGCTGACCGAACAGCTCGAACGGTTTCAGAGCGGCGCGCTCCAGCTGCATTCCCACGACCTCAACATCAGCCCAGACGTCATCATCCGGCTGAAACGCGAGATCCGGGATTTCGACCAGATGATCGCCCGAAGCGAAGCGCGCGACAGCTGACCGTCGGGCGAAGAGCCCGTTCAGGACTTGCGCTAAGAACGAAAGATGAACAGGATGGGCCGGTGGAAACCCTGGTCCTCACCGCCCTGTCGCGCCCCCAGACCACCGGCGCGGTCACGCGCGGGGCGGCGCGGCTGATGATCGACCTGGGCTATGCGCCGCTGCTCGAAGTGGGCCTGCCCAACGGGCGGCGGGCCGACGTGATGGCCCTGGGCCCCAAGGGCCAATTCGTGATCTGCGAGGTCAAGTCGGGGCCCGAGGACTTCCGCACCGACCGCAAGTGGCATGAGTATGGGCCCTATTGCGACGCGTTCTACTTTGCCGTGGCCCCCGCCTTTCCCCAGGCCATCCTGCCGCAGGAGCCCGGCCTGATCGTGGCCGACGGCTTTGGCGGGGCGATCGTAAGACCCTCGCCCGAGGCGAGCCTGGCGCCCGCGCGGCGCAAGGCGCTGACCGTCGGCTTCGGCCGTCTGGCCGCGTGGCGGACGCTGGAGGGCTAGCTCAGGCCGCGCTCAGCAGGGGCCGCAGACGTTCGACCAGCTCGGGTGCGCGCACCAGGGCGGCGCGGGTGTCCGGGTCGCGGGCGAGCTTCAGCACCGCCTGGCGCGCCTTGGCCGACGCCGGGCCCGAAGGACAGGCCTCGGCGAGGGCCATGCGCAGGAGCAAGGTCATCCGCTGCACTGGCGGGACTCCCACGCGCATGATCTGATCGACCATCTGCGAGTCCGCCTCGACCAGCCCGCCGATCTCGCCCAGGCGGGCGACCACCAGGTCGCGTTCGGCCTCGGGCATCTCGATGCGCAGCACCATGCGTTGAAGCTCGGCCAGCACCGCCAGCCGCTGGCTCGGCGCCTCGCGCGGATCGCGCATGTCCTTCTCGAAGCGTAAGGCGGTGACCGCGCCGATCAGCCACTGCCCGGCCTGGCGCTTGTTGGCGGGTCCGGTCACGTTCTCGGCCACGCGAATCAGGGCGCGCACCTCGTCGGGCGGGTTCTGCGCGGCGGCAGCAGCGGCGGACACGAATTCCGAGCCCACCAGCATGCGCGAGCGCTCGATGAAGGCCTCGCGGATGTCGTCCACCGGCAGCAGATTCCCGGCCGCAGCGGTGAGCGTCATGGCCAGGGCGCGTAGAATGTCGATCTCGGCCTGGGCGTCGGACGGGCGCAGGCGCCGCGTGGCCTTGATCTCGGCCAGCACCTTGCGGCCGATGGCGATGCGCACGCCCTGGAAGTAGCCATCCTCGATCCAGCGCGACAGCCGCGCCGCCGCGCCGTTCAGGACGGGCATGAAGCGGCCCACGGAGGGATCGGCCCTGGCCACCAGTTCCACCACCGGGCCGGCGGCCAATCGGGTCATGGCCGCCAGGCTGCCGCCGAGGTCGAGGCTGGGCCCGAGCAGTTCCGACATGCCCTGGCGAGAGCCCATGATCTCGCCCAGGGGCTGTTCGAGCACCTCGAACGCGAGTTTGCGCGGCTTGGGTTCGGTCGGCGCCTGGTCGGCCAGGTCGAGCAGACGCTCGATCTTGGCGCTCCAGGTCTTGGCCTCGGCCAGCGATGCGGCGACGCCGCCGCCGATCTTGTAGGCGCCCTCGGCGTCCTCGGCCAGCCGGCGGCAGGCGTCGGCGAAGCCGATCTTGCCGAAGTCGGCCAGGGCCCCGCCGCGACCGTCCTTGATCAGGCGGTTGATGGCGCGCTCGATCAGGGCGTTGAAGGTGCGCATCACCTCGTGCACCGACAGGCCGCGCGCCTGGGCCTCGGGAATGGCGATCTTCTGCACGGCGTGCTGCAAATCCGTGCCGCTGGCCTCCAGCTTTTCGGCCAGGTCGGGCCGGTGGAGCAGTTCGAACGGGGTCGCCTTCTGCCGGCCGAGCCAGCCCTCGAGCAGGCGCACGATGCGCTGGCGCGCGTGGACGCTGTAAAGGTCCTGGGGCGAAACGCACGCCGGGCCGGCGTCCTCCACAGGGGTCTTGCTGCGCACCGCCTCGGCCGCGCCCTTGGCCAGGATGGTCACCGAGCGATATTCGCCGGTTTCCGGGTCGCGGGTTTCCTTGGTCACGCGCACGGCCACGGCGCGGTTGTCCGCAATCAGGCTCTCGGCGAATTCGATGGCGCGGCCGCGCTCCTCGCACGCCTGTTCCAGCGTCAGCGACGAGGCGTTATTACGGCGTGCGAACACCTCGAAATGCACCAGTTCAGCATCCATTGATGTCGCGCCGTCCCTAGCCCGGGCGCAAGGATGAGGCGTTTAAGCTTAATATCGCGTTGAGACCCGCCGTGGCCCAAACCCTCGACTTGCCTTGATCCCGTCAAAACCGGGCCTTAGTGACAAGCGGTAAGACACCGCAAACAAAAGGCGACAAATGGCGAAGATCACCCTGATCGACGATGACGAGAACATCGTCGCGTCGGTCTCGATGGCCCTGGAAAGCCATGGTCACACTGTGAAGGCCTACTACGACGGCGCGTCGGGGTTGCAGGCGCTGGAGGCCGATCCGCCCGACCTGGCGATCCTCGACGTCAAGATGCCGCGCATGGACGGCATGGAGGTGCTGCGGCGCCTGCGCCAGACCTCGGCTGTGCCTGTGATCATCCTTACCTCCAAGGACGAGGAGATCGACGAGATCCTCGGCTTCAACCTCGGGGCGGACGACTATATCCACAAGCCGTTCAGCCAGCGGCTGCTCCTGGAGCGGGTCAAGGCGGTGCTCCGGCGCGCCGGAGCGGAGGCCGAGGACGCCGCCGCCCCGCCGGGCGCCCTGCCCGCCAGCGCGCGCGCGATCAAGCGCGGCAAGCTGACCCTCGATCCGGAGCGGCATGACTGCCTGTGGGACGGTCGGCCGGTCAAGCTGACCGTGACCGAGTTTCTGCTGCTGCAGGCCCTGGCCCAGCGCCCCGGCTTCGTCAAAAGCCGGGACAACCTGATGGACGCCGCCTACGAAGATCAGGTCTATGTCGATGACCGCACCATCGACAGCCACGTCAAGCGCATGCGCAAGAAGTTCCGCCAGGTCGATGGCGAGTTCGACGCGATCGAAACCCTCTATGGCGTGGGATACCGCTATCGCGAGTCTTAAAGCCAAAGCCGCCAGCGCCAAGGCGATGCCAATGCGTCAGCGCGCCGGGGCCGGCCGCGAGGGCGGGGCGCGCACGCGCCTGCGCTGGCGGCCGGGCTCGCGCCTGGGCCGGCTGATCGTCGGCCTGAACTTGTTGGGCCTGATCATCCTGGTGGTGGGTGCCCTGGTGCTGAACGAGTTCCGCCGCAGCCTGGTGGAGGCGCGCCAGGACAGCCTGAGGGTGCAGGGCGAGTTGATCGCCAACGTCATCGCCGTGGGCGCCACCCAAGGCTCGCCCGAGCCCATGCTGGAGCAACAGCGCGCCACCGACCTGCTGCAGGCGCTGTTCATCCCCCGGTCCCAGCGCGCGCGCCTGTTCGACGCCCACGGCCGGCTGATCGCCGATTCCTATCTGATCGCTGACCGCGTCGAGGAGCGGCCGCTGGCGCCGGCGCGCAAACACGGGGAGTGGCGGCTGACCCTGTTCGACCGCCCCGACCAACCCAGCCCCAAGGCTCAGGACACGGCGCGCACCGCCCTTGAAAAAGAGGTGGACCAGGCGCTGCAGGGCGAGCGGATCAGCGATATCCGCGTCAACGCCAGCGGCGAGCAGGTGGTGTCGGTCTCGCTGCCGATCCAGAACGTCAAGGCGGTGCTCGGCGTGCTGACCTTGGAGGCCGGCGACATCGACGCCACCATCGCCGCCCAGCGTCTGGCGATCCTACCCTTCGTGCTGGTGGCCTTCGGCGCCACGCTGATTTCCTCGCTGCTGCTCAGCCGCCTGATCGCCGCCCCGGTGCTGCGCCTGGCCTCGGCGGCGGACCGGGTGCGCCTGTCGCGCGCGCGCTCGATCTCCCTGCCCGAGATTTCCCGGCGCCACGACGAGATCGGCGACCTGGCCCGCTCGTTGGAGAGCATGACCGACACCCTGTCCGAGCGGATGGACGCGATCGAACGCTTCGCCGCCGATGTGGCCCACGAGATCCGCAATCCCCTGACCTCGATCCGCTCGGCGGCCGACACCTTGCCCCTGGTGGCCGATCCGGCTGCGCGCGAGCGTTTGCTGGGCATTCTCTATCAGGACGTGGCGCGGCTCGACCGTCTGGTGACCGACATCTCGAACGCCTCGCGGCTGGACGCCGAACTGTCGCGCGAGCAACCCCAGCCCTTCGACCTGGAGCCCCTGCTCAAGGACATCACCGCCCTCTACAGCCAGACGACCCGCGGCGGCGCGGCGGTGCGCTATATCGAGCCCGATCCCCTGGCGCCGATGCTGGTCGTGGGTCAGGCCGGTCCCCTCGGCCAGGTGTTTCGCAATCTGATCGACAACGCCCGCTCGTTCAGCCAGCCGGACGGCGAGGTGCGGGTGCGCCTGTGGCGCGGTCTGCGCGAGGTGCTGGTCGCGGTCGAGGACGACGGACCCGGCATACCCGAGGAAAACCTCGAGACCGTGTTCCAGCGTTTCTACACCTCCCGCCCCAAGGGCGCGGCCTTCGGCTCCAACTCGGGCCTCGGCCTGTCGATTGCGCGTCAGATCGTCACGGCCTACCGCGGCCGGATCTGGGCGGAGAACCGCAAGGACGTGGACGGGACCACCCTCGGCGCGCGCTTCGTGGTCAGCCTGCCCGAGGCCCCGCCTGAGGGCCGGCCGTGATCGTGCACGCCGGGCTCCTGGCCCGCTATCAGGCTGGCGGCTGGCGCGGCGTGCTGATCGAGGGCCCGTCGGGCGCGGGCAAGAGCGATCTGGCGCTGCGGGCCCTGGAGGCCGGCTTTCAACTGGTGGCGGACGATCGAACCCTTGTCTGGACTTGCCAGGGCCGGCTCTACGGCGCCTGCCCCGCGCCCATCGCCGGACTGATCGAGGCCCGCGGCTTGGGTCTGGCGGCGCCCGGGGCCGTGCGCCGCTTGGCCCCGATCGACCTGGTGGTCGACTGCGCGACCCCTGACAGCGCTATCGAACGCTTGCCGGCGCCGCAAACGCGCGAGTTGCTTGGCCTTCGCGCGCCGCTGCTGCGCCTTCGGGCGCTCGAGCCCTCGGCCGTGGCAAAAATCGGCTGGGCGTTGAGCGGGCTTGGAGCGGTAAGCTAAGCGTCGTATCTAGCGACGGCGGCGGGAGCCGACTCGGGAGAACCCGGTGGAAAATTGCGTATGATTGGGCTCGTGATTGTCACGCACGGGCGCCTCGCCGAAGAGTTCGTCCTGGCCATGGAGCACGTCGTCGGGCGGCAATCCGCGGTGCGGGCGGTGTGCATCGGGCCGGAGGACGACATGGAAAAGCGGCGGCGCGACATCCTGCACGCCGCCGAGGCGGTGGATGGCGGCCAGGGCGTGATCCTGTTGACCGACATGTTCGGGGGCACCCCCTCCAATCTGGCCATCTCGGTGATGGAGCAGACCCGCGCCGAAGTGATCGCCGGCCTCAACCTGCCGATGCTGATCAAGCTGGCCAGCGTTCGCGGGCGCGAAAACCTGCAGTCATGCGTGGCCCACGCCCAGGAAGCCGGGCGCAAATACATCTCCGTCGCCTCTTACGTCCTGGCCGGGGAGAAATGACGGTCGTCCGCACGGTTGATATCTGCAACGCCCGGGGTCTGCATGCGCGGGCGTCTGCGAAGTTCGTCAAGCTCGCCTCGACCTTCGACGCCGAGGTCAAGGTCAGCCGCGACGGCCAAACGGTGGATGCGCGATCGATCATGGGGCTGATGATGCTGGCGGCCGGACCGGGCTGCGCGATCGAGATCGAGGCAGAGGGGCCGGAGGCCGACGGCGCGGTCGCGGCGCTGGTCGAATTGGTCGAAGCGCGCTTCGACGAAGAGCACTAAGGCTTTTGCCGCCAGGCAAGGGTGGCTTGGCCGCTGAAGCAGTTCTGATTGAGCCTAGAGCCTGGCAGGGGCTCGCAACCAACCGGATCGGGCGCCTCTCACCATGGGCGAGCTCATATTGCCGCGGGCGGCGAACGGCCCGAACGACGAGCCGAAGACGGCGCCCGCGAACGCTCAGGAGATCGAGCTGAAGTTCGAGCTGGAGCCGGACGCGCTCGACCGGCTGGAGGAGCGGCTGACCGTCCGCGCCGGCGCCCACAAGCCCAAGCCCGCCCAGACCCTGGTCTCGACCTATTACGACACGGCCGGTCTGGCCCTGCAAAAAGCCCGCGTGACCCTGCGCGTGCGCGAGGACGGCCGCCGCCGAATTCAGACGCTCAAGACCGAGGGCGACGGCCTGTTCACCCGCGGCGAATGGGAATGGCCGCTGGCCAAGGGCCAGGCGCTGGACCTGGAGGCGCTCAAGGCGACCCCGTTCGCCGGCCTGGCCGCGGCGCACGGCGAGGACCTCAGGCCCGTGTTCGCCACGCGCATGAAGCGGGCCAAGCGGCTCATCCGCGAGCCGGCCGGCGAGGTCGAAGTGGCCCTGGACCGCGGCCAGATCGAAGCCGACGGACGAACTACGGGCTTGTGCGAGCTGGAGCTGGAGTTGAAGGCGGGCAAGGCCGAGGCCCTGTTCGGCCTGGCGCGGCGCCTGGCTGAGACAGAGCCCCTGCGCCTGAGCTTCATCACCAAGGCCGAGCGCGGCTTCAAGCTGCTCAGCAACACGCCCGAGGGATTGGCGCCGGTGACCGCGCCCGCGCTCGACCGCCACATGTCGGTGGCCGCCGCCTTCGGCGCCATCGGCGCCCAGGGTCTGCGCCAGCTGGCCGCCAACGCCCAGGCGTTCAACCTCACCCGCCAGCCCGACGCGGTGCACCAGACCCGCGTGGCCATCCGCCGCCTGCGCACGGCGTTCAAGCTGTTCGCGCCCGCGGTGCGGGACGGCGAGTTCGGCCGCATCGAGGACGAACTGAAATGGCTGGCCGGCGAGCTTGACCAGGCGCGCGACCTCGACGTGATGATCGTCGAGACCTTCGCCCCCGCCGCCGACCGCTTTCAGGACCAGGGCGGCATGACCGAGCTCGGCGAGCGACTGCAACGCACGCGCGCCCAGGCCTACGAGCGCGCGCTCAAGGCGGTGCAGGGTCGCCGCTTCCTGGCTCTGACCCTTGACCTGGCCGCGTGGCTCGACGGCGGCGCCTGGCGCGACCCTGACGGTCCTCACTACGCAGAGCGCGCGGGAGCCCCGGTGCGCGCCTTCGCCCGAGAGGGCCTCGACCGGCTGCGTCGGCGCATCAAGCGCGGCGGCAAGGACCTTCACCGCCTGAGTCCCGACCAGCGTCACAAGCTGCGCATATCCGTGAAACGCCTGCGCTACGCCCAGGAGTTCTTCGGCGCGCTGTTCGGCGAAGACGCCCGGCGCCGCGCCTTCCTGGCGACGCTCAAGGACCTGCAGGAGGTGCTGGGCCAGCTCAACGACCTGGAAGTGGCGCGCGAACAGGGCCTGAGCCTGGCCGAAACCGGGGGCCGCGCCGCCGGCGACACGGCCCGCGAAGGCGCGCGCCAGGCCTTCGCCGCCGGCCTGATGATCGGCGTGCGTGCGCGCGGCGAAGGCGCCCTGCTCAAGCGGTCGATCAAGCTCTACGACCGGTTCGCCAAGGCCGAGCCGTTCTGGCGCGACTGAACCGGCAGACCCGACTCTCAGGCGCGGAATTCCACGACAATCCCGGCGCCCATTAAGCCTTCCGTGATCTATCGCCGGCACACTCGGGCTGCTGAAACCCATGTGCAAATTGTCTGACACCGTTTCATGAGCGCTTTCGACGTCCGCGATCTGCTGAAAGCCGCCGGGACGGCCGATGCGCCGAGCGACCTGCACGAGCAGGTCCTCGCGCCGGCCGGTGCGACCGGCCTCGGTCCCGCCCTGGCCATGCCGGCGCACGACACAATGCGGCCGCGCGCATCCCTTTCGCCGGTCGTGCTGACCGGCTGCGTGCGCATCTTCGAATGCATCCTGATCGGCACACTGGCCATCCTCGCACACCAGATCGAGGCCGGGGGCTTCGGCGCGATCCATGTGGCCATCGCCGTCGCCATCGCCTGCCTGGCGGTCAGCGTCCTGCAGGCGGGCCGCGCCTACCGCATCGACACCTTCGGCAGCCTGCGCAAGACGGTGATCAAGCTGCTGGCGGGCTGGTTCTTGACCATCATTCTGGTCGCCGGGGCCCTGGCGCTGACCCATATCGCCGCCTCGGGCGCCTGGCTCTGGCTGGCCAATCTCTATGTCCTGGGCCTGATCGCGCTGGCGATCAACCGGGCGGCCCTCCTGCTGTTCGTGCGAGCCAAGACCCGCCAGGGCGCCTTCGACCGCAAGACCGCCATCGTCGGCGGCGGCCCGGCCGCTGAGGAGCTCATCAACGCCCTGGAAAGCTCCAATGATGGCGGCATCCAGATCATCGGCGTGTTCGACGACCGGAGCGACGACCGCTCAGCGGATTCGGTGGCGGGCTATCCCAAGCTCGGCAATGTCACCGATCTGGTCGCCTACGCCCGCAACGAACGCATCGACCTGATCGTCTTCACCCTGCCGATCTCGGCCGAGGGCCGCATTCTGCAGATGCTGGCCAAGCTGTGGGTGCTGCCGATCGACATCCGCCTGTCGGCCCACACCACCAAGCTGCGCCTGCGGCCACGGGCCTATTCTTACCTGGGCAAGGTGCCGGTGCTCGACGTGTTCGATAAGCCGCTGGCCGACTGGGACATGATCGTCAAAGGCTTGTTCGACCGCGCGGTGGCCTTGCTGGCCGTGATTTGCCTGTCGCCGGTGCTGCTGGGCCTGGCCCTCGCGGTGAAGCTCACCTCGCGCGGCCCCGCTCTGTTCCGTCAGAAGCGCTACGGCTTCAACAACGAGCTGATCGAGGTCTACAAGTTCCGCTCGATGTACGTCGACCAGGGCGACGCCAAGGCGGCCAAGTTGGTGACCAAGGACGACCCGCGCGTCACCCCCATCGGCCGCATCATCCGCAAGACCTCTCTCGACGAGCTGCCCCAGCTGTTCAACGTGCTCAAGGGCGACCTGTCGCTGGTCGGCCCGCGCCCGCACGCGCTGGAGGCCAAGGCCGCCAACACCCTGTACGACCAGGTGGTCGACGGCTATTTCGCCCGCCACAAAGTCAAGCCGGGCATCACCGGCTGGGCCCAGATCCATGGCTGGCGCGGCGAGACCGACACCTCGGAAAAGATCCAGCGCCGTGTCGAGCACGACCTGTACTACATCGAGAACTGGTCGATCCTGCTGGACATCCAGATCCTGGTCAAGACCCCGTTCGCCCTGCTGGACACCAAGAACGCATACTAAGCTGGCGTTCGTCTCAGCCCCCGCGGGGGGGGGCCGGTCCTGGTCGGTTACGTGCAGGGTCTTGGCGCGCCGGTCGACCCTGGTGTGGGCGGATGTTAAGGTCCAAGCATGCGGGCCATCCACCATCTCGCCATCATCTGTTCGGACTACCCGCGCTCAAAGGCGTTCTACACTCAGGTCCTGGGCCTGCCGGTGGTGCACGAGGCCTACCGGGCCGAGCGCGACTCGTGGAAATGCGACCTGGACGCTGGCAACGCCCAGATCGAGCTGTTCTCCTTCCCCTCGCCTCCGCCGCGCCCCAGCCGTCCGGAAGCCTGCGGCCTGCGCCACCTGGCCTTCGCCGTGGGCGACATCGCCGCCGAAGTCGCGCGTCTGGAGGGCCTGGGCGTCGCGGTCGAGGCCATTCGCGTCGATCCCTACACCGACCGCCGCTTCACCTTCTTCGCCGACCCCGACGGCCTGCCGATCGAGCTCTACGAGGACCCGCGCGACTAATCATATAAAGATATCTTTATATCCGGTTGCCCAACGCCGCCCCCGCCGGTATAGACGGCGACCAGCAGAGGAGCGCCCGATGGCCGACTACGTGATCCGCGACATCGCCCTGGCCGATTGGGGCCGCAAGGAAATCCTGATCGCCGAGACCGAGATGCCGGGGCTGATGGCCCTGCGCGCCGAGTTCGGCAAGGACAAGCCGCTCAAGGGCGCGCGCATCGCCGGCTCGCTGCACATGACTATCCAAACCGCCGTGCTGATCGAGACGCTGCAGGCGCTGGGCGCGGACGTGCGCTGGGCCTCGTGCAATATCTTCTCCACCCAGGATCACGCCGCCGCGGGCATCGCCGCCACCGGCACGCCGGTGTTCGCGATCAAGGGCGAGACCCTGGACGAGTACTGGGACTACGCCCACCGCATCTTCGAATGGAGCGACGGCGGCTATCCCAACCTGATCCTGGACGACGGCGGCGACGCCACCCTGCTGTGCGTGCTGGGTCCCAAAGCCGAAGCGGACCCCTCAATCCTCGACAAGCCGACCAACGAGGAAGAGGAAGCGCTCTTCCGCGTGATGAAGCGCTATCTGAAGGAAAAGCCGGGCTTCTATTCGGCCATCCGCGACGCGATCAAGGGCGTGTCCGAAGAGACCACCACGGGCGTGCACCGCCTGTACCAGCTGGCCGAGAAGGGCGAGCTGCCCTTCCCCGCCATCAACGTCAACGACAGCGTGACCAAGTCCAAGTTCGACAACCTCTACGGCTGCCGCGAGAGCCTGGTCGACGCCATCCGCCGCGGCACCGACGTGATGCTGTCGGGCAAGGTGGCGGTGGTGGCCGGCTACGGCGACGTGGGCAAGGGCTCGGCGGCCTCGCTGCGCCAGGGCGGCGCGCGGGTGATCGTGACCGAGATCGACCCGATCTGCGCCCTGCAGGCGGCGATGGAAGGCTATGAAGTGCGCACCATGCAAGGCGCGCTGAAGGACGGCGACATCTTCGTCACGGCCACGGGCAACAAGGACGTGATCACGCTCGAGCACATGCGCGGCATGAAGAACAACGCCATCGTGTGCAACATCGGCCACTTCGACGCCGAGATCCAGGTCGCGGCCCTTCGCAACTTTAAGTGGGACGAGATCAAGCCGCAGGTCCACCACGTGGAATTCCCGGACGGCAAGAAGATCATCCTGCTGTCCGAAGGCCGCCTGGTGAATCTGGGCAACGCCACTGGTCACCCCAGCTTCGTGATGAGCGCCTCCTTCACCAACCAGACCCTCGCCCAGATCGAGCTGTGGACCAACGGCAAGGCCTATGAGGCCAAGGTCTACACCCTGCCCAAGCGGCTGGATGAGAAGGTGGCCATGCTGCACCTGGAGAAGCTGGGCGTGGCCCTGAGCCAGCTCAGCCCCGAACAGGCCGCCTACATCGGCGTGACCGTCGACGGCCCGTTCAAGCCCGACCACTATCGCTACTAGACGTCCCTTTCCCCTTCAGGGGAAGGGGCAGGGTGAGGGTCGTGACTCACGCCCCGCGCAAGACAAGGCGCCTGAGGCCGTCCCGCCCCAGGCGCCTTTTTCTTTTGGCAACCATACCCTTTTGCAATGCAGACTAGCCCCTCTTCTGATCGATCTGCTCTAGGAGGAGCTTAATCTCGGTCAGGCATGTTCCAAGTTTGATAGAGTAGCTGTCAGTGTGGCGGCGCGCAGCGCCCAGGTAGCCGACGGCCCTGGCAAGTAGGGCCGCAATTAACGCTAGGAGAGCGACGATTGCCCATAGCACGATCTTATTCTCCATGATTCGGCGTCTCCCGGTGTTGAGGTGGCAAAATGCGAGTTCGCACCGCGACGGTTGACGTAGTCTACTGGTTTGAAGCCGTAGAAATTACAGTCACTAAGCCTTCGCCACTACCACTAAACATAACGCTGCTTTTTAATCTTGGGGACCTGATTTGGCGTCAGGCAATTTTTATGTCAGCCGCTTTCAAGCCACGCCAGCCAGCGTGCTGGCCGCACGTACTTGATCGACTACACGGAGTACAACGCGGTTGGGCGCCTTTTTCTTTTGGCCCCACGCGAGCCCGCCATCCCCGCCCTTCCCCCCTTGAGGGCGAAAGGGCTATGACGCGGCCATGAGCGTTCTGATCCCCGACACAGTCCTATGTCCGCCCAAGTTCGAGGCGGTGCGGCAGGCGTTCATCGCCAATTTCGAGGGCGAACTCGCCGAGCTTGGCGCGCGCTTTTGCGCCGCGATCGACGGCGAGATCGTGCTGGACCTGTGGGGCGGCCACGCCGACCGCGCCCGCACGCGGCCGTTCGACGACAAGACCCTGACCCCGGTGTTTTCGTCGAGCAAGGCTGCGGCGGCGCTGATGTGCGCCCTGGCCGTTGGACGCGGCGCGCTTGACTACGGCCGCCCCGCCGCCGCGCTGTGGCCAGAATTCGCCGCTCAGGGCAAGGGCGCGCTGACCGTCGAGCAGGTGCTGTCGCACCAGGCGGGGCTGAGCGGCCTGCGCGAGGCGTTCGACCCCGACGGCTGGTTCGACTGGGACGGCATGTGCGCGCGGCTCGCGGCGGCCGAGCCGCTGTGGCCGCCGGCCAGCGCCTCAGGCTACCACCCCTCGACCTTCGGCCATCTGGCGGGCGAGTTGTTCCGCCGCGCCGACGGCCGCACCCTCGGCCAGGCGCTGCGGGCGGACCTGTGTGAGCCGTTCGGGCTGGAGCTGTGGATCGGCCTGCCCGAAGGCGAGGATCACCGGGTGGCCGAGACCGTGCGCCCGCCGACCCTGCCCGAGCTCGGCAAGCTGACCGAACCGCGCATCCTGGCTTTCTTCAAGCCGTGGTCGGCCGCTCCGGCCAAGGATATCCGCAAGTGGCGCGGGGCCGAGCTGCCGGCCAGCAACGGCCACGCCACGGCGGCGGCCCTGGCGCGGATGATGGCGGTCCTGGCCTGCGACGGCGAACTCGACGGGCGCGAGGTGCTGCCGCCAGGCCTGGCGTTGGAGGCCGCCCGCGCGCGCATCGCGGGCGACGACCAGGTGCTGCCGTTCAATCTGAGCTGGGGCGCGGGATTCCTGCGCAACGCCGGGCTGGGCGTCTATGGGCCATCCGCCCACTCGTTTGGGCATTCGGGTTGGGGCGGATCGTGCGCCGTGGCCGACCCGGAGCGGCGCCTGTCGCTGGCCTATGTCATGAACCGCCAGTCAGCTCACCTGATCGGCGACCCTCGCGCCCGCCGCCTGATCGACGCGCTCTACGCCTGCCTCTAGCCACGCTTGGAGGCTTGCGCCGCGCCAGCGCCCGGCCGATGGTTGGCCGGTCAACGGGGGACAAGCGGTGCCGACCATAGCGTTCGTCAGTTCCAAAGGGGGCGTGGGCAAGTCGACCTCCGCCGTGCTGTTGGCTATGGGCCTGGTCAAGCGGGGCCTGGCCGTGACGCTGGCCGACTCCGACCCCAATCTGCCGCTGACCGCCTGGAGCCGCTTCGGCTGGCGGCCGGACGCGATCACCGTGCTGCAGGCGCCGCATTTCCACGACCTGCCCGGCGTGCTGCGCAAGGCCAAGGCGGGCGCGCCCAAGGCTTCGGAGCCCTGGGTGATCGTCGATACCGAGGGCGGCGCGCCCGCCATGGCCGGCGCGGCGGTGGCCCGGGCCGACCTCGTGATCACGCCGCTGTCTTCTTCCTGGCTGGAAGCGCGCGAGGCGCTCAAGATCGCGGGCGTGGTGGCCGAGGCCTGCCGGCGCGAACGCCGGCCCATCCCGGTGGTCGGCCTATTCTCCCGCCTGCCCAGCAGCCACCGGCGCTCTGTCGAGGACGCCAAGACCTTGCTCACCGCCAACAATCTGCCGGTGCTGGAGGCCGTGCTGACCGACCGGGAAATCTTCCGCAGCCTGTTTGCGCGCAAGGAGGCGGTGACCAAGCTGACCGAGGGCAAGTCGCGCGCCTATCAGGCCGCGCGTGACCAGATCGACGCGCTCAGCGCCGAGGTGATGGCGTTCTTCTAGCGAAGTCAGAGGGCGATCAAAGCCGCCCGTCCCGCCTGCGCGGGACGAGCGACGATTGAAGCCTAGGCCGCGACGGTTTCGATCAGACCGCGTTCGTCGAGCAACTGAGCGATCTGCACGGCGTTGAGCGCCGCGCCCTTGCGCAGGTTGTCGGACACGCACCACAGGTTGATGCCGTGCTCCACCGTCGGATCCCTGCGGATGCGGCTGATGTAGACCGGGAACTCGCCAGCGCATTCCACGGGGGTGATGTAGCCGCCGTTCTCGCGTTTATCGATCACCACCACGCCCGGCGACTCGCGCAGGATTTCCCGGGCCTCGTCTTCCGACAGGGGCGTGTGGAACTCGATATTGACCGCCTCTGAGTGGCCCACGAACACCGGCACCCGCACGCAGGTGGCGGTCAGCTCGATCTTGGGATCGAGGATCTTGTGGGTCTCGGCCGTCATCTTCCATTCCTCCTTGGTCGAGCCGTCGGGGAGGAAGACGTCGATCTGCGGGATGGCGTTGAAGGCGATCTGCTTGGCGAACGTCTTGGGATTGACCTCGCCGAGGCCGTAGAGGGCCTTGGTCTGGTCCCACAGCTCATCCATGCCCGCCTTGCCCGCGCCGGACACCGACTGATAGGTCGACACCACCACCCGCTTGATGCGCGCCTCGTCGTGCAGCGGCTTGAGCGCCACCACCAGCTGGGCGGTCGAGCAGTTGGGGTTGGCGATGATGTTCTTCTTGCGGAAGCCCTCGATCGCGTCGGGGTTCACTTCCGGCACGATCAGCGGCACGTCGGGGTGCATGCGCCAGGCCGAGGAGTTGTCGATCACGACCGGACCGGCGGCGCCGATCTTTTCCGACCACGCCTTGGACACATCGCCGCCCGCCGACATCAGCACGATGTCGACCTTGGAGAAGTCGAACTGCTCCAGGTCCTTGCACTTGAGGGTCTTGTCGCCGAACGAAACCTCGATGCCGATGGATTTGCGCGAGGCCACCGCATGCATCTCGTCCACGGGGAAGTTCACTTCCTCGAGGATCGCCATCATTTCGCGGCCCACATTGCCCGTGGCGCCGACGACGGCTACCCGGTAACCCATCGCACTCTCTCCTTATGCTGAGGAACGGGGCAGTTACGCCTTCGACGGCGTTTTCGCAAGGGCGCCCCGGGCGACGCGGCGTTTCGTGCGCCGCCGGACGCAGCCCAATTCAATCGGTCATGAGCCTGAATCGTCTTCCTTTTCTGTCGGCGCCGTGACCGCTTTGTCTGGCCGAGCGAGAATGCCGGGAGGAAACCAACCATGCGCACGGCGCACCGCGTCATCGCCGTCTTCGCCGTGCTGGCCGCCCTGTGGGTCGGCCTGACCGGGGTGACGATCCAGCTCATCGACCTGAAGGCCCTGCTCAGCCACGCGCCCGCCAGCGACCCGAACATCCGGGCGATCCGCGACGGCCACAACGGCCCGCCCAACTTCCAGGTGCTGGGCGACGGCGAATACGACGCCGCCGTTCTGCCCGCCGGCTTGGACTACGGCGCCGCCCTGGCCACGGTGGTCAAGGCCGCGCGCGCCGCCGTTCCCGGCGCGCCGCTAGGCTACGTCGAGCTGCGCGTGCGGGACGGCAAGCCGGTGGGCGAAGTCGCCTCCAAGAAGAAGGTCATGCGCTTCGACGCCGCGACCGGCGCGGTGCTGATCGGCCCAGAGGCGGCCGGCGCGGTCAAGATGCAGCCGCTCGGCCGTCCCTCGCTGCGCAATACGGTCAAGAACATCCACCGCCTGACCCAGTTCGGCGACGCCGCGACCTTACTGGATCCGGTCATGGGGCTGTTAATCTGCGCCATGATCTTCACGGGCCTGGTGCAGTATTTTCGCCTGCTGGCGGCGCGCGCGCGGCTGGGGCGGGCCAATCCGTTGTGGTCGGCCGGCGGGCTGTGGCGCAGCCTGCACCGGGGCGTCGCGATCGCCGCCAGCCTGTTCCTGACCGTGATGGCGCTGAGCGGCACCCTGCTGGCGATCGGCGACGTGGGCGTGTCGGCCTTCCGCGTCGCCCACCACGGCGACCGCTCGGGCGCCAATGCCGACCAGTCCTCGCCCCTGACCGACGCCGAGTTGCCGGGCATGCTGCGCACCACCCTGTCGGCCTTCCATGCGGCCCGGCCGGACGCGCCGATTAGGGTGCTGCGCCTACGTTACTACGCCGGCATGCCCCAAGGCGTGGTGGTGTTCTCCGGACCGCGCGAGGCTGAGCAGGTGCAGTTCAATGCCGCCACCGGCCGCGCGGTCAGCCTGACCGAGCCCAACTATCCGGCGACCGGCCAGCCCTTCGGCTGGCAGGAAGACCAGATCGTCAAGCAGATCCATCGCGGCGATTTCATCGGCCTGTCCGGCCGGTGGATGAGCCTGCTGGGCGGACTGTCGCTGGTGTTCCTGGCCCTGTCGGGAACGGCGATGTACCTCGACCTGTGGAGCCGGCGTCGACGCGCGGGCCGGGCCGGGCTGTTCTGGACCTGAGCGGTCAGGCGCCGGCCAGCGGCGCCTCGAACGCGGCCGCCAGGCCGGCCCCGACGCCCACGGCATCCGCCTCCACGGCGTCGAGCGCCGCCGACCCCGTCTGCGCCAGCCCTTGGGTCGCCTTCAGATGATCGGCCAGGCGTATCGCCAGGGCCAGGATCATCAGGGTGGGATTGGCGTGGCCGCTGGTGGGGAACACCGAGGAGCCGGCGACATACAGGCCTGAAACCCCGTGAACCTGGCAGTCGGGATCGACCACGCCGGTTTGGGGGTCATGGGACATGCGAGTGGTTCCCGAGGTATGCGCCATGTCGATGATCACCGCCGTATCCAGCTCGCCCTGCACGATCCAGGGCTCCAGCACGGGCGCGGGCAAGCCCATCCGCGGCAAGAGATCTGCGCCCAGCTGAGCCACGCGGGCCAGCGACTGCCGATCCTGGGCCGACAGGCGCCAGTCCACCAGGGCCTTAGGCACGCCGAAACGGTCCGCGGACGAGGCCAGCCGAACCCGGCTGTCGGGGTTGGGCGCGTTTTCGGTGATGGCGTCGACCGCCAGGCCGGTCACCTTGTGCGGCAGGCCGCCGGTCTGGAACTCCTCGACCACAAAATTCGGGTCGAACCGGATGGCGGCGTCGACGATCAGGTTGCGCAGCACCTCGGGGGTCCTGGGATGGGCCAAGGCCTTCATGCCCACGCCCGCGGCCACCAGCTTGCCGCCGGCGACGATCGACTTAAGGTCCTGCAGCGGATGCTCGCTCTTGCGCTTGATCATCCGCTTGATCGCGTCCCACGGGTCGTCCGGCGCGCGCTGGGGCATGAAATACAACGCGGTGTTGAGCAGTCCCTCGCGCTCTTGCACCTTCGGGTTGACGGCCAGGCCGTGCATGAACATGTGCATCCGCCCGTCGTAGCGCACGCCCTGGAAGCCGAACCGGCGCAGGATCGCCGCTGAGTCCTCGCCCTTGAACCAGCCGACCCGCGCGCCCGGATGATCCATCAGATAGCGTCCAACCTGATCATGTCCGTTGCCAATGCCGTTGGCGTGCTGGTCGCGCGAAGCCAGCAGCAGGCGCGGGTTCTCGACGCCGCCGGCCGCCAGGATCGCGGTCCGCGCGCGCACGCGCGCCTTGACGCCGCACACGCCGGCGATGCTTAGGCTGTCGAACCGTGCGCCGTCGTCCGACAGGCGGATGTCGGTGACCGTGGCGTCGAGCAGCACGCGCACGTTGTCAGCCCGATAGGTGCGGAACTCCGGGCCGAAGCGCATCACGTCCAGCTTGTCGATGCGCGAGCGCGCGAACTGCCAGTAGAAGGAATTGAGCGTCTCGGTCTCGACCAGGGGCTTTGGCGCCGTCAGGCTGAGGTTGAGCGCCGCCTCGGCCCGGCGCACATAGGGCTGCACCGCCTCATAGGCCACCGGCCAGCCCGAATGGGCCACCCACGGCCGCGCGGCGAAGTCGGCGGGGTCAAACGGCGCCGATTTGCCGGCCCAGGCGTGGGTCGCCCCGCCGAGCAGGCGGCAACGCACGCCGTAGGGCTGGGACGCGTCGGTCCAGGACGCCAGGCTCTCGCCGTGGAATTCGGCGCGCTTGCGCCGTTGCGGCTCCGAGCGCAGATCGCCCACCCCTTCCAGTTCGCACAGGGCGGCATGCTCGGGCGTCTCGTCGATCAGCCCGCTCTCCAGGATCAGCACGCGAGCCCTGGTGTTGAACAGTTCCTTGGCGATGGTCAGACCCGCGGGACCGCCGCCGACGATGACCACGTCCGCATTGAGCTCCGTGCCGTTTTCCAGGTCGGAAAGCTGAATGATCTCGACCACTTGCACATTCCCCCGAATGTGATCATCACCGCGCCGGCGTCAGCGGCGATCGGAGGAAGGCGGCTGCGAGGGCCCGACGCCAAGAACAGCGCAAGGCGGATAACAGCCGGCGACACTTCCCCCGGAGCCAGCGTGTTGAAACGCCGGCCGTCGAGCTCCTGGCGTTATTCACTCTATACCCGAATGATTAAGGTAATGGCGCCCCAAGCGCTGCGCCCGCCGATCCAGCTCGGCTTCATGTCGGCGCGCTCAGTAGGCGCGCCCGGTGACGTCCAGCCCCTGGGCCCGCAGCTGCTCCAGAAGGCCGCCGGCGCGCGTGAGGCTTTCCATGTCGATCGCCAAGACGGTCTTGCCCGGCTTCTGCAGGGTCTGGGCGAGACCCCGCGCCCAGTCGGCGGTCATGCGGTCCTGCAGCTGCTGCAGGCCGGGAGTAGCGGTGAAGCAGCGATCGGAGGTGATCTCCGCCCGCACCGCTCGGGTGGCGTCGACATCGCCCCTGGCCCAGGCGGCGCCCATGCGGGCTGACAGGTCGGGCAGGCGCGGGGTCAGGTCGGTGACCAGGTCGAGGCAGGTGTCGCCCGCCTGCGGACCGCCGCTGCCCAGCGCCTTGAGCAGCTCGCCCAGGGAATAGTTGGTCAGGCGCCGTGTCGGCACGTGGTGCGCGGCCGCAAGGTGCATCAGGGTCTTTTGCGGACCTTCCGGGTTGAGGGCGTCATGCTTCTGCGCGTCGGCCAGCAGAGCGATGGCCGTGACGATGGGCCGCCAATGGTCGTAGTGCGCCGGGTCCTGGCCCACCGACCGGGCGGCCTCCTCGAACTTGGTGCGCGCGTCAGGGCTGAGGGCGGCGCGCAGGGTCTGACCGCCGGGGTAGTGGTACCGGTGCGCCGGGTCGAGCAGCAGGCCCGCGATGTCGAACAGATTGATCGAGGCGCCCGGCGGGATGACCAGCTCGCGCGCGCCGTCGAGCGCCGCGTCGATCCGGCGGGTGTCCCAATCGAGACGCTTGGGCGCCGGGCCGGTCATGCCGATGATCCACAGCTCGGACTTGGGCGTGGCCACCCGCCATAGGGCGGGGCCAGGCAGATGGGCGATGATCTGGATCTCGTGATCGGGATCGATCGGCGCCGCCGCATCGGTCGCCGGCGCCGGGTCGGACGCGGGCGCGGCCGGCGGCGTCTGGCCCCACGCCGGCCCGGCCAGGGCCAGGATCACGAGGGCGCGGCGGAGATAGCGAATAAAGGGCATGACGCCGTCCTAGGCCCCCAAGGCGGCTACAAAGCGGCAATCACCGCGTCGCCCATCTCGGCCGTGGTGGCGCGCCCGCCAAGGTCGCCCGTGCGCACGCCCTTGTCCAACGCCGCCTTGACCGCCGCATACAGCCGCTCGTCCAGGTCGGGCCGGCCGAGGGACCAGCGCAGCGCCATGCCGAAGCTGAGAATGGCGGCCAGCGGATTGGCCAGGCCCTTGCCGGCGATGTCGGGCGCCGAGCCGTGCACCGGCTCGTACAGGCCCGGCTTTCCCGGGTTGGACAGGGCGGCCGAGGGCAACAGCCCGATCGAGCCGGTCAGCATCGACGCCTCGTCCGACAAGATATCGCCGAACAGATTGTCGGTGACGATCACGTCGAACTGCTTGGGATTTTTGACCAGCTGCATGGCGGCGTTGTCGGCCAGCATGTGCTCCAACTGCACGTCAGGATATTCGGCTGCATGGAGGGCGGTGACCACCTGGCGCCAGAACAGACCCGAGTCCATCACGTTGGACTTTTCGGCCGAGGTGACCTTGTTGCGCCGCCCGCGCGCCAGTTCGAAGGCGACCCGCGCCACGCGCTCGATCTCGCTCTGGGTATAGACCTGAAGGTCGTAGCCGCGCTTCTCGCCCGTGGGCGTGTTGGCGTCGATGCCCTTGTCGCCGAAATAGACGCCCGAAGTCAGTTCGCGCACGATCATGATGTCGAGCCCCGCGACGATCTCGCGCTTCAATGTCGAGGCGTCAGCCAGGGCCTCGAAACACAGGGCCGGGCGAAGGTTGGCGAAGGCGTCCATCGCCTTGCGCAGGTTCAGGAGGCCCGCCTCGGGCCGCTTGTCGCGCGCCACTTGGTCCCACTGCGGACCGCCGACCGCGCCCATCAGCACCGCCTGGCTCGACAGCGCCAGTTCGCGCGCCTCGGCCGACAGCGGATCGCCGCACAGATCGTAGCTGGTCCCGCCGAACGGACGCTCCTCGATGTCCAGTTGCAGGTCGGCGTTGGCGCTCAGCCAGGCGGCCACGCGCTTCACCTGGCCGATCACTTCAGGACCGATGCCGTCGCCCGGCAGGAGCAGCAAGCGGGGGGTGTTGGTGTTCATGCTGTCCCTCAGGCCGCCGCCCAAGGCTGGGTCTGGCGGCGTTTTTGTTCGAAGCGGTCGATCTCGGGGGCGTGCTCGAGGGTCTCGCCGATGGCGTCCAGGCCCTTGAGCAGCTTTTCCTTGCGGCCGGCGTCGATGGCGAAGCGGACGGTCTTGCCCGAGGGGGCGCTGATGGTCTGGGCGTCCAGGTCCACGGCGAACACGTGGTTGCCGCCCTTGGCCTCGCCCATCAGGGCGTGCAGGTCCTCGGACGAGACGATCGCGGGCAGAAGGCCGTTCTGAAAGCAGTTATTGTAGAAGATGTCGGCGAAGCTGGTCGAGACCACGCAGCGCAGGCCGAAGTCGTCCAGCGCCCACGGCGCGTGCTCGCGCGAGGAACCGCAGCCGAAGTTGTCGCCCGCGATCAGGATGCGCGCGCCCTTGTAGGCTGGCTGGTTGAGCACGAAGTCCGGCTTCTCATGACCCTCAAGGTCGAAGCGGAAATCGTAGAACAGCCCCTTGCCCAGACCCTCGCGCTCCACCGTCTTGAGGAACTGCTTGGGGATGATCTGGTCGGTGTCGATGTTGGCGGCCGGCAGGGGCGCGGCCACGCCTTGCAGATGATCGAACTTGCGCATCACAAGAACTCCCGCACGTCGGCGATGTGGCCGCGGATGGCGGCGGCGGCGGCCATGGCGGGGCTCATCAGGTGGGTGCGCCCGCCGCGACCCTGGCGGCCCTCGAAGTTGCGGTTGGAGGTCGAGGCGCAACGCTCCTGCGGGTCCAGGCGATCGGGGTTCATGCCCAGGCACATTGAACAGCCCGGCTCGCGCCATTCGAAGCCGGCGGCCAGGAACACCTGGTCCAGGCCCTCGGCCTCGGCCTCTTCACGCACGAGCCCTGAGCCCGGCACCACCATCGCCCGCACGCCCGGCGCCACCTTCAGCCCCATATCCAGGGCCTTTTGCGCGATCAGGGCGGCCTGCCGCAGGTCTTCGATACGGCTGTTGGTGCACGAGCCGATGAACACGCGCTGCACGGCGGCGTCGGTGATCTTCTGCCCAGGCTGCAAGCCCATGTAGTCGAGCGCCCGGCGCGCGCCGGCCTGCTTGTCTTCGCTGGCGAAGCTTTCGGGGTCGGGCACCAGGCCATCGATCGCCACCACGTCCTCGGGGCTGGTGCCCCAGGTGACGGTTGGGGCGATCTTGGACACGTCGATGGTCAGTTCACGGTCGAACACCGCGTCGGGGTCGGAGGAAAAGCGCTTCCAGTAGGTCAGGGCCAGGTCCCAGGCCGCGCCCTTGGGCGCCGCGGGCTTGCCCATCAGGTAGGCGAAGGTCTTTTCGTCTGGCGCCACCAGCCCGGCCTTGGCCCCGCCCTCGATCGACAGATTGCACAAGGTCATGCGCCCTTCGACGCTCAAGGCCTCGATCGCCGGACCGGCGTATTCGATCACGCAGCCTGTGCCCCCGCCCGTGCCGATCTCGCCGATCAGGGCCAGGGCGTAATCCTTGGCGCCGACGCCGGGAACCGGCTCGCCGACGAAGGTCACGCGCATGTTCCTGGCCTTGCGCTGGCGCAGGGTCTGGGTCGCCAGCACATGCTCGACCTCGGAGGTGCCGATGCCGTGCGCCAGGGCGCCGAAGGCGCCGTGGGTCGAGGTGTGGCTGTCGCCGCACACGATGGTCATGCCCGGTTGGGTGCGGCCCTGCTCGGGCCCGACCACGTGCACGATTCCGTTGCGGATATCGCCCATGGGGAAGAACTCGATGCCGAAGTCCTTCACATTGCGCCCGAGCGTCTGCAACTGCAGGCGCGCCTCGGCGTCTTCCACCGCGTCCACGCCCTTGGCCTGGCCTTCGGTGGGGATGTTGTGATCGGCCACCGCCAGGGTCAGATCGGGCCGGCGCACGGGGCGATGATTGGTCCTCAGGCCCGAGAAGGCCTGCGGGGTGGTCACCTCATGGATCAGGTGCAGGTCGATATAGAGGATCGACTCCCCATTGGGGTCCTGCGCCACCAGATGGGCGTCCCAAATCTTGTCGTAAAGCGTCTTTCCAGGCATGGCGGGCATGTAGGCCCGTGGGCCGCTTTCGTAAAGTCTCCGAAAAAGGAGCCCGCGTCCCGGCCAACCCTACAGCCCGCCGGCGCCCCGCGCCGACGGAAGTCTGAAGATAGAGTTTGATCGAAACGAGGACGGTTTTGGCGGCCGCTCTGGCCGACGCCCGCTCGCGGCGGGGACGTATCGCGCGGAGTGAAGGCCAACGGGGAGGAAGGCCTTCACCTACGCGGATAGAACTAAGCTACGCTTACTGAACGCTACTGGGTACGCTTACCCGCTCGGGCTACAACCCCGAACCCGACCAACATAGCTCACAAACCATTGTTATGCATATAAATTATGTTTCATGGGAGAACAGGTTATCTGACAGCCTAAAGGACTAGACCTTCGGTTTCAGGCCGCCCCGTCAATAGGTTAAGGTTCTGCACCGCCGCCCCGCCCGCGCCCTTGCCGAGATTGTCGAGGGCCGCGATCAGGCGCGCCTGGCCGCGCTGCTCGTTGCCGAACACAAACAGCTTGAGCCGGTCGGAGCCCTTGAGGATTTCCGCGTCGAGCGAGGTGTGGCCGTCTTCCAGGCTCGCCACCTCGACCAGCGGCTCGCGGCAATAGGCCTTCGCCAGGACCTGGTGCACGTCGTGCACCGAAGGGTGGCCCTTAAGCGCCCACAGGTTCAGCGGCGTCTCGACCAGCATGCCGCGGTAGAACCGCCCGACGCTGGGCGCGAAGATCGGGGGGTGGGTCAGGTGCGCGTGGATCTGCATCTCGCCCACGTGCTTGTGCTGCAGCGTCAGACCATAGGTGCGGAACACCTCGGTCGAGAAGTGCGGCGAGGCCTCGTCCTCGAACTCGGCGATCATCGCCTTGCCGCCCCCGGAATAGCCCGACACCGCGTTGACGGTGACCGGAAAGCCCTCGGGAATCAGGCCGGCGCGGGTCAGAGGCCGCATCAGGGCCAGAAAACCCGTGGGATAGCAGCCCGGATTGGACACCCGCTTGGAGGCGGCGATCGCGGCCCGTTGACCGGGGTCGAGCTCGGCGAAGCCATAGGTCCAGCCGGCGGCCGTGCGGTGCGCGGTCGAGGCGTCGATCACCTTGACCTTGGGATTGTCGATCAGGGCCACGGCCTCGCGCGCCGCATCGTCAGGCAGGCACAGGATCACCACGTCGGCGTCGTTGAGCGCCTCGCGCCGGGCCTTGGGGTCCTTGCGCTTGTCGCCTTCGAGCGCGACCAGGGTCAGGCCGGCGTGGCCGGCCAGCCGCTCGCGGATTTCCAGGCCGGTCGTGCCGGCGGCCCCGTCGATGAACACAGTGGTCATTCTTTTTTCCTCGGCCTGGCCCTGCCGCGCCGCGGCTTGAGCGCGACGCCGAAGGTGAGAAAAACAAATACGCGCTGATGGAGCGGTTAAGCGATAGCGCAAACAAAAAACGCGCTCATGTAGCCGTGAGGCGATAGCGCAAACAAAAAAGCCTCGGCGGGAGGTCCGCCGAGGCCTTTGTAACCGTCCTGGAAGAGCTGACTACTCTTCGGTCGCGGCCGGCTTTTCGGCGGTCGAGGTCGTCGACATCTGACGCTCGGCGATACGCGCGGACTTACCGCGACGGTCGCGCAGATAGTAGAGCTTGGCGCGACGCACCACGCCGCGACGCTTCACCTCGATCGATTCGATATTGGGCGACATCAGCGGGAAAATCCGCTCGACGCCTTCGCCGAACGAGATCTTGCGAACGGTGAAGCTCTCGTGCACGCCGCCCCCGGCGCGCGCGATGCACACGCCTTCATAGGCCTGGATCCGCTCGCGCTCGCCTTCCTTGATGCGCACGTTCACGCGCAGGGTGTCGCCGGGCTGGAATTCGGGGATGGCGCGCTTGGCCAGCAGGCGCTGGGCTTCTTCACGCTCAAGTTCAGCAATCACGTTCGCCATGGTCATGTCTCCTTGGGCTTCACTTGCCCTTTGGCTGTAAGTTGGCGAGGCGGGCCGCCCAAAGATCGGGCCGCCGCTCGCGGGTGGTCTCTTCACTCTGCGCCTTGCGCCACTTGGCGATTTCGCCGTGATGGCCGCTCAGCAGCACCTCGGGGATGTCGAGCCCTTCGAACGTCCGCGGCCGTGTGTACTGCGGATGTTCGAGGCGCCCGTCCTCGAAGCTTTCACTCTCCAGCGAGGCGGCTGCTCCGAGCACGCCCGGAACCAGTCGCACACTGGCCTCGATCGCCACCATGGCCGCCGCCTCGCCGCCGGCGAGAACCGCGTCGCCCACGGCGACCTCCTCGAACCCGCGCGCGTCGAGCACCCGCTGGTCCACCCCCTCGAACCGTCCGCACAGGACGATCAGTCCCGGGCCGGCGGCCCATTCACGCACGCGCGCCTGGGTCAGGGGCCGCCCCCGGGCGCTCATATACAAAAGCGGCCGCCCCGACCGCTCCACTGAATCCAGTGCAGCGGCGATCACGTCCGCTCTCAAAACCTGTCCTGGACCGCCCCCGGCGGGGGTGTCGTCCAGGAAGCCGCGCTTATCCGCCGAAAAGGCGCGAATGTCCACCGTTTCCAGTGTCCACAAGCCCTGCTCGCGCCAGGCCGTCCCGATCAGCGAGACGCCGAGCGGCCCGGGAAAGGCCTCTGGCGCCATGGTCAGGACGCTGACGGCGAAGCTCACGCGTCACGCTCCGACACTTCGTTCGGCGGATCGGCCACCACCTTGCCGCCCGCCAGGTCCACGGCCGGAACCGCTTCGCGCGTGAACGGCAGGTACCAGCTCGGTCCCCGGCCGGGGTCGATCTCCAGCAGGTCACCCGAACCGAAGTTCTGCACCGCCTTGATCTTGCCGAGCGGGCTTCCGTCCAGCCGTTCGACGGCCAGCCCGACCAGATCGGTCAGGTAGAACTCGTCCTCGTCGGTCGGCGGCAGGACCGAGCGCGGCACGAACAGCTTCAGCCCCCGCAGCCGGTCCGCCGCGGTCTTGTCCGGGCATTCCTTGGCCTTGGCGATGACCCCGCCCTTGACTGAGCGTCCGGAAACCAAGGTCAGGGCGTGGCCGCCGTCTTCGCGCAGCAGGGTGCGGTAGTCAATCAGCGCCGCCGGGCTCTCGGTATAGGCCGCGATGCGCAGCTCGCCCTGAACGCCGAACGCGCCGGTCACCTTGCCGATCAGGACCAGTTTATCGGTCATAGCCGAAGCTCCCCTCTCCCTCGCGGGAGAGGGGATTGCCTATTACGCTTCGGCCGGAGTTTCTTCGACGGCGGCTTCCGGCGCGGCCTCGGCTTCAGCCTCAGGCGCGACTTCAGCTTCAACTTCGGGTTCGAGCGCGGGCGCGGCGGCGGCTTCGGCGGCAGCGGCCTTGGCTTCAGCCTCGGCGGCGGCGCGCTCTTCTTCGCGCTGGGCGCGTTCGGCCGCACGTTCCTGGGCCTTCTTGCCCGGGGCGCCCTTGCTCGGGTTGTTGCTGTGCTGCCACTGCACCAGGCCTTCGGCGGCCAGGAAGCGCGCCACGCGGTCGGTGGGCTGGGCGCCCTTCTTCAGCCACGCCTCGATCGACGTCACGTTCAGGGTGACGCGGTTGGGGTCGTCCTTCTTGAGGATCGGGTTGTAGGCGCCGACCTTTTCGATGAAGCGGCCGTCGCGCGCCGAATGGCTGTCAGCGATGACGATGGAGTAATAGGGGCGCTTCTTGGCGCCGCCGCGGGCGAGACGGATCTTCAGCATTTCAATAGTCCTTCTTGAGTTCGATCAGATTTGATTTCGATCAGGGTTTGGGTTTGTTGAACGGAAAACCGGGAGGGGCGCCGCCGAGACCCGGGAGCTTGGGTCCGCCGCCGCCGAGGCCGGGAAGATTGGGCGGGGTCTGGCCGGGCCCCATGAACTTGGCCAGGTCGGCCTGGCTGGGCATGCCGCCGGGCGGCATGCCCCCGCCGCCGCCCAGGCCGCCCAGGCCCATGGCCTGGGTCAGGCGCGCCATCGACTTGCCGCCGTCGCGGCTCATCATCTTGAACATGTCGGCCATCTGCCGGTGCTGCTTGAGCAGGCGGTTGACCTCCTGGACCTCGACCCCGGCGCCCGCTGCGATGCGGCGCTTGCGCGAGCCGTTGAGGATGTCGGGCTTCTTGCGCTCGATCGCGGTCATCGAGGTGATGATCGCCTCCTGGCGCTTGAAGGCCTTGTCCGAGATGTTCGCTTCGGAAATCTGCTTCTTGATCTTCTGCACGCCGGGCAGCAGGCCCATCAGGCCCTGCATGCCGCCCATGCGCTGCATCTGACGCAGTTGCTCGGCCAGATCGTCCAGGTCGAACTGACCCTTCTGCATCTTCTTGGCCATCTTCTCGGCCTTGGCCTGGTCGAAGTCGGCCACGGCCTTCTCGACCAGGGCCACCACGTCGCCGGCGCCGAGGATGCGCCCGGCCACGCGGCGGGCGTCAAACGCGTCCAGGGCGTCGACCTTTTCGCCGGCGCCCAGGAACTTGATCGGCAGACCGGTGACGGCGCGCATGCTCAGCGCCGCCCCGCCGCGCGAGTCGCCGTCGGCGCGGGTCAGGATCAGGCCGGTCAGCGGCAGGCGCTCGTGGAAGGCCTTGGCCGTGCGCACGGCGTCCTGGCCGGTCAGGCTGTCAGCCACCAGCAAGGTCTCGGTCGGGGTCGCGATGCGGGCGATCTCGGCCGCCTCGCTCATCATCGCTTCGTCCAGCGTGGTGCGCCCGGCGGTGTCCAGGATCAGCACGTCGTAGCCGCCCAATCGCCCGGCGTTGAGCGCCCGGCGCGCGATGTCCGGCGCGCCCTGGCCGGCCATGATCGGCAGGACGTCGACCTCGACCTGCTGGCCCAGGGCCGCGAGCTGCTCCATCGCCGCCGGACGGCGGGTGTCGAGCGAGGCCATCAGGACCTTCTTGCGCTCGAACTTGGTCAGGCGCAGCGCCAGCTTGGCCGAGGTGGTGGTCTTGCCCGAGCCCTGCAGGCCGGCCATCAGGATCACCGCCGGCGGCGTGACCGACAGGTTCAGCCCCTCGGGCGGGCCCTCGCCGCCCAGCATCTCGACCAGGCCGTCGTGGACGATCTTGACCACCTGCTCGGACGGCTTGACCGCGCGGATCACGCTTTCGCCGGTGGCCTGTTCCTTGGCCTTGGCGATGAAGTCGCGCACCACCGGCAGGGCGACGTCGGCCTCGAGCAGGGCCAGACGCACCTCGCGCAAGGCCTCCTCGACATCGCGCTCGGACAGCACGCCGCGACCGGTCAACCGGTCGAACACCCCTGTCAGTCGCTCGCCTAAGCTCTCGAACATGCTCTCGCCTTCTCGCCTCGGATGCACGCGCAACGCAAAACGCCCCCGTGCACGATCACGTGGACGGGGGGCCTCGCCGTCCTCGTCCGATATGATGCATCGGGGTCGTGACGGGAGAGGGCGCGTTGCAAAATGCGCCGAGAGGGGCGGCTTATGCGCGCGGAGGGGGCCGAGAGTCAACCTGCGCCATATTGGGGCAGTGTCTCAGTTTGAAATTGGTGAAATCCAATAGGCAGGGAAGTAAGTGACGGCAGCCAGGACCGTCGTCGCGAGGACTGCCATTAGCCAAGACCCGATAACAAGCACGATAAGCCCACTTTTGCGCCAGGATACGCGATAGTTCTGAGCCCAAAGATCGAGAATGAATTTACGGTGTATCCAAACTATGACAGCCGCGGCAACGGCAGCACCGCCGACCAAGCTCACGAAATGATCTTTGCAAAATCCGCCTATGGCACCGATCACCAACGGCACCCATACCTCAGCGAGGCGGAAGTTAATTGGAAGTCTCAGTCCCATCGCGCGCCGCCCGCTTCTTGTCCGGCCCCCGAGCCGCGGGCTTAGCCTCGCGCGCCTCAACGCGCTCCGCAATGTCTTCCATCGTCCAGAGCGTTTGAGAGACGCCAGCCCCATCGCCGGGCTTATGTGCGGCGTCTTATGCCCCCGCACGAAATGGTAAAACATAAAGTACAAGGCAGGGGCGTGGTTCTCCAACTTTTTACTATAGTAGTGTTTTGCCGCGTGAACCGACGAATCGGCAGCGAGCATGACGCCATCCTATTCTTCGTCGCTAGCGATCCGCGAAACCATAATAGGCGCGCCGGTTACTTCACCCAGGCCGCCCCTGTCCTCAGGACCTTAGACAGTGAGATCGCCTTTTACGTAGATTTTGGTGAAACCACGAGGCCCACCCCAATCGGCCGCACTCCTAATGGCACGGTCTAAGTCGTCGATTCCGGCAAATACCGTGAAGGTCGCTGATTGGCCGTCGCTATTGTCAGCCCCACCTAAAATATCCCATTTGCCAGAGGGCGTCGCAGATACAAGCATCCCGTCGTGTGTTGCACGGGAGTCGTTTGATTTCAGACGTATGATTTCGAAGGCCATGCCCGAAAATAGGCGCTTGCCGCCTGTTACGCCATCCTTGCAACGGGCTTAGATCTCAAACTGAGACAGCGCCTAAATTGGGCCTGCTCTTGGCCGGCCACGGGCCGTCGTTCTCCATCTCATGCGGCCGCCCCCTTTGACGCGTTCGTCCAAGGGGCTGACAAACCCAAAACCGCGGGGTATAAGAAGGCTACATCGATCGTTTGCGCTGGATGGCGCTTTCGAGCGGCGGCCGCCCGGCCCGCCGCTTTTTTGTTGGAATTTCAGCCTTGCGCGGCAAGACGCCCGAAGACCGGTCCCTGATTGAGCTGCTCGACCCCGTGGCCGAGGCGGCCGGCTATGAGATCGTGCGCCTGCGCCTGATGGGCGGCCAGACGCGCCGCCTGCAGATCATGGCCGAGCGGCCCGACGGCACAATGGACGTCGAGGATTGCGCGAACCTCTCGCGCGCCGCCTCCCAGGTGCTGGACGCGGTCGACCCGATCAAGGGCGAATATCTGCTCGAGGTGTCGACCCCGGGCATCGACCGTCCCCTGACCCGGCTGAAGGACTTCGAGACCTTCGAGGGTTTGGAGGTGCGCATGGAGCTGGACCGCCTGGCCGAGGGCCGCAAGCGTTTCCGCGGCAAGCTGGCCGGGGTCGAGGACGGCAATGTCGGCATCGACCTGGAAGAAGAAGCGGACACCACGGTCTATGTGCCCTTCGCCTGGATCACCGAGGCCAAGCTGGTGCTGAGCGACGAATTGCTCAAGCGCGGCGCCGAGGAACGTGAATCCCGCCTGCAAAACCAATCATCGGAATCGTCCCCAAGTTCGTCCGAAGACGAGGAGTAGAACGCCATGGCCACCGGCATTTCCGCCAACCGTCTCGAGCTTCTGCAGATCGCCGACGCGGTCGCTCGCGAGAAGTCGATCGAGAAAGAAATCGTGATCGCCGCCATCGAGGAGGCGATCCAGAAGGCGGCGCGCGCGCGCTACGGCGCCGAGCACGACATCCGCGCCCTGATCGACGCCAAGACCGGCGAGCTGACCATCAAGCGCTGCATCACCGTGGTCGAGACGGTCGAGAACGAGGACACCGAGATCTCGGTGGCCGACGCCAAGAAGCGCGACATCAAGGCCGAGGCCGGCATGGTGTTCGAGGAAATCCTGCCGCACTTCGAGTTCGGGCGGGTGCAGACCCAAATGGCGCGCCAGGTCGTCACCCATAAGGTGCGCGAGGCCGAGCGCGAGCGTCAGTACGAAGAGTTCAAGGACCGCGTGGGCGAGATCGTCAACGGCGTGGTCAAGCGGGTCGAGTACGGCAATGTGATCGTCGATCTGGGCCGCGGCGAAGGCATCATGCGCCGCGACCAGTCGATCCCGCGCGAGAACTTCCAGATCGGCGACCGCATCCGCAGCTACATCTACGATGTGCGCACCGAGACCAAGGGCCCGCAGATCATGCTCAGCCGCGCCCATGGCGGCTTCATGGCCAAGCTGTTCGCCCAGGAGGTGCCCGAGGTTTACGACGGCGTGATCGAGATTCGCGCCGTGGCCCGCGATCCGGGGAGCCGGGCCAAGATGGCCGTGGTGTCCAACGACAGCTCGATCGACCCCGTCGGCGCCTGCGTCGGCATGCGCGGCTCTCGCGTCCAGGCCGTGGTGGCCGAGCTGCAGGGCGAGAAGATCGACATCATCCAGTGGTCGCCCGACGAGCCGACCTTCATCGTCAACGGCCTGGCTCCCGCCGAAGTGACCAAGGTGGTGCTGGACGAAGACGAAGAGCGGGTCGAGGTGGTGGTGCCCGACGAGCAGCTGTCGCTGGCCATCGGCCGCCGCGGCCAGAACGTGCGCCTGGCCAGCCAGCTGACCGGCTGGCAGATCGACATCATGACCGAGAGCCAGGAGAGCGAGCGCCGCCAGCGCGAGTTCACCGAACGCACCGCCCTGTTCCAGGAAGCCCTGGACGTGGACGAGGTCATCGCCCAGCTGCTGGTCACCGAAGGCTTCGCCAGCGTCGAGGACGTGGCCTATGTCGAGGCCGACGAAATCGCCCAGATCGAGGTCTTCGACGAGGACACGGCCGAGGAGCTGCAGACCCGCGCCCGCGAATACCTCGACAAGGAAGCCGCCGAGCTGGACGCCAAGCGCCGAGAACTGGGCGTGGAAGACGCGCTGCTCGACATCGAGGGCCTGACCCTGCCCATGGCCGTGGCCCTGGGCCAGGCCGACACCAAGACCGTCGAGGATCTGGCGGGCCTGGTGCCCGACGATCTGCGCGGCTGGTTCGAGGCCAAGAACGGCGAACGCGTGCGCCAGCCCGGCGCCCTGGAAAGCTTCAACCTTTCGGCCGACGACGCCGAAGCCCTGATCATGCGCGCCCGCGTGGCCATGGGCTGGGTCGAAGCCCCAACCGAGCCCGAGGAAGAGCCCGAGGAAGAGCTGGCGGCGGAAGCGGCCGTCGCCGAGGAAGTCGAACAGGACGCCTAAGCCCTATCCCCTCCTTCGATGTTCGAGGGAGAGGCCTTTCGACATGGAGTCGCCCCCTGCCCGCCCTGGAAGACCGCGAACGGCGCGACATCGTGTCCGGCGAGGTGATGGCCGAGGAGGCGCTGATCCGCTTTGTCGCCGGGCCGGACGGCGCGGTCACGCCCGACCTGGCGCGCAAGCTGCCTGGCCGCGGGTTGTGGGTGCGGGCGAGCCGAGAGGCGGTCAGCGAGGCGGCGCGCAAAGGCGCCTTCTCGCGGGCGGCCAAGGCCAAGCTGACCGCGTCGCCGGACCTGGCCGATCAGGTCGAAAGACTGCTGAAGGCGCGCCTCTTGGCGGGGCTCGGTCTTGCGCGGCGGGCCGGCGATCTTATCTTCGGCTTCGAGAAGGCGGCCGCGGCCGCCAGTGCGGGCAAGACCGCCTGGCTGGTCGAAGCCTCCGACGGGGCCGATGACGGCCGGCGCAAGATGCTGCAGGCCGGCCGCCGAGCCTTGGCAGCGGGTCTGCCGGCCCCCCGCCTGATCGGAGTCTTCAGTTCCGAGGAATTGGGTTTGGCCTTGGGCCTCGGAAATGTGATACACCTCGCCTTCCTTGCGGGACGAGGCGCCGATCGCTGGACTTTGGATGTCGAGCGACTGTCGGGCTTCTGTCCGCTCCTTCCTCAGAGTTGGCGCGAGGAGCCCTGATGCGGGCGGAACGATCTCGTTCCGTTTGCACCGGCCTATGCACTATCCAGCGAACCGCGCCGCTCTTGCGCGGCCAGTGAGTTGAAGCGACCGAATGACCGACGCGAACGACAATGAAAACCGGCCTGGCGGCCGAGCCCCGCTGACCCTGAAGCCGCGCACGGGCGCGGTGAGCTCGGGCACGGTGAAGCAAAGCTTCAGCCACGGCCGGTCCAAGACGGTGGTGGTGGAGACCAAGCGACGTCGCGTGGACACGCCGCCGCCCGCCGCCGCGCCGCGTCCCACGTTCGACATCAAGCCTCGGCCCCAAACCGAGCCGCCGCCGCGTCCACTGCAGAACGCAGCGCCGCAGAACAACCTCAACCTGTCGCCCGAAGAGCTGCGCACCCGCCAGCGCGCCCTGGAAGCGGCGCGCGAGATGCAGGAGCGCCAGGCCGCCGAACGCCAGGCCGCCGATGCGCGCCGCGCCGAGGAAGAGGCCGCGCGCCGCCGCGAGGCCGAAGCGGCCAAGGCCGCCGCCGCGCCGCCCGAAGCGCCGGCCCCGGCCCCCGAGGCGCGCGCTGAAGCCCGGCCTGAGCCCCGCGTGGAAGTCCGCGCCGAGGCCCGCCCCGAAGCGCGCTCGGAACCTCGTCCCGAACCGGCCCACGCCCAGGCGGAGATGCGGTCCTCCGATCGCCCGCCGCGCCAGGACGCCTATCGTCAGGACGCCCCCCGGCAGGACGGCTACCGCTCCGGCTCCGCCGGCGGCGCGCCGCAGCGCACCGGCGGTCCCCCGCGCGAGGGCGGCCCGCCCCGCGACGGCCGGCGCGACGACCGCCACACCGGCGGCACCACCACCTTCCGCAGCGACCGGCCGCGCCCCGAAGGCGGCGGCTATGATCGCGGGCCCCGTCCCGAGGGCGGCCGTCCGCCGTTCCGGGAAGGCGGCGCCCCGCGCGGCGACAACCGTTTCGGCGACCGTGGCCCGCCGCGGGACCGCGACAGCGCCCCCGCCGGCGAGACTGTCCGCTATTCCGCCCTCTCGCCCCGGCCCGCGCCGCGCGGCGACCGGCCTGGCGGCCCGCGGCCCCCGGGCGGGCGCCCGCCGCCGGCCCCGGCCACCCCTGAAATCCAACGCGCCACCCGCCAGGCCCCGCGCTCGGGCGAGGTCGATCGGCGCCCCGACGACAGCGACGACGAAGGCGGCAAGCGCGGCAAGGGCGCGCCCGCCAAGGCCGCGGTCTCGCGCACCAAGGGCGAGCCCAAGCGCCGCGAAGGCCGCCTGACCATTCAGGCCGTGGCCGGCGATGGCGAGGACGCCGTCGAACGCATGCGCTCCTTGGCCTCCGTGCGCCGGGCGCGCGAGCGGGAAAAGGAAAAGCGTCGCGGCGGCGGTCAGCAGGAGCAGGCCCGCGTTTCGCGCGACGTGGTCATTCCCGATGTGATCACCGTGGGCGAACTGGCCCAACGCATGGCCACGCGCGGCGTGGATGTGATCAAGTTCCTGATGCGTCAGGGCCTGATGCTGAAGATCAACGACGTGATCGACAACGACACCGCTGAACTAGTGGCCACCGAATTCGGCCACACCGTCAAGCGCGTGTCTGAAGCCGACGTCGAAGAAGGCTTCCTCGACGCCGAGGACTTCGACGAGCACATGGTGCCGCGCCCGCCGGTGGTGACCGTGATGGGCCACGTCGATCACGGCAAGACCAGCCTGCTCGACGCCCTGCGCTCGACCGACGTGGCCGAGGGCGAGCACGGCGGCATCACCCAGCATATCGGCGCCTATCAGGTGCGCCTGCCCGACGGCGAGCGCGTGACCTTCCTCGACACCCCCGGCCACGCCGCCTTCTCGGCCATGCGCGCGCGCGGCGCCAACATCACCGACATCGTGGTGCTGGTGGTGGCGGCGGACGACGGCGTGATGCCCCAGACGATCGAGGCGATTCACCACGCCCGCGCGGCCGGCGCGCCGCTGATCGTGGCCATCAACAAGATGGACAAGCCCGGCGCCGACTCGACCAAGGTGATCAACGAGCTGCTGCAGCACGAAGTGGTGGTCGAAAGCCTGGGCGGCGACACCCAGGCCATCCCGGTCTCGGCCAAGGCCAAGACGGGCCTGACCGATCTGATCGAGGCCATACTGTTGCAGGCCGAGGTGATGGACCTGCGCGCCAACCCCGACCGGACGGCCGAGGGCGTGGTGATCGAAGCCAAGCTCGATCGCGGGCGCGGCTCGGTCGCCACCGTTCTGGTCAAGCGCGGCACCCTGCGCCGCGGCGATATCGTGGTGGCCGGCGACGCCTGGGGCCGCGTGCGCGCCCTGGTCAACGAGCGCGGCGAGCAGGTGACCGAGGCCGGCCCTTCGACCCCGGTCGAGATCCTGGGCCTGGACACCCCCGCCAGTCCCGGCGAGCCGTTCGCGGTGGTCGAGAACGAGGCGCGGGCGCGCGAGTTGACCGAATACCGCGAACGCCTGCGCCGCGAGCGCTCGTTCGTGCCGGTCGGCGGCGGCGTGTCGCTGGCGGATATGATGGCCAAGCTGCAGGACAAGAAAGTGTCCGAGCTGCCGGTGATCGTGAAGGCCGACGTTCAAGGCTCCGCCGAAGCGATCGTCACTTCGCTGGAGAAAATCTCCACCGACGAGGTGCGCGCGCGCATCATCCATTCGGCCGCCGGCGCCATCACCGAGAGCGACGTGCTGTTGGCCAAAGGCGCCAACGCTCCGATCCTGGGCTTCAACGTGCGCGCCTCGGCGCAGGCGCGGGCCTTGGCCGAGCGCGAAGGCGTCGAGATCCGCTACTACGCGATCATCTACGACCTGCTGGACGACATCAAAGGCGTGCTCTCGGGCATGCTGGCCCCGATCCAGCGCGAAACCTTCCTCGGCAACACCGAGGTGCTGCAGGTGTTCGACATCTCCAAGGTGGGCAAGATCGCGGGCTGCCGCGTCACCGAGGGCGTCGTGCGCAAGGGCGCCAAGGTGCGGATCATCCGCAACGACGTGGTGTTGCAGGAAATGGGCATCCTGGTCACGCTCAAGCGCTTCAAGGACGAAGTCAACGAAGTGGTGGCCGGCCAGGAGTGCGGCATGAACCTGAACTTCAACGACCTGAAGGCCGGCGACATCATCGAGTGCTTCACGGTCGAAGAGATCAAGCGGTCGCTTTAGGACTTAGATGTAGCGCGAGCTCCCCCGCTCGCGGGGGAGCTGTCCCGAAGGGACGAGGGGGCGTGCCCCCTCCACCACTTCGTGGTTCCCCTCCCCCGCGAGCGGGGAGGTCGCGCGGCATAGTTGGACGACGACACCCATGAAAAGCCACCGCCCCAAGAGCCGTCCCGAGGCCCGGAACCCCCTCAAGGGTCCGTCCCAGCGCCAACTGCGCGCGGGCGAACTGGTGCGCCACGCCCTGGTCGAGGTGCTGCATGAGGAAAACCTGCAGGACGAGGCCCTGGCGGGCGCGCCGGTCACGGTGACCGAGGTGCGGCTGTCGCCGGACTTCCGCCACGCCACCGTGTTCGTCGAGCCCTTGGGCGGCCAGCACGCCCCCGAAGCAGTCGAGGCGCTAAACCGCTACGCCAAGTTCCTGCGCGGGCGCCTGGGCCGCCACATCGACATGAAGTTCACCCCCGACCTGAAGTTCCGCCACGACGAGAGCTTCGCCGAGGCCGAGCGCATGGCGCGCCTGTTCGACGATCCCAAGGTTCGCGCGGACCTCGCCCGGGAAGATGATTCGTCGTCGGATGAAACGGACCAAGATGGGCCGTAGGAAGAAGGGCCTGCCGGTTTCGGGCTGGGTCTGCCTGGATAAACCCTACGACCTTGGCTCGACCCAGGCGGTCGGCCGCGTGCGCCGCCTGTTCGACGCGCAGAAAGCGGGTCATGCCGGCACGCTCGACCCCCTGGCCACCGGCATACTGCCGATCGCTCTGGGCGAGGCGACCAAGACCGTGCCGTTCCTGATGGACGCCGCCAAGGGCTACAGCTTCACCATCGCCTGGGGCTCGAGCACCACCACGCAGGACCGCGAGGGCGCCGTGATCGCCCAATCCGACGCCCGGCCCGCGCCCGAGGCGATCGCCGAGGCGCTCAAGCGCTTCGTCGGCGAGATCCAGCAGGTTCCGCCGGCCTATTCGGCGATCAAGATCGACGGCGAACGCGCCTACGACCTGGCCCGCCAAGGCGAGACGGTCGAGCTGGAGCCGCGCACCGTGCGCATTCACGACGCGCGCCTAGCCGCGACGCCCGACCGCGATCACGCCTGCATCGAGATTGACTGCGGCAAGGGCACATACGTGCGCGCCGTCGCCCGCGATCTGGCCGCCATGCTCGGCGTGGAGGGCCACGTGGCGGAGCTGCGACGCACACGCGTAGGCCGCTTCGGCGAGATGCAAGCGATTTCGATGGAAAAACTTGAAGAGTTGATCCATAAGGGCGCCAGTTCGGAGGCGCTCCTTCCGGTCGAGACCGCGCTGGACGACATCCCGGCGTTGGCCGTGACCACCGAAGACGCTTTCCGGCTCAAGCAGGGACGACCGATCGTTCTGCTCCCCAGGCAGGTCGAAACGCTCCGCCCCGCTCTTGCCGCCCGCTCGGGCGCGCAGGAGGGGGACCGAACCGTTTTAGCCATGCATGACGGACAGGCGGCCGCGCTCTGCGAGATGCGCGCCGGGAAACTCAATCCCACGCGCGTCTTTCACATTGACGCTGGAGACTAAGACGATGTCGATCACGGCTGAACGCAAAGCTGATTTGATCAAAACCCACGCCCGCACGCCGGGCGACACCGGGTCCGCCGAAGTGCAAGTGTCGATCCTGTCTGAACGGATCGCCAACCTGACCGAACACTTCAAGACCCACAAGAAGGACAACCACTCGCGCCGCGGCCTGCTCAAGATGGTCTCGCAGCGCCGGCGCCTTCTGGACCACCTCAAGGCCACCGACGCCGGCCGCTATCAGTCTCTGATCGAGACCCTGGGCCTGCGCCGCTAGCCCCGAGCCCCGCCTTCGGGCGGGGTTTCGTTTATCTGCTTCCCCCGGATCGCCCTTGGACAGGCTTAGGGCGCTTCGGGCCCGAAGTCCGCTTAGCGCGGGCTTTCGGCCATACGCTGAGGGTTCCGTAGAAATCCTCGTCAGCCTGTCGTTTGGAGAGGATTTCGGACCGCCGAGTCTCAAGGAAAACCCCGGCACAACCCGCCCCTGTCCGCCCCCGCCTGGAATACGCCGGCGGGAGAGAGAAAGAGAAAGAAACACCTATGTTTGACATCAAGCGCAAATCCATCGACTGGGCCGGCCGCAAGCTGACCCTGGAAACCGGGCGTATCGCCCGTCAGGCCGACGCCTCGGTCCTGGCCACCTATGGCGAGACCACGGTCCTGGCCACGGTGGTGGCGGCCAAGTCGCCCAAGGCCGGCATCGACTTCTTCCCCCTGACCGTGAACTATCAGGAAAAGACCTTCGCCGCGGGCAAGATCCCGGGCGGCTACTTCAAGCGCGAAGGCCGTCCCTCGGAAAAAGAGACCCTGGTCTCGCGCCTGATCGACCGTCCGATCCGCCCCCTGTTCGTCAAGGGCTTCAAGAACGAGACCCAAGTCGTGGTGACGGTGCTGTCGCACGACCTGGAGAATGACCCCGACATCCTGGCGATGGTCGCCGCCTCCGCCGCCCTGACCCTGTCGGGCGTGCCCTTCATGGGCCCGATCGGCGCCGCGCGCGTGGGCTATATCGACGGGCAGTACGTCCTGAACCCCACCGTCGACCAACTCAAAGAAAACAACCGGATGGACCTGGTGGTCGCCGGAACCGCCGACGCGGTGATGATGGTCGAGTCCGAAATCCAGGAACTGACCGAAGAGGTCGTTCTGGGCGGCGTGCTGTTCGCCCAGGCGGGCTTCCGCCCGGTGATCGACGCCATCATCGAACTGGCCGAACACGCGGCCAAGGAACCCTGGGACTTCCAGCCGGAGGACCTGGACGCCCTGAAGGCCGAGGTGAAGGCCCTGATCGGCCAAGACCTGCGCGACGCCTATAAGGAACGCGCCAAGTCCGCCCGCCACGAAAAGATCTCGGCCGCCAAGGCCAAGGCCATCACGGCCCTGGCCAAGAGCGACGCCAACCCCGACGGCGTGGATCCGCTCAAGCTCACCGGCGTGTTCAAGGAAGCCGAGGCCGAGATCGTCCGCCGCGGCATCGTGGACACCGGCGAGCGCATCGACGGCCGCAAGGTCGACCAAGTCCGTCAGATCGTGTCGGAAGTCGGCGTCCTGCCGCGCACCCACGGTTCGGCCCTGTTCACCCGCGGCGAGACCCAGGCCCTGGTCGTGGCCACCCTGGGCACCGGCGACGACGAGCAGTGGATCGACGCCCTGGAAGGCACCTACAAGGAAAGCTTCCTGCTGCACTACAACTTCCCGCCCTATTCGGTGGGTGAAACGGGCCGCATGGGCTCGCCGGGCCGCCGCGAAATCGGCCACGGCAAGCTGGCGTGGCGGGCGATCCGCCCGATGCTGCCGTCCAAGGCCGACTTCCCCTACACCCTGCGCCTGGTCAGCGAGATCACCGAGTCCAACGGCTCGTCCTCGATGGCCACGGTCTGCGGCTCCTCCCTGGCGCTGATGGACGCGGGCGTGCCGCTGGCGCGGCCGGTGGCTGGGGTCGCTATGGGCCTCATCCTCGAAGACTACGGCTTCGAGGTGCTGACCGACATCCTGGGCGATGAAGACCATCTCGGCGACATGGACTTCAAGGTCGCCGGCACCGAGGACGGCGTCACCTCGCTGCAGATGGACATCAAGATCCCCGGCATCACCGAGGAGATCATGAAGAAGGCGCTGGCCCAGGCCCACGCCGGCCGCGTCCACA
>DATKPD010000033.1:0-22996 GCA_035524315.1 Caulobacteraceae bacterium
GCGGCGGGGTGATGCGCCCACAGGGGGAACATCGCCTGCACTACGGCGACTAGGCCGAAGCTGAGCAGCGCCAGCACGATAAGGCCCCATTCCAACGGCCCGGGCGCGGGCGTCGGCGGCAGGACGCTTCCTGTCAGGGCGGTGGCCGCCGTCTGCAGCGCGAAGTAGCCGACGGAGGTGGCCACCGCGTAGACGGCGGTACGCCGCGTCAGCGCCCTGGGCGCGGCGTCGGCGAAGCCCTGCGCCAGCATGTAGGCCACGCCGAGGATCAATATGGCGCCGAGGGCGATCGCCTGCGGCGACTTGTGCGTCAGGCCGAAGGCGAGGCCCGCCACAAGGTAGACGCCCAGCGCAGAAAGGAAGGCTCGGGCGACGGCGCCGGCGTCAGGAACGGCCACCGGGCCGGGTCGGGCGATCGCCGCGACCCGCTCCACGGCCCCTCCCGACGCCAGGAAGGAGTGCGCCTTGTAGAGCGAATGGGCCATGATGTGCAGCAGCGCCAGGGGGAATAGCCCCAACCCGCACTCCAGGATCATGAAGCCCATCTGCGCGACCGTCGACCAAGCCAAAGCGGTTTTCACGGCCGGTTGGGTCAGCATGACCAGGCTCCCGAACAGGGCCGTGAATCCGCCGACCATCACCAGGACCGCCAGGACGCCGGGGGCCAGCAACATCACATCCGCGAAGCGGATGAGCAGGTAGCCTCCGGCATTGATCACCCCCGCGTGCAGCAGCGCCGAAACCGGCGTCGGGGTCTCCATCACCTCGGTCAGCCAGCCGTGGGTCGGGAACTGGGCGGACTTCAGCATGGCGGCGAGCGCCAGAAGGCCGGCCGCCGCCACCGCCATCCCCCCGCCCTCGCCCGCCTTGGCCGCCCGGGCGATCAGACCGATGTCCCCCGTGCCGTAGGCGGCGGCCAGAAGAGCGGCGCCTCCGATCAGGGCGGCGTCGCCCAGGCGCGCCGTGACAAACTTCTTGCGCGCCGCCCGCCGTGCGGCCACACGATTGGAATAGAACAGAAGCAACCGGTGCAGGAACAGGCTGGTGGCGATCCAGGCGGCGACCAACAGGACAAGGTTACCCGCCGAGACCAGCAGAAGCACCGAGGCTAGGGTCAGGCAGAGCCAACCTGTGAACGCACCCTGCCGCGCCTCGCCATCCAGGTAAGTGGCCGAATAGCGCACCACCACCCAGCCAATGAAGGTCACCAGCAGCGACATCGCCGCGCTGATGGCGTCCAGGCGCACCGAAAGGCCGGCGCCCGCAAACCCGACTAGCGGGCTGGCGCCCGGTCCGGACATTACCAGGCCGGCCGTTGAGACCACGGCCCCGCCGAGTGCGAGCAGCGCGATTGCCTCGGACCACTTCGGGAGGCGCCGCGGACGAACGCCCGGGCTCAGGAAGCCAGCGGCCGCCCCGCACACAATGAGCGCAGGCGCGATCAACGGCGAAAGATGGTTGAACAATGGAGTCCCCCTTAACGCAAGCTGCGCGACGGGGCTTCTAGCGACGCTTCAACTCCGAATAAAATTCATTGTTTTGTCCATATCGTTCGTTTTAATAGAACCAAATGGCGCAGCTTAACTACAACCATCTCCGCTACTTTTGGGCCGTGGCGCATGAGGGCAGCCTGACGCGGGCGGCCCAGCACATGAACCTGTCGCAATCGGCCTTGTCGGTGCAGATCCAGAAGCTGGAGCATCAGGTGGGGCACCCGCTTTTTGAACGGGTTGGGAAGAAGCTGGTCCTGACTGAGGCCGGCGGCATCGCGCTCGACTATGCCGACACCGTATTCAAAGCCGGCGAGGAGTTGTTGAGCACCCTGCAGGGACGCCCCCGGGCGAGCCGTCAGGTCTTGCGAGTTGGGGCGCTAACGACCCTGTCGCGGAACTTCCAATTGGAATTTCTACGCCCTCTTGTGGGGCGCGCAGACGTGGAGCTGATCGTCCGGTCCGGGAACATCCGCGACCTGCTCGCCCAGCTCGAGGCCCATACGATCGACGTGGTGCTCGCCAACAGCGCCGCGCCTGTAGACGCGCGAACCTCCCTGCGCAATCACCTGCTCAACGAACAGCCCGTGAGCTTGGTCGGCCGCCCCCGGAACTCCAGACAGCGGTTCCGTTTCCCTGACGACTTACGGACCGAGCCCCTCCTGCTGCCAAGCCTCGACAGCGACATCCGCGTCGCGTTCGACCTCGTTCTTGAGCGGGCGGGGATTCGGCCCGAAATCCTGGCAGAGGTCGACGACATGGCCATGCTCCGTCTCCTCGCCCGCGAGCGGGAGGGAGTCACGCTGGTGCCGCCGATCGTCGTGCGCGATGAACTGGAAGCCGGAGTGCTCGTGGAGCACTACCGCATTGCCGAAGTCACGGAGCGCTTTTACGCAATCGTGCAAAAGCGGCGCTTCGGAAATCAGCTTTTGCTAGACCTGCTTTCAGCCGTGAAGCCTAGCTGACGTAGCTTGTCCTAACCGGGCCGGCACAGATCGATGCCGTCCAATACGCGATCGATGGCGAAGGCGGCGGCAAGGCGACCTGGCCCGCGCGCCAGATCGCGGATCGCCTAGACGCCCCGATTGCGCCGCATGATCGCCGACGCCGCCGGCCTCGCTGGACACGTCGAGCATCCAGGACAGGCCATCAGCGAGACAGACGTAGGCGTGCCTCGTTCCGGGAACAAAGCGCCGGTGTGCGGGGTGCGGCCGCAATAGGCCGCAATCATTGGGGAATGGTAACGCGGCGCGGCTTGTGGCCGGCCATGGCTCTGCTTAGGGTGGCCCCACAGTCATGGGATCACAGCTCACCGCATGCCTCCGGCGCGTCCTCGCATCCGCACGTCCGAGCCAGGCGGCCGGCCGGACGCCAAAGCCCAACATGCCAAGGAGAGCCATATGACACCGCGCCATGGGCGGACTTGGGCGCTGGCGCTGATCGTCAGCTTGGCCGCCGCCCCGCTAGCCTTCGCCGACGCCGACGACGGCGCCATCAAGCCGGTCAAGCTGGCCGTCGATGTTCAGCACAAACTGGGGCTGACCACCCAGCCGCTCGCCCCGGCCCGTCGCGCGGGGGCGATCGACGGCTATGTGCGGGTGCTTGATCCCGGGCCCCTGGCCCAATTGCAGTCCGACCTGGAGGTGGCCCAGGCGGCCGCCGACGCATCGGCGGCGGAAGCCAAACGGACACGCGCGCTCAACGCCGGCGACCAGGCCGTGCCGACCAAGGCGGTCGAGGCCGCCGACGCCCAAGCGGCGTCTGACGCATCTAAGCTGGCCCTGCTCAAGCGAAGGCTGAGCCTGGAATGGGGCTCCGACGTGGCGCGGATGACGGACGCCCAACGCCAGGCGCTGCTGGCCGAGATCGGCGCGGCCAAGGCGGCGCTGGCGCGGATCGACGCCGCCTCGGGCCAGGGCCTGACGGGCCTGCACGCCGCCGACCTTGACCTCGGGCCGTTGGGCTCGGTGCACGCCGTGATCCTGGGCGCGGCCCGCGCGGCCGATCCGCACCTCATGTCGCCAGGCCTTCTGGCCAAGGTGAGCGGCCCGGGTGTCGGCGCCCTGTCGGTAGGGTTGTCGGTACCGGTCAAGCTGGCTGTCTCCGGTCCGGTCAGGGGCGTGATGGCGCCGCGGTCGGCCCTGGTGCGCAGCCAGGGCCAGACCTGGGTTTATGTGCGCACGGGCGCCGACAGCTTCATCCGCGAGGCGGTGCGAGGCGGCCGTCCCGACCCGGACGGCCTGTTCGTCCCCGCCGGGCTCAAGGCCGGCGACCCGGTGGTCGTCAAGGGGGCCGCAGCCCTGTTTTCGGCCGAGACCAATGTCAGCGACAACGGCGACGACTGACCAATGCTGACCGCAATCGTCAGGTGGTCGCTCAGCCGGCCCCGTTTGGTCGCCGCGTTCGCCCTATTGCTGCTGATCGTCGGGATTCTGGCGCTCAAGGGCGCCAAGTACGACGTGTTTCCCGACTTCGTGCCGGCCCAGGCCGAGATCCAGACCGAGGCGCCGGGGCTGGACTCCGAGCAGGTGGAGCAGTTGGTCACGCGCGTGGTCGAGCAATCGGTCAACGGCGCGGCCGGAGTCACCGGCGTTCGGTCCGAATCCATTCCCGGCCTGTCGATCGTGCAGGTGGTGTTCGCCGAGGGAACCGATCCCTACCGGTCGCGCCAGATCGTGGCGGAGGCGGTATCCGAGACGACGGGCGATCTGCCCGCCGGGGTCAAGGCGCCCAAGGTCCAGCCCCTCACCTCATCGACCATGGACCTGCTCAAGATCGGCCTGGTCAGCGACAAGCTGAGCCCGATGGAATTGCGCACTCTGGCCGACACCGTGGTGCGCCCCCGCCTGCTGGCGACCCCGGGCGTAGCCAAGGCCACGGTCTTCGGCGGGCAGATCCGGCGGATCGAAGTGCGGGTCCGCCCAACTGACTTGGCGGCGCGGGGCCTGGCCTTCAACGACCTGACCAACGCGGTCAAGGCCTCGACCGGCGTGTCGGGCGGCGGCTTCATCGACACCGACCAGCAGCGCGTACTGATCAAGCCCTCGGCCCAGGCGCGCGCGGCGGCCGATGTCGCGGCGGCGGCTATCGTCGCCAGCGACGGATCGGTGGTGCGCATCGGCGACGTCGCCGAAGTCGCTGACGGGCCGGCCCCGCTCAACGGCGACGCCCTGATCATGGGGCGGCCGGGCGTCATGATCGCCATGGCCAGTCAGTACGGGGCCAACACCTTACAAGCGACGCAGGCGGTCGAGGCCGCTCTGGCCGAGCTGAAACCCTCGCTCGACGCCCAGGGCGTGACCCTGGTGGGCGGCCTGCACCGGCCGGCCAACTTCATCGGCACGGCCCTGTCGGGCATCGCCGAAGACCTGCTGATCGGCGCTGTGCTGATCGGCCTGGTGCTGTTCGCCTTCATGCGCGACCTGCGCACCGTGCTGGTGTCGTTCGTCTCGATCCCGTTGTCGCTGCTGGCCGCGGTGCTGGTGATGAACGGCCTCGGCTGGGCGATCAACACCATGACCCTGGGCGGTCTGGCCGTGGCCCTGGGGGTGGTGGTCGACGACGCGGTGATCGACGTGGAGAACATCGTTCGGCGCCTTCGCGCGGCAAGCGCCGACGAGGCGCCCGAGGACGTGATCCTGCACGCCTCGATCGAGGTGCGCGCGCCGGTGATCTACGCCACCCTTGTGGTGGCGCTCACCCTGCTGCCTGTGTTGATGCTGCACGGCATCCAGGGCTCGTTCTTCTCGCCCCTGGCCGCGGCCTTCATCATCGCCACCCTGGCCTCGCTGGCGGTGGCCGTGATGGTGACGCCGCCGCTGACCCTGCTGCTGCTGCGCAACACCGCCCTGCACCCCGAACCGCCGCTGCTGGTCCGAGCCAAGGCCTGGCACGACGGCGCACTGGAGCGGATCTGCGCGTTTCCGCGCTGGGCGGTGGCCGCCGCAGCGATGGCCGCCATCGCCACGGCCGCGGGCCTGATGATGTTCAATTCCGAACTCCTGCCCGCGTTCAAGGAAAGCCACTTCGTGTTGGGGGTGAGCGGGCCGCCAGGCACCTCGCTCTCGGCCATGCGCGCCTACGGCGAGGCAATCTCCAAAGACCTTCTGGCGATTCCGGGCGTGCAGAGCGTGGAGCAGCAGATCGGCCGCGCCGAGGGCGGCGAGGACACGTGGGGTCCCAACCGCAGCGAATTCCACGTCGAACTAAAGCCAGAACTGAAGGCCGCCCAGCAGGACCGGGTGGAAAAGTCGATCCACGCGGTGCTCGACAGCTATCCAGGGCTCAACACCGAGGTGGTCACCTTCCTGGGCGACCGGATCGGCGAGACCCTCACCGGCGAGACCGCGGCCCTGGCGGTCAACATCTACGGCCAGGACCTCGACCAGCTCGACGCGGTGGGCGCCCAGATCGCCGCCCTGATCAAGACCATTCCCGGCGCGGCGGACGTGCAGGTGCAGACCCCGCCGATGACTCCCGTGGTGCGCGCCGATGTCGATTTCAGCAAGCTGTCCCGCTACGGCTTGTCGGCGGCCGACGTGCTGGACACGATCGACGCCGCCTACCAGGGCGCGGCTGCCGCCCAGATCTACGACAACGCCCGCACAGTCGAGATCGCGGTCACCACCCCGCCCTCGATGCGCCAGGATCCCGAGGCGGTGGGCGATCTGACCCTGCGCAGCGCCTCGGGCGTCGCGGTGCCGCTGAACCAGGTGGCCAAGGTCTATCTGGCCGAAGGCCGCACCAGCATCAGTCATGAAGGGGGCCAGCGGCGCCAAGTGGTCACCACCAATCCCGCGCCGCAGGACGTGGCCCGGGTGACCAAGGCCGTGCAGGCCGCCATCGCCCAGAAGATCAAGTTGCCGCCGGGCGCATACGTGTCCTACGCCGGAACGGCCGAGGGCGCGGCCCAAGCCCAGCGTGAGCTGATGCTCAACGTGTCCATCGCCGCCGGCGGCGTGGTGGCCCTGTTGCTGCTGGCGTTCAGCAGCGGGCGCGTGGTCGGCCTGATCCTGGGCACGGCGCCCTTCGCCCTGGTCGGCGGGGTGATCGCCGTGGGCCTGACCGGCGCCAGTCTGTCGCTGGGCTCACTGGTCGGCTTCGTCACGTTGTTCGGCATCGCCGCGCGCAACGCGATCCTGCTGGTGTCGCACGCCGACCATCTGGTGCGGGTCGAGGGCCACGCCTGGTCGTTGGAGACTGTGATCCGGGCCACCCGCGAGCGGGTCACGCCGATCCTGATGACCGCTCTGGTCACCGCGCTCGGCCTGCTGCCGCTGGCGATCCAGACCGGACAGCCAGGGCGCGAAATCCAGGGCCCCATGGCGATCGTCATCCTCGGCGGCCTGGTCACCTCGACCGCCATGAGCCTGTTCCTGCTGCCGTCGCTGGTGTGGCGCTATGGCCGCCCCAGGGCGCAGGCGGCCTGACGGCGATCTGAAGCGCCGCCGCCGTACCGGCTCGACCAGCTCGAGGCCCATACGATTGACGTGGCGCTCGCCAACAGCGCTGCGCCTCCTGACCCGCAAGCGGGAGGGCGTCACTCCGGCGCCGCCGCCCGTCGTGCGCGATGAACTGGAAGCCGGAGTCCTGGTAGGGCACTGCCGCATTCCCGAAGTCACGGAGCGCTTTTACGCAACCGTGCAAAAGCGGCGCTTCGGAAATCAGCTTTTGCTAAACCTGCTTTTCAGCCGTGAAGCCCAACTGACGTAGCTTGCCCTTGAATGCAGTCTGGCCTGCGGCGCGGCTGTGATCGAGCATGGGGCCGAGCGCGCAAGTCCGCGCGCGACGTGTCCCGCAGCCAGCAGCGCGCCGCGCGTCGCAATGCCCAGCTTGCCGTTGGCGCCGGTGACGAAACCCGTCGCCAGGGTCAGCTAACTTTTTCTGAGCCGAAGATTGAGATGGTCCGCCAGCCGGATGGCCAGGGCCACAATCATCAGCGTGGGGTTGGCGTGGCCGCAGGTGGGGAATACCGAGCCGCCGGCCACATAGAGCCCTGAGACCCCGTGCACCTGGCAGTCTGTGTCGACCACGCCGTCTTGCGGACTGAGCGACATGCGGGTGGCGCCCATCGTATGGGCCATATCGATGATCACCGCGCGTTCGGGCGCCTCGTCGGCGACCCAGTCGGCCAGGTTCAATTGTCCCAGGCCGGCGTCGGCCAGAGCTTGTTGCGCCAGCTTGGCCAAGCGGATCAGGGTGTCGCGCTCGATCGGATTGATCCGCCAGTCTACGCGCGCCAGAGGAACCCCAAAGCCGTCGACGGTGTCGGAGAGGGCGATCCGGCTCTCCGGGTTGGGCGCCTGCTCGCAGATCGCCTCCACTCCCACGCCCTTGATCTTGCGCGGCAGGCCTTGAGCCAGGAATTCCTCGGCGACGAAATTCGGATTGAAGCGGATCGCCAGGTTGACGATCAGCTTCCTGATGGCGGCGGGAAAGGCCGGTCTGGCCAACAATTGCATGCCTACGCCGGCGAACAGGTATCTGGCGCCGCGCACCAGACACATGACGTCGGCCAGCATGTTACTGCTTTTGCGGGTCAACAGCCGTTTGACCGCCGGCCAGGGATCGTCATCGGCCAGAAGAGGCACGAAATAGAGAGCGGCGTGCATCAGCTTCTCGCGCGCCTGGGCCTGAGGGGTCAGCGCCAGGCCGTGCATGAACAGGTGCGACTTGGCGCCGTGACCCACGGTGACAAATCCGAACCGGCGCCATACGCGGGCGAAGTCGGCCTCGGCCACCTCGGCGATCTCGCACCCCACGTGGTCCATCAGGTAACGCCCCAATTGACCCGATCCGTTGCCGATCCCCTCGGGCAGGACGTCGTTTGAGGCCATCAACAGGCGCGTGTTCTCGATGCTGCTGGCGGCCAGGACGCATAGAGGCGCCTCCACCCGGATGCGGCGTCCGCTGGTGGAAGCGACGTCGAGCCCCGCGAAGCGGGCGCCGTCCTTGCTGAGCGAGACGCGCGTGACCGTCGCATCGAGCAGGACCTGGACGTCGAGGTGGCGTTCGCGCTGGAACTCCTCCCCGAAACGCATGGCGTCGACGTGGTTGACCCGCGAGCGCGCGAATTGCCAGAAGAACGAGTAAAGGTCGTCGGAGCGGAAGCGCTCCTTGGGGTCGGCTGGACAGAGGTCCAGCGCCGTGATCGCCCGAAGAACATAGGGGGCGATCTCTTCGCCGGTGATCGGCCAGCCCGACAATTCGACCCAATCGCGCTTCTCATAGTCGATGGCGCTGAACGGCGCCGACTTTCCGGCCCAGGCGTTGGTCGATCCGCCGAGCGCGCGGCACCGCACGCCGAAGGGCTGGACGTCGTGGGTCCAAAGCTGGGTGTTGATGCTGTGGTAGACGCGCCGCTTGGCGATTTGAGCGGCGTCGTGCGGGGCGCCGACGCTTTCGACCCGGTTGAGCGCCTCGTGCGCTTCGTCTTCCTTGAGCGCGCCGCTTTCCAGCACAAGGACCCGCCGACCTTCGGCCGCGCATTCGCGGGCTATGGTCAAACCGGCCGGGCCGCCTCCGACGATGACAATATCCGCAGGGACGACGGGCTCCGGCCCAAGATTGTCGACAAGGTCAATGCGCATCAAGAATTCCAGGTTCGATCCACATGGTGACGTGGAATTCTTGCGAAGACATGACGCCACGTATGACAGTTCCTGTGGATCGGCGACCTTCGCGCCCAGAGCCCCCGACACGCGCGGTTTGCGCCCGCCGGCCAATGCCCATACATCGGGACTGTGGAAAGCCGACCGTCATCGCCGCCGCTTCACTACGCCTTCGTGGTCCTGGGATTGACCTTCCTGGCCCTGCTGGCGGCGGCGGGGCTGCGCGCGGCGCCCAGCGTCCTGATGGCCCCGCTGCAGATGGCGTTCGGCTGGAGCCGATCGACCGTGTCGGCCGCGGCGGCGGTGGGCATACTGCTGTACGGCCTGATGGGGCCGTTCGCCGCCGCGCTGATGCAGACCTTCGGCGTCAAACGCGTGCTGACGGCGGGCCTGTCGCTGATGGCGGCGTCGACCTTCGCCAGCCTGTTCATGACCCAGGCCTGGCAATACATCCTGACTTGGGGGGTAGTCTCGGGCGTCGGCAGCGGCGCCGTGGCCAGCGTGCTGGGGGCGGCGGTGGTCAACCGCTGGTTCGCCCGGCGCCAAGGGCTGATGATGGGCATACTGACCGCCAGCACCTCGACCGGGTCGCTGGTGTTCCTGCCGCTGATGGCGCGGCTGAGCGAGGTGGGCGGATGGCGGCCGGTGGCGCTGATGGTGTCGCTGTCGCTGGCGGCCTTGGTGCCGGCCACCTTGCTCATCATGCGCGAGCGGCCCGAGGATCTCGGCCTCGCCCGCTTCGGCGAGCCGGCGGACCGGCCATCGCCCATGCCGCCCGCGCCGCGCCGGCTTTTCCTAGCGTTCGAGGTGTTGGGCGCCGCGTCCAAGGTTCCCCTGTTCTGGCTGCTGTTCGCTTCGTTCTTCGTATGCGGCCTGACCACCAATGGCCTGGTGGGCACGCACCTGATCGCCTACTGCGGCGACCATGGCATTCCACCCGTGCGCGCGGCTGGACTGCTGTCGCTGATGGGCCTGCTTGACCTGGTCGGCACCACCGGCTCGGGCTGGCTAACCGACCGCTACGACGCGCGCCGCCTGCTGTTCGTCTATTACGGCCTGAGGGGACTGTCGCTGGCGGTCCTGCCGTTCATCGGCTTTGGCGGCGTCAGCCTGACCGCCTTTGCCGTGTTCTACGGCCTGGACTGGATCGCGACGGTGCCGCCAACCGTGCGCCTGGCCAACGCCCGCTTCGGCGAGCGCGACGGACCGATCGTGTTCGGCTGGATATTCACCGGACATCAGGCGGGCGCCGCAACCGCCGCCATCGGCGCGGGCGTTATCCGCCAGGCGACCGGGACCTACGGCCCCGCGTTCACCTCGGCGGGGCTAGCGGCCGTGGCCATCGCCCTGGTCATCCTCGCGTGGCCGCGCGAGGCCGCCCGGGCGGCCCCGGCCCCCCCGTCTGAATAAGCGCAGCCGGACCGGTCAGTTGTCGCTGATCGTCGCGCCTCGCGCAGCCGCGGCGGCGCGTCGCTCACTGGCCGAGGGCAGACGGTAGGCGACCAGATCGGCGCCGTACATGCCGCCGACGGCCAGGACGATGTATTGCTGTCCACCCAGCATGTAGGTGATCGGCGTGCCGGTCTGGTTCTTCTCCATGAACACCGCGCCGACCTCCTGGCCGGTGGCCTTGTCGTAGGCGCGCAGGCGCGCGCCCTTGCGGCCCTGGGCGTCGGTGAACAGGCCCGCATCGCCGCACACCAGCAGGGTCTTGGTGGCGACCGATCCGAGGATGCCCGACTGGCCGGTGCGCGGGATGGTCACGCCCTTGAGCAAGGGGTGGTTCTTGATGAAGTCCGGCGTTTCGCCGTGCACCACCTGCCAGGCGATCTCGCCGGTTCGGAGGTTGATCGCGCTGATGCGGCCATAAGGCGGCTTGTTCAGTGGGATGCCGGCGATGGTCAGCACCCCGGGCTGGATCGGATCGTTCAGCCCGTCCTTGACCGGCGAGTTGGGCGCGCCGCCCAGGCCCGAGGTCCCGCCATGCAGGCTGGCCGTGCCGCCGAAGGCGCCGCCGTTATCGTCGTTGGTGTTGGCGGGCGCGCGGCCGCCCTTCTGGGCCAGCTTGCCGTCGGCGCCCTGAATCACGCCGAGGGATTCCACCGCCGTCTTGGAATAGAGATAGAGCATGCCGGTGTCCGGATCGTACGAACCGCCCGGCCAATTGGCGCCGCCCTGTGTCCCCGGCAGCACCAGCGTGCCCCAAGGTCCTTCGGGCTTGATGAAGGCCGGCGGGGTGTAAAGCGGCCCGGTCTTGTAGTGGCTGGCGACCTCGATCGCGCGCGCCTTGACCTCGGGCGTGAAGTCCACCAGGGAGTCCTCGCTGAAGCCCTGCCGGTCGAAGGGCGGCGGCTTGGAGGGCATGGGCTGGGTCGGCGAATACCACTCGCCGGGCACGTCGCCTTTAGGGACGGGCCGTTCGGGGATCGGCCAAATCGGCTTGCCGGTCGTGCGGTCGAGCACGAACAGATAGGCCTGCTTGCTGGGGATGGCCAAGGCCTTGATGACCTTACCGTCCTTGGGCAGGTCGAACAGGATCGCGGCGGCGCAGATGTCGCGGTCCCACATGCCGTGGTGCTCGGTCTGGTAGTGCCATCGGCGCTCGCCGGTCTCGGCGTCCAGGGCGACCATGGTCTCGGAGAACAGCGAATTGCCCCACCGGCCCGTGCCGATGTCGTCGGTGGCGGGCAGTTCGACCCCGACATAGACCAGGCCGAGCTCTGGATCAGCCGACATCGGCGCCCAGGCGCCCATGTTGCCGATAGTCTCGGTCTGTTCGGGCTTGAGCCAGGTGTCGTAGCCGAACTCGCCCTTGCGCGGTACAGTGTGGAAGATCCACTTGCGCTTGCCGGTGCGGGCGTCATAGCCGCGGACGTACCCCTTGACCGCCGCGGTCGGCGCGCAGCCCACCACCACGGTGTTGCCGATGACCGTCGGCGCGGCGTGCAGACCCAGAACGCCCTTTTTGGGATCGATGTCCTGGTCATCGTCCAGCCGCAGATCGACCTCGCCGGCTACGCCGAAATTGGGGTCGGGCAGGCCGGTCTTGGCGTCGACCGAGATCAGCTGATAGCTGCGCGTGACGTAGAGCACCCGCTCGACCTGGCCGTCGGTCCAGTAGGACACGCCCCAGCCCGAACCGCCGCGCGAGCCCTGGCGACCTTTTTCGTCGTGGCGGTAAGACCACAGCAATTGGCCGGTCTCGCCGTCGAGCGAGACGAGATAACGTTCGTTACCGGCCGTGGCGTAGAGCCGCCCATTCACGATCAGCGGCGTGCAGTTGTAGTAGGCGTCCAGGTGGGCGCCGAAGGCGTCGGTGTTGAAGCGCCAAGCCACCTCCAGGCTGTTGAAGTTGCCGGCGTCAATCTGGTCGAGCGGCGCATAATGGGTGCTGCCCAGGTCGTTGCCGTAACTCATCCAGTTGGTGTTGTGGGGCGAGGGAGCGCGGGCGGGCATGGGAGCAGGCGCCGGCGCGTTCTGGGCGGCGGCCCGCAGCGGGCCCATCAGGGCCAGGGCCGTCGAGGACGCCAGGATTTGCCTGCGGCTGATTTCGCTCATGGTGTGTCTCCCGGCCGCACGCGCGGCTTATTGCCCGGCCTTGTCCAGATCGGCCGTGTTGAACATGTTGATCAGCTCATAGCCGCCCACCGCCGTGCGCACCGAGGGCCCGGGACCCTCCACCCCCATCTGGTGCCAGCCCATGGGGGCGGCGTAGAGCACATCGCCCTCCTCAGCCTTGTAGTCGCCCATGTTCTCGAACTTGCCGTCGATATGGCCGGCCTGCACGATCCACCATTCAGCCGGGCCCGGATGCACGTGGCCGAAGGTCGAGTGTGGGTCGAACGGTTTGGATACGCCGCGCATGCCGGGGTTGCCCCCCTCGCCGCCGCCGGCCGCGCCGGGCTTGGCGCACTTATTGTCGTCCGGGTTGGCGTAGTTGATCAGCGGATTGATGTATATGTGCTCCTCGACCACCGTCGGTCCACGCGGCGCGCATGAGGCGATGGCGTCCCACAAGTTCCAGTAGAACTGCGTCGGCGGGTGCAGTTTGCCCGGCTTATGCGGGAACTGCACCTTGACCACTTCGAACCCCGGCAGGGCCGCGGGCTTGGGCTCGGAAGCTGGATAGATGGTTTTGTAGTTGATCGGATTGATCTCGACCCACAGGGCGTCGGTGTCGCCCTTGACCTCGGCCGAGAACACCGTGGTCTTGGGAATGGCGATGATCGAACCGCGCACGCCGGTGACCGGCTGCTGGCCCTCGACGTTGAACGCCACCTGGCCCGAGATGATCACGAACGCCGAATAGGTGTCCGGGTGCATGCGCGGGGTGATGGCGAAGCCGGGCGCGCCGGAGTTGTAGGTCACGTCCTGTTCGGGATCCTTGATGATCTGCTCGGACCAATTGTGCTGGCCGGCGTGCATCTTCTTCAGGTCGGCCAGCTTCCACAGCGGCCGCATCGGCGGCTTGTAAACGCCGCCAGGGCTCTTCTGCAGCCACCAGAATTCGGCCTGGCGGCCTTGCGCCAAGGCGTCGGACGTCGCCAGCGCGGCGAGTGACACGGCCGCCGACAGCAGCAGGGCCTTATGGAGATTCATCAGATTTCCTCCGGTTGTTGTTTTGAGGCTACGATCCGGCGCTCGAAGCGATGGGAGGCGGCTGCCGTGGTCGCGCCTGCACACCTCCGCCATCGGCTTAGCTCACTCCCTGTCGCTTCCACCCCGCCGCGGCCGATTGAGGCCGCCTCAGGCGGACCTGCACGTTTTTTCACGCCTCCGGTACGCGCCAATCCCGCCTAGTTATGGAGGGCTTCAGAACAGCGTCAATAACCGCCGAGCCCCCAGCGGAGCGGCAAATCTCACTAGGTGCACGGCGCGAGCTCCAGCCCGACGACGTAGCCTTGACCGCCTGTCGCTCCACCCGGATTTTGCCGCCCACGGCGCGCTCATACGCGGCGCCGGCCTTGAAGGAGGACGCGATGGGCAAGGCGCTGATCGGTGGGCTTCTGGCCGCCGCCGCATGGTGGAACGGCGCTGCGGCGGCCGAGGTCAAGGCAGCGCCCTACGGCGTGACCAAGGACGGCAAGGCGGTCACGGCCTACACCCTGATCAACGATTCGGGCGCCAGCGCGACTGTGCTGGACTTCGGCGGCGCCATAGCGGCGATCCGCGTGCCCGACCGCCACGGCGTGCTGGGCAACGTTGTCCTGAGCTTCCAAGGCCTGAGCGGCTGGGAAGCCTTGGCCCACGCCAATTCGCTGATCGGGCGCTACGCCAATCGTATCTTCCACGGCTTCACGCTCGACGGCGCGCACTATGATTTGACCCAGAACGCCCAGGGCGTGACCTTGCATGGCGGGCCGCCGCCTTATGCGTCCAGAATTCTCGCGGTCGATCCGGTGCGCAAGGCGGACGGCGCGGCCGTGACCATGCGCCTGGACAGCCCCGACGGCGATCAGGGTTTTCCCGGGCATGTGCGAGTGGCGGTGACCTACCGTTTTACGGACAAGAACGCTCTGCGGCTGGACTTCGTAGCCACGACCGACAAGCCGACGGTCATCAACCTGACCAACCACATCTACTTCAATCTCAACGGCAATGGCACGACGCCCATCTATTCCCACGATCTGCAGATCAGGGCCGAGCGCTACTCGCCCAAGGGGCCCGATGGCGGGCAGCTCGATCCCGCGCCGGTCGCGGGCACGCCCTATGATTTCCGCCAGCCGGTGGTTCTGGGCGATCGCGTGGCGGGCGCTCTCGATCCCGCCCTGGCGACGGGCGGACCAGGCGCGCCGGCCACGCCGCCCGGCACGGTGCGCGGCTATGACAACTCGATGATCCTCGACGACCCGGGCCGCCTGGACCATGTCGCGGCGCGGCTGCACGACCCGGTCAGCGGGCGCATCCTGGAACTGCGCACCACCGAAACCTCGCTTCAGCTGTTCACCCCCGCGGCAGAGCGGGCAAACCTGTTGAGCGAGGATGGCCGGCCTTTCGTGCGCGCGCCGGCCGTGGCCCTGGAAACCCAGCACCTGCCCGACAGCCCCAACCACCCGAGCTTCCCCAGCACGGTCCTGCGTCCCGGCCAAACCTTCCGGTCGACCACGATTTTCGCCTTCAGCACCGACGCAAAACCCTGACGTCGGCCGGCGTCGGCGCCGCGCCCCTGCCCCAAGCCCCGTCGCCCCAAGCCCCGTCGCGTCGCCGGAAAAAAACGAGGAGGGGGCGCCTAAACGCCTCCCTCCCCCTAGCGCACCCGCCGGCTCCGGGAAAACCGGCCGGATCTAGTGACGGAACTTCAGGCCGAGCGTGAAGTAACGGCCGACCGTGTCGTCGCCTTGAGCATAGCCGCCGAACAGCCCCGGCACCCCGCTGCCGCCTCCGGTGCCCGCGACCGGCACGGGCTGCTGGTTGAACAGATTATCGATGCTCAAATAGAGGTCGGTGTTACCGACGCTGCTCTTCAACGTGTAGGTGAAGGTCACGTCGGTATACTGGATCGCCGGAATCGGCGGGTTGCTGAAGATCGGCGCGGTAACGGCAAAGGGGATGGACGCGCTTGCGGGGGTTGTCGAGATGCCCGTCCAACGCATCGAGTTACGCCATTTCTCCAGCACGCTGATCTTGAAATTGTCGATCGGGCTATAGTTGCCGATGACGGTCAGCTTCCAAGATGGCGACGGCTGGGTCCCGCCTTGCCCGGTGGCCGAGTCGCCCATGTCGACCAGCCCGCTCAGGCCGTTGTTGTAGAGGATGTGCGGCTGGTAGGACGCCAAGCCGCGCAAGGTCAGAGGACGACCAAGCACGGTCGCCGCGTAGTTGGCCTCGATATCGGCGCCATAGGTATCGAGAGAAGCGATGTTGTAGGGGACACTGATCGTCGCCAGCGCGAAGTTATCGGTGGTGTGGTCGGAGATCGGGAACGGCCGCGGGGTCAGGGCGCAGTAGGGCGAGGTCCCGTTGCTTTCGATGCAGATGCTCTGGATGACCTGGCTATTGCCCGCGAGGGTCGAGATGTAGCCGTTCACGGTGATCCGGTAGGCGTCCACGGAAAGGCTGAAGCGTGGGATGAAGCTGGGCCGATAGACAAATCCCGCCGTGGTGGTGTCGGCCACTTCCGGCTTCAGGTTCGGGTTTGACTCGTTCTCCTGGGGCACTTGGTGGCCGCCCGTGTTGCAGGTGCCGACGGGGATGTTGACGCAACTGGACGAGTAAACGTTGTAGTCGGTATAGCCTGCGGGGTTGAACACCGTCGGCGCGTAAAGTTCATTCAGGTTTGGCGCCCTGATGTCGCGCGAGCGCGTCGCGCGGATCGTCAGTTGGTCGTTGACGTGCCACTCGGCGCCGATCTTCCAGGTATCGACCCCGCCGCTGTTAGAATAGTCCGTGTAGCGGACCGCGCCGTTGATATTGAACGACTGGATGAAAGGCACGTCCCGGATCAGAGGGACATCGGTTTCATAAGCCACTTCCCACACGCTTTGGCTGACGGGTGAGCGATTGGCCACGGTGTTGGACGCCCACTGGAACTGCGGGGTGCCGTTGGCGGTAAAGCAGTTGAACTGGATGCCGTTGCAATCCACCAGGTCCGTCGGCTGGGCGTTGGACACCAGGCTGTAGGTCAGCTTACGGGCGTCGCCCGAGACGGCCATGGTCACGGGGCCGGCCCAGGTCGAGATCGGCGCGCCCGAGAGGCTTCCGTTGATGTCGTCCTGATGGGTGTGGGCCCAGTATTCGGTCACGCCCGTGACGTATTTGATCGCGGCGGCGCTTTCCGAGGTCGGTCCGAACAAATTGATCGGCACGCAGTTGGCGTAGTTCGGATTCACCAGTGCGGCGTGGCACACGATCTGGCCGTTGGCCGGATTGACCACCGCGTTTTCGGCGGCCAGCATATGGCCCTGGTTCAGGTTGTCGTCGTTCTTGGTGTCCTGAACCGAGTTGGAATGCTGGAAACCAACATTCCACTTATATTTGCCGGCGTCGAAGTCTCCGCTGAGACCGCCGATCATCATGTAGTTCGTTTCTTCCGTATTCGGTTGAAACGTGCCGAGCTGGGTCAGCATCTTGCCGAACTGGAACGTGCTGGTCGTGTTGGCCGCGTTATAGGGGTTCGTGTACCCGGCGGGGAACACCACGTTCTGCAGGAAGGCATTGTTGTAGCCCAGCACGCCGGGCGAACCCCCGCTGGTGCCGCGCACCTCGATCCATTGGTGGTTGTTCTCGTTGTGATCCATGGTCCCGGCGAATTCGAAGAAGCCGTGGACGTGGTCGGTGATGTCGTAGTCGACCCGGCCGAACACCTGGTCCGAGACCAGCAGTGATTTCAGCGATGCGCTGGAATAGTAGCCGCCGTCCCCCCCGCTCTCGATATTGGCGCCGCCCGTGGGCGCGCCGTGGACGAAGGGTGAGAGCACGCCGTTCTGGTTGAACTCGAGATAGGGGCAGTTCGCCACGAAGGCGGTGTTGCAGTTGGCGGGAAGATTCAGGAACGAGCCGGAGGTGATCACGCCGCTGAAGCTGCTTTGGGCGAGGCGCGTGTTGGTGACCAGGTGATAGGGATTGGCCGCCGTGCCGCCACCCTGCACCGTCCAGTCCAGGGCGCCCCAGGGCCGGCTGAGCTTGTTAAAGATGCCAGGGTCGTCGTGGTGTTCATAGCTGGCTTCGAAGTGCAGCCTGCCGCCCATGAAGCTGCGGCCGACGGCGATGGCTTCATCGTTGATCTGGTCGTCGCCGTATTGCGAGATGCCGTCCGACAAATTGATCTTCAGGCCGTTGAACTTGGTGTCGGTGATGAAGTTCACCACGCCCGAGATGGCGTCCGAGCCATAGACGGCCGAGGCGCCGCCCGTGACCACATCGACCCGCTGCAGCAGCAGCGACGGGATCATGTCCACGTCCACCACGCCCAAGGGCGAGGTCGGCTGCACCCGGTTGCCGTCAAACAGGATCAGCACGCGCGTGGTGCCGACCGCGCGCAGGTTCAGCTGTTGCGCGGCATTGTTTTGCGAGCTGTTGCCGGGGTTGGTGGTTTGAGTCACCGATCCGGTGAATGACGGCAGGGTATTCAAGGCGTCCGCGATAATGGTCGGCTGCAGCTCCATCATTTGCTGCGTGCTGAACACCGTCACCGGCGTCGGGCTATTGTTGCCGTTGGTGATGACCCGCGAACCGGTCACGACCACTTCATTCGCCGGCTGACTCGCCGTTTGCGCGTTCGCCAACGAAGACAATGCCAAAGCGCTGACGCCAGTCAGCAAAGCAACCACGGCCTGATTGGATTTCATCGATCCCTCCCCATTGCCCATAAAATTGTTCTACGATCTTGCGCGCAGCTTTTCCGAAGGGCGTTGGCGTCTTATCGACAGCTCACTTCGGCCGAAGCTACGACGCCATCTTTTATGGCTGGATATCGAATAGGAAAAATCGCCACCCCGGACTTCTCTCAAAGACTGAGATGAAAAGGATTACTGTTGGATACACACTTCCTATTTCGCGGCCTATTGGCGCGGAGGAAAAGAAGGCGCTGAGACTTGGCCGGCACATGGCGGCGCTTCCGCGCCGACCAGCGGCCGGTACGCATCGGAGCATCGATCAAGGCAAGCCTGGCCGAGCGCTAACGTGTGGCTTTCAGGCTCACGGTTCTAACCGTCGCGCCGCGCCCTTTGGACCGCTTCCCGCTTGGCGGCGGTATCCGGACGGCCGAGGACGAGCGCGGAACCACTCCGGCGAAGGCCCGCTAGGCGCTGGCTGGGGCGGGTTTTGACAGGCCGAGGGAGATCACGGCCGACAGCAGCAGCGAGCCGCCGAACAGCACGTAGGCCGGCTGGAAATGCATGGCCTGGACCAGGGGCGCGCCGAAGCCCTGCAGGCTCACGATCATCGGGCTCATCAAACCCATGACCTTGGGCAGGGCGCGGCGGCCGAAGCGCTGCGCCACCAGGCCCGGCCACACCGGCAACATGCCCCCCGCGGAGGCGCCGACGCAGGCGGCGGCGACGTAAAGGGCGTCGTAGTCGTGCATGAGCAGCAGGGCGGCGATGGCGACCAGATTGAGCGCGATGGCGATCCAGAAGGTGTTTCGCAGACCCATACGGTCGGTGAAGCTGGCGAAGCCGATCTTGCCGATCATCGCCGCCAGCCCCGAGATCGCGGCCAGTTTGGCCGCCTCGGTGTTGGCCACGCCGAAGGTCAGGGCGTAAGGCACCAGGGTCGCGCCGAGGCCCAGGTAGACGATCACCGCGAACAGATAGGTGGCCCCCACCACCCAGAAATCGGGGCGGCGGAGAATCTCGCCCGTGGACGGGATCGGAGCCTGCGGCGTGTCGGCGGTGACGGGGGCCGTTTCGGCGCCCCAGGCCTGCATGCCGCGCTTTTCAGGATGATCGACCGCCAGTAGGGCCACGGGGATCGCCGCCGCGATCATGATGACGGCGAGCGTGCGATAGCCCCCCTCCAGGCCGTTTGCGGCGATGACTTTGGCGATGAAGGGCGGGATGAACATCTGGCCGAACGACGTGCCAAGGATGGCCACGGTCAAGGCGCGCCCGCGATCGGCGACGAACCAGTTGGCGACCAGGGCCGAGGCTCCGATGTTGGAGACCATGCTCGACGCGAACGCGATGATGATGGCGTAGATCGCATAGAACGGCGTCAGGGTGTGAACTATCGATAGTAGGAAGAAGCCCGCCGCTAGCAGCACAAGCCCCGCCACCACGGCGTTGCGGATGCCGAAGCGGGCCACCGCCGGCCCAGCGGCGATGCCGAGGATGCCGGCGCCGACGTTGAGCAGGGTGAACCCGAACAGGACCTGGGTCCGCGATACGTGAAAGGCGTCCGAGACCGGCTTAACGAACACCGGGAACGCGTAGAGGGTCGTGCCGTAGACCACGCCGAAGCACAGGAACGCCGCGAACACGATCAACCAAGCGTAAATTGGCCGGCTCGGCCGAGCGTTGAGCGCCTCCATGAGCAATTCGCCCCCTATTCGATTTGGTGGTTCTAGTTGGTTAGCGAGGGTATGCGTTCGCCTTGGCCGTTGACAGGGCCGCGCCGGACCGACGCCGACAACCGTCTCAAAGGATGAGAGCCCGGGGCCGGCCGCAACCTCCATATAAAACAAAGGCCCGCGCCGTGAGGACGCGGGCCTTGATCGCACATAGGGCCAATTGGCCTATTTGGGCACGTAGCGCGCCAGCCCCCAGGGCGTGACCTGGGAGGTGTAGATATAGCCGTCCGCGGCGGCCACGCCCTCCGCCCCGGTCGTTCCGCGCAGCGGAAACCAGGGGACCGGATTGCCCAGCACGTCGGGAATGAAGGCAGTGACCACGCCCGTGCGAGCGCTGCCCACGTGCACGCCGCGGACATAGGCGTTGTCCTCGCGCACGCTGGATTCGGAGTCGGCCAGATACAGGGTGTCGTTCTTGTCGATGTAGAGGCCGCTCGGCTTGCCGAACTGCTTCCAGCGGTCGAGCAATTTGCCGTCCGGACTGAAAATCTTGATCACGCTGTTGCCGCGATCGCCCACGAACAGGCGGCCCTGGCTGTCAATGGCCAGGGCGTGGCCGCAGTCGATCTGATGAGCGTCATCCGGCTGGCAGGTCGGCCACGAAGTGACAAAAGCCCCGGTCTTGTCGAACTTCACGATGCGGTTGTTGGACGGTTTGCTGTCGTGCCCATCGGCTACGTAGATATAGCCGTCCTTGTCGACCGCCACGGCCGACGGCTGACTCAGATGGGTCTTGTCGTTGCCGTAAACACCCGGCGTGCCCAAACGCATCAGCAGCTTGCCCTCGGGGCTGAACTCCAGCACCTGGGCGCCATTGGGCGTCAGGTTGGTCGGGAAATTGCGGCCCTTGTAGCCCCCTGGCTGACCCGAGAAGTCGATGTTGGACTGCAGATCTGTGACCCACAGGTTGCCGTCGGGCGCCACGTACAGGCCGTGGGGATAGACCACCTGGTCGACAACCATGGTCTTCACAAGATTGCCGCTGGAATCGAACTTCCACAGCACCGGATCATGCACGCCGATGCATACGTCCTGTCCGCCGCAACGCTGGTAGATCCAGATCGAATGGCCGTCCTTGTCGATCGAGATTCCGCTGGCGCTCCCCAGATGCATGCCCTTGGGGATCTTGAAGAAGGTCTCTTCGCGGGCATAGGGGTTGGGCAGGGCTTGGTCGGCGGGCGTACGGGCGCTGACGTTGTAGTTGCCGGCCGCCGCGCCCGCCACGCCGCCCCATTGGGGGACGAGGGGCGCCTTGGACGCACTGTCGGCTTGGGCATGGGCGAGCGTGGCGGCCATCGCAGCGCACGCAGCGCCCATCAGCGCCGCCCTCTTCAGGCGAGCTTTGAACATGGTTCCTCCTTAGAAATTGACTTTGCCGGTGGGCTTGCCGTCTTCATCGACATTGACGTTCGGCACAGGCCCTTCGCCGACGATCTCAAGCACCACCGGGTCTCCCCCCGCCTTGGCGCCGTCCCAGTGCACCGTGTCGATCACGTCCTGAGAGATCGTCCCCGGGCCGAAAGGATAGGTCTTGTCCGGATCGAAATGGTTGCTGGTGCTGACCCACCAGGTGCCCGAGATGACGGTGATGAAGCGCGGCATGCCGTGGAAGTGCGGCCGGCTGAAATTGCCCGGCCACCACTTGAGCAGGAGCACGTAGGGGCCCGGCTTGGACGGATCGCCCACCATCTTGAACTGCTGTTCCTTGCCGGGCGTCCCGGTCCAGGGAATATCCTGCGGCAGGATGAAGGGCACGTGGCCGGGATCCGGGAAGTAGGCCTTGTTCGGATCGCTCGCGGCCGGCTGGACCGGGGCGGGCCAGTTCGACTTCCACGCGGCCACCGCGGCGGCCTTCTGCTCGGCGGTCGGCGGCGCCGGCTGGGCCGCGGCGACCGACGCGCTCACCAGTGGCGCGGCGACCAGCAAACACGCCTTCAACATTGTGTTGAATTGCATTCTTAACATCCTCCCGATGGTCTTGGGACTTAGCATCCGCCGGTGCTAACTTGCCAACAGCAACCTCCTTCGTCGATTGACTAGCCTGCTCAACAGGTGAGAGCGCTTCGCTGCGTTCCCCTGTTTTTGCCACGGACCGTCGCATAGATTGCGGCGGTGGAATTCAACGAGCCTAGGGACCTCAATGCCCGCAACCAAGCCCAACAAGATCAAGGTCGCCATCATCGGCTCGGGCAACATTGGCACCGACCTGATGATCAAGGTGATGCGCACCTCCGATGTGTTGGAGATGGGCGCGTTCGTCGGCATCGATCCCGCCAGCGATGGCCTGGCCCGCGCCGCGCGCATGGGCGTGCCGATCACCGCCGAGGGAGTCGACGGCTTGACGGCCATGCCCGAGTGGAAGGACATCCAGATAGTGTTCGACGCCACCAGCGCCGGCGCCCACAAGAAAAACAGCGAGATCGCCCTGGCGGCGGGCAAGATCATCATCGACCTGACGCCCGCCGCGATCGGCCCCTACATCATTCCCGTGGTCAACGGCGACGACCACCTGGACGCCCCCAATCTGAACATGGTCACCTGCGGCGGTCAGGCCACCATCCCGATTGTGGCCGCGGTCAGCCAGGTGGCCAATGTCCACTACGGCGAGATCGTCGCCTCGATCTCCTCCAAGTCGGCCGGTCCGGGAACGCGCGCCAATATCGACGAATTCACCGAGACCACGTCCAAGGGCATTGAGATCGTGGGCGGCGCCGACAAGGGCAAGGCGATCATCATCCTCAACCCCGCCGAGCCGCCGATGATCATGCGCGACACCGTCTTCACCCTGTCGGAAGGGGCCAACGAGGCGACCATCCGCGCCTCGGTCGAGGCGATGGTGCGCAAGGTGCAGGCCTATGTGCCGGGCTACCGGCTGAAGCAGGATGTGC
>DATKPD010000034.1:0-16866 GCA_035524315.1 Caulobacteraceae bacterium
AAGGGGAGGGCGGGCTGGGTCGGCGCGGGCTGGGCGAGGGCTGCGGTCCCCGTCGTGATGGCCAGGCATCCGGCCAGGGCCAGGGTGCGTGCTCGCCGCGCTGAGGTGTTCATGAAATTCCGGCTCAAATCCGTTTCCTCCGCGCGCACGGGCGGCTCGTCGGCCCCCTTCGACAGCTTAGAGTAGCTTGATCTCGCGCAGACGCTGGTGAAGGAAAGCGTCGGCAGTGATTGGTTCTGGGTACCGGTCGGGGCGCTCGGCGTCGATGCAACTCGGCAGGGTTTCGATCAGGTAGTCCGGCTCGAAGTGCAGGAAAAAGGGCGTGGAATAGCGCGACACGCCGCGCCGTTCGGGCGGCGGATTGACCACACGATGGGTCGTCGAGGGCAGGACGTGGTTCGTCATGCGCTGCAGCATGTCGCCGATGTTGCACACCACCGCTCCCGGCGGGGCGTTGATCGGCAGCCAGCGGCCGTCGCGGTCCAGCACCTCCAGCCCGGCCTCTTCGGCGCCGAGCAAAAGGGTGATGACGTTGATGTCCTCGTGCGCCCCCGCGCGCACGCCCGGCGCGTCGGCCGCCACCGGCGGATAGTGCAGCAGACGCAGCACCGAATTGCCCTGGCGCACCGGTTCGTCGAAGGCGTGCGCGTCGAGCTTGAGATAGCGGGCGATGGCGCGCAGCAGGCGCACCCCCAGGTCGTCGAGTCCGGCGTAAAGCGCCCCGATATAGGTCTGGAAGCCCTCGATTTCGGAGGGCCAAAGATTGTCGGGCATGTAAGCGCGCAGCGGATCGTCCGGCGCCAGTTCGCGCCCCGTGTGCCAGAATTCCTTCAGGTCGTGCGCCGCCGCGCCCTTGGCGGTCTCCACGCCAAAGGGGGTGTAGCCGCGCTGGCCGCCGCCGCCGGCCACCCGATAGCGCCGCTTGATCGCCTCGTGCAGGGCAAAGAAGGCCTTGGTCCGTTTGAGCGCGCCTTCGACCAGGCCCTCAGGCAGGTCGTGGTCGGCCACGACCGCGAAGCCGTAGCGGGCAAAGCTGTTCCCCAGCGCCTGGGCGAAGGCGTCGAAATCGCGGGCGTAGAGATGGAGCGACACCGGCTCGATCAGGCCAGATTGGGCGGGGTGGGCAGGGGCGGTCACGGCGGATCCCGAGTCGAACAGGCGGCCCACACTATGCCGCAGGACAGCTAAAGGTCTTGGTGGAAAATTAGCAACAGTACCAGTTGCAAAAAGCTTGCCATTCGTTGAGATCGGCGCGATACCTTATGGGCCGCGGCTGTGACGCGGCGATGCACACTTTAAGGCCCTTCGATGATCGACCTGGAAACGCCCGTGAAATCGCCTCTCAAATTCGCCCTTAACTCCACTGCCGCCGTCGCCGCCCTGATCGCCGCGCCGACTTTAGTTCTGGCGCAGGGCGCCCCGCCGATGCCGAATCCTGATCCCGCCGCCGTGCCCGCGGGCGTCTATAAGGTTGAACCGAATCACACCCGCATCGTGTGGCAGGTTTCGCACATGGGCCTGTCGGAATGGTTCGGAGACTTCGCCCGCCCCACCGGCACGGCGACTTTCGATCCGAAGAACCCGGCCGCCGACAAGGTGGACCTGACCATCGATGTCGCCACGGTTTCGACCACCAACGCCACGCTTGACGGAGAACTGAAGTCGGCCGATTGGCTCGACGCCGCCAAGTTCCCGACCATAACGTTCAAATCCACTCATGTGACCCAAACCGGCCCCGGCGCCGCCGATGTCACCGGCGATTTGACGCTGCACGGCGTGACCAAGCCGGTGACCTTGAAGGTCAAGTTCCGCGCGGGGGGCGTCAATATGATGAACAAGGCCTACACGGTCGGTTTTGACGCCACCAGCCAGATCAAGCGCAGCGATTTCGGCGTGACCAAGGGCGTACCGATGATTGGGGATGACGTGCAGATCACCATCAGCGCGCCCTTCGAAAAGCAGCCCTGAGGCCGCGCCGCCCGCCGCGCCATGGCTGAAAAGCCTGAGAGCCAATCTCGGCGGGCGCCTAAGGGTTCAGAATGCCCGCGACGAAGGCGTCCAGGTCGCCGCCGCTGAAGCGGTGGCCGGCCACGCCGGCCCGGCGCGCGGCTTCAAGATCGCTGTCCTTGTCGCCGATCAGGAACGAATGGTCCCGGTCGATGGCGAAGTCGGTCATGGCGCGCAGTAGCAGGCCGGGATTGGGCTTGCGGTCGGGATGATCGGGGTGGCGATAGCGCCCGAGTTCCGCCTCGGGATGGAACGGGCAGGCGTAGAAGGCGTCGATCGCCGCGCCCCTGGCGTTCAGGCGCGCGCTAATCTCGTCGTGCACCGCCTCCATCGCCGCCTCGTCGTAATAGCCTCGCCCGATCCCGGACTGGTTTGTGACTACGATCACCAGATAGCCGGCGGCGTTCAGCCGGGCGATCGCCTGGGGCGCGCCCTCGATCAAGGTCAGGTCCTCGATGCGGTGGACATAGCCGAGGTCGACGTTGATCACGCCGTCGCGGTCGAGGAAGGCGGCGGGTCGGGGCGCCGTCTTGGGCCGATCGTCAGGCGTCATCGGCGCCCGCCTCCGGCGCGGCAGACCGCCCGGTCAGTTCGTCGTTGAGGCTGGTCACATCCCAGGCCTCGTCCACATAGTCCGGCCGAAGGCGATCGAGGTCGGCCTTGAGCAGGCGCTCCATCGTGCTCTGGCTGTCGCGCACCGCCAGGATGTAGCGTTCCTCCTCGCCCGCCACCGGGGCCAGTTCGTTGAAGGCCCGCAGGTCGTGCTGGCGGAACAGGCTTCCGGCGCGGTACGCGCGGTGCGCGCGAAAACCCAGGACCCTGAGCGTCCGCACGCCCAGCAGAAGGGCTGACTCGAAGGTCTCGCGCTCGACCGCGTCGGCGCCGTTGCGCAGCAGGTCGTAGGCGTGGCGCCGGTCGAAGGCGCGCGCCAGGATCTTCAGGTCGGGGAAAGCCGCTTTGGCGGATTCCACCAGCTTGGACGCCTCGTCGCGGTCGTCGATCGCCACCACCAGCACCTTCGCCTTCGCCGCGCCCGCCTGGCGCAGCAGGTCGAGCCGCGTGGCGTCACCGTAGTGCACCCGCCGTCCGAAGCGGCGCAGGGTCTCGACCTGCTCGATGCTGGAATCCAGCACCACGGTGGAGAAGCCGTTGGCGATCAGCAGGCGGCCGGCGATCTGGCCGAAGCGGCCGAAGCCCGCGATGATCGCGTCTGGCGCGCCCGGGTCGAACGGTTTGTTCTCCGGTTCCGGACGCGGGTTGAGGCTGCTGAACCGCTCGGCCAGTCGGTCAAAGGCCAAGGTGGCCAAGGGCGTCAGCGCCATCGACAGGGCGACCGCCGCAGTCAGCAGGGCGGCGAGGCTGGCGTCCAGCACCCGGCCCGAGGCGGCGAAGCCGATCAGGACAAAGGCGAATTCGCCCACCTGACACAGCAGAACCGCGGTGCTCGCCGCGTCGCCCGGCTGCAGCCGGGCCGCGCGGCCCAGGCCGTACATGACCAGCCCCTTGATCGTCATGATGCCGAGAACCGCGCCGATCAGCGTCAGCGGCTGGGCCGCGACCACCCCGAGATTGAGGCCGGCGCCCACGGTGATGAAGAACAGCCCCAGGAACAGGCCGCGGAACGGTTCGATGTCGGTTTCCAGTTCGCGGCGAAACTCGCTCTCCGCCAACATCACGCCCGCCAGGAAGGCGCCCAGCGCCGGCGACAGCCCGACCATCTCCATCAGGGCCGCCACGGCGATCACCAGCAGCAGCGCCGAGGCGGTGAAGATCTCACGCAGGCGCGCCGCGGCGATGAAGCGGAAGGCGGGCCGGATCAAATAGCGTCCGCCGCCGGCCACCACCGCCACCGCGCCCAGGATCGCCAGGCCCTGGACCCAGGCGGGCTCGGCCGAGAACAGGCCGCCGTTCTGCGAAGCGGCTACCGGCGCGCCTAGCGCAAGCAGCGGCAGTATGGCGAACAGGGGGATCACGGCCAGGTCCTGCAGCAGCAGCACCCCGAACGCGGCCTTGCCCACGGGGCTGGAGCGCTGGCCGCGCTCCTCGATCATCTGGAGCACGATCGCGGTCGAGGACATGGACAGGATCAGGCCCACGGCCAGGGCCGTGCGCACATGCAGCCCGGCGAGCAGGCCGCCCACCGCGATGGCCGCGGAAACGGCCACCACCTGAGCCCCGCCCAGGCCGAAGATCGCCCCGCGCAGGCTCCAGAGCAGGGCGGGCCGCACCTCCAGCCCGATCAGGAACAGCAGGAACACCACGCCGAACTCGGCGAAGCGCATCACGTCCGCCTGTTGGCCGACCAGGCCCAGGGCGAACGGACCGATCAGCACGCCGGCGATCAGGTAGCCCAGCACCGAGCCCAGGCCCAGCCGCTTGGCGATCGGCACCGAGGCTACGCCTGCGGCCAGATAGACCAACGCCTGGATCAGCAGCGAGCGGCCGTTCATTGAAGCGGCCCGCCGCGCACCAGAGCCATCAGCCGGTCGCGATAGGCGCGCGCCTCGCGCTCCAGATCGGTCTCGCTCTTGGCCGCCGCCGCGTGCAGCACGAACGGCGGCAGCCATTCCATCCCGCACAGGGCGGCCGTCTGCTCAATCGGCCGCAGAAATTCCTCGATGGTGAAGCGGTTGGCCCCGGCGGGATGATAGGCCGCCTCGTTCGCCCCGGTTGAGCAGGCCGCGATCATCTTCTTGCCGGCCAGAGCCGTTCCGCCGCGCCCATAGGCGAACCCGTGCAGCCACACCAGATCGAACCACTCCTTCAGCAGGGCGGGGGTCGAGTACCAGTAGAGCGGGAACTGGATGGCGATGCTGTCGTGGGCGACCAGGCGCTTCTGCTCGGCGCGCACGTCGATCACGAAGTCAGGATAAATCTCGTACAGATCGACGAAGGTCACGCCCGGCGCGTCCTGCATGGCCTGCGTCATCGCACGGTTGGCGCGCGAGCGCTCCATGGCCGGGTGGGCCATGACGAGAAGCAAACGCGCAGGGGTCTCAAGCGGGGGGGCAGGCTCGCTCATGGATCGGGTTGTGCCATGGAATGTTCGTGACAGGCGATAGGGGCGATTGAATTTGCGCGCCGACCAGGCAATGTCATCTCGCACCTGCGAGGAGACTGCATGAGCCAGAAAGTGTTCGCCGACGCCGACTCGGCCCTTGAGGGGCTGCTCTTCGACGGCATGACGGTGATGGCGGGCGGGTTCGGCCTGTCGGGCAATCCGGAGAACCTGATCGCGGGGCTGCTCAAGTCGGGCGTGAAGGGCCTGACGATCATTTCCAACAACTGCGGCGCCGACGGGTACGGCCTGTGGGTGCTGCTCAACAATCGCCAGATCCGCAAGATGATCTCCTCTTACGTGGGCGAGAACAAGCTGTTCGAGCAGCTCTATCTGTCCGGCGAACTGGAGCTGGAGTTGAACCCGCAGGGCACGCTGGCCGAGCGTATCCGCGCCGGCGGGGCGGGCATTCCGGCCTTCTTCACCGCGACCGGCGTCGGCACGGTGGTGGCCGATGGCAAGGAAGTGCGCGAGTTCGACGGCCGGCGCTATGTGATGGAGCGCGGGCTCACGGCCGACCTGTCGATCGTCAAGGGCTGGAAGGCTGACGAGGCGGGCAATGTGATCTATCGGAAGACGGCGCGGAACTTCAATCCGATGATCGCCACCGCCGGCAAGACCACCATCGTCGAGGTGGAGGAGATCGTGCCGGTCGGCGCCCTCGATCCGGACGACATCCACACCCCGGGCATCTATGTGCAACGCCTGTTCCAGGGGCGCGACTACCAGAAGCGGATCGAGTTCCGCACCACCCGTCCGCGCGAGGAGACCGTCTGATGCCCTGGAACCGGCAGGAGATGGCCGCCCGCGCGGCCCGGGAGTTGCAGGACGGCTTCTACGTCAATCTGGGCATCGGCATTCCGACGCTGGTGGCCAACGCCATTCCGCCGGGGGTGAATGTGACGCTGCAAAGCGAGAACGGCATGCTCGGCATCGGCCCGTTTCCCTACGACGACGAGGTCGATCCGGACCTGATCAACGCCGGCAAGCAGACGGTCACAGCCCTGCCGCAGTCGAGCTTTTTCAGTAGCGCCGAGAGTTTCGCCATGATCCGCGGCGGCCATATCGACATGGCCGTGCTGGGCGCCATGCAGGTGGCCGAGAACGGCGACCTGGCCAACTGGACCATTCCCGGCAAGATGGTGAAGGGCATGGGCGGCGCCATGGACCTGGTGGCTGGGGTCAAGAAGATCGTCGTTGTGATGGAGCACAACGACAAGTCGGGCGGGGCCAAGTTCGTCAAGGCGTGCACCCTGCCCCTGACCGGAACCTCGGTGGTCGACATGCTGATCACTGACTTGGCGGTGTTCACGCTCGATCGCGCCGGCGGACCCGCCAGGCTCATCGAACTGGCCCCCGGCGTCACCGCCGAGGACATCCGCGCCAAGACCGAGGCGGCCTATCTCGAAGACCTGCCGGTGGTCTGAGCGACGTTAACCGGCTGGCAAGGGCGCCCGTTTCTCCAGCATACTGAGCTTAATGCCTAGGCGTGTGCTGGGCGTTCTCTGCGCGCGGGGCGGGAATTAACGCGTCGTCCACGTATGGGGCTGACCGTGTTGGGCATGTCTGCCGAAGCCTTGTCCCTGTCACAGCCCGCGTCGCCGCGCCAAGCCGCATCGCGGCCGCGCGTCCTGATCGCGCGCGGCTTGAGCGCCTTGGCGCGCTGGGTGCATCCGCCGCCGCAGGTGGTGACCCGCGAGGCGTTGGACAAGGCCGAACAGGCCGCGGCCCTGGCTCAGCAGCGCCTGCGCGCGGCGATCGAGGCCCTGCCCGAGGGCGTGGTGTTCCTCGACAGCGAAGGTCGCTACATCCTGTGGAACGAACGCTACGCGGAAATCTACCACCGCAGCGCCGACCTGTTCGAGCCGGGGCGCAAGCTGGCCGAGACCCTGCGGATCGGCGTCGAGCGTGGGGACTATCCGGAAGCCGCCGGCCGCGAGGAGGCGTGGCTGGCCGAACGGCTGGCCAAGCTCGACAATCCGGGGCAGCGCCACGAGCAACGGTTGGCGGACGGCCGCTGGATTCTGATCGAGGAGCGGCGCACCGCCGACGGCGGCGTGATCGGCCTGCGCATCGACATCACCGAAATGAAGCTGGCGGCCGAGAAGCTGCAGCACGCCGTGCAGGACGCCAAGGCCGCCAACCAGGCCAAGACCGAATTCCTCAGCAACATGAGCCACGAAATCCGCACGCCGCTGAACGGGGTGCTGGGCCTGGCTCACGTGCTGGCGCGCACCTCGCTCGATCCCCAGCAGACCAAGCTGCTCAAGACCATGATCGACTCGGCGACGATCCTGGAGGAGTTGCTGTCTGACGTGCTCGACCTGTCGCGCATCGAAGCCGGTCGGTTGGCTCTGCGCAACGAAACCGTCGACCTGGCCAAGCTGGCCCACGAGGCGGCGGCGAATTTCGAGGCCAAGGCCCAGGACAAGGGCCTGGCGCTCAAGGTCGATCTGGCGCCCGGCGTGGGCCTGGCCATGGGCGATCCGCTGCGGCTGCGCCAGGTGCTGGGCAATCTGTTGTCGAACGCGGTCAAGTTCACCACCGCGGGACAGGTGACGCTGCGCGTCCGCCGCGAAGGTCCGCGCACGGTGTTCGAGGTCCAGGACACCGGCATCGGTTTCGATCAGGCCGCCGGCGCGCGCCTGTTCGAGCGGTTTGTCCAGGCGGACGGCTCGATCACGCGCCGCTTCGGAGGATCGGGCCTGGGCTTGGCGATCTGCCGCGAACTGGTCGAAATGATGAACGGCGAGATTTCCGCCGATGGCGAGCCTGGCCAGGGCGCGGTGTTCCGCTTCAGCGTGCCGCTCGCGCCCGCCCAGGCGGTCGAGGCCGCGGTCGAGGCCACGATCTAGCGCCCCAGCACTCTTATCGGCCGCACGCGATTCGGCGCCCTTTCGCGCCGCCCGCCGTTCCGGAAATACGGCTGGACACGCCTGTATCAGGCGTGCGTCCCTGGCATTGTGGAACGCCCCGGCAACCTTATTTGATGGGGGGTTAAGACACTGGCCGGCCGGCGATGTTCATCAACAGTTTCTTTACGAAAAAGTCCGGATTGGGTCATTTCTCCCCGTTGACGGCCCGTCTCCGCTATGTCCCCATATATCGGGCAACGGCGTGCTTCGGCCACAATATGTAGTGGTTCGAGGTTGGGGTTCAGGGGTTCGCCCCCGGCAGGGACAGGGTACGAAATGATCGGTGGAGAAGCGAAGAAAACGGTCGGTTCGGCCCAAGAACGCGCGACGTCCCGGTCGGTCGAGCGGCCCCAGTTGCACCTGGTGCGCAAGGTGGAAGTCGATCGTTCGCGCGACGATCTACTGACCGATTTCGGCAAGACCACCCTGGAAGATCGCTATCTGCTTCCGGGCGAGTCCTACCAGGACATGTTCGCCCGCGTGGCGACCGCCTATGCCGACGACGCCGACCACGCCCAGCGCATCTACGACTACATGTCGCGGCTGTGGTTCATGCCGTCGACGCCGGTCCTCAGCAACGGCGGGGCCGAGCGCGGCCTGCCGATCTCGTGCTTCCTTAACGCGGTCAACGACAGCCTCGACGGCATCGTCGGGGTGTGGAACGAGAACGTGTGGCTGGCGGCCAATGGCGGCGGCATCGGCACCTACTGGGGCGGCGTCCGCTCCATCGGCGAGAAGGTCAAGGGCCAGGGCCAGACCTCGGGCATCATCCCCTTCATCCGTGTGATGGACAGCCTGACGCTGGCCATCTCGCAAGGCTCGCTTCGCCGCGGTTCGGCGGCCGTGTACCTGGACGTGCACCACCCCGAGATCGAGGAGTTCCTCGAGATCCGCAAGCCGTCGGGCGACTTCAACCGCAAGGCGCTGAACCTGCACCACGGCCTGTCGATCACCGACGAGTTCATGGAAGCGGTGCGCGACGGCAAGCCGTTCGGCCTGCGCTCGCCCAAGACCCACGAGGTGGTCAAGACGGTCGACGCGCGCACCCTGTGGCAGAAGATCCTCGAGATCCGCCTGCAAACCGGCGAGCCCTATCTGATCTTCTCCGACACGGTGAACCGCGCCCTGCCGCAGCACCAGCGCGAGTTGGGCCTGAAGGTGCGCCAGTCGAACCTGTGCTCTGAGATCATGCTGCACACCGGCCTGGACCACCTGGGCAAGGAGCGCACCGCGGTGTGCTGCCTGTCCTCGGTCAACGCCGAGAAGTTCATGGAGTGGCGCGACCATCCGGGCTTCATCGAGGACGTGATGCGCTTCCTCGACAATGTGCTGCAGGACTTCATCGACCGCGCCCCGCCGTCGATGGCCGCGGCGATCTACTCGGCCAAGCGCGAACGCTCGGTGGGCCTGGGGCTGATGGGCTTCCACTCGTTCCTTCAGGCTCAGAACGTGCCGTTCGAAAGCGCCCTGGCCAAGTCGTGGAACATGCGCCTGTTCAAGCACATCCGCCGCGAGGCCGACAAAGCCTCTCGCGTGCTGGCCGAAGAGAAGGGGCCCTGCGCCGACGCCGCCGAGCGCGGCATGATGGAGCGCTTCTCGCACAAGCTGTCGATCGCGCCGACCGCCTCGATCTCGATCATCTGCGGCGGGACCAGCGCGGGCATCGAGCCGATCCCGGCCAACATCTACACCCACAAGACCCTGTCGGGCTCGTTCGCGGTCAAGAACATCTTCCTGGAGCAGCTCCTGGAAACCAAGGGCGCCAACACGCCGGAAACCTGGGCCTCGATCCTGGAGAAGGAAGGCTCGGTCCAGCACCTCGATTGCCTGACCCAGGATGAGAAGGACGTCTACAAGACCGCCTTCGAACTGGACCAGCGCTGGGTGATCGAGTTGGCGGCCGATCGGACGCCCGACATCTGCCAGTCGCAGTCGGTCAACGTGTTCCTGCCGGGCGACGTGGACAAGTGGGACCTGCACATGCTGCACTTCAGCGCATGGGAGCGGGGCATGAAGTCGCTCTACTATCTGCGCTCCAAGTCGGTCCAGCGCGCGGCCTTCGCCGGCGGCGACATCGCCGAGCAGGTCATGGCGGTGGACGGCGCGCGCACCGACTACGACGAGTGCCTGGCCTGCCAGTAAGGCGCGCCGGGCAGGCGTCGTTACAGCGGCTTGTCCACAATATATAGTAGGTCAGAGGCTAGACGAGCCCCTATATGTGGCCCATCCTTCTGGCGGTAACACTCAGCTCGGGCGCTCTGACATGACCGGTTCGCAACCCCCTGGCCTTCTCGTCCCGTCCTACGCCTACAAGCCGTTCCGCTATCCGTGGGCCTATGACTTCTGGAAGAAGCAGCAGCAGGTCCACTGGATGCCCGAGGAGATTCCCCTGGGCGAGGACTGCAAGGATTGGGCGGCCAAGCTCGACGATTCCGAACGCAACCTGCTGACCCAGATCTTCCGCTTCTTCACCCAGTCCGACGTCGAGGTGAACGACAACTACATGGAGCGCTACGCGCGCGTGTTCAAACCGACCGAAGTCAAGATGATGCTCTCGGCGTTTTCGAACATGGAGACGATCCACATCGCCGCCTACGCCCTGTTGCTCGAGACCATCGGCATGCCCGAGAGCGAGTTCGCGGCGTTCCTCGACTACCAGGCGATGCGCGACAAGCACGACTTCATGCAGAAGTTTGGCGTGGACACCAACGCCGACATCGCGCGCACCCTGGCCATGTTCGGCGCCTTCACCGAGGGCCTGCAGCTGTTCGCCAGCTTCGCCATGCTGATGAACTTCCCGCGCTTCAACAAGATGAAGGGCATGGGCCAGATCGTCAGCTGGTCGGTGCGCGACGAGAGCCTGCACTGCGAAGGCATGATCAAGCTGTTCCACGCCTTCAAGAAGGAAACGGGCTGCGTGACCAAGGCCGTGGCCGACGACATCGTCGACTGCTGTAAGACCGTGGTCGGCATGGAAGACCGCTTCATCGACCTGGCGTTCGAGATGGGCCCGGTGCAGGGCATGACGCCTGAGGACATCAAAAAGTACATCCGCTACATCGCCGACTGGCGCCTGCGCCAGCTTGAGCTGCCGCCGGTGTACGGCGTGCAGGAGAACCCGCTACCCTGGCTGCAGGTGCTGCTGTCGGGCGTGGAGCACGCCAACTTCTTCGAGGCGCGCGCCACCGAATACTCCAAGGCCGCCACCCGCGGCCAATGGCACGGCGCGGACGGCGTGTGGGCCGAATTCGACAAGATGCAGGCGCGCCGGGCCGAAGGTTTGATCCTGCCGCAGTAGCCGGCGACAGCGGCGCGTCTCGCGCCGCTTCTTTTTCAGATCGAAATTTGAGCTGATAAAGGGAGCGCGCCCGTCGCCGGAGCGACGGACGCGCACGGGACCTTGGACCTCCATCCCGGCCCCCACATTCGCGCGCCTTTATCCGTAGAGCTAATCACTAGGGCGTGAGCCGGACGGGCAGCGCGCCAAATCACGCGGTGGTGTCCGCGCGCTCAGCGCCGTCTCCCGCATGGCCCCGCTTCCCCGAAACGCCCGCTGTTCGATAGCGCTTGCGCACTCGCACCGTCTAAGATATATCGAACTACAAGATGTATCTTAGAGGAGCAAATATGCACAGACATCATTCGGGCCACAAGGCCTGCGCCCCGGTCGGACTTGGTCGCGGATCGGGACATTTCGGGCGCGGTTTTCGCGCGGGTCCGGGCGGCGGCCGCCGCGGCCGCATGTTCGACCAGGGCGATCTGCGCCTGGTGATCCTGCAGCTGATTTCGGAAAAGCCGCGCTACGGCTACGACATCATCAAGGCGATCGAGGAAAAGCTGTCGGGCCTCTACAGCCCCAGCCCCGGCGTGGTCTATCCGACCCTGACCCTGCTGGAAGACATGGGCCTGGTCGAGGTCCAGAGCGGCGAGGGCAAGAAACTCTACGCCATCACCGACCAGGGCCGCGACCACCTCAAGGCCAACGAGGCCGCGGTGCAGTCCCTGCTCGAGCGCATGCAGCAAGCCGGCGCGGCCTATGGCGGCGGCGCCCCGCAGATCCTTCGGGCGATGGAGAACTTCAAGGCCGCCCTAAGGCTGCGCCTCGCCCGCGGGCCGCTGAGCGAGGACGAGATCAAGGCGATCGCCGCCGAACTGGACGGCGCCGCAAGCCGGATCGAGTCGATCTAGGCGACCGCGCCGGTCCATGCCCCTGGCCCGCCCGCGCCTCACGCGCTATGGCCGGGGCCATGGACGAGACCGTCATCATCGAGCGGCCCTGGTGCGATCCGCTGGACGCGGCTCGGCCGTTCGCCGATGAACCGGGGCTGCTGCTGCTGTTCACGCCCGACGGCTGGACCTATCTCGCCCGCCAGCCTGAGCGCGTCCTGACCGTGCGCGCTGGAGATGCGGGCGATCCCTTCGCCGATCTTAGAGAGGGGCTGGGTCCGCGTCGCGCGGCCCGGGCCGACGGTCCGCCCTTCCAAGGCGGCTGGGCGGGGCTGATGTGCTACGAATTCGGCGCCTGGGCCGAACCGGTCGCGCTCGACCGGCTGGACGGCTGGCCCGATCTGGCCTGCGGTCTCTACCGCTCGCTGGCGGCGTTCCATCCCCAAAGCCGCCGCGTTCTGGCCATCGGCCAGGGTGAAACCGCGATCCAGGCCCAGGCCCGCGCAGGGGGCGTGATCGCGGGGCTGGCTCGATCGACCGGCGCCGCCGCGCCGCAAGGTCCGCTGGCCGAGGTCGTCGAGGCGGACTCGGGCGACGCCTATGAGGCGACGGTCGAGTCCGTGAAACAACGCATCGCCCGGGGCGAGATTTTTCAGGCCAACCTCGCGCGGCGCTGGCGCGCGCGGCTGGCGCCCGGCGCGGGCCCCTTCACCCTGTTCGAACGCTTGTCCGCCGCCAGCCCCGCGCCCTTTGCCGGCTACCTTCGCCTGGAGGATCGCGCGGTCGTGTCCAATTCCCCCGAGCGCTTCATCCGCATCACGCCCGGACCGGACGGCGCCGTCGCCGTGGCCGAGCCGATCAAGGGCACGCGCCCGCGCGGCGCCGACCCGGCCGCCGACCGGGCCCTGGCCGAGGCCTTGCAGGCCGACCCCAAGGACCGCGCCGAGAACCTGATGATCGTCGACCTGATGCGCAACGACTTGGCGCGGGTCGCCCACCCTGGCGGCGTCACCGCGCCGACCCTGTTCGCGCTGAAGACCTTCGCCAACGTCCATCACCTGGTGTCGACCATCAGCGCGCGGTTGCTCGACGGGGCCGGGCCGGCCGAGACGATCAGGGCCGCCTTTCCGCCCGGCTCGATCACGGGCGCGCCCAAGGTCCAGGCGATGAAGACCATAGCGGCGCTGGAGCCGCCCCGCGGACCCTACTGCGGCTCGCTGTTCTGGGCGGGGTTTGACGGAGCCATGGACTCCAGCGTGCTGATCCGCACCCTGGGGTGCGTGCGATCGGGCGACCACTGGCGCGTGGAGGCGGGCGCGGGGGCCGGTCTGACGTCCGACAGCGACCCCCACGCCGAGCGCCTGGAAACCGAGGCCAAGATCGCCGCCATCCTTCAGGGTCTGCGCGGAGCCGCCGCATGACCGCTACCGTTCCCGCCGACGACCGCGGCCTGCTGCTGGGCGACGGGCTGTTCGAGACCATCTTGTACACGTCCCGACAGCCGGCGATGTGGCAGGCGCACATCGACCGCCTGTGGGCTGGATGCCACACGCTCGGCCTGCCCGCGCCCGCGCCCGAGGCGCTCCAGGCCGCCGGCGCCGCCGCCATCGGCGCCGAGCCTTCGGGGCGCGCGGCGCTGCGCCTGACCTGGACCTGCGGCTCGGGCGGCCGCGGCCTGGACCGGCCCGAGCCGGCCGCGCCGCGCCTGCTCGCCTCGGCCGCGCCCGCGCCCATGGTCGAGGGGCCGGCCGCGCTGGCCGTCGCGGACATCCGGCGCAACGAACACTCGCCCGCCTCGCGGCTGAAGAGCCTGGCCTATCTCGACCATGTGCTGGCGCGGCGCGAGGCGCGCGCGGCGGGGGCCGACGAGGCCCTCATGCTCAACACCGCCGGCGAGGTCGCGGGCTGCGCCGCCGCCAACCTGTTCTGGGTCGTGGGCGATCAACTCTTCACCCCCGCTCTGGTCTGCGGCGTGCTGGCGGGCGTGATGCGGGGCGAGGTGCTCGCCCGCGCGGTACAGGCCGGCCTGCGCCCCTACGAGACGCGCGCGCGCCTGGCCGATCTGGCGGGCGCGGACGCGCTCTTCATCACCAACAGCCTGATCGGCGTGCGGCCCGTGTCGCGACTGGACGACCGCGTGTTCGCGCCCGATCGCCGGATCGCCGCGCTGAAGGCCGCGTTGAGCGACGTCAGCTAGGTCTAGGGTTGAACTGGCGGCGCGTTGCCGACCGACTGCATGGCCGGCGCGCTGCTGGCCCCGCCCCCGCCGCTCGCCGCGCCGCCGGCGCCGGCCGCCGCGCCGCTGATGCGTTCGCAGCGGGTGGAGCAGGAGTATTCGCTCTGCTGCGAGCCGCGGAACAGGGACACATGGTCCTCGTCGGCGGCGCTGACCACGATCGGGCCACTGAACAGGGTGCGGCCCGCGCCGTCCATCACCACCAGGTTGGTGCGGCCGAACATCTTGCCGTGAACCAGAATGTGATGGTGGTCCACCACCGTGACGTCGGCGATCGCCGGATCGCCCACCAGCACATCGGACGCCGAGCCTGGCAGGCTGAGCGGCCTGGATTCGCTCAAGGGCACGCTGAACGCCTGGGCCGAGGCCGCGTGGGGCAGGGCGGCCAAGACGCAAACGCCGCCGGCGGCGGCCAGGACGAGGCGGATCGGACGATCGAGGAACATGGCGGGTGCGCGCGAAACAGCGCCGCAAGTCGGCGCAGTCCGAAGGTGGGCCGGAACGGTCAACAAAGTCTGAAGGCAGGCTGCAGCCAGCGAAGCCCTTAGGGATCGCGCGGGAATCATAATGTGAAGAGCCGCCACGCGGCATCAGTTTAGTCACGTAGTTAATAGATGTTAATCGTAAACGCCCAGCAACTATAAATAATTTTTGCCAGGTTCCGCATGTTCACCGTGCATTAATCCAGTAATGCGAAAGTCCCCAAGTCATCGGAGGCAAGCAGGCCGTTGGGGCTTGATCCTCCTACTAAAGACCTGCTTGCGAATAGGAGATATGCAATGAACAAGTTCTTCGCGCGTTTTGCCAAAGACGAGTCGGGCGCTACGGCCATCGAATACGGCCTGATCGCCGCTCTGATCGCGGTCGTGATCATCTCGGGCGCCAGCGCCCTGGGTACCGCGCTCAACAGCAAGTTCCAGTCGCTCGGCAACACCGTCACCACCCCCGGCGGCTCGTAAGATCCGGTCTGGCGTCGGGCGGTCCTTCAAGCCGCCGACGCCATCTGGAAGTTGCTTCCAAACCTTTGAAGCAGGCGGGGCCCGGAACCCCGCCTGCTTTATTGTTTGGGGCCGGACGGTTGGGGCCTGGCGCCCGCCCGCCCCCGCGCCCTCTGAGGACGGCCACGCGAAACGGTTGCTTCACCTTGTTGCCGGATGATCGCGGTCTCGCCTCCGCTGAACGGTCCCGCCATGCTCCAAGCCCTCCCGCTCCTGGTCTTCCCGATCCTGACGATCCTCGCGGCCCTCACGGACCTGACCAGCTTCACCATTCCCAATCGCCTGAACCTCGCCCTGGCGGCGGCCTTCTTCGTGGCCGCCCCGCTGTTGGGGGCGCCCCTGTCGATGATCGGCGTCAATCTGGCGGTGGGCTGCGGCGCCCTGGTCGTCGGCATGGGCATGTTCGCCCTAGGCTGGATCGGCGGGGGGGACGCCAAGCTGTTCGCGGCCGTGGGCCTGTGGCTCGGCTGGCCGGCAAGCATCAGCTTCCTGGCCGGGGCCACCGTGGCCGGCGGCGCGCTGGCCCTGATGCTGCTTGCCATGCGCTGCCAGCCCGCCCGGGTGCACGCCGCCATTCTCGGCTCCTGGGCGGAGCGGCTGACCACGCCCGGCGAGCCCGCGCCCTATGGCGTGGCGATCGCGTTCGGCGCCCTGGCCGCGTTTCCCGCCTGCCGGCTGGCGCAGCTCGGCCATGTGGCCGCGCTTCTGGGGCGATGAATTCCTTCGGACCTTAGGCGACCGTTAACCACGAAGCGCCGATGGTCCACCCGACGAGGCGCGTCATGCGTAAGGCGCACCGATTCGGCCGCGTAATTTTTTGGGAGTACGTCCCTAAATGGGAGCCGCCCGCCTCTTAATCGTCTTGGCTGTCGCCGGCGTCGCCGCGCTCGCCCTGGCCTTCCTGGTGCATTCGATGGCGGCCAACCACAAGGCGGCCGCCGCACCCCAGGTCGTGCAGCAGGTGGTGCAGCAGCCGATGACCCGCGTGCTCGTGGCCAAGGTGGACCTGAAGGTCGCCGACCGGATCACCGCCGACAACGTCGCCTGGGAGTCCTGGCCGAGCGGGTCGGTCAACCCGATCTACATCACGGGCGGCATGGTCGCCCCCCAGCCCAGTCTGGCGGCCCAGGCGACCACCGCCCTGGTCAATGTCGAGAAGGGCGATCAGGCGCTGCAATCGGTCGCCGGCGCCCTGGTGCGCGAACCGATCACCAAGAGCGAGCCGATCACCGCCGCCAAGCTGGTCCGCGGCGACGGCAGCTTCATGGCCGTCAAGCTGCCGACCGGCATGCGCGCCATGTCGGTGCCGATCACCGCCGAAAGCGCCGCCGGCGGGTTCGTCCTGCCCGGCGACCGGGTGGACGTGATGCTCAACGCCAAGCAGCAGCCGGGTTCGACCGACCAATCCCACGTGGCCACCAGCCACCTGGTGATGCGCAACATCCTGGTGCTCGCCATCGATCAGAACACCAACACCAAGCCGGA
>DATKPD010000035.1:0-5581 GCA_035524315.1 Caulobacteraceae bacterium
AGGGCGATCATCAGGGCCGCGAGCCAGATCCGCCAGCGCGGATCGCGGCGGGCGAGGCGGTCGGCCAGCACGCCCACCAGCAGCAGGCCCGCGACGCCGCTCAGCCCCTGGGTCAGGCCGTAGTCGGTTCCGACCTGGCGCAGGGTCAGGCCGTGGGCGCGCATCAGGAAGGCCGGGCCGAAGGCGACCATGGCGTAGGCCCCCATTCCGGTCGCGCCGGAACCGGCGAGCAGCAGCAGGAAGCTGCGCTTGCGAAACAGCCGGGCGACGGAGCCCAGGCCCGGCGCCTGCGGGGCCTCGCCGGCCTGGGCGGCCGGGCGCGCGCCGAGCGCCATCAGCACCAGCGGCGCCAGCAACAGACCGCACAGGCCCAGGGCGACCAGGGTCCGCCGCCAGCCGATCGCCTGGCCGAGCAGACCGCCGCCGAGCGCGGCCGCCACGCCCCCCAGCGGCGCCGCCAGGGTCAAGACGGCCAGCGGCGTGGCCCGCCGCTCCGGCTCGAAGCGGCGGGAGATGAAGGCGTGGGCGGCGGGGATGCTGCCGGCCTCGCCCACCGCCACCCCCATGCGGGTCAGGCCGAGCTGCAGGCCCGTCCGCGCCAGGCCCCCGAGGGCGGTCATGGCGCTCCAGGCCGCCAGGCAGAGGCTGATGGCCACGCCGTAGCGGCCGCGGTCCGAGACCCGGGCGATGGGAATGCTCATCACCGCATAGACCAGCAGGAAGCCGAAGCCGTTGATGAAGCCCAGCGCGGTGTCCGACAAGGAAAGGTCGTGCTTGATCGGCTCGGCCAGTATGGTGGGCAGCAGCCGGTCGACGGTGTTGAGCAGCGTGGCCGCCATCAGCACGGCCACGGCCCCCCAGGGGCGCGGCGCGCCGGATCCGCTCCTTGCGCCTTCCGTCATGCCTAGGCGTGGTCGGCGAGGTGGAATCGGTCCGAATAGAACCGGAACCGGTCGCGCACCCGGCCCAGGTCGATCCCGAAGGCCGCCGGATCATATTCCAGCTTCTCCCGTGGGCTGTTGTCACGCCAGGCCTGCATCCGGCGCCGGGCCTCGTCGGTGAACGGCTCGCCGATGAAGCGGTAGAGATTTTCGAGGTCCGGGAACGGATCGCGCTGGAAAGGGGCGAAATAGATGTCGAAGAAACGGGAGTCGCGCCCGGCGTCGCGGAACGCGATCAGCCGGCGCATGCCCAGTTCGGTCCAGGCCTGGCAGAACTCGGCGGTGTAGGGAATGTCCACCTGGTCGGTGAGGCCCGCGGCGAGCGAGCAATAGAGCTCGGTGACCGAGGGGATGACGTCGGCCACGTCGCGGTGGGTCATCCAGTAGCGGGCGTCGGGGAACACCTTGTCGAGGGCGGTGATGTAGAGGGTGTGGTTGGGGTTTTTCAGCCGCCAGCGCCGCGGCGGGCAGCGCCATTGCAGCAGCTTCAGCACGCGCTTGACGTACCGGTAGGTTGGGACCAGATCGGCCTTGTAATTCAGCCATTCAGAATAGTCCGGCAGCTTGGCCATCGCGCCGAACACCATCGACTTGAAGTCGTAACCCATGAAGTTCTGGCACTCCATCGGCGCGGTCGGCGAGAGCGGCAGCATGGCCCGCAGGCGGGGCAACATCTGGTCCTGAAACGCCTGGCGCTGCGCCGCCTCGGCGATGCGCGGGTCGGTATGTTGGGTCGCGGTTTCCGGCGGCGGGCAGGGCGCCTGGCTTTCCCAGGTGCGGATGCAGCGCACCGCCGGATCCTCCGCCAGCAGGCAGTACAGCGCCGTCGAGCCCGTCCTCGGCAGGCCGAGCCCGATCAGCGGGGCGACGATCTCCTGTTCGTCGATCTCCGGATGCATCCGATACCAGTGTTCGACCTCGAGCCGGCGGGACAGCAGGTCGACGACCTGGTGGTCGAACGCCGCCCGGCCCTGTTCGTGCAGGCCGGCCTGGGTGTCGGCGCAGGCGACGAGGATCTCCAAGCCTTCGCGGAAGCTCTCGTCGCCGAAGTCATCGAGCGATGTCGCCGCCCGCGCCCGCTCGAGGAGGCTCGAAACTCTGTCCATCGAGGCTGTCCGTCCCTGCATCGTCTGTTTTCGGGCACGCTAGAGGCGGGCGTCGCAGGTTCAAGGCGGCGGCGGCGGATTTTGTCCGGATTTATCGGCGCGGCCCCTTTCCCGTCGCCCCGGGACGAGTAGGCCAGGGTCAAGCACGGCGGGAGCCGCGGAGGACGGCGTGGGTTTTGGACGGGAGACCACGGCGGAGGCAATCGCGAAGGGCGCCGACCTTCGCGGGCGCCGCGCCGTGCTCACCGGCGCCTCCTCCGGCATCGGGGCGGAAACGGCGCGGGCGCTGGCCATGGCCGGGGCGAACCTGGTTCTGGGCGTGCGGGACGTGGCCGCCGGCGAGGCCGTGGCCCGGTCGATCGCTCCCGAGGCGCGCGGCGAGATCAGGGTGGAGCCGCTGGAACTGTCCGATCTCGGATCGGTGCTTCGGTTCGCCGAGCGCATCGAGGGGCCCGTCGACCTGTTGATCGCCAACGCCGGGGTCTCCAAGACCCCGCAGACGCATCTTCCCAACGGGCTGGACGTCCGCTTCGCGGTCAACCATCTCGGCCATTTCCTCCTGGCGCTGAAGCTGAGGGCCGCCATGGCCCGGCGCGGCGCGCGGCTTGTCGTGCTCAGTTCGGCGGCCCACAAGGGCAGGCCGGTGCGGCTGGACGACCTGCAATGGACGGCGCGCGAGCACAGCCTGGCCGCCTACGGCGAATCCAAGAGCGCCAACATCCTGTTCGTGCTGGAGGCGGACCGGCGCTGGCGCTCGCAGGGGATCCGCGCCAACGCCGTGCTGCCGGGAACGGCCATGACCGGCCTGCAGCGCTTCCATGGCGAGGCGCTGAAGCGCCAGATCGGCTTCATCCGGCCCGACGGCAGCCTGGATCCCGCCGTCAAGACCATCGGCCAGGCGGCGGCGACCACGCTCTGGGCCGCGACGGCGCCGGAGCTTGAGGGGCGGGGAGGCCTGGTGCTGGAGGATTGCGGCCTCGCCGAGCGGGTGGGTCCGCACACCCATCCCTGGTCCGGGTTCGATCCGACGATCGCCGATCCGAGGGCCGCCGCCGGGCTGTGGCGACACTCCGTCGACCTCGTCCGCCAGCTCGCCGGTCCGGCGGCGCTCAGCGCGGAGGAGGCCGGCGCGTGAAGGCTCGCGTGGGATGGCGCCCCGCGGGCCCGACCAGGCCGCCGATGCCGGCGCCCAGGGCCGGACCGAGCGGTCACAGGGACGACAACCTGACGCCCGCCGGGCCGCGTTGGGACTGGAAGGGGTGGAGGCGGTCCTTTGATTGTTGAGGCTAGGACCCCGCCTGTCTAACCCTATGGCGTGTCGTTCGCGAATTTTCGCAGGAACGACAATGTTGCGGGCGTTTTTCGAATGGCTGGCAGGGAATGTGGGATCGAAGCCGACGGCGAGCCACAGACCCACTCATCATGAAGAACGTCTGGCGGCGCGTGATCTGTTGCGGCGCCAGATCGATATCCTTGCGTCCCCGGCTCGCTCTGGCGATCGCACGCTCCAGACACCCATCTTAATCGACGACCTCACGGCGGCGCCTGAGGAAATTGATCGAGAGCTCTCCGCGTATGGCCCAGAAGATGGCTAGGCGCCGGGTTCAGTGAATCTCCGCAGCATTGAAACTGGCGGTGGTCAAATGACGGCTTTGGGTGGATTGTGTTGAAAAACTCGGACTTGAGGCGTTGACGAGGTCCTGATTCAGTTCTCCTGGCGACGGGAGATTCGGCCAATGATGGGCGAACGGACGGTGATGCAGGAAGCGTTGTTCTTCGGCTTCAGCATCGAGCGGCATGTTCCTGACGACCACCTCCTGCGGAAGATCGATCGGTTCGTCGATCTGTCGGGCGTGCGCGCTCACCTTGCGCCCTACTACAGCGACGTGGGGCGGCCCTCGATCGATCCGGAACTGATGATCCGGATGCTGCTGGTGGGCTATTGCTATGGGGTGCGGTCCGAACGACGGCTGTGCGAGGAGGTTCACCTCAACCTGGCCTACCGCTGGTTCTGCCGCCTCAGCCTCGACGCCGACGTGCCCGACCACTCGACCTTCTCCAAGAACCGCCATGGCCGGTTCCGTGACAGCGACCTGCTGCGCCGGCTGTTCGAGACGGTGGTCGCCCGTTGCGTGACCGAGGGGCTGGTGGGCGGCGAAGCCTTCGCGGTCGACGCCAGCATGATCGTCGCCGACGCCCATCGTCAGCGCGGCGTGGCCGGAACGGCGGACCTGGACCCGGCCTCGAACCGGGCCGTCACGGAGTATCTGGCGGTGCTGGACGACGCGGCCTTCGGCGCAGCCACGCCGGTCGAACCCAAGTTCGTCTCGCCCACCGACCCAGCTGCCCGCTGGACCGCCGCCCGGGGCGGGCCGGCCGTCTACGCCTATGCCGACAACTATCTGATCGACTTGAAAAATGCGGTGATCATGGATGTGGAGGCCACCACCGCCGTGCGTCAGGCCGAGGTCACGGCGGCCAAGACCATGATCGACCGCACCGCCGAGCAGCTCGGCGTCACGCCCGATCGGCTGGCTGCCGACACTGGCTATAGATCGGCCGAGATGCTGGCCTGGCTGGTCGATGAGCGGAAGATCGACCCGCACATCCCGGTGTTCGACAAGTCCGAGCGCAAGGACGGGTGCTTCTCGCGCGACGACTTCGCCTACGACCCGCAAGACGACGTTTACACCTGTCCGGCGGGCAAGCCGCTGCGCCGGCGCCAGCGGCGGTTGGCCCAGCGTTGGGCCGCCATGGAGCCGCCCACGACGGTGAACTATCGCGCCGCCAAGCGGAACTGCGACGTCTGTCCGCTGAAGGTTCGCTGTTGCCCCGACGCGCCTGCTCGAAAGGTCCCGCGCTCCATCCATGAGGCCGCCCGCGACAAGGCCCGCGCTATCGCCAAGACCGAGGCGTATGTCGTCTCACGTCGTGAGCGCAAGAAGGTCGAGATGCTGTTCGCCCACCTCAAACGCATCCTCAGGCTCGACCGATTACGCCTGCGAGGACCCAGCGGCGCCCGCGACGAGTTCCTCCTCGCCGCCACCGCCCAGAACCTGCGGAAACTGGCCAAGCTGATCGCCCTGTCCGCGCCCATCATGGCCACCTGAGGCGCTGCGGACCGCGTCAGACCCCGCAACAGATCAGGCAACCCGACCGAGCACACCGCCAAAAGCCGGGTTCTTCAACACAATCGGTGGAAGACAGACGTAACGGCTAAACGGTCGCGTCAACGGGTGCCGTGCAGGGCCAACGCAAATATAACTGTCGACAATGGATCTGCCACAAACGTGGCGAGGGCAATTAATAACAACCCGATAGAGGTATAAAAATAACCATCGGAAAATTTCTTTAGACAAGCAACGGAAAATAAAATAGAGATACCTAATTCGGCTAGCGGCGAAAACAGCCAAAAAAACACGTCAAGAGGAATTGGTTGGCCAGAATCGGCCGCTCCAATCATCTCAAAAAGAAATATTAGTGCAGTGGCAGGAATAATAAACGCTAGCCCGATAATCGCGATAGCGATTGCGG
>DATKPD010000036.1:0-10034 GCA_035524315.1 Caulobacteraceae bacterium
GGCGCCAGCCGCGCAGCAGGGTAGCTAAGTGTGGAATAGATAACCGCTGAAAGCATCTAAGCGGGAAACTAACCTCAAAACAAGGCTTCGCCGAGAGCCGTGGTAGACCACCACGTTGATAGGCCAGGTGTGGAAGCGCGGCGACGCGTGGAGCTTACTGGTACTAATAGCTCGATCGGCTTGATCGTTCTTAGTCAAACTCATGAGTGCTTTGTGCTCAGCTATGATGTCTTCTCATTTCATCCGCTTTGTTGACCTGGTGGCTATGCCGGAAGGTCCCCACCCGATCCCATTCCGAACTCGGTCGTTAAGCCTTCCTGGGCCAATGGTACTTCGTCTTAAGGCGCGGGAGAGTAGGTCGCCGCCAGGTCTACAAAACGGATGAATGTCTTCTCCTTTGACCCTTCAATCACAACCTAACCGGGCCCAATCCGGGATCCGCACGTCTTTGCCGCGGGGTGGAGCAGCCCGGTAGCTCGTCAGGCTCATAACCTGAAGGTCGCAGGTTCAAATCCTGCCCCCGCACCCAACTCATCTGCAAAACCCCCAGCGCGTCAGGCTGGGGGTTTTTGCATTTGTGGTCCCTACGAACAGGTCGCCGAATTAGTTGGGACCGCGATAGCGAAGGGCGTCGACGATCACCTTGAAAGCGGGCGAGGCCTGACGGCGGCTGGCGTAATACAGGTGGTAGCCAGGCCACGCTGGGCACCAATCCTGCAATAGGCGCGTCAGGCGGCCGTCCGCCAGCGCCGGCGCCGCGAGGTCTTCGGGCACATAGGCCAGGCCATGGCCGGCGACCGCCGCGTCGAGCATGTTGAAGGTGCTGTTGAACGCCAGTTGGCCCTCGACCCTCGCGCGCACCTCCTGACCGTCCTTTTCGAACTCCCAGACGTAGAACGCGCCGTAAGTGGGCAAGCGCAGGTTGATGCAACTGTGGCTCAAAAGATCCTGGGGAGTTGCCGGCGCCTCGCGGCCGGCGAGATACGACGGCGCGCCGACAACGGCGAACCGGACATCCGGCCCGATCCGGGTCGAAATCATATCCTTGGCCACCTGGTCGCCCAGGCGCACGCCCGCGTCGAACCGTTCGGCCACTATGTCGGTCAAGCCATAGTCGATCACCAGTTCGACCTTGATGTCGGGATAGGCTGGCAACAGCTTATCCAGTCTGGGCCAAAGCAGAGCGTTGATCGTGTAGTCCGCCGCCGTGATGCGCACCGTGCCTGACGGCTTGTCCTTGAAGGCGCTAAGGGCCTGAAGCTCGACGTCGATCTGTTCGAAGTGCGGGCCAAGGGTCTGAAGCAGGCGCTCACCCGCTTCGGTCGGCGCGACGCTGCGCGTCGTGCGAGTCAACAGCCGCACCGCCAGGCGGGCTTCCAGTAGGCGGATGGTGTGGCTCAGGGCGGATTGCGACACGCCAAGCTTGGCCGCCGCGCGCGTGAAGCTCCGCTCGCGCGCCACCATCAGGAAACCCGCCAGGTCGTTGAGGTTTTCGCGCATGGTTCATGAGCTCAGCTAATAACTGCATGAACTTTTTAGCGGATTATAGCGCTAAACGCATGCGTCTAGATTGGCCCTGCCTCATGAAGATCAGGAGCCACACAATGAACCCCGTTTATGATTTCCAAGGCCAGGTCGCCCTGGTGACCGGCGCCAGCTCCGGGATCGGCCTGGCGACCGCCAAGGCTTTCGCCGAAGCGGGAGCGGCGGTAGCGCTCGCCGACATCAACGAGGCGGCTTTGCTGGCGGCGACGGACGCCCTGAACGGCGTCGGCCATCGGGCGATTGGCGTCGTGTGCGACGTCGCCGACGAGGCGCAGGCCGAGGCGTTGGTTCGCCAGACGGTCTCCGCCTTTGGCCGGCTCGACATGGCCTATAACAACGCCGGCATCCTGGGCCCGATGTGCCCCATGGCGGATGAGACCGGTGAAGGCTTCGACGAAGTGACCGCCGTCAACCTGAGGGGCGTGTGGACCTGCATGAAGCACGAGATCCGGCACATGCGCGCTCAGGGTTCGGGCACCATCGTCAATTGCTCGTCGCTCGGCGGCCTGGTGGGCTTGCCAGGCCGCGCGGCCTACCACGCCACCAAGCATGGGGTGATTGGCCTGACCAAGAGCGCGGCGCTCGACAACGCGGCGCTTGGGGTGCGGATCAACGCGGTTTGCCCGGGGTGCATCGATACGCCGATGGGCGACGAGATCGATCCGGCGGCCATGAAAGAGTTCCTGAAGGACCAGCCGATCGGGCGGGCCGGTCGCCCCGAAGAGGTGGCCGCCGCCGTGCTTTGGCTGTGCAGTCCCGGCGCCAGTATGGTGCTGGGCGTGGCCCTGCCCGTCGACGGCGGTTTCGTCGCTCACTGACTGATTCACGAGGAAAGACAGTCCCATGAACCTCAAACGCGCGGGATCGCAGCCCTCCCAAAAAGGCCCTGAGGCGTTCTTTACCGGTGTGGTGCGGATCGATCCCCTGAACACGCCGCCCGAACCGGCGCGCGCGACCACGGCCTACGTCACCTTCGAGCCTGGCGCACGCTCGGCCTGGCACGCCCACCCCCTCGGCCAGACACTCATCGTCACGGCGGGCTGCGGCTGGACCCAGTGCGAGGGCGAGCCGATCGTGGAAATCCGCGCGGGTGATGTGATCTGGTGCCCGCCGGGCCACAAGCATTGGCATGGCGCCACGCCCACGACCGCCATGACCCACATCGCTGTCACAGAGATGCTCGACGGCCGCGCCGTGGACTGGATGGAAAAGGTCGCCGACGAGCAATATCTGACCGGGCCGCCCAAGACCGGAGCGATCCATGTCTGACGAACCCACAAACGCCCGCAAGTCATTCGGCGACATTGCCCCCCATCTGGCTGAAATCACCGATAAGGTGTTGTTCGGCGGCGTCTGGGAAAGCCCGGCGCTGTCGCCCCGCGACCGCAGCCTGGTGACCATCACCAGTCTGATCTCGCTCTACCGCGTCAACGAACTGCCATTTCATCTGAAGAAGGCGCTCGAGAATAGCGTCACCAAAGAGGAAATCATCGCCGCGATAACCCACCTGGCCTTCTACGCCGGCTGGCCCCCGGCCATGACCGCCCTGCAGACCGCGCGCAAAGTGTTCGACGAGACCGGCGCATGAGCGGCGACGCCTTTGACGGGCGATGCGTTCTGGTGACCGGTGCGGCGAGCGGCATAGGCCTTGCGACGGCTACCGCCTTCGCGCGGGCGGGCGCGTCGGTCGCAATGGCCGACTGCGATGGCGCGGCGCTCGCTCACGCGGTCGACGGCTTGAGATCGGCCGGTCATGACGCTTTGGCCCTGGTCTGCGATGTCGCCGACGCGGCGCAGGTGAGGCGCATGGTGGGGCAGGCCATCGAAGCTTATGGCCGGCTCGACGCCGCCTTCAACAACGCCGGGATCAATACAGGCGGCGCGCCCGTGCTGGAAACCAGCGACGAGCAGTTCGACCAGATCATCGCCGTGAACCTGCGCGGCGTGTGGAACTGCCTGAAGGCCGAACTGGCGGTCATGGTCGCGCAAGGCGGCGGGGCGATCGTCAACTGTTCGTCAATCGGCGGCCTGCGCGGCTCCAAGGGCCGCGCGGCTTATTCCGCCAGCAAGCACGGGGTGATCGGCCTGACCAAGGCGGCCGCGCTGGACTACGCCGAGAAAGGCGTGCGGATCAACGCGGTCTGCCCAGGGATCATCGACACGCCCATGGGCGATGTGGTGTCCGGCGGCGATCCTGAAGCGATGAAGGCGATGGCCGCCAAGGCCCCGATCGGCCGCGTCGGCCGGCCGGAGGAAGTCGCCGCCGCGGTCCTGTGGCTGTGCAGCCCGGCGGCCAGCTTCACGCTTGGCCAGGCGTTGCTCGTCGATGGCGGGATGCTGGCTTAGGCGCCCCGCCATCCGTCACTGTTCCCGCGGCCGAGCGTTACGCCAGGTCGTAGCGGTCCGCATTCATCACCTTGGCCCAGGCGGCCACGAAATCAGTGACGAATTTGGGCTGGGCGTCGGCGCAGGCGTAGACCTCGGCCAGGGCGCGCAATTCGGAATGCGAGCCGAAGATGAGGTCGACCCGCGTTCCGGTCCATTTCGCCGCCTTGGTCTTGCGGTCATGGCCCTCGAACAGGTTGTCTCCGCCGGCCGGACTCCATTCAGTGCTCATGTCGAGCAGGTTGACAAAGAAGTCGTTGGTCAGAACGCCCGGTCGCGTCGTGAACACGCCGTGCTTGGCCCCGCCGGTGTTGGCGCCCAGCACCCGCAGCCCGCCGACCAGCACCGTCAGTTCGGGCCCGCTGAGCCGCAGCAGTTGGGCGCGGTCGACCAGCGCCTCCTCGGGGGCCATGAATTGCTCGCCAGGCGCCCGGTAGTTGCGGAAGCCGTCGGAGATCGGCTCCAGCGGCGCGAACGAGTCGGCGTCGGTCTGGTCCTGCGAGGCGTCCATTCGGCCCGGGCTGAACGGAACCTGCACGTCCGAGCCCGCGTCCCTGGCCGCCTTTTCGATCGCGGACCCGCCGCCCAGAACGATCAGATCGGCCAGCGAAACCTTTTTGCCGCTCGAGGCTTGGGCGTTGAACTCGCCCTGAATGGCGGTCAGCGCCTGCAGCACCTTGGCCAGTTCAGGCGGATCATTGACCGGCCAGTCCTTCTGCGGCGCCAGGCGAACGCGCGCGCCATTGGCGCCGCCGCGTTTGTCCGAGCCGCGGAAGGTCGAAGCCGAGGCCCAGGCCGCGCTGACCAACTGCGAAACGGTCAAGCCCGACGCCAGGATCTTGGTCTTGAGGGCGGCGATGTCGGCCGCCTCGATCAGCGGATGGTCGACCGCGGGGATCGGATCCTGCCAGATCAAGGTCTCCTTCGGTACGAGGGGGCCGAGGTAGCGCTGAATGGGGCCCATGTCGCGATGGGTCAGCTTGAACCAGGCGCGCGCGAAGGCGTCGGCGAACTGATCCGGGTGCTCGTGGAAGCGGCGCGAAATCTTCTCGTAGACCGGGTCGAAGCGCAGGGCCAGGTCCGAGGTCAACATGGTCGGCACATGCTTCTTGGTCGGGTCGTGCGCGTCGGGAATGACAGCCTCGGCCCCCTTGGCCTGCCATTGCTTGGCGCCGGCCGGGCTCCGGGTCAGCTCCCATTCGAAGTTGAACAGGTTGTCGAAGAAGTTGTTGCTCCACCGGGTCGGGGTCTGGCTCCACGTCACTTCCGGGCCGCCCGTGATGGCGTCGGCGCCCATGCCCGTGCCGTGCTTGCTCTTCCAGCCCAGGCCCTGGTCCTCAATCGCCGCGCCCTCGGGTTCGGGACCGACGAAGGACGGATCGCCGGCGCCGTGGGTCTTGCCGAAGGTGTGACCCCCGGCGATCAGGGCCACCGTCTCTTCGTCGCCCATGGCCATGCGCCCGAAGGTTTCGCGGATGTCGCGCGCCGAGGCGAGGGGATCGGGATTGCCGTTGGGGCCTTCGGGATTGACGTAGATCAGGCCCATCTGCACCGCACCCAGCGTCTTGTGCAGCTGTCGCTCGCCGCTATAGCGCTCGTCGCCCAGCCAGCTGCCCTCGGGGCCCCAGTAGAGCTCCTCCGGTTCCCAGGTGTCGGCCCGGCCGCCCGCGAAGCCGAAGGTCTTGAAGCCCATCGATTCCAGCGCGACGTTACCAACCAGCACATAGAGGTCGGCCCACGACAGCTTGCGCCCGTACTTTTGCTTGATCGGCCACAGCAGCCGTCGCGCCTTGTCCAGGTTGGCGTTGTCCGGCCAGGAGTTGAGCGGGGCGAAGCGCTGCTGGCCGCCGCCCGCGCCGCCGCGGCCGTCGCTGATGCGATAGGTGCCCGCGCTGTGCCACGCCAGGCGGATGAACAAGCCGCCGTAGTGACCGAAGTCGGCCGGCCACCAGTCCTGGGAATCCGTCATCAAGGCATGCAGGTCGGCGATGACCGCGTCCAGGTCCAGGGTCTTGAATTCGGCCGCGTAGTCGAACGCTTCGCCCATCGGGTTGGATCGCGGGGCGTGCTGATTCAGCCCGTCCAGGCGCAGGCTCTCCGGCCACCAGTCTCGATTGGAACGGGCCGCTCGCCCGTGAGCCACCGGGCATTGGCCCGCAGCGCCGTCGTCAGTCTTGGCATCCATGGTGTCTCTCCCGTCGAATGGCCGCCCGCTCGCCGCTGGGGCGCGGGGCGGGCGTCTAAACGCGAGTGACAGGCAAGGCCGACTTGGCGTGCTTGTAAAATCGAATGTTCGTATGGCCGCGATTAGCCAAATCTATCGCAGCCCTAGGGGCCCGCTAGCGACGCGCGGCGGGCCTTTGTCCGCCGCGCGCCGCAGGCCGTCAGTGGGCTTTCGCGGACGCCAACTCCGCCATCAGTTCTTCCTTGCGCGCCTTCAGGCGCTCGCCCATCGCCTCAAGGTCTTCCTCGCCCTTCTTGGCCTGGGCGAACAGTCCGCCGGGCTGCTCCTCTTCTTTGACGTGGTGCTTGATGTACTCGCCCAGCACCTTGACCTTGGCGTCGTAGAATTCGTCGCCGGGCTTCATCGCCTCGATTTCGGCGATCAGCTTCTTGGCGCCGTCGTGCTCCACATAGGCCTCGTCGAGCATGTCTTCTTCAATGTCGCCGCGCTCCTCGGGGTAGAAGATTTCTTCCTCGATCTGGGTGTGCACCTTGAGCGCCAGGGCGATCTGATTGAACAGGGACAGTTTTTCGCTGTCGGCTTCAAGCTGTTCGTACTGGTCGAACCAGCCTTCAACCTCGCGATGGTCCTGTTTCAGCAACGAAATCGCCAGGGGATCGCGCCGCCCGGTGCGACGATGGCGGCCGCTGCGAGACTTGGTTGAGGCGACTTTCGAGGGGGTGGCCATGGACGTCTTCCTTGTTGGGGGGCGTTTCGCGGCGCCCATGCGCCGCGCCAAACCAACGACGTAAGGCTGCAGCCCGTTCCGCGTGGATCGACCAGGGCGCGGCATGTTCTGTAACGGCGCCAAGCCGAGCATGGGCCGTTGCCCCGAAAATGATAGCGTTGTCACGACGCGCATGATCAGGCTTGGCGACGCGGCCGGAAAACTCACGTACAAGCTCGGCGCGGTCTGGACGCACGCCTTGAGGCCGCTATTTGACGATCAAGGCCGCCCGCGCCTAAGGGGCCGGTTCAAAAAACGGGAGGTTAAACGCAGATGCCGCGTCAAGTCTTCAAATCCATCTCCGCTCTTCTGGCCACCTCGACGGCGGGCCTGATGCTGCTCGCGGCCGCCACGCCAGTCCGGGCTGCGGAGGCGCGTCAGGAAGTGTTCGGTCAACTCGACGGCCGCCCCGTGGGGGCCGTGGTGCTCACCAACAAGGCGGGGATGAAGGCGCGGATCATCGCCTACGGCGCCGCGATTCAGGAGCTGGACGTTCCCGATCGCGATGGCCGTCCGGCCGACGTGGTGTTGTCCTATCCAGACATGACCGGCTTCTTGAAGAAGCCTCAGTATTTCGGCGCGACCGCCGGTCGCTACGCCAATCGCATCGCCAAGGGGGCGTTCATCCTGGACGGCCAGCGCTACACCCTGGCCATCAACGACGGCGAAAACACTCTGCACGGCGGCAAGCGCGGGTTCGACAAGGTGTTGTGGAGCATCTCGGACGTGAAGAGCGGGGCCGAGGCCAGCGCCACCTTCAACTACGTCAGCCCAGACGGGGAGGAGGGCTACCCCGGCGCCCTGACCGTGGCGGTGACCTTCACCCTGGACGAGCACAACGCCTTGTCCATTAGCTACCGCGCCACCACCACCAAGCCGACCGTGGTCAACCTGACCAACCATAGCTATTTCAACCTGTCCGGCGCCGCGTCGGGCCGCGACGTGCTGGGCGAGCGGCTGACCATCGCGGCGGACCGTTACACGCCGGTCGACGCCGGCTTGATTCCGACGGGCGAACTGCGGCCGGTGGCCGGCACCGCCTTCGACTTTCGCACCCCCCACGCCATCGGTTCACGCCTGCACGACGGCGCCGAGCCCCAACTGCTGATCGCCCGCGGTTATGACCACAACTTCGTTCTGAATGACGGCGGCGCGGCCAAGCCCAAGCTGGCCATGCGGCTGGAGGATCCCGCCTCAGGCCGGGTGCTTGAGTTGCTGACCACCGAGCCCGGCTTGCAAATTTACACAGGCAATTTTCTGGACGGGACCGTGGCGGGCAAGGACGGCTACATCTACCGCCAGAGCGACTCCATATGCCTGGAGCCTCAGCACTTTCCTGACTCGCCAAACCAGCCGGCGTTTCCGAGCACGCGCCTGGATCCCGGACAAACCTACCGCCAGGTTTCAGTCTTTCGGTTTACAACCATTGCGAGATAAAAAGGGGCACCTGTGCATCCGGCGAGCCCCTTCAAGTCTCGTTATAGACGGCGCCGAAGCGTCGTGTAATTGTGCGCGGCGTGAATTGTTGCGTCAGGCCTGACCCGGTTGGGTAGAGGCAGTATTCCGGGCGACAGATATTGATCTAAGCTTTCAGCGGCCCTGATCTGGCGTGATTCTGGCCGTCGATGTGTGCAGTATAAGTGAAGTACATCTGATAATTATTGGGTATAAACCGCGCGGTACGGCCGGTATTTGCCAAGGCGATCCTTGGGGGGAAACCATGACGCGAATTGCGTTCATGACAGCGTTGTTGGCCTGCGTCTGCGCCCTGGCGCTGCCGGTATTGGCCTTCGTCCAGACGGCGCCCGATGCCGCCTCAACCGCATCCGAAGTCGTTGTTACCCGTTGGAGGGGCATCACCAACGGCAACAACAGCCCTGCCCTGCTGACCGCAGCGGGCGCGCAGCCGCGGAGCCAGCTGCGGCCTTTTTCGACGACGGACGCGCTTGAAGATCTGCCGGACTTCCAGGGCGCGCGCGGTCAGGCTGGAAGGTTGGCGCCGAACAACCCAGGAAACCCGACGTGACCGATCGGTCGAACCTGAGACGGCTGCGCGCGGCGATTGCAGTCGGCGTGATGGCGATCGCCGCGCCGGCCATGGCGGGGCCGTTGAGGGCCGGAGCGGCCAAGGTGTCGATCACGCCCACGCCCGACGAATTTCCTTATGCCGTGAAAGGCGAACTCCCGTTTGTGGGCGTGCATGATCCTGTGTTCGCCCGCGCCCTGGTGCTGGACGACGGCGCGCGCAAGGTGGCGATCGTCAGCGTTGAGGTCACTGAAATTCCGTACGGCACGCAGATCGTCACGGCGGTGGCTCAGGCCCTGGGCGTGCCCGAAGCCGACGTGATGGTGTCGGCGACCCACACTCACGTCGTGCCGCTGGTCTATTATCATAACGGGCCGCCGACCCCGGTCCAGGCCAAGGAGATGGACCGGATCAAGGCCAGCGCCGTACAGGCGGCCAAGGACGCCGCGGCCCAGCTGCAGCCGGCCACGGTCGCGTTCGGCCGGGGGCAGGCCTGGGTCAACGTCAACAACGGCGGTCAGGCGGGGCGCGAGGACCGCTACGATCCCGCAGGCCTGTCCGACAAGTCGGTGGACGTGATCCGGGTGCAGACCCGCAAGGGCGCGACTCTGGCCCTGCTGATGAACTATGGCTCGCACGCAGGCGCCATGTTCTACAGCGTGACCAAGGACGGCGGTTACGAGGTCACCGGCGATCTGCCCGGCGAGACGGCCCTGTTGCTGGAAGCCAGCCCGCGCGGCGCGCCGGTGGTGCTGTACACCGCGGCCGCCGAGGCGGACCAACTGACCCTGTTCGAGTCCAAGCAGTATCCGGGCAATCTGCCGGCCGCCGACGAGGGGGCTGGCGGCTGGGCGATCCTCGACGTGATGTCGCGCCGCCTGGCCAGTTCGGTGATCGACACCCTGGCCGCCATGCCCGCCGGCGCATCGGACGTGCGTCTGTCGACCTCGACAAGCGCGGTCAGCTGCCCGGGCGAGCATCGTCAGATGGACCGCGCCACGGGCCAGATCACAGCGCAGGACCGCCCACCGGTGAGTATTCCGCTGTCGGTGATCAGGATCGGCGACATCGCCCTTGCGGGTATCGGCGGCGACGTCGGGGTGGGCATCGGTCTGGACGTCAAGGCC
>DATKPD010000037.1:0-61971 GCA_035524315.1 Caulobacteraceae bacterium
GCGACCCATAGCCGAACACCCATCGGCCCTGGCCGTTATCCGTCACACATCCACTCCTCACCTGGTCAGAACATGCCCGACGCTATCCGCCCACGCAAACGTCCCCGCCGTCTGTGGCTGTTCCTGCCCTATATCGCCATCGCAGTGCTGGCGGTGGTCGGCGCAGCGGGCTGGCTGGTCGAAAAGAGTGCGCTCGAGCGCCATCTCGAGGCCAAGGCCGCCGCCTTGCGCGAGCAAGGCTACACCGTGGCCTGGGCCAGCGAGCGCGTCGATGGCTTCCCCTTTCGTCTTGACCTGACCCTTGACCAGCCGCGCATCGCGGATCGGGCCGGCTGGGCCCTCGCCCTGCCTCAGCTCAAGGGTGAAGCTTACGCCTATCTGCCTGGAAACTGGGTGTTCGTGGCGCCCCAGGGCCTGACCCTGACGCGCCCCGGTAAGGGCGACCTGGGCATCGCCGGCCAGACGATCCGGGCCAGCGCCGTGGGCATTGGCCACGCGGGCCTGCCGCGCCTGTCGCTGCAGGGAACCAAACTGACCTTCTCTCCGGCGCCCGGCGCCGCGCCCGCGCCGATCGCCTCGGCCGATCTGCTGGAGATGCACCTGCAGCCCGGCCCGGACGACCAGGCGGCTTTTCTGCTCAAGATCAACGGCGGACGCTCGCCGGTAGGCGGCGGCGATCTGGAGATCACTTGGGACAGCCGGCTGACCCAGCTCAGCCAGGTGGTCGGACCGGACTGGCCATCGGCGGTGCGCCATTGGATCGGCGCCGGCGGCGTGCTGAGCGTGGCCCAGGCCGATCTCGACCTCGGCGGGCTGAAAATGAGCGCCAAGCCCACGCCCTTGACCGTGGGGCAGGACGGGGCCCTGCAAGGCGCCCTGCCCGTGTCGATGGCCGGCGGCAAGAGCCAGGCGACGTTGACCTTCCGCGATGATCAGACCGCCCTCGGCCCCCTGGTGATCGGCCCGGCGCCGCGCGTGTTTTGAGCCACACGGTTGCGCCGCCAGCGTGACGGTTTATGGTCCGCGCCGCTTTGGGGGAGACCATGGACGAGCTGTCGCCGCTGTCGCTGGAGGTCGTACGTCGCCGGATCGATGAGATCGACGCGGCGGTGTTGCGCCTGATCGACGAGCGCGCGGGCCTGGCCCATTCGGTGGCCGAGGCCAAGAAGGCCGCCGGCGAAGGCCAGGGTTTCGCCCTGCGCCCCGCGCGCGAAGCCGAGGTGCTGCGCAACCTGCTGCGCCAGCGCACCACCGCCTCGCCCCAACTCGTGGTGTATCTTTGGCGTCAGATCATGGCCGACAGCCTGGCGCGGCAGGGACCCTATCACCTGAGCATCTGGGGCGGCCCGCGCCTGGCGGAGCTGGCGCGCCTGCGCTTCGGCGCCTCGCCGCCGCTCAGGCTGGCGGCTGAACCAGCCGAGGTCCTGGCGGCCGCCAAGACCCAAGGCGGCGTGGGCGTGCTGGCGCTGACGCCCGACAACGCCTGGTGGGGCCGGCTCCTGGCTGAGCCGGGCCTAAGCGTGTTCGCCGCCCTGCCCGACCTGGCCCGGCCCGCGCCCGCGGCCCTGGCCGTGGCGGCGGTCGAGGTCGAACCTTCGGGCGGCGACGAGACCCTGTGGGTGACCGATTCCGCCCTGCCCGCCGCGAAGATCGTCGAAGCCCTGGCCCGCGACGGCCTGGCCGCCGATCTGCTGGTCCAGGCGGGGGGGCTGAAACTGTTCACCCTGGCCGGCTTCGTTCAGCGCGGCGACGCGCGGCTTGAACGGGCGCCGGGCGAGCTGAAAGGCGTCATCGGGGCTGCATCCACGCCGTTTGACGTGTAAGCGCAGGCCATGAGCGACCAAGCCCCCCTCAAAGACCGTCCCCAAGCCAAGCCGGGCATATTGGACATCCACGCCTATGTGCCGGGCAAGTCCAAGGGTCCGCGCCCGGACATGGTCCCAGTCAAGCTGTCGTCCAATGAGAACATCCTGGGCTGCAGTCCCGCCGCCAAGGCCGCCGCCGTGGCGGCCGCCGAGCGCTTGGCGCTCTACCCAGACTCCACCACCCGCGCCCTGCGCGAGGCGGTCGCGGCCCAGTTCCGGCTGGAGCCGGACCGGCTGCTGTTCGGCTGCGGCTCGGACGAGATCTTCGCCCTGCTCAACCAGACCTACCTGGAGCCCGGCGACAATATCGTGATGGGCCAGTACGGCTTCGCCGCCTACGCCATCGGGGCCAAGGCGTGTCAGGCCGAGGTGCGCTACGCCGACGAGCCGGGCCTGGTCACGCATGTGGACAACATGCTGGCGTTGGTCGATGACCGCACGCGGCTGGTGTTCTTCGCCAACCCGTCCAATCCCACCGGGACGATCATTTCGGGCGCCGAAATCCGCCGCCTGCACGCCGGCCTGCGCCCGGACGTCATCCTGGTGGTCGACGGCGCCTACGCCGAGTTCTGCACCGAGCCGGGTTTCGAGGACGGACTGGACCTGGCGCGGACGGCGCCCAACGTGGTGGTCACCCGCACATTCTCCAAGCTGCACGGCCTAGCCGCCTTGCGCGTGGGCTGGGCCTACGCGCCCGCCGAGATCGTGGCCGCGGTCGACCGTATCCGCCTGCCGTTCAACACCTCCATCGCCGGCCAGGACGCCGCCATCGCCGCCCTGGCCGACACGGCGTTCCAGCAAGGTTCGCTGGATCTGGTGCAGACTTGGCGGCCGTGGCTTACGCAGCAACTGGGCGGACTGGGGCTGGAGGTCACGCCGTCGCAGGCCAATTTCCTGCTGGTCCGGTTCCCGGTCGCGCCCGATCCGCGCACCGCCCAGGCGGCCGAGGCCTATCTGGCCGAGCACGGCTATCTGGTGCGCGGCCTGACCAACTATGGCCTGCCCGGGCATCTGCGCATCACCATCGGCCTGGAGGCGCACAACCGCGCCGTGGTCGATCTGCTCGGCGCCTTCATGCGGGGCGAGGCATGACCGCGGGCCCGATCTACGAGCGCGTCGCCATCATCGGTTGCGGCCTGATCGGCGGCTCGGTGGCGCGCGCCGTGCGCGCCAAGGGTCTGGCCGGTGAGATCGTGGTGGGCGAGCGCGAGCCGGCGCTGAGCAGGGTCAAGGCCCTGGGCCTGGCCGACCGCGCGACCGACGATCTGGCCGAGGCGGTGACGGGCGCGGATCTGGTGCTGTTCGCCGTTCCGCCCGGCGCGATGGAGTCCGCGGCCCGCGCGGCGGCGCCTGGCTATCGCCCCGGCGCGACCATCACCGACGTGGGTTCGGTCAAGGCGGCGGTGACCAAGGCGCTGCTCGCCTCGGCGCCCGACACGGTGTTCGTGATCCCCGGCCACCCGATCGCGGGCACCGAGCATTCGGGCCCCGACGCGGGCTTCGCCACCCTGTTCGAGAACCGCTGGGTGATCCTGACCCCGCACAAGGCCGGCGATGCGGCCTATGACGCCGCGGTGGATCGGCTGGCGGCGTTCTGGGCCGGCATGGGCGCCAACGTCGACCGCATGGACGAGCAGCACCACGACCTGGTGCTGGCGGTGACCAGCCACCTGCCGCACCTGCTGGCCTACAGCCTGGTCGGCATGGCCGCCGACATGGAAGAAGTGACCCAGGCCGAGGTGATGAAATATTCCGCCGGCGGCTTTCGCGACAGCACGCGGCTGGCGGCGTCAGACCCGATCATGTGGCGCGACGTGTTCCTCAACAACAAGGACGCGGTGCTGGAAATCCTGGGCCGCTTCACCGAGGACCTGCAGGCCCTGTCGCGCGCCGTGCGCTGGGGCGAGGGCGACAAGCTGCAGGACCTGTTCACCCGCACGCGCGCCATCCGGCGCGGCATTATCGACGCGGGCCAGGAAACCGCCGAGCCTGATTTTGGCCGCCATCATGGTATAGCGCCTGCGACCTCGCCTAAGGATGGCGAGGCCTAGGGGGGCGCATGGGCCACGACCACGATCATCCGCACGACCACGGCGAAGGTCACGCCCATGACCATGACCATGACCATGACCATGATCATGATCATGAGCATGGCGACCACGAGCACGCTCACGCCGCCTACGATCACGGTCATGACGCGCACGATCATGAAGATCACGATCACGGGCATGATCACGACCATGCCCACGGCCATTCTCACGGCCATGGCCACGCGCACGGGCACAGCCACGGTCATGGCCACCATCACCACGCGCCGCCGGACGACTGGCGCTATGGCGCGGGCGTCGGTCTGAACCTGGCGTTCGTCCTGGCCGAGACCGTCGCCGGCTTTTGCGCCCATTCCACCGCCCTGTTCGCCGACGCGGGCCACAATCTGTCGGACGTGCTGGGCCTGGCCCTGGCCGGCGGCGCCGCCTGGCTGGCCCGGCGCGAAGGCGGGGCGCAGCGCACCTACGGCTTTGGCAAATCGACCATCTTCGCCGCCCTGATCAACGGCCTGCTCCTGGTGTTCGCCTCGGGCGTGATCGTGTGGGAGGCGGCGCACAAGCTGCTGTCGCCCCAGCCGGTGCAGGAAGGCATCGTGATGATCACCGCCGCCGTCGGCGTGCTGATCAACGGCGGCACGGCCCTGCTGTTCATGCGGGGGCGCGAGGCCGACGCCAATCTGCGCGCCGCCTTCCAGCACATGGCGGCCGACGCCCTGATCTCGGTGGGGGTGATCGTGTCCGGCGCGATCGTCTATTTCACAGGGCTGCTGTGGATCGACCCGCTGGTCAGCCTGGCGATCGTGGCGATCGTGCTGCTCGGCACATTCGGCCTGCTGCGCGAATCCGCCGACATGGCGATGGATGCGGCTCCGGCCGGGGTGGATGTGCCGGCCCTGCGCCGGTTCCTGGCCGATCAGCCGGGCGTGGCCGAGGTGCACGACCTGCACGTCTGGTCGATGGACGCGGCCTCCTCAGCCCTGACCGCGCACCTGGTGCGCCCCGCCGCAGAGGCCGACGACGACCAGTTCCTGCAGCGCGTGTGCCGCGAGACGGCCAAGCGCTTCGGCATCGAGCACGTCACGATCCAGATCGAGCACGCCGCCTTCGACTGCCACCGGCAGCATCCGTAGGGCTTAGGCCACGCGCGAGCGGTCGATGTCGACCACGTGCAGCTCCATGCCGGCGTAGTCGCGGTAGGCCAGGCGGATGTGCTGGCGGTCGACCGCGCAGGCGACGAAGCCGGATTCGAGCGAGCAGAAGTCGCTGCCCTCTGTCTCGCAAAGCTTGCGGGTCTTGGAGCCGGCTCCGGTGCAGACGTAGTCGGTCAGGCCCCGGCGCACATGCTGCAGGTCGTGGTCGTGGCCGTTGAGATAGAGCGGCACGCCGTGGCGCTGCAGGATCGGGTCGAGCGCGGCGATCAGGTCGGGCGAACCGCCGGGCGTGGATTCGCCCTTGTTGTCATCCACTGTCGACGCGCCGGGACGGCCGCCGGAATAGACCGGGTGGTGGCCGACCACGATCTTCCAGTCGGCCTGCGACTCGCCCAGCGCCTGCTCGAACCAGCGCAGTTGGGCGTCGGTGTCCTGGCCGGCGACCTTCACCTTCACCGCGCCGTCGGCGTAGTAGCTCTTGATGAAGGGCGAGGTGTCGAGCACGAAGATCTCGACCTTGGCTCCATCGGGCGTGGTCTGCTTGACGGTGAAATACCGCGCCGGCATGCGCCAGCGATGGCTCTTGGCGCTATAGTCGATCTGGGCCTGGGAATTGCGGTGATAGTCGTGGTTGCCCAGGGCCGCGTACCAGGGAACCTGCAGGCTCGGGGCCGTGTACACGTCCTCGAACGAGGTCTTCCACGCCGGGTCGTCGACGCTGGCCACGCCGTCCTCGTAGAAGTTGTCGCCGACCGAGACGATGAAGCGGGCGCCCAGTTCGGACGCGGTTTCGCCCATGCGGTCGGCTACGTCCCGCTGATGGTCGGCGCCGTCGCGGCCCCAGTCGCCCACCGCCAGGAAGGTGAGCGCACTGTCTGGCGCCGCCCAGGCGCGCGACAGCGGCAGCGGCAGGGCCGCGAGGGCCAGGCCCTCCAGCGCGCGGCGGCGGGTCAGGGTCGGAAACGCCATAGGCAACTCCTGGAACAGATGCGATGGATCGGCATAGGACGGAATTGTGACGGCCGATCCAGGCCGATCACGATTTATCCCAGGCCGGCCTTGAGCGCCGCCAGGGCCAGGGCGTCCTTTTCCTCGGCGCTAAGCAGGGCCAGGCGTTCCTCGGGCGTCAGGCTGTCGGGCGCGGCCTCCACGAGGCGGCCTTGACGCAGGACCACGGCGTGGGCGGCGAGGCGCGCGACCTCCGCGCGGTCGTGGCTGACGTACAGCACCGGTATGGCCAAGGCGGCGAAGGCGCGCTCGAGGAAGGGCAGGATCTCGGCCTTGGCGGCGGCGTCGAGGCTGGCCAGCGGCTCGTCGAGCAGCAACAGGCGCGGCCGCGTGAGCAGGGCGCGGGCCAGGGCCACACGTTGGCGCTCGCCCCCCGACAGCTTGGCCGTCGAGCGGTCCAGCAGAGGGGCCAGGCCCAGCAGACCGACCGCCTGGTCCCAGCCGATCGCATCCGGGCCCGTCCCCGCCCGGTGTGCGGCATAGCGCAGGTTGTCCCGCACGGTCAGATGCGCGAGCAGGCCGGCGTGCTGGAACACGAAGCCGACCGGGCGACGATGGGCGGGGGTGAAGGCGCGACCGTCCTGCCACGTCTCGGCCCCCAGCCGGACCTCGCCGGACAGGCGCTCCAGGCCGGCGATGGCGCGCAGCAGGGTGGTCTTGCCCGAGCCGGACGGCCCGGTCAGGGCGGTGACGCCGGCGGACGGCGCGCTCAGCGCGATATCCAGGTCGAGCGCGCCCCGGTGGCCCGTCAGGCGGCAGACCAGCCCCGCGCTCATGACCCGCCCCGCCCGGCGCGGCGCTCGATCAGCATCAGCGACAGAAGGGCCAGGAAGCCGAACACGAGCAGGCCCGCCGCCAGCTTGTGCGCCTCGTCGAACCTCAGCGACTCCACCTGCTGATAGATGCGGATCGACATCACCTCGGTCTTGCCCGGCACCCCGCCGCCGATCATCAGCACCACCCCGAACTCGCCCAGCGTATGGGCGAACACCAGGATGGCGGCGGTGAGGAAGCCGCGCCGGGCCAGGGGGCAGGCCACGGTGAAGAAGGCGTCCAGCGGGCCGGCGCGCAGGGTGGCGGCCGCCTCCAGCGGTGCATCGCCCACCGCCTCGAAGGCGTTGCGCAGGGGCTGCACGGCGAACGGCAGGGAATAGACCATCGAGCCGATCACCAGGCCGGTGAAGGTGAAGGCCAGGGTGCGCACGCCCAGCGGATGCAGCGGCGCCATCAAGGGGCTGTCCGGCGCCAGGGCCAGCAGCAGATAGAAGCCGATCACCGTGGGCGGCAGGACGATGGGCAGGGCGCAGACGGCGGCCACCGCCTCTTTCCACCACGCCGGCCGGCGGGCCAGCCACCAGGCCAGGGGCGTGGCCAGGAGCAGCAGCAGGACGGTGGTGGTCGCGGCCAGGCGCAGGGTGGTCCAGACGACTTCCGCCACGCCTTACGCCCCTCCGCTTGTCCGCCTAGGGGACTTCGTAGCCGTACTTCTTGATGATGGCCACGGCCTGCGGGCCCTTGAGGAAGGCGACGAACGCCACGGCGGCCGGATTGGCCTGGCCGGTCTTGAGCAGCACCGCCTGCTGGGTGATCGGGGCGTAGTCGGCCTGGGGCGGCAGCCAGCGCGAGCCGCCCGGCGCGTCGATCACCTGCGACAGGGCGACGAAGCCCAGCTCGGCCGCGCCGCTGTCGACGAACTGATAGGCCTGGGCGATCGAGGCGCCCTGCACGATCTTGGGCTGGAGCGCGGCGTAGAGGCCCAGGCTCTTAAGCGTTTCGATAGCGGCCTCGCCATAGGGCGCGGCGGTCGGATCGGCGATCGCCAGCTTGTCGAACCTGCCCGCCGCCAGGACCGCGCCCTTGGCGTCGACCAGGCCCGGCGTCTTGGAATAGAGCACCAGCTTGCCCACGGCGTAGGTGAAGCGCGAGCCGGGGACGGTCAGGCCGTCGGCCTCGGCCTTGGCCGGGCGCTCGCTGTCGGCCGACAGGAACACCTCGAACGGCGCCCCCTTGCTGATCTGGGTATAGAACTGGCCCGAGGCGCCGAAGCTGAGCAGGGCGTCGTCGCCGCTGGCGGCGTGGAACGCCGCCGCGATGGCCTTGGCCGGTTCGGTGAAATTGGCGGCCACGGCCACCTGGGTCTGGGCGGCCAGGGCGGGGGCTTGGCCCACGAGCGCGAACGCCAGGGCGGCCAGGATCGAACGGCGGATGAAGGGCAAGGTCGGCCTCGGCTAAGCTATATTTTGGCGAATATAGCCTGACCCCATCGCGCTAGACCAGCCCCGCGGCGCCCAGTAGGGCCCCGCCGCCCAGCAGCCACAGGGGATTGAGCCGGGTGCGCCAGATCAGGGCGCCGCAGACCGCCGTCAGCAAGGCCCCGCGCCAGTCGGCGTCGGCGCCCTTGGCCAGCAGATAGCCGCTGGAGGCGACCAGGCCGATCACCACCGGGCCGAGCCCCGCCTGGACCCACGCGCGCCAGGGCCGATCCTGCACCCGCCGCCACAGGCCCTGGACCACATAGACCCCCAGACTCGACGGCGCGCACATGGCCAGGGTCGCGACCAGGGCGCCCCAGCCGCCCGCCACGCGCCAGCCGATCACCGTGGCGATCAGCATGTTGGGTCCGGGCGCGGCCTGGGCCACGGCGTAGAGGTCGGCGAACTCGCGGTCGCTCATCCAGCCGCTGACCTCGACCACCTGGCGGTGAATCTCGGGCATGGCCGCGTTGATCCCGCCGACCGCCATCACCGACAGCAGGGCGAAGTGCGCGCCGAGGGATGGCAGGCGGGACAGGTCGCTCACGCGGCGGCTCCGGCGCGGCGCTGACGGGCCCAGGCCAGGGCGATGCTCAGCGGCGCGCCGACGAACAGCACCGCCAACAGGGGAACGTGCAGCAGACCGGCGGCCGCCAGCACCAGCAGGATGATGGCCACGGCCACGGCCTTGTCGCGCGCCAGCACCGGCGCGGCCGACTTGAGCGAGGCGCCGATCACCAGGCCGGCCGCCGCGGCCGCCACCCCGTGGACCGAGCGCGCCACCACCGGCAGGACGGCGTAGCGCTCATAAAGCGCGGTCAGGCCCACGGCGATCAGGCACGGGGCCGTCAATATGCCCGACAGCGCCGCCAGCGAGCCGGTCCAGCCGCGATAGCGCGCGCCCACGGCCACCGACATGTTGACGATGTTGGCGCCCGGCAGGAACTGGCACAGGCCCAGGGTGTCGACAAACTCCTGCGGCGTGAGCCAGCGCGTCTCCTCCACCAGCATGCGCCGGCCCATCACGAACACCCCGCCAAAGCCGCGCACCGACGCCCACATGAACTGGACGAACAGCTGGGCGTGGGTCGGCGCCGGAGGGGTGCTGGGAGCCTCGGAACTCATGCGCCGCTCTTAGCAAGCGCCCGCGCAAAAGGCTGACGCTTTTTGGCGGCGTCGCCGATGTCTAGGGCGCTTCGGCTGGGCTTGAGTGCTGAATCGACGCCTGAATTCGACCCATGTCTGAAGTTGGGAAGGTCTGCTCTCGGGGTCGTGTTACTTATGCAATCGCACATAGTTTGAAGCAGGGACGACCGCCTATGAGCTTGGGCAAAGAGCAGATCGCTCGCCGTCAACTCGGAACCGCTCTCGCCCTCTTCTTGGACGACCTCGACCCCGTCTCTGTGCATTGTTTAGCTTGTGGCGGTGGCGAAGTCGCGGAAACGTTGACCCAACGATCTGGAAGAGAGCCTTTTTCGACACACGCGCTCAATGTTGTGCCGGACCTAACTCAAAGCAAGCTTCGTAAAATTCGCACCCGATATTGGAACGCCTTCAAGCACGCGCTCGACCACGGCGGCCTGGACCGGCAAGACGCCGAGACCATCGCTGAGTTCGACGACACCAAGAACGACCATGTGCTCTTTGTGGGGTGGTACGACATTATGCTGGCCAGCGGAAAGATGCCTATTGAGGCCCAGGCCTTTCAAGTTTGGTATCTCGCCAAATACCCCGAGAAACTCGCCCCGGCACACGATATCAAACCCTATCAAATACAGTTCCCCAACATAAGCTTTGCGTCACGAGCTCAACAGAAAGCGATGCTGCGGACCGCCATTTCTGAACGTCGAACCGATCTTACGATCATGGGGGACCGGCGAACTGAGCAGCAGCCCCTTATCCTAGGAGTGATTTGATGAACGCTCACCGCCCGTCCAGAACGTGGCGGCATAGGTAGGTTGCTCTCCGAAGGGTATCAAAATGACGATGGTGGCAGCGCTGGCCGCCCCAACTCGATCAAGCTCCGCGCCGTCGCCACCACCGCCTCGTCGGCCGAATAGGGCGACCACCCCAGCACCCGGCGCGCCTTGTCCGAGGTGGCGTTCTTGCGCTTGCCCAGTTCGGGCGTGATCTGGCGCACGGGCGGGTTGACCAGGGCGATCGCGCGCACCAGCCAATCGGGGATCTCGAAGGTCGGCGCCTTGGACGCGGCGGGGCCCAGGGCCGCGCGCAGGGCCCGCGCGATGGCGATCACGGGCAGGAAGTCGCCGGCCACAGCCAGGAAGCGCTCGCCCTTGGCGGCCGGGTCGGTCATGCAGCGCAGGTGCAGATCGGCCACGTCGCGCACGTCGACCACGCCGAAATAGAGCTTGGGGCAGCCGGGCATGGTCCCGTCGAGCATGCGCTTGACCACGATGATCGAGGTCGAGGTCTGCGGCCCCAGCACCGGGCCATAGACGGCCACCGGATTGACCACCGAAAGTTCCAACGCTCCGCCTTCGCGCGCGATGAAGTCCCACGCCGCCCGCTCGGCGATGGTCTTGGACTTGACGTAGGCGTGCACCCCTGGCGCGGCGGCGTCGGTCCAGTCGGCCTCGGTGAAGGGCGCGGGGCGGGGCGGGGCGCCGTAGCCGACGGCGGCGAAGGACGAGGTCAGCACCACGCGCTTGATCCCGGCGTCACGGGCCGCGCGCAGCACGCGCAGGGCCCCGTCGCGCGCCGGCCGGATCAGGTCGTTCTCATCGCGCGGCGCCTGCGGCGGAAAGGGCGAGGCGACGTGCAGCACGTAATCGCAGCCGGCGACCGCCTCGGCCCAGCCGGCGTCGCGGTCCAGGTCGGCCTCGAACAACGCCACCTGCGGGTCGGCCGCGCCGCCCTGGCGCAACATGGCCAGCACGGCCTCGCGTTTCTTGACGCTGCGCACCGTGGCGGCGACCTCGTGGCCTGCCGCCAAGAGCTGCAGAAGACAGTGCGCGCCGATGAAGCCCGATCCGCCCGTCACCAAGACCCTGGCCATGGCCCGTTCTCCGTCAGTTGGCTTTGAGGAAGTCCGCCGTCGCCTCGATCGCCTCGACCAGGCCCACGCGCTTGAGCTCGATCCCGGCCGGCAGGCTTGAGAACAGGCGCGTGGGGGCGGCGGCGTCGAGCATGACAAACACGCCCTTGTCGTCGGCGCGGCGGATCAGGCGCCCGAACGCCTGGGCGATACGCGCGCGGGCGATGCCGTCGTCGTAGCCCTTGCCGCCGAAGCGCTGGCGGCGCGCCTTGTGCAGCAGATCGGGGCGCGGCCAGGGCACGCGGTCGAACACCAGAAGGCGCAGCGAGCGGCCGGGCACGTCCACCCCATCCCGCACGGCGTCTGTGCCGAGCAGGCACGAATTCTCCTCGGCGCGGAAGATATCGACCAGGGCCCCGACCTCCAGCGGCTCGACGTGCTGGGCGTAGAGGGCCAGGCCCTTTTCCGCGAGCGGGGCGGCGATCTTGTCGTGCACGGCGCGCAGGCGGCGGATTGCGGTGAACAGGCCCAAGCCCCCGCCCCCGGCCGCCAGGAACAGCTCGCGCATGGCGGCGGCCACCTGGCGCGGATCCTCACGGCCCACATCCGTCACCACGAAGGCGCGGGCGTTCGAGGCATAGTCGAAGGGCGAGGTCAGGCGGATGGTCTTGGGCCGGTCGGGCAGGCGCGCGGCGCCGGTGCGCATCTCGGCGATGGCGAAGGGATCGTCCAGCGCTGGGTCGGTGAGGGTGGCGCTGGTGACAAGCACCCCGTGCGCGGGGGCCAGCACCGCCGCCTGCAGCGGCTCGGTCGGATCGACCCAGTGGCGGCGATAGGCGATGTCGGCCACCCGGCCAAAGGCGAACACCGCCTCCAGCCAATCGACGAAATCCGGATCGTCCTCGCCGTTCTCGTCCAGCGCCTGCAGCATGGAGCGCCAGGCCGGCAGGGTCATGCGCGCCCGCCGGTCCAGGCCCCGCAACGCGCCCTCGATCCGGCCGCGCTCGGGGGTGGGCAAGGTGGCGGCCTCCTGGTCGAGCAGGTCTTCCAGCCCACGCGCCAGGGCCAGCAGCGGCGCCTCGATCGCGGCCAGGGCGGCGGCGGCGGTGCGGGCGTGCTCGCGCACCAGATCGATGGCGGGCCGGGCGGCGCACTCCTGGCCGACCTCGGACGGCTCGGAGCGGGCGCGCAGCTGTTCCAGCGCGGCCACCAGGAAGCCCTCGATCGGCCCGATGGGGTTGACCTCGCCCGAGGGCGGGGCGATGCGGCCGGACCAGCCCTCGCCCGGCAGAGCGGCGGCGGCGCGGATCGCCTGGTTGAGGGCCTGGCGCGCGTCCTCGCGCTCGGCGACCAGTTCGGCCAGCCGCGCCTCCAGCCCCCGCCCGCGCCGGCCGCGCCCCTCGGGGCCCCGGATCCAGCGGCGCAGCTCGGCCGCCTCGGCCCCCGACAGGGCGGCGGAGAAGGCCGCGTCGGCGGCGTCGAACAGATGGTGGCCCTCGTCGAACACGATGCGCTTGAGCGCCGCGGACTCGCTGTCGGCCTTCGCCCCCCGCGCGGCGCGGGCGCCGTCGAACGCCGCCTGGGTCAAAACGAGAGCGTGGTTGGCGATGACCAGATCGGCCCGGCGCGAAGCGCGCACGGCCTTTTCCACGAAGCACGTCCGATAGTGCGTGCAGCCGGCGTGGATGCACTCGCCGCGCCGATCGACCAGATTGGGCGCGCCCGCCTGCACCTGGGCGCCGACGGCGAACAGGGTCGGCAGCCAGGCGGGAAAGTCGCCGCCGGTCATATCGCCGTCGCGCGTAGCCCGCGCCCAGCGGGCGACCAAACCCAGGCCGATCAGGTCGCCGTTGCCGAGTTGGCCGGCCTGCACAGCGTCCTGCAGATTGAGCAGGCACAGGTAGTTCTCGCGCCCCTTGCGCACCACCGCCTTCTTGGCGCGGATGGCGGGATCAGGATGGATCGCGTGGCTTTCGCGCTCGATCTGTCGCTGAAGCGCGCGGGTGTAGGTGGAGACCCACACGGCCGCGCCGTTGGCCTCGGCCCACAGGCTGGCGGGCGCCAGATAGCCCAGCGTCTTGCCGACGCCGGTGCCGGCCTCGGCCAGCATCATGCGCGGCTCGCCCTCGCGTTCGCGTGGTTGAAAGGCGTGGGCGGCCTCGAAGGCGAAGTCCGACTGGGCCGGCCGCGCTTCGTCGAGCCCGGCGCGGGCCAAAAGGTCGGCCAGACGCTGGCGGGCGTGCTCGGGCGCGATGGACCTGGAGCCCGGCTCGCCGGCAGGCGCCTGGTCTTCCCATTCGGGAATCCGGCCCCACACCTCCAGGCCCGAGCCGCGAAAACCCTCGCGCACCGGCTGGCTGCGCAGGGCGGTGATCGCCGCGCCCGCCCAGGCCCAGCCGGCGCGGCCCAGGGTCTCGGCCAGGGCCAGGGCCTCCTCGCGGCTGGGCCAGGGCGCGGCGGCCAGCTCGGCCAGGAGCTGTTGGCAAGCCAGGTGCAGGGCGTCGGCTTGCTCGGGCAGGCTTCGCGGTTCGGCGAGGCCCAGCGCCTGGGCGAGGCCGACCGCCGAGGGCGCGCAGAATTGGCCGGGCCGCACGAAGGCGTAGAGCTCCAGCGCGTCGAACAGGTCGCGCGCGCGGGGCGGCGCGGGCAGGCCCAGGCGGCGCGCGGTCAGGGCGGCGTGGGCGACCAGCACCGGCCCGTGGTCGAACAGCTCGCGCGCCTCAGGCGGACGCACCGGCCGCGCCCCGCGCCCGTCGGCCAGGGCGCAGCGGGGTCCAGGCTGCGCCACCAGGGCCGCGGCCAGATCGAGACTCGGGGAAGAGGCGTTCACGATTCTCAAATAGCGCCTTGGCTGATGAAACGGAACGGGAACATTGCTATATGGCCATCGTGTCCTATCGCGCAGCCCGACAACGAGAGCTCAAGCCCCAACCTTCGTTGGGGCCGGCGGAGCCGACCGCGCTTCCGCCCCGCTTCCAGGACTGGTTCGCCGCGCGCGGCTGGGCGCCGCGTCGCCATCAGCTGGAGATGATCGAAAAGGCGCGCGCGGGCCGTTCGGCCCTGCTGATCGCGCCCACCGGCGGCGGCAAGACCCTGGCGGGCTTCCTGCCCAGCCTGATCGAACTGGCCGAGCGCGACCCATCGGGGGAGCCGGCCGGCCTGCACACCCTCTACATCTCGCCGCTCAAGGCCCTGGCGGTGGACGTGGCGCGCAACCTGATGACGCCGATCGCCGAGATGAAACTGCCGATCACGGCGGAGTCGCGCTCGGGCGATTCGGGCGTGGCCAAGCGCCAGCGCCAGCGGCTGCGTCCGCCCGACATCCTGCTGACCACCCCCGAGCAGCTGGCGCTGTTCTGCGCCTGGGAGGGCGCGCGCGCCTACTTCGGCGGCCTGAAGCGCGTGATCATCGACGAGGCGCACGCGCTCTACGCCAGCAAGCGCGGCGACCTTCTGGCCCTGGGCCTGGCGCGCCTGCAGCAGTTCGCGCCGGACCTGCAGCGCGTGGGCCTGTCGGCCACGGTCAACGATCCTGAGCGCCTGGCCCGCTGGCTTGGGGCGGAGACCGAAATCGTCACGGGCGACCCCGGCCCAGCGCCGATCGTCGACGTGCTGCTGTCGCAGGGCCATGTGCCGTGGGCCGGGCACACCGCCCAGCACGCCATGGCCGAGGTCTACGACGCCATTCGCGGCGCGCGCACCACCCTGGTGTTCGTCAACACCCGCTGGCAGGCCGAGTTCGCCTTCCAGGAGCTGTGGAAGCTCAACGAAGACGACCTGCCAATCGCCCTGCACCACGGCTCGCTCGCCGCCGAGCAGCGGCGCAAGGTCGAGGCGGCCATGACGCGCGGCCAGCTGCGCGCGGTGGTGTGCACCTCGACCCTCGACCTGGGCATCGACTGGGGCGATGTGGACCTGGTGATCCAACTGGCGGCGCCCAAGGGCTCGGCGCGCCTGATCCAGCGCATCGGCCGCTCCAACCACCGGCTGGACGAGCCCTCGCGCGCCCTGCTCTGCCCCGCGAGCCGGTTCGAGATGCTGGAGTGCCAGGCCGCGCGCGAGGCGGTGGCCGAAGGGGCCCTGGACAGCGACGCCCAGCGGCCCGGCGCGCTCGACGTGCTGGCCCAGCATGTGATGGGCCTGGCGTGCAGCGAACCGTTCGACGCCCTGGCTCTGTACGAAGAGATTCGCCGCGCGGCCCCCTACGCGGACCTGACCTGGGAAGACTATGAGGCGGTGGTCGAGTTCGTCTCGACCGGCGGTTACGCCCTGAAGGGCTATGACCAGTTCCGGCGCATCGTGAAGGGCCAGGACGGCCTTTGGCGGGTTCGCAATGGCCAGACGGCCCTGCGTCATCGCCTGAACGTCGGCGCCATCGTGGGGGCCGAAACGCTCAACATCCGCCTGCTCGCCGGACGCCGCGCCGGGCGGAAGATCGGCGAGGCCGAGGAAGGCTATCTGGAGCAGCTGGAGATCGGCGACACCTTCATCTTCGCCGGTCAGGTGTGGCGCTTCCACGGGGTCGAGGGGCCCGACGCCCTGGTCACGCCCGCGCCGGGCGCCGAGCCCAAGATGCCCAGTTGGGGCGGGTCCAAGTTCGCCCTATCGACCTATCTGGCCCAGCGGGTGCGGGCGATGATCGCCGATGAACCGGGCTGGACGCGCCTGCCCGATGACGTGCGCGAATGGCTGCAGGCCCAGAAGGTCCGCTCGTTGATCCCGGCGGTGGACGATCTGCTGGTCGAGACCTTCCCTCGCCAAAAGCGCTTCTTCCTGTGCTGCTACAGTTTCGAAGGGCGGCTGGCGCACACCACCCTGGCCATGCTGCTGACGCGCCGACTGGAGCGCCTGGGCAAGGGGCCGATCGGCTTCGTGGCCAGCGACTACGCCCTGGCCATCTGGGCCGCGCGGCCGATGGACGATGTGGACCTGGACGCCCTGTTCCAGGAAGACATGCTGGGCGACGACCTGGAATCATGGCTGGAGGAAAGCGTGATGATGAAGCGCGCCTTCAAGATCTGCGCCCTGATAGCCGGCCTGATCGAGCGGCGCTTCGCCGGCCATGAGAAGTCCGGCCGCCAGGTGACCTTCTCCAGCGACCTGATCTACGACGTGCTGCGGCGGCACCAGCCCGATCACCTGATGCTGCGCTGCGCCCGGGCGGACACCACCGCCGGCATGGTCGACCTGAGCCGGCTGGGCGATCTTCTGGCGCGCATCCGGGACCGTATCCGGCCGATGCATCTGGAAAAGGTCTCGCCCTTCGCCGTGCCGGTCCTGCTGACGATCGGCCGCGAGAGCGTGCCGGGCGCGCATCAGGACTGGGTGCTGGAGGAAGCCGAGGACGCCCTGATCGCCGAGGCCATGAGTTGAGCACGGTGGCCTTCAGCATCTCCCAGGCCGACGGCCTGAGCGTGCGGGTGTGCGGCCTGTGGGCGGCGCTTCTGCCCTCCGGCGCGGCCTATTTCGCCCACGAAGGGACGCTGGTCTGCGCCGACCTGCACCTGGAGAAGGGCTCGGCCTACGCCCGTCGGGGCCAGATGCTGCCGCCCTACGACACGCGCGAAACCCTGCGGCGGCTGGCGCTGGACGCGGCGCGCACCGGGGCCCGGCGCGTGGTGCTGCTGGGCGACACCCTGCACGACGCGCAGGCGCACGCCCGGGTGGCGCCCGAGGACGCCCAGGCGTTGGCGGCGGTCGCTCGGGGCCGCACCTTGCTCTGGGTGGTGGGCAACCACGATCCGGAAGGCCCGGGGGGCCTGCCCGGCGAGGCGGTGAACGAGGCGAGGGTCGGGCCGCTGGTGCTGCGCCACGAGCCGGCCCCCGGACCGCAGCCCGGTGAACTGGCGGGCCACCTGCATCCTTGCGCGCGGGTGACGGCGGCGGCCCGCAGCGTGCGGCGGCGCTGCTTCGTCACCGACGGGCGGCGCATGATCCTGCCGGCCTACGGCGCCTATGCCGGAGGCCTGAGCGTGCTCGACGCCGCGTTCGCCGGCCTGTTCGCCGCCCCGCCCCTCATCGGCGCCTTGGGCCGCGACCGCGTGCACGCGATCAAGGCGTCGGCGGTGGGAGCGATCTAAGCGCGCCCTAACCGCCGTCACGCGCGATTACGGCAGGTTATATGCCAGCCCATTTGCAGGTCTTGTGAGCCCGATCGAACCGGCGGCATGGTCGCGGCAATCGCTAATCGTTCGGGAGGACGCCCCATGAAATGGACTGCCCTGCGCACTTGCGCCTTGGCCCTGGTCGCCGTGCTGATGTGGACCAACGCGGCCGTCCCGGTGGCGCGCGCCGCCGACGCCCCCCGCAACCTGACCACGCCCGCCCCGGGATCGCCGGAGGCCGAGCTTTTAGCCGTGGAGGACGCGCGCTTCGCCGCTCAGATCGCGCACGACGCCAAAACCGCCGCGAAATATATGGCTGACGACATGATCTACACCCACGCCACCGGGCGGGTTCAGACCAAGGCCGACTACGTGCACGAGCTGGCCACGGGCAACACGCCCTACCGGGTGATCGAGCCCAGCAGCCGCTCGGTGTTCGTCTCGGGCGACGTGGGCCTGACCCACGCGACGATCTTCACCGACACGGCCGGCAAGCACCTGACCGGCACCTATCTGGCCGCCTACGTCAAGCGGGACGGGCGCTGGCAGCTGCTCTATTGGCAGACCTCGCAGGGCTACGACCCGAGCGCGCGGGTTCCCCCGCCGTCGGATCCGGCCTCGGCGCACTGACGGCGGCTTAGCGCGAAGCGACCCGCTTGGCGTGGACGAAGATTTCGGCCGGCGTGCGCGGCAGGTCCGCCAAGGTCAGATAGCCCTGGTTCCTGACGTCGAGCCGGGCGAAATGCCGGTCGGACTGGTCCATGAATTCCTTGCGGGTGATCTTGAAGTCGAAGTTGCGGTCGCCCGACATCACCGGCTCTGGATCGTTGAAGAAATTGAAGAAGGCCGCGCCTTGATTCATGGCCTGCAGCGCCTTGGCCTGCTCTTCGGCGCTCTGGGCGGCCTGATCGGCCGCCTTGCTGCCCTCGTGGTCGTAGGTGACCGCGGCGTCGGGGTTGGAGGTGATTGAACTGGGGTCGTACTGCAGACTGACGCGGATCAGGCCGGTCTGGAGCGAAGCTTGGCCGTTGTTGAGGATCTCCGGCACGATCTGATGCTCATAGACGTAGATTTCGTCCGAGGTCAGCACCCCGTCCCCGTTGGTGTCCAGGCGCGAGAAGAAGGCGGCGGCGTCGGCGGTGAACTCGGCCTTGTCGATCTTGCCGTCATGATTGGCGTCGACCTTGTCGAACCACGCCACCACCGGATAGGGCTGGCCCGCGGGGGCCAGGAACGGTTCGCCGCACGGGCTGATGAACAGGTTGTCCGGCCGACTTTCGGCGTTGGCCGCCAGGGCGAAGGCGGCCGCGATCAAGCCCAGGGCCAGGCCGGCCGACGATGATGATGCGATCTTCAAGGCAAACTCCCGCTTAGCCCCGGCTATGTCTCTAAACCTCGGGAATAGCGGGCGAAAGCCTTCCGCCCACGCGGATCGGCTCGACCCGCCGTGCGAGGCCGGTCGATGGATCGGTCTCGATGAACACGCCGCATACCGTGGCCGGCCCCGAGGCCGGCTGGTAGCGGCTTTGCGAGATGCGCGTGGTGAAGCGCCGCAAGGGTTCTTCCTTCTGGTTGCCGATCACGCTGTCGTAGTCGGCGCAGGCGCCCGCGTCAGTCTGATAGGCCGTGCCGCCGTTGAGGATCTGCGCGTCAGCCGTGGGCACGTGCGTATGGGTGCCGACCACCAGGCTGGCGCGCCCGTCGCAGAAATGGCCCATGGCCATCTTTTCCGAGGTGGCCTCGGCGTGCATATCGACGATGGCGGCGTCGCAGGCCACGCCCAAGGGGCAGGCGTCCAGCGCCTTATCCACCGCAGCGAAGGGATCGTCGAGCGCGTCCATGTGCACCCGGCCCAGAAGGTTGATCACCAGCACCCGCTTGCCGGTCGGCGTGTCGTAGAGCCAGGCGCCGCGGCCCGGCGCGTCGGCCAGGATCGGGTAGTTGAGCGGCCGCACGAGGCGTGGCTCGCGCACGATGTAGGTCAGCGCTTCCTTCTGGTCCCACGAGTGGTTGCCGAGGGTGATGCAGTCGGCCCCCGCGGCGAAGATTTCCTCGGCGGTGTTCTCGGTGATGCCGAAGCCGGCGGCGGCGTTCTCGCCGTTGACCACCACGAAATCCAGCCCAAGCGCCCGCCGTAAGCCCGGCAAATGGTCCGTCAACCCGTCGCGGCCCGAGCGGCCCACCACATCCCCGAAAAACGCCAGTCGCATTCTTTGTCCTTAAGCCTGGACCACATGATAGCCGGTTTCGGTCAGAATGGCGTCCAGCGGTTGATCGTGCCCGTCATGAGGGACCGCGTCCAACGCCTGGCCCGCATAGGCCAGGCCGACCGCCCACACCGGCCCAGCGCCGCGCAGGGCTTGCAACGTGCGGTCGTAATATCCCCCGCCCTGGCCCAGCCTGTAGCCGCGACGATCGAAGCCCAGCAATGGCATGAGCAGCAGGTCTGGCGTGACCAACGGAGCCGACGGCAGGGGGGCGGGCGTGCGGCTGGCGTCGGGCTCCAGCACATCGCCGGGCTCGAACAGATGAAATCGCAGCGGCGCATGCGGACTGACGGCGACCGGCAGGGCGATCCGGGCGCCCGCCTCGCTCAGGCGGCGCAACGCGGGCCAGGGATCGAGCTCGCCCCCGATCGCGTGGTAGCCAGCGGCCACCATCACGCGTCCCAGCCGCTCCAGGGGCAGATGGAGCGCCGCGCGTTCGGCGGCGTGCAGATGGGTCAGGGCCAGTTCGCGCCGCCGCAGGCGAAGCTGGGCGCGCAGGTCGGCTTTTTCGGAGGTCATGAGGCGCCCGCTACCCCGCTGGGCGGTGGGAAGAAAGGGTGGCGGCGCCGCGAGAGCCGTGAAGGTGTTTCAATCCCCTCGGACCTGGATAACCAGGTGGGCGCCGTGTCGCCAAGACCACGATCCTGGCAAGGAACAGCTCCCGATGAGGATGATTAAGGTCCCCGGGATGTGATGCCTTCGACGAGAGCCGCAGCAAGACCCGCCGCCTTCAATTTAAGGCCGCAGGGGGCGCGCCACAAGGGCGCTTCACGACGGGCCCTAAGGCGCGGCCTTTTCAGCCAAGGCCTCGATCCGGCGCGCGGCGGCGTCCAGGGCGGCGATGGCCCGCGCCTCGGCGTCGTCCTGGCCCGCGCGCAGGCGGTTGAGTTCGGCGCCCGCGCGCGCCAGCCGGGCCTTGGCGTCGGCCAGTTCGTCGGCCATCAAGAGGGCGCCCATCAGGAACAGGCGCGTCTCGCCCAGATTGCCCACCTCGGACGCCACCTGGCGCACCTGGTTGTCGAACAGCACGGCCAGATCGCGCAGATTGGCCTCCTGGCCGTCCTCGCATCCCACCAGATAAGGCCGGCCGTTGATCTCGATCGTCACCTGGGCCATGGCTCAGACCTCCCCGCCGATGCGGCCCGAGCCCAGCACCTGGCGAATTTCGGTGATGGCGCGGTCGAGCGCGTGGGCGGCCTCGTCGCCGGCCGCCATCAGCTCGCGCTCGCGGCCGCGGGCGGCGTCCAGCTCCTGCGCCAGTTTGGCCCGGTCCTGGTCCAGCAGCCCGCCCGCCTCGGCGGCGGCCTCCTTGGCCAGCAGCTCAAGGCGGCTTTCCAGAAGCGTGGCCGCCCGCTCCAGGCGGCGCACTGCTGAGTCGAAGGCGTTACCCGCCTCGGCGTCCTGCATCATACGGCCGGTTCTCCATCCGCTCCGCGCGATCACTCCCGCCGAGCCTTTCGTCCTTCTATAGCCCGCGCCGGCCGCAGGCTGAAAGCGTCCGAATGCGGATCGCATGCAATCGGCCGCAGGCGCCTCGGCTTGACCCGGCGGCTTGGCCGTGGCTAGGACGCGCCTTCTGTCGTTCGCTGGAACTCGAATCCATGCCCGTCTCCCCCATCGTCATGGCCGACGCCATCCGCGTTCTTTCCCTGGACGCCGTGAACCGGGCCAAGTCCGGCCACCAGGGCATGCCCATGGGCTTCGCCGACGTGGCCACGGTGCTGTGGACCAAGTTCCTCAAGTACGACGCCGCGGCGCCCGATTGGGCCGATCGCGACCGCTTCGTGCTGTCGGCGGGCCACGGGTCGATGCTGCTTTACAGCCTGCTGCACCTGACCGGCTCCAAAGCCGTGACCATGGAACAGATCAAGGCCTTCCGGCAGTGGGGCTCGCTCACCCCCGGCCATCCCGAATATGGCCATACGCCGGGCGTGGAGACCACCACCGGGCCCCTGGGCCAAGGCATCGCCACAGCGGTGGGCATGGCCATGGCCGAGCGCCATCTGAACGCGCGCTTCGGCGACGAACTGGTCGACCACCGCACCTGGGTGGTGGCGGGCGACGGCTGTCTGATGGAAGGCGTCAGCCACGAGGCCATCCATCTGGCCGGGCGCTTCAAGCTGAACAAGCTTACGGTGCTGTTCGACGACAACGACACCACTATCGACGGCGAGGCGACACTGTCGGAGACCGGCGACCAGGTTGCGCGGTTCAAGGCCGCAGGCTGGGCGACCAAGACCGTCGACGGCCACGATCATGGCGCCATCCGCCGCGCCCTGGCCTGGGCGCTCAAGCAGGACCGCCCGAGCTTCATCGCGTGCAAGACGCTGATCTCCAAGGGCGGCGGTCCGCTGGAAGGCGACCGCCACACTCACGGCTACGCCTTCTTCGACAAGGAGATCGCCGCGGCCAAGGCGGCGATGGGCTGGACCGCGCCGCCGTTCGTGGTTCCCGACGAGGTTCTCAAGCCGTGGCGCGCCGCCGGGCGGCGTGGGAAGAAGACGCGCAAGGCGTGGGAAGCGGCGCTGGCGGCCTCGGCCAAGGGCGGCGAGTTCAAGGCGGCCCTGGCCGGCGACCTGCCGGCCGAGGCATGGGGCGCCCTGGACGCCCACATGCAGAACCTTGTCGCCAATCCCACCGCCGAAGCCACGCGCGTGATGTCGGGCGCGGCCCTGGCGGCGCTGTTCCCCGCCGCGACCACCATGATCGGCGGCTCGGCCGACCTGACGGGCTCCAACAACACCTACGTCAAGGGCACGGCGGCGTTCGATACGCCCGACTACGCCGGCCGCTATGTCCACTACGGCATCCGCGAGCACGGCATGGCGGCGGCGATGAACGGCATGGCGCTGCACGGCGGTGTGATCCCGTTCTCGGGCACCTTCATGGCCTTCGCCGACTACAACCGCCCTTCGATCCGCCTCGGCGCGCTGATGGGAATCCGTGTGGTGCACGTGATGACCCACGACTCCATCGGCCTGGGTGAAGACGGCCCGACCCACCAGCCGGTCGAGCATCTGGCCGCCCTGCGCGCCATGCCGAACCTTTTGGTGTTCCGGCCCGCCGACGGGATCGAGGCGGCCGAGTGCTGGCGTCTGGCGCTGGAGGCCAAGAAGAGCCCCTCGATCATGGCGCTGTCGCGCCAGAAGACCATCGCGGCGCGCACCTCGGCGGGCGAGAACCTGTCGGCCAAGGGCGCCTATGAGCTGATGGCGGCCTCGGGCCCGGCCAAGGCCACCCTGTTCGCCTCGGGCACCGAGATCGGCATCGCCGTGAAGGCGCGCGAGCTGTTGGAAGCCGAGGGCGTCCCGACGCGCGTGGTCTCGACCCCGTGCTGGGAGTTGTTCGAGGCGCAATCGCCGGCCTACCAGAAGGCGACGATCGGCGCGGCGCCAGTGCGCGTGGCGGTCGAAGCCGGCGTGCGCCAAGGCTGGGACCGCTTCATCGGCGTGGACGGCGGCTTCGTCGGCATGACCGACTTTGGCGCCAGCGCGCCCTATCAGGTGCTGTACGAAAAGTTCGGGGTCACCGCCGAGGCCGTGGTCGCCGAGGTCAAGGCGCGGCTCTAGTCGCCTTCCTGCGGCCACGTTCGGACAGAAACTGCCGTCAAAGCAGGGCTTGCGTCGTGACCGAAGGATGACGAGGCTGGCGCCGCTTCAGGAGGCCCGCCGATGTTCGTTTCATTCTTTCCGCGTCCCAAGTGGTTCTTCTGGTCCGCCCTGCTGTGGACCGCCCTGGCCATCGGGCTGTGGTACGCGGGAGGAAAGACCCTCGGCGCGGTTATCGGCCTGCCGCCAGACAAGCCCGGCGCGCCGCCGATCATTGGCTTGAGCCTGTTCTGGTCGGCCCCGCTGTTGTGGTTCTACATCTATTTCGTGGCGTTCACGGGCGCCTTCGCCGCGTTCTGGCGCCTAGTCGCGCCCCATCCGTGGCAGAACTGGTCCGTATTGGGCTCGGCCCTGATCATCTTCACCACCTATATCAACGTCGAGGCCAGCGTCGCCATCAACAACTGGTACGGGCCGATGTGGGACCTGGTGCAGCAGGCCCTGTCCAAGGTCGGATCGGTGACCATCGAACAGTTCAACGCCGACATCGCGATCTTTCTTGAGATCGCCCTGTTCGCGATGTTCGTCACCGTGCTCAACCTGTTCTTCGTCAGCCACTACATCTTCCGCTGGCGCTGGGCGATGAACGACTTCTACGCCCAGAATTGGCAGAAGCTGCGCCTAGTGGAGGGCGCGTCGCAGCGCGTGCAGGAAGACACCATGCGCTTCGCCACCACGACCGAGGACATGGGCGTCAGCTTCGTCAATTCGGTGATGACCTTGATCGCCTTCCTGCCGGTGCTGGCGACGCTGTCCAGCCACGTCACCGCCTTGCCGATCGTAGGCAAGATTCCCCACGCTCTGGTCACCGCCGCGATCATCTGGTCGGCGTTCGGCACGGGCATGCTGGCCATCGCGGGCCTTCGGCTGCCGGGCCTCAACTTTCGCAATCAAAGGGTCGAGGCGGCCTATCGCAAGGAGCTGGTGTACGGCGAAGATCACGCCGACCGCGCCCAGCCCGCGACGCTTCATGAACTGTTTCAGAACGTGAAGAAGAACTATTTCAAAATGTACTTCAACTATATGTACTTCAACGTATTCCGATATTTATACCTTCAAGCCGACGCGGTGTATTCCCTTATTCTTCTGGGACCCTCGATCATCGCCGGCGTTGTCACCTACGGCCTGATCCAGCAAATCCTGGGCGCGTTCAGCCAGGTCAGCTCATCATTCCAGTACCTGGTCACCTCGTGGTCGACCATTGTCGAGCTGCAATCCATCTACAAGCGCCTGCGCGCCTTCGAGTCGGTGCTGCAGGACGAGCCCCTGTCCCACATCGAGGCCGAACCGCCCTATGTGGTCGGCTAGGCCGCGCCCTGGGCGCCGACATAGACCGCGTAGACGGAGGTCGAGGCGCACACATAGAGCCGATTGCGCAGGGCGCCGCCGAAGGTCAGGTTGGCGGCCGGCTCGGGCAGGTTGATCTTGCCGAGCAAGGTCCCGTCGGGCGCATAGCAGCGCACCCCGTCCTCCTTGGCGGCGCCCCAGCCAAAGCTGCACCATACATTGCCCGCCGTATCGCAACGCAGGCCGTCGGTATTGCCCGGCCCCAACTTGTCGATGAACACCCGGCTCTTGCCCAGCCGGCCGCTGTCAGGGTCAACCTCGAAGGCCCGCACATTGTCGGGGCCGCCACTGTCGATGACGTAAAGCGTGCGCCCGTCGGGGGAGAAACACAGGCCGTTGGGCTGGTCGAAGCCGTCGGCGACCTTGGCCACCTGGCCGCTCTTGGGATCGACGCGATAGACGGCGTTGGATCCCTGCTCCTTGGTCCCGGCGACGGATTCGTAGTTGCTGGCCAGGCCGTAAGTCGGGTCGGTGAACCAGATTGCGCCGTCAGAGGCCACGGTCACGTCGTTGGGCGAGTTGAAGCGCCTGCCGTCGCAACGCTCGGCCACAACGGTCAAGCGGCCGTCGTGCTCGGTGCGGGTGACGCGGCGCGCGCCCTGCTCACAGGTGATCAACCGGCCCTCGCGGTCGACGGTGTTGCCGTTGCCGTTCATCGAGGGCTGGCGGAACACGCTCAGATGGTTGTCGTCTTCCAGCAGGCGCAGCAGCCGGTTGTTGGCCACGTCGCTGAACACCAGATAGCGACCGGCGGGGAAGTAGGCCGGGCCCTCGGCCCAGCGGAAGCCCGAGGCAACGCGCTCGATCGCCGCATTGCCCGGAACGCCGGGAAAGCGCTTGTCGAGCGTTTGCACGGCGAGGTCTGGATAGTGGTGCGACAGGGGCCCGAGCGGCAGCGCGCCCTCGCTCATGGGGTCGCCGGTTTCGCCCAGGGGCGGCAGTGTCTGCGCGCCGGCGCTCGTCGCCCCGGCAGCCGCCGCGGTCATCGCCAAAAACGCCCGCCTGTCCATTCGGCCCTCCCCCTCTGTCCTTGGCCCGCGCGCCGGAACGCACGGTCGATCAGGCAAAAGAGCCAGGGCCGACGTAGTCTGTCCAGGGCCGGTTGTTCAGCTCGCCTCTTCCAGAACGCCCTCCAGGCCCTGCTCGCGCACCTTGCGGTAGAGGGTCGAGCGGCCGATGCCCAGGCGGCGCGCCACTTCGGACATGTGGCCGGCGTAAATGCCGATAGCCAACTGGATCAGATCGCGCTCGATCTCTTCCAGGGTCCGCAGATGGCCGCGCTCGTCCAGCACCTGCACCGGCATAGACTTGGCCAGGTCTTCGAGGGACATGGCGGCCGTCAGGGGGGCCGCATCGCCGAAGGGTGACGACGAGGGCTGGACGGCGGCCTGCGCGGGCGCCGGCGCGGCCTCCAGCGGCGGGGCCTTGAGGCCCGAAACGGCGGGGAAGTCGTAGGGTTGAAGATAGGGCGCGTCGGCCAGGACAATGGCGCGATAGACCGCGTTCTCCAGCTGGCGCACATTGCCCGGCCAATCGTAGGCGGTCAGCAAAGCCAGGGTCTCGGGGCTGGCCCCGACGACGCGCTTGCCCTCCTCGATGTTGAAGCGCCGCACGAAGTGCTCGACCAGGGCGGGCGTGTCCTCGCGCCGCTCGCGCAAGGCCGGCGCCTCGATCGGGAACACGTTGAGCCGGTAGTAAAGGTCCTCACGGAACCGGCCTTCCTTGACCTGCTGCGCCAGGTCGCGATTGGTTGCCGACACGATCCGCACATCGACCTTGACCGAACGCTTGGAGCCGACCGGGTCGATCTCGCTTTCCTGCAGGGCCCGCAGCAGCTTGACCTGCATATCGAGCGGCAACTCGCCCACCTCGTCGAGGAACAGCGTGCCGCCGTTGGCCTCCTGGAACTTGCCCAGATGCTTGTCGTGGGCGCCGGTGAAGCTGCCCTTCTCATGGCCGAACAGGATCGACTCGACCAGGTTCTCGGGCAGGGCCCCGCAGTTAACGGCCACGAACGGCTTGCCGGCGCGCTCGGAGGCGCCGTGCACCGCCCTCGCGATCACTTCCTTGCCAACGCCGCTTTCGCCCAGGATCAGTACGGGGATCTGCGACTTGGCGGCCCGCTCGCCCATGCGCTTGACCTGCATCATCGCTGGCGAGGCGCCGACCAGATCGTCGAAGGTCATGCGGCCGCCGGCCTTTTTCTTCAGGCGGTCGACCTCGGCGGTCAGGTCGCTCATCTGCAGGGCGTTGCGGATCGACACGAGGATGCGTTCGGGCGAGGCGGGCTTGATGAAGAAGTCCTGGGCGCCGGCCTGCATAGCCTTGACCACCACCTCGACCCCGCCGGTCGCGGTCAGCACCACCACCGGCTGCATGAAGCCCCGCGCGCGCATCTCGCGCAGGGTGTCCATGCCCGACATGCCGGGCATGACGAGGTCCAGCACCACCGCGTCGGCGGGCGCGCCGGACATCAGCCGGGTCAGGGCCTCATCGCCGCCGCCCGCCAGCGCCACGGCGAAGCCCTCGCGCTCGAGCACCGCCTGGATCAGGCGGCGCTGGGTAGGATCGTCGTCAACCACAAGGACCGTTTTGGTCATGAAGAAACACCGCCATCACATCGTGCCGCATCATTCGGATGTGGCTTATTTTGAGACGGTTATGCGCCCGCTTGGGTAAAGGTCGCGTTGAGGAGAGATTGAGGAAACCTTGCGGCGCGGCGGTCCATTGGAGGCGGCGTCGCGAATTTACCGCATCCGCAGGGCGATTTGCAGGGTCGAAGCGCGAGGCAGACGCTATATCCCAGGCCATGACGATTCATGCCGCCACCGCCCAAGCCGACCTTCCCGAATGGGACCTGACCGACCTCTATGACGGCCGCGAAGACCCGCGCATCGAGCAGGATCTCGAGGCCGCCGTAGCCGCCAACGCCGCCCTGAGCGAACTCAAGGGCAAGCTGCTTGTGGCCCGCGCCGATCCCCAGCGGCTGGGCGCGCTTCTGGCCTACGGCATCGGCCAATACGAGGAAGCGACTAACCGCCTGTGGTCGGTCGGGGCCTTCGCAGGCTTGATGACCTCGACCTGCCGCGAGGACGCGGCCTGGGCCAAGTTCGAGGGCGACATGCGTGCGCGCGCCTCGGCCATCGCCGCCGAGAGCCTGTTCTTCACCCTGGAGCTGAACCAGCTCGACGAGGCGGAGATCGAGGCGGCGCTCAGGGCCGACGAGGCGGCGGCGCGCTGGCGGCCTTGGCTGCGCCGGGTGCGGCTGATGCGCGAGCACGAACTGTCGGGCGACCTGGAGCGGCTGCTCAACGACCGCGCCCCGGCCGTGGCCAACTGGACGCGCCTCTACGACGAGACCCTCAGCCGGATGCAGATCAAGGTCGGGCGCGAGGCGCTGTCCCTCCCTGAGGCGCTCAACCGCATGTCCGATCCCGAGCCTGAGCGGCGCAAGGCGGCGGCGCAAGGCTTGGCCAAGACGCTGGAGGAGCACACGCCGACCCTGGCCCTGAGCCTCAACACCATCGCCTTCGAAAAGCAGGTCGAGGACCGTTGGCGCCGTTTCGCCGACCCGGCCGCCTCGCGCCATCTGGCCAACGAGGTCGACGCCGAGGCTGTCAACGCCCTGGAAGAGGCGGTGGTCGAGCACTATCCGCGCCTGTCGCACCGCTACTACGCGCTGAAGGCCCAGGCGCTGGGGTTCACAACCCTGGACTACTGGGACCGCAACGCCCCGCTCGACCGCCAGCAGCCGCGGCTCTACGCCTGGACCGAGGCCAAGGCCATGGTGCTGTCTGCCTTCGACCAGTTGGCCCCGGCCTTCGCCGACAGGGCGCGCACCTTCTTCCAGAACCCGTGGATCGACGCGCGCCCGCGCGCTGGCAAGTCGTCGGGCGCCTATTCGCACCCGGTGACGGCGACTAAGCACCCCTACGTGTTCCTCAATTACATGGGCGAGCGGCGCGACGTGCTGACCTTGGCCCACGAGCTGGGCCACGCAGTCCACCAGACCCTGGCCGCGCCGCTCGGCACCCTGCTGGCCGATACGCCCCTGACCCTGGCGGAGACCGCGTCTATCTTCGGCGAAGGCCTGGTGTTCGAACGGCTGCTGGCCGAGGCGGGCAAGACCGAACGGCGCGCCCTGCTGGCCGGTAAGATCGAGGACGGGCTGAACACTGTGGTGCGGCAGATCGCCTTCCACCGCTTCGAGCGGCTGTTCCATGCCGCCCGCCTTGAGGGCGAGGTGGCGCCAGACCAGATCGGCGCCCTGTGGCTGCAGGTGATGGGCGAGAGCCTGGGGCCGGCGGTGAAGCTGAACAAGGGCTACGAGCACTACTGGGCCTATGTCAGCCACTTCGTGCACTCGCCGTTCTACGTCTACGCCTATGCGTTCGGCGACCTGCTGGTCGAGGCCCTGATGAAGAAGCGCCTGGAGGACCCCGCCGGCTTCGCCCCGCGCTACGAGGCCCTGCTCAAGGCCGGCGGATCGGCCACCTATGTGGATGTGCTGAAGCCCTTTGGCCTGGACCCCCGCAAAAAGACTTTCTGGGAGAGCGGGCTGCAACGGCTGGAGCGGCTGGTCGACGAGTTCGAGGCCTCGGCCTGACCCGGCGAGACCAGCGCCGCCCTTGAGACCAACGGGCGGATCGGCTAGTCAATAAGCCAGAACAGTCAAAAGGAGACCGGCCATGGCCGAGCAACACGTCCAAGCCTACGAGCACGGCGACATGGACATTCAAGCTCACCAGGCCTCGTTCCACGCCTTCATGCTGATGGCGAAATGGGGTTCGCTGCACGTCGCGACCCTGCTGGTCTTCCTGGTGATGTGGTTCTGCACCTCGGCTGGCTTCATCCCCGCCCTGATCGCCGCCGTCGTCGTGGCCGTCCTGGGCAATCTGGCGCTGCGCGACCGGACCGCCGCCGGCCACTGAAGCCCGGCATGCACGCCCCCGGCCGGCCGTTTGCGCTGGACGAATGCGTTTGGGGGGTCTTTCCTTCGTCCAAAGGCCTTGGTCGCGCTTGATCGGACCCGATCGGCGCGATTTGGAGCCCACAAGACATCTTTGATCGGAACGGACCGCTCGGCCCGTTCGGAGGAAACACAGGTAAGGCATGACTTTTAAAGTCGCCGTCACGCGCGAGCGCCGCGCTGACGAAACACGCGTCGCTCTGACGCCGGACGCCGTCAAGAAACTGATCGCCCTGGGCGCTGCGGTGACCATTGAAACCGGCGCAGGCTTGAGGGCGTCATGCACCGATGACGCCTATAGCGCCGCCGGCGCTCAGATCGCGCCCTCGGCCGCCGCCGCGCTGCAGGACGCCGACCTTGTGCTCCAGGTGCGCGCGCCCTGCCGCGAAGCGATCGACGCGCTCAAGCCCGGCGCCGTGCTGGCCGCCGCGCTCAATCCCTATGGCGAGCGCGACACCCTGCAGGCGCTGGCGGCGCGCGACGTGACCGCCTTCGCCATGGAGTTCGTGCCGCGCATCACCCGCGCCCAGGCCATGGACGTGCTGTCGAGCCAGGCCAACCTGGCCGGCTACCGCGCGGTGATCGAGGGCGCCGAGGCCTATGGCCGGGTCATGCCGATGATGATGACCGCCGCAGGCACGGTGGCGGCGGCCAAGGTATTTGTGATGGGCGTCGGCGTGGCCGGGCTGCAGGCCATCGCCACCGCCCGCAGGCTGGGCGCCGTGGTGACCGCCACGGACGTTCGCCCCGCGACCAAGGAGCAGGTCGAAAGCCTCGGCGCCAAGTTCCTGGCGGTGGAGGACGAGGAGTTCAAGAACGCCCAGACCGCGGGCGGCTACGCCAAGGAGATGAGCGCCGAATACCAGGCCAAGCAGGCCGAGCTGGTGTCCGCGCACATCGCCAAGCAGGACATGGTGATCACCACCGCCCTGATCCCGGGTCGGCCGGCGCCGCGTCTGGTCAGCGCCGCCCAGGTCGCCTCGATGAAGCCGGGCTCGGTGCTGGTCGATCTGGCCGTCGAGCAGGGCGGCAACGTCGAGGGCGCGCGGCTCGGCCAAAGCGTGGTCACCGAGGGCGGGGTCACCATCCTGGGCATCGCCAACATGGCCGGCCGCGTAGCGGCCGACGCCTCGGCCCTGTTCGCGCGCAACCTCACAGCTTTCGCCGGCCTGTTGATCACCAAGGACGGCGCCCTGGCGCCCGACCTGGAGGACGAGATCCTCAAAGCGGCCCTGGTCGTCCACGGCGGCCATATCGTCCACGCTGCGCTCAAGGCCTAGGAGACCTCCCATGGAAGTGGTCGACCCGACCGTGTTTCGCCTGGCCATCTTCGTGCTGGCCATCTTCGTTGGCTATTACGTGGTGTGGAGCGTGACGCCCGCGCTGCATACGCCCCTAATGGCGGTGACCAACGCCATCTCCTCGGTGATTGTGGTCGGCGCCCTGCTGGCGGCGGCGGCGCAGGGCCACGCCGGGGCCTCGACCTGGGTGTCCAAGGGCGCGGGCGCGGCGGCGGCGGCCCTGGCCTCGGTCAACATCTTCGGCGGCTTCATGGTCACCCAGCGCATGCTGGCCATGTACAAGAAGAAGGAACGTCCCAAGGACGGCGGCGCCAAGAGCGGAGGCGCCCAGTGAACGCCAATCTCGCGGCCATCGTCTATCTGATCTCTGGCGTCCTGTTCATCCTGGCCCTGCGCGGCCTGTCCAGCCCCGTGACGAGCCGCCGGGGCAACCGCTTCGGCATGATCGGCATGGCCCTGGCCGTGGCCACAGTGCTGCTGACCCTGTGGGGCAGGGGCGCGCTCGACCCGCTGACCATCGGCCTGATCGCCGGCGGCGTGGCCGTGGGCGGGGCGGTGGGCGCGATTGCCGCGCGCAAGATCGCCATGACCGCCATGCCCCAGTTGGTGGCCGCGTTCCACTCGCTGGTCGGCATGGCCGCGTGCCTGGTGGCCGTGGCGGCGCTCTACACCCCCGCCGCCTATGGCATCGCCACGCCGGGCGGCATCAAGTTGGAATCCCTGATCGAGCTGTCGCTGGGCGTGGCCATCGGCGCGGTGACCTTCACCGGCTCACTGATCGCCTTCGCCAAGCTCAACGGCAATATGTCGGGCGCGCCGATCCTGCTGCCCGCGCGCCACCTGCTCAACATCGTCATCGGCTTGGCGATCGTGGCGCTCATCGTGGCGCTGGTCGCCTCGGGCGGCCAAGCGAAGTGGGCCTTCTGGGGCGTGTTCGGCCTGTCGCTGCTGGCGGGGGGCACCTTGATCGTGCCCATCGGCGGGGCCGACATGCCGGTGGTGGTGTCGATGCTCAACAGCTATTCCGGCTGGGCGGCGGCGGCCCTCGGCTTCACGCTCGAGAACACCACCCTGATCATCACCGGCGCCCTGGTCGGCTCCTCCGGGGCGATCCTGTCCTACATCATGTGCAAGGGCATGAACCGCAGTTTCGTCTCCGTCATCCTGGGCGGGTTCGGCGCCGCGGCCGCGACCGGCGAAGGCGGGGCCAAGGCCGAGACACGGCCGGTCAAGCAGGGCTCGGCCGAGGACGCGGCCTTCATCATGAAGAACGCCTCCAAGGTGATCGTTGTGCCGGGCTATGGCATGGCGGTGGCGCAGGCCCAGCACGCCCTGCGTGAAATGGCCGACAAACTGAAGGCCGAAGGCGTGGACGTGAAGTACGCCATCCACCCGGTGGCGGGTCGCATGCCCGGCCACATGAACGTGCTGCTGGCCGAAGCGAATGTGCCCTACGACGAGGTGTTCGAGTTGGAGGATATCAACGCCGAGTTCTCGACCGCCGATGTGGCGTTCGTGATCGGCGCCAACGACGTGACCAACCCCGCCGCCAAGACCGACAAGGCCTCGCCGATCTACGGCATGCCGGTCCTGGACGTGGAGAAGGCCGGCACCGTGCTGTTCCTCAAGCGCGGCATGGGCTCAGGCTACGCGGGCGTGGAGAACGAGCTGTTTTTCCGCGACAACACCATGATGCTGTTCGGCGACGCCAAGAAGACCGTCGAGGGCATCCTCAAGGCCCTGTAGCCGCCGACGCTTTGACGCTTTCGCGCGTCGCGGGCGCGAACGGGGCTTTTCTTCCCGCCGGTCGCCAGCCTAGGTTGGGCCATGTCAGCCACGCTGATCCAGCGCGCTCGCGCCCTCATGGCCGTGATGGCCCTCACCTTGGCCCTGGGAGGCGCCATGCCCGCCGCTGCCGCAACCGCGCCGCTTCGGGGCCAGATGGTCGACATCGGCGGGCGCAGCCTGAGGATGGTGTGCGCGGGCCCCAATCGCGGCGCCTCGGCCAAGCCCACGGTGCTGCTGGAGGCCGGGGCCTTTGGCTTCTCGGCCGACTGGGCGGTGGTTCAGGCCCAACTCGCGGCCCAGGACATCCGCTCGTGCGCCTACGACCGGGCGGGGTTGGGCTGGTCGGACCCGGGGCCTGAGCCGCGTGACGGTCTGGCGGTGGCGTCGGACCTGGAAGCTCTGCTCAAGGCCTCAGGAGAACCTGGCCCCTTCGTGCTGGTGGGCCATTCAATGGCCGGGCTGCGCGTACGCCTGTTCGCCGTGCGCAATCCCGATCTGGTCACGGGTATCGTGCTGGTCGACGCCGCCACGCCCGAGGACATGGCCGACCCGCACACCCAGCGTTACGTCAACACCTTCGCCACGGCCTCGCACGCGGTGGCCGTGATCGCCAGCTTCGGCCTGCTGGAGCCGGTGCGCACCGCCCCCTTCGCCGATCGCATCGGACTGCCGCCCGACGTGAAGCCCGAGAAGCAGGCCATGTTCGCCTCGCCCCGGCACAACCGCGTGGCCGACAAGGAGGTCGCCACCTGGCCCCTGACCGCCAAGCAGGCGCGCGCGGCGGGCCCTTACGATCCCGCGTGGCCGGTTGCGGTGATCACCGCCGAACACGGCGACGGCGCGGCCTGGAAGCCCGAGCACGACGCCCCGGCCTTGGCCGCCAACCACGGCTATATTGAAGAGGTGAAGGGCTCTGAGCACGCCTCGCTGCTGGGCCCCAACTATGCCGACCACATCGTGCGCGGCATCGCGTTCGTGATCGACTCGGCCGCCCTGCCCAGGGGCTCCTCGGCGCCGACCATCGACATCAACGCCCTGGCCCGGGCCCAGACGGCGGCGGTTCCCTAGCGCGGCGCGACGAGCCCACGCAAAAGGCCGCGCATCGCGGCGCGGCCTTGAGAGCTCAGCTGAGCCATCGCCTTAGGGGCGGGCGGGCTTCTTGGGGGCGGCGATCAGGCCTTCGCGCTGGGCGCGCTTGCGGGCCAACTTGCGCGCGCGGCGCACAGCTTCGGCCTTTTGACGCGCACGCTTCTCCGAGGGCTTCTCGTAGTGGACGTGCCGCTTCATCTCGCGGAACGAGCCTTCGCGCTGCATCTTCTTCTTCAGCGCCTTCAAGGCTTGGTCGACATTATTGTCGCGCACGAAAATCTGGACGATGACCAGGTCCTCCGATGGAACGCCGAGCCATCGCCCTTTACGAGGGAGATGATGACCCGATGAACAGGAAATTGCGCCCGGAAGTCTCCTCCCGTGCTTGTGGCCGGCTACTAGCAGAGGGCATTCCGATTGTCCATCGCCCAACTGCCTCTAAGGCGCTATCGTCAAGCCATGAGCGAGAGCAAGACTGACGCCGGGGCGCCCGACTGGGCCGCCGCCGCCGAGGCCCGTGTGCTGGACGCCGCCCTGCCGATCGCGGGTGAGGCTGGCTGGGGCGCGCGCACCGTCCAGCGCGCGGCGCGCGCGGCGGGCCTGTCGGCGGCCGACGCACAACTCCTGCTGCCCAATGGTCCGCGCGATCTGGCCGCGCTTTATAGTCGGCGGCTGGACGCCGAGATGCTGGACTCCTTGGCGGGGCTTGACCCGAGCTCGGTCAAGATCCGGGAGCGGATCGGCCGCGCCATCCTCGCCCGGCTGGAGGCCGCCGCCGTGCACGCCGCGGCGACCCGCCGCTGGGCCGGCTTCATGGTCCTGCCGACCCACGCGCCGCTGGCCCTGCGCCTGCAGTGGGAAAGCGCCGACGCGATCTGGCGCTGGGCCGGCGACAAGGCGGTGGACGAGAACCACTATTCCAAGCGCGCCATCCTGTCGGCGATCCTGGGTCCGGCGCTGATGATCCGCCTGACGGCGGGCCGGTCAGCGGCCGAAGCCTACGTCGGGCGCCGCATAGGCGAGGTGATGGCGTTCGAGAAATGGAAGGCCGGCCTGCCCAAACGCAACCTGGCGACCCAGACCGCCGGGGCCCTGGGCAAGCTGCGCTACGCCAGGCCGATGCATCAACCTGACGTCTAGTAGACCCTACCCCAGCGGCCTCAGCCGGTTGACGTGGCCCATCTTGCGGCCTGGGCGCGCCTCGCGCTTGCCGTAGAGCCACAGGCGCGCGCGCGGATCGGCGGCGATCTCGGCCCAGCGTTCGGCGTCGAAGCCCAGCAGGTTTTCCATCTCCACCGCCGCCAGGGGTGCGGTCGGGCCGAGCGGCCAGCCGGCGATGGCGCGGATATGCTGCTCGAACTGGTCGACCTCGCAGCCGTCCAGGGTCCAGTGGCCGGAATTGTGCACCCGGGGGGCGAATTCGTTGACCAGCAGGGCGCCATCCTCAAGCTCGAACAGCTCAACCCCGATCACGCCGACATAGTCCAATGCGCCCAGCACCGTGCGGGCGATGGCCTCGGCGTCCGCCGCCGTGCGGGGCGAGACCAGGGCGGGCGCCAGGGTGGTGCGCAGAACGCCGCCCTCATGATGGTTCTCGCCCAGCGGATAGCAGGCGACGGTCCCGTCGCGGCCGCGCGCGGCGATGACCGACAATTCGCGCACGAACGGCGCCGCGGCCTCCAGGATCGAGGGGCGCCCGTTCAGGCGGGCGAAGGCGGCCTCAGCGTCGGCGGCGCCTTGCACCCAGGTCTGCCCCTTGCCGTCGTAGCCCTCGCGCCGCGTCTTGAGCAGGGCGCGGGCGCCAAGGCGCGCGATGGCCACGCGGAGGTCATCGGCGGTGTCGATCTGGGCGAAATCGGCCACGCCGAGCCCCTGGGCGCGCAGGAAGCTCTTTTCGACCAGGCGGTCCTGCGCCGTGGCCAGGGCCGCTCGGCCCGGCGCCGTGACCGCGCCGAACGCTTCCAATCGCTCGACCACCCGCGCCGGCACGTTCTCGAATTCGAAGGTCACCACCTGGCAGGTCCGCGCCAGTTCATCCAGGGCGCCAGGATCGTCATAGGGCGCGGTGAGGGTGCGGGCGCAGACGCGCGACGCCGGGCAGTCGGACTGGGGCTCAAGCACCGTCACGTCCAGGCCCAGCCGCGCCGCCGCCAGGGCCAGCATACGGCCGAGTTGGCCGCCGCCCAGCACCCCGATCATCGAGCCGGGCGTTAGGGGGAACGCCGCCGCCATCGGCTAGGCGTCTTCCACCGTCTCGGCCACCGCCGCGGTCTGGGCCGCGCGCCACGCCGCCAGGCGCTCGGCCAAGGCCGCATCGCCCAGGGCCAGGATCTGCGCGGCCAGCAGGCCGGCGTTCTTGGCGCCCGCCTCGCCGATGGCCAGGGTCGCGACCGGCACGCCGCCGGGCATCTGCACGATCGACAGCAGGGAATCCAGGCCGTCGAGGCTGGCGGTGCGGATGGGCACGCCCAGCACGGGCAGCTCGGTCATCGAAGCGGTCATGCCGGGCAGGTGCGCGGCCCCTCCGGCGCCGGCGATGATCACCTTGAAGCCCGCCGCCTTGGCGCCCTTGGCGAAGGCGAACATGCGGTCCGGCGTGCGGTGAGCCGAGACCACCTTGGCCTCGTGGGCGACGCCCAGGGCGTCCAGCACCTCGGCGGCCTTCTTGAGGGTGGGCCAGTCGGACCGACTGCCCATGATAATGGCGACCTGCGCCCCCGCGCCCATGATGCTCACTTCAGCCCCGCTCCAATGGGCCGTTAGGCGCGGCCCGGAAGGGCGCGGAGTATAGGGCGCGTCCCTGCGCCTGCAACCGATGTTGGCGGCAAGACGCGCTCGGTCCGGACGCGGACTTCATCCCAGGTCGGACAGGGCCGCCTCAAGCTGTTCCAGCTCGGCCTGCAGCTCGCCGATGGCGAGGGCGTTCATGTCGCCCGAGCCGACGTAGTGATCGGAGATCGCCTGCACCTCGATCTGATGGCGCACCTTGGCGATCGCTTCCTGCAGTTCCTGGCGCAGAGGCTGCGACGACGGTTCGCTCATGCGCTCACCTTACGGACCCTGACCGGGCTTGTCAGCGGCGAGTTGTTTGAAACCGGGCCGCGACCCGATAAGCTTTGGCCATGATCGTTTCCGGCGCGCGCGCTGAGTCTCCTAAAAGCGCTGAGGCCCTGGCCGAGGAGGTCGAGCGGTTGCGCGCCCAGGTGGCGGACCTGACCGAGCGTCTGGCCGCGGCCGAGCGCCTGGCCGACCGCGACACGCTTACCCCCCTGCTCAATCGCCGCGCCTTCATGGCCGAGGTGCAGCGCGCCATCGCCGTGGCGCGCCGCCACCAGATCCCGGCCAGCGTGATCTATTTCGACATGGACGGGTTCAAGGCGGTCAACGACCGGTTCGGCCACGCGGCGGGCGACGCGGCCCTGATCGCGGTGGCCGAGCGCTTGCTGGACCAGGTGCGCGAGTCCGACGTGGTCGGGCGGCTGGGCGGCGACGAGTTCGCGGTGCTGCTGCTACACGCCGACCGCGAGGCGGCCGCGCACAAGGCCCAGTCGCTCAGCGCCAAGGTGTCGGGCGCGCCGGTCAAGTTCCAGGGCGCCAGCTTCCCCGTCAGCGTGACCTATGGCGTGCGCGAGGTGCAGGGGGCCGACAGCCCCGAGCAGGCCCTGGCCGAGGCTGACGCCATGATGTACCTGCGCAAGCCGCCTAAGGGCTAGCGACCGGTTCGATCAGGCGATGATGTCCGGGGTGAGCTGATCTTCCACGCGCTCGATCTGGTCGCGCAGAATCAGCTTCTTCTTCTTCAAGCGGGCGATCTGAATCTGGTCGGGCACGCGGCCGGCTTCGAGGGCGCGGATGGAATCGTCCAGGTCTTGGTGCTCCTGGCGCAACTCGGCCAATCGGACCCGCAGTTGCGACTCCGCTTCCACCGATAGGTCGTCGTCGTTCATGCGCTGAAGGTCCCGACGCGATTGGAATCGCGCAATCATTAGACCACAGCCGGGGCCGCGGAAAAACGGGGATGGGCGCGCCTTATCCGAGCTTTGCCGCGAGGGCCGCCAGCGCCTCAGGCGCGAGCGGACGACCCCATGCGGCGGCGGCGCGGGCCAGCGCCTCGGCCGGGGCCCGCGCTTCCCCCGTGGCCGGGGCAAGGGATTCCAGCGCCTGCAACAGCGCCCGTTCGCAGGCCAGCTCCACCGCCTTGATCTGGGTGCGCACCGACTCGCGCGCGGCGTCGTCGATGTCGGCTATGGACGGTTTGATCGCCCGGCGCGCCTGGCGCAGCGGCCCGGTCGCCGCTTGCTCCCACGCCCTGGCCAGCGCCGCGGCGCGGTTCAGGGCCGCGTCGCCTGGCCAGCGCCCCGCCTGGCCCGCCCAGAGCGCCCACAGCAGGAACGGGACCGACTGGCCGTGGTGGTCCTGCAGGCCCAGGCACGCCGGCGCGACGCCCTCGCGCCCGTACACCTCCGCCGCCCAATCCCACAGCGTCATGGCGGCTCCCGCTTCAGGGCGCCGGACCCGGGCCGATGTCCTCGCCCCAGCGGCGGGTCGGACGCCAGTTCAGGCCGAACAGGTCCAGCGCGCGGCCGACCGACTGGTCGACCATGTCCTGCACGCTCTGGGGGCTGGCGTAGAAGGCCGGCAGCGGCGGCGCGATGATCGCGCCCATTTCGGCCAGCTTGACCATGGTGCGCAGGTGGCCGAGGTGAAACGGGCTCTCACGCACCATCAGCACCAGCGGCCGCCGTTCTTTGAGCGTGACGTCGGCGGCGCGGGTCAAGAGCGAGGTGGTCATGCCCGAGGCGATCTCGGAAAGGGTGCGCACCGAACAGGGCGCCACGATCATGCCGAGGGTGTGAAATGAGCCCGACGCGATCGACGCGCCCACGTCGCCCAGCCGATGGCTGACCGAAGCCATGGCGCCCAGATCGGCCGGGGTCATGGCGGTTTCAAGCTGCAGGGTCAGGGCCGCCGCCTTGGATACGACCAAATGCGTTTCCAGGCCCAGCTCCGCCGCCGCCTGGAGGGTTCGCACGCCGTAGAGCGCGCCCGAGGCACCGGAAACGCCGACCACGAGACGCGGCCTAGGCTGTTCGATTTCGCTCATGCCCAACGCCTGTCTCCTCGGCGCCCTTGAAAGACGCAACCCGCCCACGCAACCGGCGCCGATCCCTTGTATTTGGCCCGCACTGGTTTGTGATCTGACAGTCCAACGAGGCGGGTGTTCACTGCAAGGGCCAACAGCATGGAGGCCCATCATGGCCGTCGAAGCCCGTATTCGTGAGCTCGGTGTTCGGCATCAAATCCTCGAACGCGAAATCGAGACCGAAAACAGGAGGCCGGCGTCTGACACCCTCAGGCTCAAGGAACTCAAGCGACAGAAGCTCAAGCTCAAGGAAGAGATGGAGCAACTCCGCAAAGGTCGCTCGCTGCACTGAAGACGGGCCGCCTTGTCGCCTAGGCGGCCACTTCATCGCCCCTCGATCAATTGTCGTCGTCCGTCTCGGCGTCGCTGAATACGGCTGAGGAAAATACGTCCTCGTCGGCGACCGGCGCGGGCGCGGCCGGCGCCCGGGCTGCGGCCTGCGCGGCGGGATCGACCAGGCCGGTCTCGGCGGCCGGGCGCAGGCTCGGCCCGTCGCTGACGATGCCCTTGCGCGCGTCTTCCTTGGCCTTCTTCTCGGCGGCCTTGCGCACCACGCCGTCCAGCTCCAACTGGGTCACGAGGCCCAGCGTGACCGGATCCACCGGCTTGATGTTGCCGGTGTTCCAGTGCGAGCGGTTGCGCACCTGGTCGATGGTGGCCTTGGTCGTGCCGAGCAGCTTGGACATTTGGCTGTCGGGCACTTCGGGGTGGTTGCGCAGGAACCAGGCGATGGCGTCGGGTCGATCCTGACGGCGCGAGACGGGAGTGTAGCGCGGCGCCTTCTTGGCCGGCTTGAGCAGCTCGGCGTGCCGGCTCTTTTGCGCGCGCATGCGGTAGTTTGGGTTTTTCTGCGCGGCGTCGAGCTCTTCGCGCAGCAGCTGGCCGTTGGCGATGGGATCGGCTCCGCGAATATCGCGCGCGACTTCGCCATCGGCGATGCCCTTCACTTCGAGCGGATGCAGGCCGCAAAAGTCGGCGATCTGTTCGAAGGTCAGGGACGTGTTGTCCACCAGCCAGACGGCGGTGGCCTTGGGCATCAGGATGTCATTCATGGCTCTTGCCTCCAAATCCGCCGCCCAAAAACGACGGCGCCCGGCCTTTCGGCCGGGCGGGTGTGATCTTCGGTGCATTATAGGACTGTTCGCGGAGGAAGGGAACGGATGGTTTCACCCCCCTAAGGATATGGGCGCGTCACACCGCCAGGATCACCTTGCCCACGTGATCGCCACGCTCCAGCAAGCCGTGGGCCTTGGCGGCCTCGGCCAAGGGAAAGACCGCGGCGATGAGGGCCTTGAACGCCCCGGACTCGACCAGCGGCCAAACCTTGGCTTCGACCGCCGCGGCCAGCCGCGCCTTTTCGGCGGCGTCGCGCGCGCGCAGGGTCGAACCGGTCAGAGTCAGCCGCCGACGCAAAATGGCGCCGAAATCGACCTCGGCCCGGGCGCCGGCGGGATAGGCAATCATCACCACCCGCCCGAGCGGCTTCATCACCGACAGGTCCTTGGCCACCTGCTCGCCGCCGACCATCTCCAGCGCCACGTCCGCGCCGCCAAAGGCCTTGACCGCGGCGGCCCAGTCTTCGACCGTCGAGTCGATCGACAGGTTCGCGCCCAGGGCCTTGGCGCGCGCGGCCTTGTCAGCACCGCGCGAGGTGGCGACGACCTTGGCGCCCAGGATCTTGGCCAGCTGGATCGCCGTCACGCCGACGCCCGAGGTGGCGCCATGCAGCAGCAGGGTTTCGCCGTAGCGCAGCGCGCCGATCTCGAACACGTTGCTCCACACGGTGAACATCGCTTCCGGCAGAGCCGCCGCGTGGGTGAAGTCCATGCCGCGCGGGATCGGCAGGGCCTGGCGCGCGTCGGCCACCGCGTATTCGGCATAGCCGCCCCCGCCCATCAGGGCTGTGACTCTGTCTCCGACGCGCCAGCGCTCCACCCCTGGGCCGAGCGCAGCGACCTCGCCCGCGACTTCCATGCCGATGATATCCGAGGCGCCTGGCGGCGGCGGATAGACGCCGCGCCTTTGATGCAGGTCCGCGTGGTTGACACCTGCGGCGCGCACCCGGATCAGAATCTCGCCGGCGACGGGATTGGGCGTCGACCTTTGAGCCAGTTTGAGCGCCTCGGCCGGACCTTTGCCGCCTTCCACTTCGATCGCATTCATCAACGGCGCGATCACGCCTGCATTGCTCTGTACTTGCGTCATGCCCTGGTCATGTTTCACATAGCGGGTCGCACGGATCCACGTAAAGGGAGGGGCCCCATGGTGGATGAGCCGGTCGAGCCCAGAAGGGCCCGCGGGGCCGTCTTGGTCGAATTAGCACGAGAAGATCTCGAACTGTTCGGCGTTGAGGAGCTGGAAAGCCGAATCGAGCGCCTTGAGGAAGAGATTGCCCGGACGCGCAGTCAACTGGAGCGCAAGAAAGCGGGACGCGCGGCGGCTGACGCCCTGTTCCGCCTCACTAAAGACTAAGGGCCGGCCATGTTGGCACGCCGGTTGCACATCGCCTCTGACGGCGGCCAAAGCCGTCTTTGGACCTGCAAGGGACGCGACTGATGACTGAAACCAGGACGGCGACGCTGATACAGACCACCGGCGTACAGGATTTCGCCTCCTCGGAGCTGTTCGAGCGCACCTTCCAAGAAGGCATGGAACTGGTCGAGGAAACGGCCGCCTACCTGGACGGCGTCGGACGGCAGGACGCCAAGATGCTGTCGCGCGGCGCGGCGCTGGCTTACGCGGGCGAGAGCATGCGCCTAACCACGCGGCTAATGCAGGTGGCGTCGTGGCTTCTGGTTCAGCGCGCGGTGCGCGAGGGCGACATGCCCGCCGCCGATGCGTTCAACGATCGCTACCGCCTGACCGAAGCGGCGCATGCCGAAGCGGCTGAGGCGGTCGAAATTCTGCCGGGCGGCCTGCTGAGTCTGCTGGAACGCTCGTCTAGATTGTACGAACGCGTACTACACCTTGACCGCCGCATGTATATGCAGCCGGCGGAGCCCGATGTTCACCCAGTTCTTTCGCAGCATGAGCGGTTGGCCGCCGCGTTCGGCGCGCCCTCGTAAGCCTGCGTTATTAACAAGCGATAACAAAAAAGCCGGCCACAGGGACCGGCTTTTATGACGACCAAGCCGTGTTCCTGCTTTATTTCTTGAGGAAACCACCGTACTTGGCAGCGAACCGTGACACGCGGCCGCCGCGGTCGAGCAAGGTCTGGTTCCCGCCCGTCCACGCCGGATGGGTCTTGGGGTCGATATCGAGGTTCAGGGTCGCGCCTTCTTTCCCGTACGTCGAACGGGTCTGATAGGTGGTCCCATCGGTCATCACCACCGTGATGAAATGGTAATCTGGATGGGTGTTTTGCTTCATCTTGCTGACCCGGTGCTCGAGGCTCTGACGCCTCGGAACGAAAAACCCGCCGAAGGGCGGGCGAAACGAAGCCGCGCCTATACATTGTTTGACGCCGGTATGGCAAGTCTTGGATGGCGGTCGTGACCGATCTGGCCGCGCCGGCTGACGAGATCGAGGGTCGACCCGGCACGGGCGCGGCCTTGCGCTCCTCCATGGGCGCGGCGGCCCAGCGGCGCACCCGCCAGCGCGACCTGCGCCCCCTGGCCCGGCTGGGCCCTGTGCTCAAGGCCCACATGGGCGACGCGACCGCAGCCGTCCTGTTCCTGATCCTGTCCTCGGGCTCGACCCTGTCGCTCACCGTGGGCGCGCGCGCGGTGGTGGACGCGGGCCTGCCGACCGGCAAGGTCCTGACCAATCTGTCCGCCGCCTTCGCCTTACTGACCCTGTTCGCGGTGATCCAGGCGATCGCCGCGGGATCGCGGTTCTATTTCTTCACCCGCCTGGGCGAGCGGGTGGCGGCGGACCTACGCCAGCGGCTCTATCGCCACATCCTGACCCTCGACCCGGGCTATTTCCTCAAGGTGCGCACGGGCGAGGTCCTGTCGCGCATGACCACCGACATCGCCATCATCGAGAGCGTGGTCGGCTCAGCCGTGTCGATCGGCCTGCGCAACAGCCTGCTGGCGGCCGGCGCGGTGACCATGCTGGTCGCCGTCAGCCCGCGCATGACGGGCATCGTGTTGCTGCTGATCCCGGTGGTGCTGATCCCGCTGATCGCCTACGGCCGGCGGGTGCGGCGGCTGTCGGTCACCGCCCAGGACCGCTTCGCCGAGGCGGTCGGCTATGCTGGCGAGACGCTCGACGCCCTCGACACGGTCCAGGCCTTCGGCCGCGAGTCCAGCGCCGCCGACCGGTTCGACGCCGCGGTGGAGACCGCCTTCACCGTGTCCAAGGCGCGCATCCTGGCCCGGGCCATACTGACCGCCTGCGCCATGCTGCTGGTGTTCGCCGCCGTCGCGGTGATCCTGTGGTGGGGCGTGCAGAGCGTGAAGGCCGGGACCCTGTCGGCCGGGGCGCTGGTGCAGTTCATGTTCCTGTCGTTCATGGCCGCCAGTTCGGTCGGCGCGCTGGGCGAGGTGTGGGGCGAACTGCAAAAGGGCGCCGGCGCCATGGAGCGGATCGACGAACTGCTTGGCGCCGTGCCCCAGATCGCGGCCCCCGCCTATCCTACCCCCCTGCCTGTCCCCGCGCGCGGGGAGATCGCGTTTCGCGACGTGCACTTTGCCTATCCCGGCCGCGAGGGCGCGCCCGCGCTCAAGGGCCTCTCCTTCGAGATCCGCGCCGGCGAACGCGTGGCCCTGGTCGGCCCGTCGGGCGTGGGCAAGAGCACGGTCCTGCGGCTGCTGCTGCGGTTCTTCGATCCTCAATCGGGCGCGGTGCTGATCGACGGGGTCGATTTGAGGCGGGTCGATCCGGCGCAGGCGCGCGCGCGCATGGCCCTGGTCGCCCAGGATGCGGCGCTGTTCTCGGGGTCGGCGCTGGACAACATCCGCTTTGGCCGACCGGACGCCGATCTGGACGCTGTGATCGCCGCCGCGCGCGCCGCCCAAGCCGAGGGCTTCCTCATGGCCCTGCCGCAGGGGCTGGACACGCCCATCGGCGAGCGCGCGCGCGCCCTGTCGGGCGGCCAGCGCCAGCGGTTGGCCATTGCCCGCGCCCTGGCGCGACAAAGCCCCATCCTGTTGCTCGACGAGGCGACCAGCGCGCTTGACGCAGAGAACGAAGGGCTTGTGCAGAAAGCGCTGGACGAGGCGATGGAAGGCCGCACGACCCTGGTTATCGCCCACCGCCTCGCCACGGTCCTGCGGGCGGACCGGATCCTGGTGATGGACGAAGGGCGGATCGTCGAGGAGGGCGCCCACGCCGATCTGGTGGCGCGCGGCGGACTCTATGCGCGGCTGGCCAAGCTGCAGTTCGGCGCCCAACTCTAGCGCAACCGCGCGTCGGGCCTGCGCGCGGGCGGGCTACTTCGCCGCCGCCAGACGCTCGAGGATCAAGGGATGCAGTTCGAGGTTGGCGGCCAGGATGGCGCCGCTGACCAGGGGATCCTCGCCCTCCTCGATCGCCGACACCTTGCCGCCCGCCTCGGTCACCAGCAGCAGACCCGCAGCGATGTCCCACGGCTTGATGTTGCGCTCCCAGTAGCCGTCGAACCGCCCGGCCGCGACCCAGGCCAGATCGAGGGCCGCTGAACCGTAGCGCCGCACGCCGGATACGCGCTGGGTGATCTGGTGCAGCTCCTTGAGGAAGATGGCGTGGCCCGGCTTGCCCACGAAGGGGATGCCAGTGGCCAGCAGGCTCTCGGTCAGGTCGCGGCGCGCGGCCACGCGCAGGCGCTTGTCGTTGAGAAAGGCGCCCTTTCCCTTCTCGCTCCAGAAGATGTCGCCGGTGGCGGGGTTATAGGTCACGCCGGCCACGATCGCGCCCTCGCGCTGCAGGGCGACATTGACCGCAAAGTGCGGAATCGCGTGCAGGAAGTTGGTGGTGCCGTCGAGCGGGTCGATGATCCAGGTGTGGGTCTTGTCGGTGCCCTCGACCAGACCGCGTTCCTCGGCCAGGATGCTGTAGCCGGGACGGACCTTGTTCAACTCGTCGACCAGAACCTGTTCGGCCTTGAGATCAGCGGCCGAAACGTAGTCGCCCGCGCCCTTCTTGGACACCTGCAGCTCGGCCACCTCGCCGAAGTCGCGCGCAAGCCCCCGGCCGGCCTTGCGGACGGCGTCGATCATAACCTTGAGAAGGGCCGAGGGAGTGCTCAATGGAAATCCGGGATTGCGGGTCGGGAATGGGCGCGGACCCTAGCGGCGCCAAGCCCTTCAAGCAAGGTTGCCCCCTCAGGCCAGGGCCGCGCGGGCCTTCAGGCCCAAGGCGATCTCGGCGTTGAGCGCTTTGACCGCCGCCGCCGGGCCGTCCGGGTGCGTCCATACGCCCGCGCTGACGGCGAGAAAATCCGCCCCGGCCTCGGCCAGGGTCCGCGCATTGGCGGCGGTGATCCCGCCGATGGCCACGCACGGCGTCTGCATTGTCTCCTGCCACACGCTCAGCAGGTCGGGCTCCGCGTGGAACTCGGCTTCCTTGGTCGACGTAGGAAAGAAAGCGCCAAACGCCACATAGTCCGCCCCGCCTTCCGACGCTTCCATCGCCAAGTGGCGGCTGTCGTGGCAGGTGACCCCGACCATGGCATTCGCTCCGACCGCCTTGCGCGCCTCGGGCAGGGAGCCGTCGCTCTGACCGATGTGCACTCCATCGCAACCGAGCCTGGCGGCCAGATCGGGGCGATCGTTCATGATCACCGCCACATCGTGGGCGTGGGCGATCGGCAGGAGCGCGCGCGTGACATCGACGATCTGGGCGTCATGCACGCCCTTCAGTCGAATTTGCAGCGCCGCTACGTCGCCGCCCGCCAACGCCGCCTGCAAGGCATCGCCGAAGGCGCCAATGTCGCCGATGGTCGGCGGCGTGATGAGATAAAGACGGCAAAGCGGAAGGGCCATGGCCTCCCGCTAGAGCCGGCAAGGGCGCGCGTCAATGCGAGAAAAGCGGCCGTGTGACATTGCGAACGGCGCGCAGACCTTCTCAAACCCCTGAAGTCATTCGTCTGATGGTCGCTCGAATGATCCGCGGAGGGCTTGGCTAGCTGGCCCGCATGGCCTGAAACGCGTCCAGCGCCCGTGCGCGAGCGACCTCGTGGACGACGATCGGCTTGGGATAGCCTCTGGCCTCGACCGCGCCAGCCCGATGGATGACCTTGCCCGGCAACCCCCGCAACTCGGGAACCCACCGCCGCACATAGGCGCCGTCGGGATCGAAGCGCTCGCCCTGGACCGTGGGGTTGAAGACGCGAAAGAACGGGGCCGCGTCTGCGCCGCAGCCCGCGCTCCACTGCCAGTTGGCGGGATTGTTGGCCTCGTCAGCGTCGGTCAGGCAGTCCCAGAACCAGGCTTCGCCCTCGCGCCAGTCGATCAACAGGTGCTTGATCAGGAATGAGGCGACCACCATGCGCACTCGGTTGTGCATGAAGCCGGTGGCCCACAGCTGGCGCATGCCGGCGTCGACCAGGGGATAGCCCGTCCGCCCCTGCTTCCACGCGTCGAGCCCCGCCTTGTCGTCGCGCCAGGGCATGGCGTCGAACTCGCGCCGGATATTGCGGCGATGCAGCGCGCCGTGCTGGTAGAGCAGGTGGTGGTTGAACTCGCGCCAGCCGATCTCGGCCAGGAACTTGTCAGCCGCGCCGGCGGGCGCGAGGCCGTCTCGCGCCGCGTCCAGCGCCGCCGCGCGCACCTGGCGCGGACCGATCTCGCCCCAGTGCAGGTGCGACGCCAGGCGCGAGACGCCGGCAAGATCGGGCCGATCGCGCGTGGCGGGGTAGTCAGCCAGATGCGCCTGCACGAAGCGGGACAAGGTCGCGTGCGCGCCCGCCTCGCCCGGCTTTCCCTCGAAGTCGCCGGACCAGTCGGGCCCGGCCGGATGCAGGCTCCAGTGGTCCAGATCGTCCGACTCTGGCCAATGCTGGGGGGCGGCCAAGCGCCGGGGCGCTTGATAAAGCGGCTCGTCCACGATCACTGCCTTGGCGGCGCGCCAGAACGGCGTGAACACCTGATAGGCTTGGCCGGAGCCGCTCTTCAGCGCCCACGGCTCAATCAGCAGGGACGCGTTGCACGATTTCGCGCCAAGCTCGGCCTTCAGGTCGCTGTCGCGCGCCACCGCGGACTGACCGTAGAGCCGGTTCCAGACCACTTCGGCGCCCATTTCCTGGGCCAGGGCCGGCACGATCATCGCCGGATCGCCCCTGCGCAGGATCAGACGCGAGCCGCGCGCCTCAAGGTCGCTGGCCAGGGCGCGCAGGGACTTGTCGAGCCACCAGCGCGAGGCCGCGCCCCACGGCCGACCGTCGGACGCCTCGTGCAGGATAAACAGGGGTATGATCGGGCGGCCGCTCGCGGCGGCCGCATGCAGCGCCGGATTGTCGGCCAGGCGCAGGTCCTGTCGAAACCAGAGGAGGATGGGCGCGGGCGCGCGAGCTTGAGGCATCACGCCTCAATACGTGCGCCGCGCCGGCTTGGATTACTCCGCCGCCGCCTTGGCCGCGCCGGCGAAGGTGTGGGCCAACTCGCCCGAGGCGTAGCGCTTGGCCATGATCGCGGTGGACACCGGCTTGATCTTGGAGGCCTGGCCTTCGCAGCCGAACTCGAGGAAGCGCTGCTTGCAGATCTTGCGCATGGCTTCCTTGGCGGGCTTGAGATAGGCGCGCGGATCGAACTCGCCGGGCTTCTCGGCCAGCACCTTGCGGATGGCGCCGGTAATGGCCATGCGGTTGTCGGTATCGATGTTCACCTTGCGCACGCCGTGCTTGATGCCGCGCTGGATTTCCTCAACCGGGACGCCCCAGGTCTGAGGCATCTGGCCGCCGTATTCGTTGATGATGTCCTGCAGGTCCTGCGGCACCGACGAGGAGCCGTGCATCACCAGGTGGGTGTTGGGCAGACGGCTGTGGATCTCCTCGATCACCGTCATGGCCAGCACCGCGCCGTCGGGCTTGCGCGAGAACTTGTAGGCGCCGTGGCTGGTGCCCATGGCGATGGCCAGGGCGTCCACGCCCGTGGCCTTGACGAAGTCGACCGCCTGATCGGGATCGGTGAGCAGGGCCGAATGGTCGAGCTTGCCCTCGAAGCCATGGCCGTCCTCGGCCTCGCCCATGCCGGTTTCCAGCGAGCCCAGCACGCCCAACTCGCCCTCGACCGACACGCCGCAGGCGTGGGCCATATCGACCACCTTCTTGGTCACCGCGACGTTGTAGTCGTAGTCGGCGGGGGTCTTGGCGTCTTCCTTGAGGCTGCCGTCCATCATCACGCTGGTGAAGCCGTACTGGATGGCCGTGGCGCAGGTGGAGGGGCCGTTGCCGTGGTCCTGGTGCATGCACACCGGAATGTTGGGATAGAGCTCGGCCAGGGCGTCGATCAGATACTTGAGCACCACGTCGTTGGCGTAGCTGCGCGCGCCGCGGCTGGCTTGGATGATCACCGGGGCGTCGACCTCGGCGGCGGCCTCCATGATCGCCAGACCCTGCTCCATGTTGTTGATGTTGAACGCGGGCAGGCCGTAGTCGTGCTCGGCCGCGTGGTCGAGAAGCTGACGAAGGGTAATGCGGGCCATGCTGTGTTTCCCTTTACACCTGCAAGGCGGCCACGCCGGGCAGAACCTTGCCTTCCATCCATTCCAAAAACGCGCCGCCGGCCGTCGAAACGTAGGTGAATTCCGAGGTCACCCCGGCCGCGTTTAGGGCCGCCACCGTATCACCGCCCCCGGCCACGGCCACGAGCTTTCCCTCTTTGGCGAGTTCGCCGGCGTGCTTCGCCGCAGCGACGGTGCCCTTGTCGAAGGGGGGAATCTCGAAAACGCCCAGCGGCCCGTTCCAGATCAAGGTCTTGGAATTGCCCATGGCGCGGTTGAGGCGCTCGACCGTTTCGGGGCCGGCGTCGAGAATGCGCTCGTCCTCGTCGATCGCGCCGACGTCACGCACGCGCGAAACCGCGCCGACGGCCATCTTTTCGGCCACCACGATGTCGAGCGGCAAAAACAGCTTGCAGTTGCTTTGGCCGGCAAGGCGGATGATCTCGCGCGCGGTGTCGGCCAGGTCCTTCTCGCAATAGGACGCGCCGACGTCGTGCCCCTGGGCGTAGAGGAAGGTGTTGGCCATGCCCCCGCCGATGGCCAGCTTGTCCAGCTTGGTCACAAGATGCTTGAGCAGGTCGAGCTTGGTCGAAATCTTGGAGCCGCCGACAATGCCCATCACCGGGCGCTCGGGCGAACCCAAGGCCTTTTCCAGGGCCTGAAGCTCCTCGCGCATCGCCTCGCCGGCGTAGGCGGGCAGGAGCTTGGCCACGCCCTCGGTCGAGGCGTGGGCGCGATGCGCCGCGGAAAAGGCGTCGTTGACGTAGAGGTCGCCGAGCGCGGCGAGATCCTTGGCGAAGTGCGGGTCGTTGGCTTCTTCGCCGGCGTGATAGCGCAGATTCTCAAGCAGCAGCACGGCGCCGGGTTGCAGCGCCTTGACCGCGGCCTCGGCCACGGGGCCCACGCAGTCGTCGGCGAATGCAACCTGCTCGCCCAGCAGCTTGGACAGGGGCGCGACCACCGGCTCCAGGCTCATCTCGGGCACACGCTTGCCCTTGGGCCGGTCGAAGTGGGCCAGGAGCACGATCTTGGCGCCCTTGGCCTTGAGCAGGGCGATGGTGGGCAGGGCCGCGCGCAGGCGCGTATCGTCGGTCACGACCCTGCTGGAAGGCCCGCCCTGGGTGGGAACATTGAAGTCCACACGCACGAGGGCGGTCTTGCCCCTGAGGTCGCCCGCCTGATCGAGGGTGCGGAACGCCATGGCTTAAAGGAACTTCGCCATGGCCAGGGCCGTGTCCGCCATGCGCGTGGCGAAGCCCCACTCGTTGTCGTACCAGCTCAGCACCCGCACGAGTTGGCCCTCGATCACCTGAGTCTGCTTCAGGGCCACAGTCGAGGAGGCGGCGACGTGGTTGAAGTCCGTCGACACCAGGGGCTCGTCGGTGGTGGCCAAGACGCCCTTGAGCGGGCCTTCCTGCGAGGCCTTGAGGATCGCGGCGTTGATCTCATCCTTGTCGGTCGCGCGGCTGGGCACGATCTTCAGATCGACCACCGACACGTTGGGCGTCGGCACCCGCACCGAAGATCCGTCGAGCTTGCCCTTCAGCTGGGGCAGCACCAAGCCCACGGCCTTGGCCGCGCCGGTCGAGGTGGGGATCATCGACAGGGCCGCCGCGCGGGCGCGGTACAGGTCCTTGTGCATCTGATCCAGCGACGGCTGGTCGTTGGTGTAGCTGTGGATAGTGGTCATGTAGCCGCGTTCGATGCCGACCAGGTCGCTCAGGACCTTGGCGACGGGCGCCAGGCAGTTGGTGGTGCATGAGGCGTTGGACACGATCAGGTCCTCGGCGGTGATGGCGTCGGTGTTCACGCCATAGACGATGGTCTTGTCGGCGGCGTCGCACGGGGCCGACACCAGCACGCGCTTGGCCCCGCCTTCCAGGTGCAAGGCGGCCTTGTCCTTGGTGGTGAAGATGCCCGTGCATTCCAGGGCGATGTCCACGCCCAGGTCCTTATGCGGCAGCTCGGCCGGATTGCGGATGGCCGTGACCTTGATCGGACCCGAACCGATGTCGATCGTGTCGCCGTCGACCTTGACCGTCCCGGGGAAGCGGCCATGCACGCTGTCGTATCGCAGCAGGTGGGCGTTGGTCTCGACCGGGCCGAGGTCGTTGATGGCCACCACTTCGATATCGCGCCGGCCGTGCTCGTAGATCGAGCGCAGCACCAGTCTGCCAATGCGGCCAAAGCCGTTGATCGCAACACGAAGCGTCATGAAGCATCCCCTCTACGCCTGTCGGACGACAGTTTTGCGCGATTTCAATCGTATGACGCGCGGTTTTGCGTCCGGCGCCCGCGAAGTCAACCCATCAACGTATAGGGCGCCGCCGTTAAATCATTCCGAGCCTTCGTTCGGGTCGCTCGAGGCGGGCGAGCGACCCCGCCCCGCGCGCCACCCGCGAACTGACGACTTGGGGCGCGGCTTGGGCTTGTCCTCGCCCTTGGCCTTGGCCGTGATTTCCTTGAGCTTGACGCCCTGGCGCATCGACAGCGGCGCGCCCGGCGCGCCCTTATCGGGATCGCCGAACGCCCGACCATAGGTGTTGAGCCGGGTCTCGACCGAGCCGAGGAACTCGTCCTCCCACGCCGACAGCTCAACGCCGGCCTTTCCCGCAACGAGGCGGGCCCGGCGCAAGGCTTTGAGCGCCTTGCGCTTGGCCGCCGCCCGGGGATCGGCCGGCTTCTTGTTCAGATCAGAGACCCCCGATGGCCGACAGATAGAGGTCGAGCAGGGCTTCCTCCTCCATGCGCTTGGCCTTGTCCTGCTTGCGCAGGCGAACAACCTTGCGCAGCACCTTGACGTCGTAGCCCTCGCCCTTGGCCTCGGCGAACACTTCCTTGATGTCGGCGGCGACGGCGGCCTTGTCTTCCTCCAGGCGCTCGATGCGCTCGATGATGGTGCGCAGGCGCGTCTGGGCCGCGGCGGTCATTACGTCGATGTTGGAGGAATCGTCGGCCATGGCGAAAGGCTCTCAAAAGAAAGGACGTGGGGAAAGGCGCGGACCCTAGAGCATGGGCGCGCCCCACGGAAGCGGCTAGCGCGCCGCGCCTAGATCAAATGCAGCGCCACGACCGCGACGACGAAGGCGACATAGAAAGCCGCCATCAAGGCCAGCATCTTGGCGTTGATCCGACCCGTGCGAAAGCCGAACAGCAGGGTGAACATGGCGAGGAGCGTGGCGACGCCGGCGGCGACCAGGGCCGGGCTGAGCATCCAAGGCGTGAAGAACAGGCCCAGCGAGGTGGGTACGGTCGCCTGGATCATCATGGCGCCGGAGATGTTGGCCAGGGCCAGCCGCGTTTTGCCCTGGCGTATCCAGATGACGGCGTTGAGCGTCTCGGGCAGCTCCGTCGCCACCGGACTGAGCAGCAGGGCCAGGAACTGAGAGCTGAGACCCAGGCCATGGCCCAGGGCCTCCATCCGGTCGACGAACACCTGCGAGGCCACGAACACCACCGCCAGGGCCCCCAGGGTCTGACCCAGGATCGCGCCGATCGAGGGCGTGGCCGCCTTGGGCTGCAGCTTGAGCGGTTCGAGCTCGCCCTCCGTGTGGCCGTCGCCGCCGCGCGTCAGGCTGAAGGCGTAGGCCCCGTAGGCGATGAGGAACAGCACGCCCAGCCACGGCTTGAGGGCGAAGGCGACCAGGCCCACGCCCATCTTGACCAGGAACAGCAGGATAAACCACGTCTGGTCGCGGCTGAGGGCGCGCAGGTCGCCCGCCTTGCTGTCGGCCAGCGAGCGCTTGGTCAGCAACAGCGACCAGCCCACGGCGGCATAAGCCACCGTGGCAAGCACCAGCGGCCCGCCCAGGGCGGCGCCCACGCCGATGTCCTTACGCGCGGGATCGCGGCCCAGGACCGCCACCAAGGTGACGATGCTCTCGGGCAGGGCCGTGCCGAAGGCGGCGAGCAGGGCGCCGGTCGCCTTCTGATCCATGGCGAAGCGGTGGCCGACCCACTCCACCCCGTTCACGAAGTACTCGCACGCGAGATAGATGGCGGCGGCCGAGCCAGCCAGGCCGATCAGAGTCAGAATGAGGGGCATGGCGGCCATGTCGGTCAGCAGAGCCCCAAAATGCGTCGCGGGCCAGGATCAGCCGGTGGCGCTTTAGCTCAGGGGTCCAGGCGCCACAAACGAAAACGCCGCCCGGTGGGGCGGCGTTTCAGAGAGCTTTCGTGGTCGGTTCAGCCCTGCTTGGCCTTGAAGCGCGGGTCGGTCTTGTTGATCACATAGATCCGGCCCTTGCGGCGCACAAGCTTGCAGTCGCGATGACGGCCCTTGAGGGACTTGAGGGAGCTGCGAACCTTCATGGCGAACTCGATGGTCTCGGTTGGTAATGCGCCGACGGCGGGAGGGCGTGCGTATAGGGGCGGAGGCTGAATGAGTCAATCTCGAGCATTATAATTGTTGTCCCCATCCGGGCCGTCTAGCCTGACGCCATGGACCGTCGCCTTTTCATGTTGCTCGCCGCCGCGGGGATCGTGGACCCCGGACGCAATCCCATGCCCGGCGTGGGACCCGAGCCGGGGCAGTCGACGCCGGGCGAGGTAGTCGATGGCGCCCCCGCGCCTTCAGGCGACCCCGCCTTTGACGCCTGGCTGCAGAGCTTCTTCCAGCGGTCGGCCACCGCCGGCTGGTCGGTCGAGGTGCTGCGCCGGGAACTGGGCGGACTGACGCCCGACCCGCGCGTGATCGCGCTCGACGGCCGCCAACCCGAGCTATCAAAGCCGATCGGCGACTACATGCGCACGGCCGTGTCGGACCGCAACGTCGCCCTCGGCCGGGATAAGCTGGCCGACGCCCAAGCCTGGATGCCCGCCGTGGCCGACCGATTCGGCGTGCCGCCGCAGATCCTGACCGCCATTTGGGGCGAGGAATCCGCTTATGGCGCGGCCCAAGGCGACATGGATGTGATCCGCTCGCTCGCCAGCCTGGCCTCGAACGGTCGCCGGCGCGACTGGGCCGAGGGGCAGATCTGGGACGCCCTGCGCATGATCACCACCGGCGCGGTCACGCGCGCGCAGATGAAGGGGTCGTGGGCGGGGGCGATGGGCCAGACGCAGCTGATTCCCGAGGCCTATCTGGCCAATGCGGTGGACGGCGACGGCGACGGCCGCGCCGACATCTGGAACTCGGCGGCCGACGCCGTGGCCTCGGCCGCCAACATGCTGCAGAAATACGGCTGGCGGCGCGGCGGCGGCTGGGCGCGCGAGGTGCAGTTGCCGGCCGGGTTCGACTACAGCGTGGCCGAGGGTCCGCAGCAGACCGCCGCGGAATGGGCGCTGGACGGCGTGCGCGCCGCCTCGGGCGCGGACTGGAGCGAGGCGGACGCCAACGCCCCGGCCCAGTTGATCGTGCCGGCCGGTGCGCGCGGGCCCGCCTTCCTGGTGCTGCCCAACCACTTCATCATCCGCAAATATAACAACTCCACCAGCTACGCCCTGGCGGTGGGATTGCTGGCCGACCGCATCGCCGGCGCGCCGCCCCTGCTCGCCGCCTGGCCAGTGGAGCCGGCCCTGTCCAGTCAGGACCGGATCGGGGCGCAGCAGGCGCTGGCAGCGCTGGGCTTCAGCCCCGGAACCGCCGATGGGGTGATCGGACTAAACACCCGCGCGGCGATCCGCGCCTGGCAGAAGGCGCGCGGCCTGCCCGCCGACGGCTATCTGACCGCGGCGTTGTCGCAACAGCTGCAAGCCGAGGCCGGGCCGCGCGCGCAGGACCAGGCGCAAGGATCGGCGGCGCAGGGGCCTGCGACACAAGGCCCCGCCGAGTCACCGGCAACCGGGAATTAAGCATTAACCGGGATTCTGGCCGCCAGACTTGGGCGGGTACTTATGTTTCAGATCATCGGCGTAGTGGTGCTATTCGGCGCCGTGTTCGGCAGCTACCTGATTTCGGGCGGCAAGATGCCCGTGATCATTGAGGCGGCGCCGCACGAGCTGATGGCCATCGGCGGAGCCGGCATCGCCGCGTTCCTGATCTCCAACAGCGTGACCACCATCAAGGCCACCGGCGGCGCGTTCGGCAAGGTGTTCGCCGGGCCCAAGTGGAAGCCAGCCGACTACCGTGACCTGCTGTCGCTGCTGTTCCTGCTGACCAAGACCATGAAATCCAAGGGCGTGATCGCCCTGGAAAGCCATATCGAGAACCCGCACGACAGTTCGATTTTCTCGCGCTTCCCCAAGATCAATAAGGACCACTTCGCCGTCGATTTCATCTGCGACACCCTGCGCATGATGACCATGAACCTGGAAGATCCGCACCAGGTCGAGGACGCGATGGAGAAACAGCTGGAAAAGCACCACCACGAGAACCTCGCCGCGTCGCACGCGCTGCAAGCCCTGGCCGACGCCCTGCCCGCCCTCGGGATCGTCGCCGCCGTGCTGGGGGTGATCAAGACCATGGGCTCGATCAGCGAACCGCCCGAAGTGCTGGGCGGCATGATCGGCGGCGCCCTGGTCGGGACCTTCATGGGCGTGTTCCTGGCCTATGGCCTCGTCGGGCCGTTCGCCGTGCGCATGGGCGCGATCGTCGAGGAGGAGTCGGCGTTCTACAAGATCATCCAGGGGGTGCTGGTGGCCCACCTGCACGGCAACGCCGCGCAGATCTCGGTGGAGATCGGCCGCGGCAGCGTGCCTTCGATCGCGCAGCCCAGCTTCACCGAGTTGGAAGAAGCCCTCAACAACATCCCCGCCGAAGGCTGACGCCGCGGGCGCCAAAGGTCGCCGCACAAAGGGCAATTGCTCTTCGCAGGCGCCAGATGTGACTTGCACATGCCGAAGATGACGGCATATTCCCCGGCAGCGTCGCATTGTCGGCTTGCCGGAAGCCCCTAAAAAAGGCTAATTCGGACAAGGCGTCGGTGTACCTTGGCGCTCTAACCTCCTTAGGGGACCAGGACCATGACCTCCGAAGTTCTTCGTAAGCTCCTCGTGGCCGGCGCTGCCGTCGCTGCTCTGTCTGTCGTCGCGTGCAAGAAGGCCGATGCTCCGGCTGCCTCCGACACCGCTTCGGCCACGGCTGATTCCAGCGCTGCGGCTTCCGACGCCTCGTCGGCCGCCTCTGACGCGCCCGCGTCGTCGGCTCAGTAAGACTCTACGCTTCGGCGTAACGGAAGGGCCGCCCCTAGGGGCGGCCCTTTTGCTTTGGGCCAAGACCCCAGCATGACCCCCGTCCCAGACAGTCTCAGTTGGACGGCGGAGGGCGCCCCCCGTTCCGATCGTTTCGACGACGTCTATTTCTCGGTGGCCGACGGCCTGAGGGAATCGCGCGCGGTTTTCCTGGCCGGATGCGGCCTGCCGGAGGCCTGGCGCGGGCGCCCGCACTTCACCGTCGGCGAGCTCGGTTTCGGCACCGGCCTGAACATTCTGGCCCTGCTGGACGCCTGGCGCTCGACCCGCCTGGCGGGCCAGCGGCTGTCGATCTTTTCGGTCGAAGCCTATCCCATGACCGCCGCGGACGCGGCGCGAGCGCTTGAAGCCTGGCCCGAGGTGTCCGACCTCGCCGCGCAACTCCTCGCCCAGTGGCCACGCCGGGCGCCCGGCTTTCATCGCTTGGACTTCCCCGATCTCGGCGCGACCGTGGACCTGGCCATCGGCGAAGCGGCCTGGGCGCTGGACCAATGGACGGGCGTCGCCGACGCCTGGTTCCTCGACGGCTTCTCCCCGGCCAAGAACCCGCAGATGTGGCGCGATGAGGTGCTGGAGGCGGTGGCGCGCCGCTCGGCCCCCGGCGCGCGACTGGGCACCTTCACCGTGGCCGGCGCTGTGCGCCGCGGGCTCGACGCGGCCGGATTCGAAGTGGCCAAGGCGCCGGGCTACGGCCGCAAGCGCGAGCGCCTGGAGGGCCGGCGCAAAGGCGCCCCGGCCGATGCGCGCATTCCGCCGCCGCGCCGCGTGGCCGTGGTCGGCGCAGGCGTCGCCGGCGCCAGTCTGGCGCGGGCCATCCGCGCGTTGGGCGTGGAGGTGACCTGGATCGACGCGCAAGGCCCCGGCGCGGGCGCCTCGGGCAACCCGGCCGCCCTGGTCTCGGCGGCGCTGGACGCGGGATCAGGTCCGCGCGCGCGATTCTATGCCCAGTGCCTGGCGCGCGCGGCCGATCTTTATAATCCACTGGGCGAAGCGGCGGCGGGCCGGCCCGGCCTGCTGCAACTGGAGCGCGCGCCGCGCGACGCGGCGCGATTCGACGCCGTGGCGGCCTCAGGCGTGTTCGACCCGATCCGGCTGACGCGCTTGGACCGCGACGGCGCGTCCACGCGTCTGGGCCGGCCCGCGGCGGCAGGCGCCCTGTGGCTGCAAGACGGCCTGACGGTTCAGCCGCGCCGGGTGATCGAGGCTTGGCTTGGCGAGGGCAAGAGGGTGACCGGCGCGGTCGCGCGGCTTGAGCGAACCTGCGAAGGCTGGCGCGCGACGGGGGCTGACGGCGCCGTCCTGGCCGAGGCCGACGCCCTGTGCCTCGCCGCGGGCGCGGGCGCGCGGGCGCTGTGGCCGACCCTGCCGCTGCAGCCGGTGCGCGGGCAGGCCAGCTGGGCCGCTGGCCCCGCCCTTGATTTCGCTGTGGCTTGGGGCGGCTACGCAGCGCCGATGCCCGACGGGGTGTTGTTCGGCGCCACCCACGACCGCGACCGCGCGGACGCCGGGGTCGATCCGCTGGATCACCTGCGAAATCTCAAGACCTTGGCCGAGGCCCTGCCGGACCTGGCCGCCGCCTTGGACCCGGCATCCCTGGGCGGGCGCGCCTCGGTGCGCGCGGCGACCCCCGACCGCATGCCCCTGGCCGGGAGTCTCGGGCCAGAGGGTCTGTTCGTCCTGGCCGGCCTTGGCTCGCGCGGCTTCGTCACCGCGCCGCTGCTGGCCGAACACGTCGCAGCGCTGATGACCGGCGCGCCCTCGCCCCTGCCCGCCGAGGCGAGGCGGCTGGTCGATCCGGGCCGGTTCGCCGCGTGAAGGCTTGGCTTAGGCGCAGTCCAGCAGGGCTAGGATGCGTGGGGTAACCTTAACCGAGGCGGCCGCGCTGCCGCCCCTGACCTGCTCACCCTTTAAGACCGTTCGGCCGCCGCGGCGCGTCATCGCCGGCGCAACCCCATAGGTTGTTAACTAGCCATCAGTATAAACCATGACAGCGTCAGGCGTTCGATCAAGCCGGCGCAAAGATAGATTAGACGAATTTGGCGGCACGGCTCGGTCAGCGACTCCGCGGGGGACAGCTTCAGTATGGCGGACGAATCAGCACGGCTCTTGGGGTTCGCGTTCGCCAGCTCTGATCTCTTGATCGAATTGGAACCCAGCGGCCGCGTGAGCTTCGCGCTCGGCGCGGGCAAGCAGCTGGCGGGCGTCGATCCCGCCGCCCTGACCGGATCCGACTGGACCAGCTTCGTCTGCGAAGAAGATCAACCCGTGATGGCCGCGTTCCTGCAGAGCGTCGGCGTCGGCGACCGGCGCGGGCCCATTCGCATCGGCCTCAAGCCGACCGGCGGGCGCAAGCTCAAGCGCTACGCCGCCTTCTGCGCCTGCCGCCTGCCGCAACTGGCGCCGCGTATATCCTGCGCCCTCTCGGTCCACGCCGTGGCCCCGGTCGCGGTTGAGCCGGCCGGCCCCAACGGCCTGCACAACGCCGAGGGCCTGGGCATGCTGGCCGAAACCGCCATGAAGCAGGCGGCCCAGACCGGCGTCGATATCAACATGGAGCTGGTGGAACTGGCAGGGCTGCAGCAAGCCGCCGACGCCCTGGGCCACACCCAAGCCGCCGTGGCGCTGGCCCGCGTGGCCGCCGCCCTGCGCGCGGAATCGATCGACGGATCGTCCGCCGCCCGGCTGGAACAGGATCGCTACGCCTTCGTACGCACCCGCGCCGAATCCGGCGACCGGGTGGCCGAGCGCCTGGGACGGGCCATGACCGAAGCCGGTCTGCCGCAGATCAAGCCCTCCCTCGATACGCTGGAGCTCGATCCCGCCGACGCTGGCGAGGGCATCCGCACCCTACGCGTGGCGCTCGACCGCTTCATTGCCGGCGGCCCCGCGGCCATGGCTGGCGGTTCGCTCAGCGGCATGATCAAGCAGACGGTCAGCGATGCGACCAAGCTGCGCGCCCAGGTGGCCTCGCGCCGGTTCGCCATGGCCTACCAGCCAATCGTACATTTGATGACCGGCGTGACGGACCATTACGAGGCCCTCGTCCGGCTGAGCGACAATGACAGCCCCCAGGACTCGATCCTGATGGCCGAGGGGATGGACATCATCCAGGACCTCGACTTCGCGGTCATCCAGGCGGTGATGGCTGAGTTGAAGAAGCCAAACCAGTCGACCCTGCGTCTGGCGGCGAACGTGTCGGCGCGGTCGCTGATGCAGCCGGCGTTCACCAGCAAGCTGATGGAGCAGATCAAGGCGGCGCCCGCGGCGCGCGGCCGCCTGATCATCGAGATCACCGAAAGCGCCAGCATCCAGGACCTGCAGATCGCCGACGCCATGGTCCGGCGCTTGCGCAAGGAAGGCTGCACCGTGTCGCTCGACGATTTCGGCTCGGGCGCCGCCTCGCTGGACTATCTGCGCGCGATCTCGGTAGACGAGGTCAAGATCGATGGGCGCTACATCCGCGAACTGACATCGGCCACCGACCGCAGCGGCGTGCTGGTGCAGCACGTGGCCGAACTGTGCCGCGAGCTGAAGGTGTCGACCGTGGCCGAGATGGTCGAGACCGAGCAGACCGCCGAAGTTCTACGCAAGTTCGGCATCAACTTCGGCCAGGGCTTCCTGTTCGGTAAGCCGACTCCGGTCCCGCGCCCCGGCGTGATGCGCCGACCTCAGCCCGCGCCCGCTCCCGTCGTGGCCCGCCGCGGCGGCACGGTCGAGGGTTGGGGCTGACGCCCGCGCGGCCTCGCCCAGCTGAGGCCGCCCTTCATGAGATTTGCAAACAAAGGCCCCCGCCCGCGCGAGCGGAACGAGGGCTTGGGAATCCGGGCGCGCGGCTAGCTGACGACGCGCAGTCGCGCGCTTTCGGCCGCGCCGAACAGGGTGCGCACGAACGTGGCCACCGGGGCGCGGCGTTGAAGCGGAGCCGACTCGGCGGGCCCCAGCTTGACGGGGTCCAGGTCGGCGGGCGCCGGCTTGGGCGCGACGCCTTGCAGGCGATAGACGGTCCAGCCGCGGCCTGGCGAAGGCGCGCCGGGCTCCAGAAGCAGGTGATCCCAGGCCGATCCGCTATCGTCCAAGGCCGCCTCGCCGTGAGCCTTTCGGTCGCGAAAGGCCAGGTCCTTGCCGGCTTTCATGGCGGACTCGATATACCGGCTCAGCCAGAGATCAAACGCGGTAAGATACTCGTCGGCGTCCATCGACATGCCTTCCACTGGGTACGGAGGCATTCTCACCGATGCGCGTTAGCCATCCGATTAAGAGTCTCGGTCAATAAATCCTGAACATCGCGGCCGGGCGCGGACGCGCAAAGTCGCCGTCCCGTGGACCCCGGTCGATTCGCCGCGCAAAACAGCTTAATCCAGGCGCGATCGGTCGCCAAAGCGGCTCGGCCGGGCCTGGGACACGAGTATGCGCCGCGCCAGACGGGGACCTTTGCAGAGCCGCCAGCCAGGCCGTTTGAGCCGCTGGCACGTGGAATTCTCGCCTGAGGCGGCCAGCCTCAGCGAAGGCCTACGCGCGGCGGCGGCCTGCGCCTCCCTGGCGACAGTGGCCGTTGTCGGTCACGATCCCAACCTGTCGTGGGCGGCGGTGATGGCCTTCTGGACCTGCCTGGTCGATCCGGGCGGCCCCACCCGCATCCGCGCGCGCATCCTGATGACCTTCACCTTCGGCGCCACCCTGGTGGCCGTGGTATGCGCCGGAGTCGCCAGCCTCGGCCTGTTTCCGGCCGCGGCGGCGCTGCTGGCGGCCACGCTGGTGTGCAGCTTCTTTCGGGTCTACGGCGGCGAGGCGGCGGTGCTGTCGAACCTGCTGGTCGTGGCGGCGGTGGGCACCATCGCCCGGCCCCAGGGCGACCCGGCGGCCCTGCTGAGCTTCGCCGGCCTGTGCCTGCTGGGCTGTCTTTGGGCCTCGCTGCTCAGCCTGACCGTCTGGCGCATTCATCCCTACGCCGCCGCCCGCACCGCCCTGGGCCAGGCCTATCGACGGCTCGCCGCCATGGCGGTGGGCTTGTCGCGGACATACGACCCGGAGTCCGACACGGCGGCTTGGTCCGCCTTCGCCCGCCAGCATCGCGGTGCGGTGCGCCAGTCGATCGAGGACGCCCGTCGACGCATCCTTCAGGCCACCGGGGGCCGCAACGACCAGGACAACATCAGCGTGGCCGGCGCGCGCCTTCTCAGCGGCCTGGCGGCCGCGGAAACCCAGTTCGCGTGCTTGATCGCCTTGTCGGACGTGCTCGAACGCGCGGGCCCCGGCGACGATCAGCGACGCGCCCGGACCCAGCGCCTGGCGATGCTGATCGCCAGCGTGATGCACCGCCTGGACCGCGCCGTGTCGGCGGTCGACGGCGCGCCTGAACCCTTGCGGCTGGCCGCCAACCGCCTGACCCAGGCCGCGAGGAGCGCGCCCGCCAACGTCGCCCGGCTGGTCGCGCCGATCGCCGCGGAGGCCCTGCATATCGCCGACGATGACCTGCAGGTGGATTTCGGCGCCGCCGTGCCCGCCCGGCCCGTCCGCCAGCGCCCCCTGGCGCCACTGCTGAACAACCTGACCTGGAAGTCGCTTTTCCTGCGCCACTCCGCCCGGGTCGCCATTTCGGTGACCGCGGCCTTTCTTTTGGCGGAGACCTTCCACCTCCCCTACGGCTACTGGATGACCACCACCGTGGCGCTGATCCAGCAGCCCTACCTGTCCAACAGCTGGATACGCGCGGTGGAACGCGTGATCGGCAGCGTGCTCGGCGGTGGCCTGGCGGCCCTGCTCGGCATGGTGTTCCACTCCGAACTGGCGCTGATCCTGCTGATGTTTCCGCTGGCCATGGCGTGCATGTCGTTCCGGGCCGTCAACTACAGCCTCTACATTTTCTTCCTCACGCCCCTGTTCGTGCTGATCCTCGACCTGACCCATCCGGGGGTGACCGAGCAATCCATCGCGGGAATCCGCGCGCTCAATACGGTGATCGGCGGGGCGGTGGGCCTAGCGGGCGCGCTGCTGCTGTGGCCGGGATCGGAGGGCGACCGGCTCAAAATGGCCTTGGCCGACGCGGTGGAGCGCAACGGCCGGCTGGCCCTGGCCGCGCTCAGCTCGCCCGGCGACGACGTCAAGCCGGTGCGCGCCGCGCGGCGCGAGGCGGGCCTGGCCAGCAACCGCGCCGACGAGGCGCGCCGCCGGGCGGCCCTGGAGATCTGGTGGCGGCGCAGGGAGCTGAAGGCCGCCGACGCGGCGCTGGCGGCGGTGCGCCGGCTGGGCGGGGCGGCGGTCGCCCTCTGGCTGGAAGGCGCTCCGTCCGAAGATCCTGCCGCCGACCTGCGCGTCGGGGAATG
>DATKPD010000038.1:0-56790 GCA_035524315.1 Caulobacteraceae bacterium
TGGGCCGGAATACGGCCCGGACCGGCGCTCCACTTCTGCACGGCGCTGGTGGTCAGATCGCAGGCCCAGGCCAGGCGCTTGACCCCAAGAAGGCGAATAACCTTGGCAGCGGGTGTTTCATCGGACATTGTGGAATTTCCATCGGGAAAATAGTTCCACGTCCGTGCATCAAGCGGTTCGCCAAGTTCGTCAACGACGCCCTGCGGAATTTTTTTCCACAATGGGCGCCATGAAACTTTCGGATATTCCGGCTAGGCTCAGGCTGATGGGCAAGAAGCAAGCCGATTTGGCTCGCGCCCTGGACAACCTGGACACCTCCACGCTCAGCAAGCTGATCGCCGGCAAAGGCCGCAAGGTTCAGCTGCACGAAATACCGAAGATCGAGGCGTTTTTCGGGGAAAAACTTGAGCTTGATGAGCTTGCTACAGCGGCGCCCTTTACCCCTCGCCGGCAGGTGCAGCGCCGTATTCCGGTGTATGGCTACGCGGCGGCGGGCGGCCAAGACAGGATCGCCTATGCTGACGATCGCGTCCTTGAGTGGCGAGAACCACCGCCACTTTGGAACGGTTCGGGCTTCCTAGCCTATGTCCGCCTGGGCGGGACAAGCATGGAGCCGCGTTACTTCGCTGGCGAACTCGCCCCTGTAATGCTGGGGGTCGAGCCTGCCCGTGGCCAGGACTGCTTGATAGAGTTCACAAATAGCACTGCGGCCATCAAAACCTATTTGGGAAAACGGCCGCACACGCTACTAGCCCACCAGTACAACCCGGACCAGGACCTTGATTTCCCGCTCTCGGATGTTCATGCGGTTCACGCCATCTGGCGGCCTGGCTTGATTTAGTAACCGTGCTGCGCGCGGTCTTGGTCTAGGGCATCTTGCGTTCCTTGCCGTGCATCTTCCCTTATGCGTCGGTCCTGCTCGGCGGCGACCTGGTCCGCTTTCAGTTGCGCCTCTGCCTCCGCTTGCAGCGGCGATGGTGGCGCCACATAGGGCGCTAGCGGATAATCCCGTTGCAAGCGCAGCGCGTCGCGGGCTTTGGCCATAGCGCACATTCGCTCGTCCACGATCCCATGCAACGGGTAGCAGGCCAGTCCGTCGCCCACTCTCACCAAATCATCCTGGGCCCTATCGGGTGAGAGCACGGCTGGCGGCAACGTCGGATCGGCTCTGAACGCTTTATTCCTGGCGGCCACCTCTGCTTGATAGGCGCGGGCGCCATCCCAATCTGGCCCCCAGACGACGGCGGCGACAAGGGCGAGAGCAACGGGCACGATCAGCCACTTGCCGATCAGGAAGTCCGCCGGACCAATTTTGATTTCTTCGTCCATGCCCGAAACATAGCTCGTCGATTCGCACGCCGCATTGACGGCCGGGATATTTCCATCCCTGTTGACAACGGAAATATTTTCCATCCTTTTTGTCCCTGTTCGGGTTCCATGTGGAACCCTGGAGGGAGCCACCCCATGACCAAACCCGTCGCCCACCGCACCGACTTCTGCCTGGTGCGCGGCCCCGCCATCCCGGCGGAGCGCTTCGCCACCCTGCGCGCCCTGGCCGCGCGCATCCACGAGCTGCGCGCCGATCGCGCCATCACGCTCAAGTCGGCCCAGCTGGCCGCCGGCGGCCAGCAGCCCGAGGGCCATTGCGTCGGGGTCAACGCCGCCGACGACAGCCGCGTGACCCTGATCGGCTACGCCTTCTTCCCCGAAACCCTCAGCTTCGCCGCGCCCAAGGATCGCGTGGCCCTGGCCGACGCCCTGCGCGCCCTGGTCCCCGACGCCCACGCCCAGCTGGGCGACGACATCCTGTCGGGCGAAGCGGCATGAGCGAGCTGGGCCGCGTCCAATACGCCGCCGCCGTGCTCGATCTGGCCATTCATCTGGTCCAGGTCGAGCACCGCCTGCCCGATGAGCGGCCGTCCAGCACGGCCGCCTTCGAGGCCCTGGCCATGCTCACCGGCATTGAGGAGCACAAGCTGCGCGCCATCGCGGCCGAGTATGTGGCCAAGGCGCGCCGCGAGGCCGAGGACAAGGCCGTGGAGCGCCTGCTGCGCGTGGTGCGGCCATGAGGCCGTGGTGCGCGGTTGTGCAGTTCGCGGACAAGCGCCCGTTCCTGTTCGGGACGGTGTGGCTGCGCCCGGCCGAGGGCGAGGAGGCGGCGCGCTAGGCCATCGCCGTGGCCGCGCTCGAGGTGTTCCCGGCCGCGCCCGCCATCGTCGTGCTCGCTCCGGGCGCGATCGTGTTTCAACCCGAGGAGATCGCGGCATGAACGACGCCCAGCCGATCCGCGCCATGGGCATGGAGGCGGTCGCGGCCGCCTGCGGCTATTCGTGGGAGCGCTTCCGCAAGGTGTGGCGCACCCTGCCGGGCTTCCCCGCCCCGATCAAACGGCCCAACGCCAAGGGCAAGGGCGGCTACGCCTGGCGCGCCGAAAGCGTCCACGCCTGGATCGCCGCGCGCGAGGCCGCCCTGGGCGAGGGCCGCGCCGCCCCGCCCCCGGCCAATGAGAACCGCGAACCGCGCCTGGCCCACGCCGCCGCGCGCCAGCGCCACGTGTTCGACCGGCTGATGGGGCGCGCCTAGGCCTTGACCGCCCGCGCACGGCGGCTTCATCGTGCGCCCGACCTTGAGGAAAGGGGTCGCCATGCCCGCCCAACGCAAAGACATTCCCGCCCACTGGCAATGGCGCGACGGCCGCCCGCGCTGGATCCCCGCGCCGGCGCTGCGCGCGGCCGGCTGGAAGGGCCATGACCTGAAGGACGCGGCGGGGGCCTTCCTCGGCCGCGGGGCCTCGATCGACCGGGCGTCGACCATCAACGAGGCGGTCAAGGCCTGGCGCGCGGGCGAGCTGATCCCGCCCGAGTTCGAGGCCATCGCCCCGGCCGGCGCGGTGTTCAAGGGCGGCGCGGGCGCCGCGCCGGCGCACGGCAAGCTGGCCATCGGCCGCCTGATCGAGGCCTATGCCGGCGATCCGGCGCGCCACATCGCCCCCTCCGACAAGTTCGCCGGCCTCGCCCCGGCCACCCAGCGCGACTATCGCGGCAAGCTCAAGCGCCTGGTCGACGCCCTGGCCGGCTATGTCGTCCTGCCCCCGGCCGGCGCCGACCTGTCGGCCTATGAGGCGGCGGTCGAGGCGATCCGCGCCGCCAGCGTCCTGGCGCTGGAACCGGTCGAGACCGCGCGCGGGATCGAGGATCCGCTCTACACCGTCTATCACCGGATCAAGGCCGAGGTCGGCCCGCACCAGGCCTCGGGCGTGCTGGCCGCCGCCTCGGCCTGGCTCGGCTGGTGCCGCGAGCGCCAGAGCCGCCAGATCCGCAACTGGGCGGCCGAGGTCGAGCGCGAGACGCCGCCCGGCCGCATCCGCGTGGGCACCCTGGCCGAGGTCCAGGCCCTGATCGCCTCGGCCGAGGCCCTGGGCTGGCCCTCGATCGCCGACAGCATCATCCTGGGCCTGGATCTGTCCTGGTCCCAGGTCGACCGCCTGGCGCTCACCTGGGGCCGTGTGAAGGATGGGCGCTGCCTTACGGGCGCCGAGGGCCGGGCCAAGACCGGCCGCGTCGGCGGCACGCCCCTGACGGCGCTCGGCCGCGCCCGCCTCGCCCAGATCCAGGCGCGCCAGGCCGACATGGCCGCCCAGCCCACCCATGTCCTGTGGTGCGAGCGGCGCGACAAGCACGGCGCGCCCGGCCAGCCGGGCCCGTGGAAGCCGGACCACTATCGCCACATCTTCGCCGACGTCCGCGCCCACGCGGCCAAGACCTGCCCCAGCGTGGCCGACTTCACCGACGCCGACCTGCGCGACACGGCCATCACCTGGGCCCGCAGCGCCGGCCTCAACACCGACCAGTTGGCCAGCCGCACGCTCCAGTCACGCCGGCGCATCAACGATCTGCACGACAAGCACTACGGCGAAATCGGCCCCGAAATCGCCGACCAGGGCGGCGTGCTGCTCGACAGCTACTTCACCGCGAAGAAGGTCAAGCTTTGACCGGCGGCAAGCTGATCCCGCTCACCCGGGGACAGTTCGCCACCGTCGACGCCGCCGACTACGAGGACCTGGCGCGGTTCAAATGGTACGCCGTGCCCTTCAGCAACAAGTCCGGCAAATACTACGCCGTGCGGTCCACCCGCGACGCCGACGGCAAGCCCGTGCGCGAGTGGATGCACCGCCGCATCGCCCGCGCCATGGCCGACGAGGTGGTCGACCACTTCGATGGCGACGGCCTCAACAATCGCCGCGCCAACCTGCGCCGGTGCTCGGCCGCTCAGAACACCCTCAACCGCCGCGTCGCCTTTCGCGGACCCTATAGGGGGGTGCGGCGACTGGCCGACGGCTGGCATTGCGCGATCCACATCGATGGCCAGCGCCAGTCGCAAGGGCCTTTCGCGACCGCTCGCGAAGCCGCCCTCGCCTACGACGCCGCCGCTGCGGAGCGGGGCGGAGACTTCGCCGTGCTGAACTTTCCCGCCAGCGGCCCCGCCACACCCCAGCAAGCCGCGCTGCTGATGTCCTTCGATGAGGTTTCGCAGGCGTGCGGCTATCGCCCGGAGACATTCAGGAAAACCTGGCGCCGCCTGTGCGAGACACGCGCCTTCCCCAAACCGGTGCAACGGCCCCTCGCCAACGGCGCGGGCGGACGGTATGCCTGGCTTAAGAGCGCGGTGCGCGCGTGGCTGGATCAACAGGAAAACCCGGCTCGCCCGGCCCCGAGACGTGAGACAAAACCGCGTCACGACAGCCGTCGACGACCTTTGGTGACCGCCTGGATAGGTGCTAAGCGTTTGTTTTAATTCGACTTATTGCCAGTCGCGCCGATAACTCTTAATCAGCGGGTCGTAGGTTCGAATCCTACTGCACCCACCATCCCGGCCCGCGCTGATACGGGCGTTCCGGGCGGCGGGAAATCAGACAAAGAAAGCCCCCTCTAGCGTTATCGCCCCGGCGAGGCGCGCGGCCGTTGACGCGCCCACTGAGCGCGCTAATCCGATGAGGCGCGCAGCCAGGAGAGCGAACGACCATGGACAGCACGACGATCGGACGTCGAACCCTGCTGGCTGCCGGAGCGGCCGCGGTCGCCTCGGCGCCGCACCGGGCGCGGGCGGCCAAGGCCTTGCCCAAGGTGACAATCCACACGGCCAGGGGCGTGATCGTGGTCGAGCTCGAATCCGGCCGCGCGCCGCTGACCAGCCGGAACTTCCTGCACTACGTCGACACCAAGATGTACGACGACGGTCAGTTCTACCGCGCCTCGCGCACGCCGGGTCTGCCGCCGGGCAACGGCACCATTCAGGGCTGGCCCAACCCGACGATCCGCCGCTATCCGCCGATCGCCCACGAGAGCACCACCCAGACCGGCCTGATCCACGACACGGGCACGATCTCGATGGGCCGCTTCGGCCCCGGCTCGGCCACCGCGGATTTCTTCATCTGCGCCAGCCCACAGCCCTATCTGGACGCACATCCCGACGAAACGCCCGACCCGATGCACAGCAACCTGGGCTATGCCGCCTTTGGCCACGTGATCTCGGGCATGGACGTAGTGCTGAAGATCCTGGCCCTGCCGACCAACGGCAAGGCCTTCGTCAAGGAAATGCAGGGCCAGATCCTGACCAAGCCGGTGCCGATCCTGACCATGCGCCGGGCCTGAGCGGCCAAGCGGGCGTTCAGTGCAGGACGGCCTGGACCTTGTCGATCCCGGCCTGGGCGCACTTCTCGTCCTGCAACGAGGCCGCGCCGCCGACTCCGATGCCGCCGACGAACTGGTCGCCTGCCTTGATTGGCAGTCCGCCCGCGAGCGCCAGCATTTCAGGATTGCCGTCGCCCGGCGGCGGCGAGCCCGGATTGGCGGCCAGCTGCGCCTGGATCGCGCTGGTGGCGCGGTGCATCATGATCGCGGTGTAGGCCTTGCGGCGCGCGGAATCGGCGGTGGTGAAGATCGTGCCATCGCCGATCAGCATCACCTTGGCGTTGCCATACGCGTCGACCACCACCGCGCTGACGTGGAATCCGCCGGCCGCGCAGGCGTCGATCGCGCCCTGGGCGGCGGCGATCTCGATCTGCAGGGGCAGAACCTTTTCGGTGATCAGGCTCTGGGCGTGCGCCACCGACACGGGCGAGGCCAACAGCGCAGCCAACATGGCCATACGGGTTTTGAGGGTCATGGACATCTTCTCCTTCGTGCGCGACTTTGGCTGCGCCCATCGCGGGACGTTGGGCGTCTTAGGGGCGGCGGCGTTCAATTCGGCCAGGGAGAGTATACTTGGCCCATGCCCGCCGACGACCAAGATGCACGCGCTTCGATCTTGCGCACCCTTTATCGCGCGATTCGGACTTCCGCCGAGCGCGCGGTCCAACGCATCGCGATGAGCGGCCGCCCCTTCCGGTACGGCGATGTCCGGGTGAAACTGCGCCTTAGACCTTAGGGCTTTTGCCGCCGGAACGCTTCGGACGTCGCACCATGATGGGGGTGGGACATCCGCCGCAGCGCGCGGCGCAGTCTGCGCCCGCCTGCGGACAGGCGCTTGTGCGCCTGCAGCCACGCATCGAATTTCCACGCCAGACGTCGGCAGGCCACGTCGATGGCGCCGACCACGGTCGTCGCCTCGAGCATCCTGGACAGTTCCATCTCGATCGGCTGCAGGTCGCTCTTGTACGGCATGTCGCCGATCGTCAGGTCGAAGTACCTGTGGCCTTGCGCTTGCGACCATTTCATCAGTTCGGTCACCAGGAGCAGCCCCGGACCGTATTTGCCCCAGCGGTCATGGCCGATGGACATGAGAATTCCGGAAAACACGCCGGCGTGGACCAGGACGTAGGCGGCCGAGATCAACTCGTCGTTGACGAACACGCCGAACACCCGCGCCGTCGCCCCATCTTCCAGGCTCTGACGGGCGGCCTCACGATAGAAGCGCTCGTAATGCGGGCGGGACAACAGGTCGAACCGGCCCATCGCCTCGAAGCGAAAGCGGCGCTGCTTGACCATGGCGTCGAACAACCCATCGAGCTCGTCAGGCGTTTTGGCCTCGACGAACTGTATCTCGCCAACCTCTTCCAGACGGCGGCGGCGGCGCCCGAGTTCGCGCAGGGGCTTTGACTGCATCCAATGGGCGACGATGGGCTCCTCGACCCCTCGTATAGGGATGCCGAAGGCGCTCAATTCCATCCGCCGTCGCCCCGGCAGGAGCGATAGGGGATTCACGGCGCCGGCGAAGGTCGGCGGAATCTGCGAGATGTCGATCACATCGACTGGCGGAAGCACGGCGCGGACGGCGGCCCAGGCGGCCCGAGCCGACTCGGGCGACCATTTGAAGTCGGCCGCCAATAAGGGGGCCGCGTAGTCGCACACGGCCAGATTCAGCCAGTTGACCGTCCTGACGCCCAACGGCCGGCTGAGCGCCAGCGGCAGTAGCATGACGACTTCGCCGCTCTCGCGGTCCTGCACTTCGACGAAGAACGGACGGATGTGCGCGGGCCCGGCCAGATGCTCGCAAATCCCGTCGGTCCACACCGCCGTCTGGAAGGCAGTCGAGTAGCCCTCGGCCTGCAGCCTGCGCCACGCCGCCTCGCAGCCCGAGCGGGTCCATAAGAGCCGAGCTGCGAAGTTCACGGAGGTTTTTGGCGCCTTGTCGTCGTCCGGGACGGCGACCGTCTCGCGCGGCAAGGCGAAGGTCATAGACTCGCGGAGCCCCGCGCGATCCGACGCCTCGGGCTCACGGCCATCGCACGCGCTAGCGAAGTCGCGCCCGGGTGTGGACCGTGGGGATGTCGGCGCAGTCGATAACATCGAAGGGCGTTACCAAAACAACAAAAATGGGACGAGGCCGATCGCTTAATAGTAAGCCGAAATAAATACGGACTATTACAAGGCTAATGGCCGATTAATCATTACACTGGGCGCTTCTGGACTATGATAGCGCATTATCTCCTCTTCGCGCAGCCGTGAACAAGCGTTGCAGCGCCGTTCGAGGGAACTTGGCAAGATAAATGGGCGTCAGTCGCCGATGCCTGACCACGAACGGCGCATCGCCTTCGACCATCAGGCGAATGGCGAGCAGGGGCACGGGCGACTGCATCGGGCGAAAATTCGGGTTGATCAAACCCTGATCGGGGGCGTCGGGCCGAAAGAAGCCGATCATCTTGCCGCGGAACACCGAATGGGGCTCCAGCTTGTCTTGGGTCTGCTTGAGGACCTTCAGTCCGGCCTCGTCGGTGCAATTAGGAAAGCCGATGATGATGGTCTTGAATTGCGCCATGCCCTTGGGACAGGGCATCCGGTCGAAGGCGCGTACGGCGGCCTCCATCAACGCCAGAATGGCTTCCGCGTCCGGGCCGCCGTTCCAGACGCCGATGCGCGCCGTGCCGATCTTGGCGGCTTGCGACGTGAAGGGACAGACATCGCCGAGTCGCCCGAGGTCCGCATGCGGCCTCATGAGGAAGGACTGGACCCAAAGGGCGATGCGCGCGCCGACCGCCAGATCCGCCTCGTCCATGCCGGCCACGCCATGCGCGGCCACCACGCCGGGGTAGGCGAGCAGCGGCACAAGCGGCACGGTTACAGCCTCGCGACCGCGGCCGGCCGCCACAACATCGACAATGTCGAGTGCTTGGCTCCCGGTTCCGCCCCCATTGGGCGCTGCGCCGGCGCCCCCGGCATAATCCACGTTAAGGGTCACGTTCGTCCCAACTCAGCCAATCCCATTGGCGTTCGTCTTGGCCCCATCGGCAGCCCAACAACGCGCCAGACCCCGATTTGTGGCACAGCGCGGCCGATTTATTTTTTGGGGGACCGTCCGCACCCGGCCCTTCGTGGCTTTGCGCTGAATTATTAGGCGCCCACCGCAAGTAACGGCGAACACCGCTGCTGCACAGGTCACACAACAGATCGACCCGGCGACACAAGCACTATTATACATTGTTTTATAAGAACATTTCTCGGCCCATTCTGGGTGGGCCGCGCGTTGTTCTGCACGTTCATATGATCCGCATGCCGCCCATTGCAGCGGTCGGCCGGCGACTTGGCGTCGGACCGGCTTGGGAAGCGCCGCTTGGCCTGCTAATCTGCGGTCATGTTACGCGAGCGGACCGCGCTGGCGCGGTGGAGTTTGGCGGGGGCGCTGGCGGCTTTGATCGCCGCGCCGGCTCACGCAGCGGTCGATCTGGACGCGCTCGACAATGCTGTGGCGGCCGAGCTCAACTTCGCCCGCATGCACCCCCAAGCCTACGCCCAGACCCTCGCGCCCTACCGCCGCGAGTTTCATGGCAAGCTGGTCAAGGCGCCCGGCCACGCCACCCTGATCCGGACCGACGAGGGGGTGGCCGCGGTGGACGAGGCGATCGCCTACCTCAAGAAACAGGCGCCGCTTGACGCGCTGGGCCCCAGCGCCGTGCTGGCGGGCTCAGCCGAGGATCATGTGCTGGACCAGGGCCCGAGCGGTCAGATCGGGCACACCGGGACGGACGGCTCGATCCTGCCCGAGCGCATCGACCGCCGTGGCCAATGGGTCGGGTTGATCGCCGAGGACATCGGCTATGGCTACGCCACGGGACGCGAGGTGGTGCGGCAGTTGATCGTCGATGACGGCGTGGCCGACCGCGGGCACCGGGTGAACATCTTCAACCGCCGCCTGCGGCTGATGGGCGTGGCCTGCGGCCCGCACCAACGCTACGGCCTGATGTGCGTGATCGACTTCGGCAGCGACGTCATTTCGAAGTAGGCGCGGCTTGGAACGACTTGCCCTTGGCTTCGGGTCCAAACCCGGTGACCAGGGCCAGGAGCACCGCGACCACCGCGCACACCAGCGCCAGCGCCATGGCGTAGTTGTTGCCGTGAGCCTCCGCGATGCCGGCCTGCACGGTGGCGTTGGCCGCCGCCAGCAGGTTGCCGATCTGATAGGCCGCTCCGGGGAAAGTGCCGCGGGCGGCTTCGGGCGACAACTCGTTTAGATGCACCGGCACAACCCCCCACGCGCCCTGCACCGCGAACTGGATCAGGAAGGCGCCGATCCCCAGCATCAACGGCGTGGTCGAGTACGCCCACAGCGGAATCAGCGGCAGGGCCAGCAACGCGGCCAGGACGATCGCCTTGCGTCGGCCGATGCGCTCGGACAAGGCGCCAAAGAACAGGCCGCCGAGGATGGCGCCGGCGTTCAGCGCGATGGTGCAGGCCGTCACCAGGGCGGGCGAGAACCGGTGCTGGACTTGCAAGAAGGTGGGGTACAGGTCCTGGGTGCCGTGGCTGAAGAAGTTGAAGCAGGTCATCATCGCCACGACATAGAGCAGCAGGGGCCAGCGGCCCTTGACCGCCTGCATGAAGCTCAGGGCCGTTCCCTTGCCCGCGATTCGCTGGGCTTGCCATGCGGGGGATTCGGGCACGGTGCGGCGGATATAGAGAATCAACAGGCCCGGCAGCACGCCTAGCATCAACATTCCGCGCCAACCGATCGTGGGCAGAAGCAGATTGGCCAGGGCCGCCAGGAAATAGCCGAAGGGGTAGCCTTGCTGCAGGATGCCCGATACCACGCCGCGACTCTTGACCGGGATGGTCTCGAGCGCCAGCGAGGCGCCGATGCCCCATTCCCCGCCCATGGCGAACCCAAACAGGAAGCGCAGCCCCAGCAGCACCGGCAGGTTGGGCGCGAACGCCGAGGCGACCGCCAGCAGCGAATAGACGCCCACGTCGATCATCAGCATCGGCTTGCGGCCATAGTGATCGGCCAAGCGCCCGAACACGAAGGCCCCGAACGGGCGCGCGACCAGGGTGAACACGATCGCCTGGCTGACCTTGACCACGTCGGTGTGGAACTCGGTCGCTATGGCCTTGAGAATGAAGGCCAGGAGGAAATAGTCGAACGCATCCAGCGCCCAGCCGAGGAAGCTGGCGAAGAAAGCCGCACGCTGAATAGGATTGAGCGCCTTGAGGTCATCGATAACGACCATTTGGCCAGCCTCCCTGAACTTTTTTGTCAGGAAGCCCTGCGCCGGGCGCGCTGGCAAGCCCGCGTGCGCTGCGTCAGACGCTTTCGATGTCGTCAGGCCCCCGGCGCGAGACATGTTCGGCGCTGTCGGCGCCCGTCGTGTCGCGTTGCGGATCGCCGCTTTCAGCCGCCTCGACTGCGCCGCGACGCTCGCCAGGGCGGTTGAGCGACTCCACGTCGCCGCTTGCGCCCGCCGCCTGATCGCTGGTCGAAGGATCGTCTTTCCGGACTTTGCGGCCGCTCATGGCTGGTGAACCGGCCAGCGCGGGTCCGGTTCCCCACGCGGGACTGCCTCAGGCCCAGCGGTTGATCATGTCCTGCGGCCGGCCGGCCAGGTAAGCGCCAAGGTTGGCGACAAGGATCGGTGAAACCTGCTGGGCGTAGGTCTCGCTGAGGCCGCCCACATGCGGGGTGATCAGCAGATTGGGCGTGGCCCACAGCGGGCTGTCGACCGGCAGCGGCTCGGCGGCGAACACGTCCAACCCCGCCCCGGCCAGGCTTCCGCTCTGGAGCGCCCGGGCCAGCGCGCCCTCATCGACGATGCCGCCGCGCGCCAGGTTGATCAGGAAGCCGCCGGGCTTGATCGCGGCGATCATCTCGGCGTCGAACAGGTTCCTGGAGCTGTCGTCGAGCGGCAGGAGCAGGATGGCGTAGTCCGCTTCGCCCAGCGCGGCCTTCAAGGCCGTGCGCGGCAGGATCTCGTCGAAGTGCTCGACGGGCCGCACCGTATGGGTCACGCCCTTGACGGTCAGGCCAAAGGCCTTGCACCGCGCCGCCAGTTCGCCCGCGATGAAGCCCGTGCCGACAATCACCACGGTCTTGCCGTGCAGCATCGCCTGCGGCCAACGCTCCCACCGGCGATTATCCTGGTTGTGCACGAAGCGTGGAACCTGGCGGGTCAGGCTGAGCATATGGGCGAAGGCCATCTCCGCCATCTGCGGCCCGTGGGCGCCGCGCGCGGAGGTGAGGATGATGTCCTTCGGCAGGGACTGGATCCGCGTCACCCCGTCGACCCCGGTGCTGAGCGCTTGCACCCATTTAAGCCCGCGCAAAGCTGCGCCGAGCGGCTCGTCAAGGGCGTGGCCGACCGCGGCCAGGATGTCGGCCTCGCCCGCCGCGGCCAAGGCCTCGTCCTTGCTCGTGGTGGCGATGATCCGCACCTGGGGATAAGCGGCGGCGACCGCGCGCCGGTAAATCTCCGCGTCGCGGTCCAGGATCAACAGCGTCGTGTCGGACACTCCGGCGGCCTTTACAGGTCGGCCTGGGTGACGAACCGCGGCTGCACATAGGCCTCGATCGCCTCAGGCCCGCCTTCGGAGCCATAGCCTGAATCTTTGACCCCGCCGAATGGCGCCTCGGGATTGCCAAGGCCGAAGTGGTTGATCCCCAGCATGCCGCTTTCCAGTTGGGCGGCGATGCGGCCCGCCGTGCGGGAAGACGAGGTAAAGGCGTAGGCCGCCAGACCGAACGGCAGGCGGTTGGCCTCGGCGATCGCGTCGTCGAAGGCGTCGAAGGCGTTGATGATCGCCACCGGCCCGAACGGCTCCTCGTTCATCACCGCCGCGTCGGTCGGCACGTCGGTCAGCACCGTGGGCTGGAAGAAATGGCCGGTGTTGCCGATGCGCTCGCCGCCGGTGCGCAGCTTGGCGCCGCGCTGGACGGCGTCCGCCACCAGCCGCTCCATCGCCTCGACCCGGCGCGCGTTGGCCAAGGGCCCCATCTGGGTCGTGGGGTCCAGACCGTCGCCCACCCGCAGCGATCCGAACGCCTTGACGAATTTCTCGGTAAAGGCCTCGTTCGCAGTGCGCTCCACCAAGAAGCGGGTGGGGCTGACGCAGGTCTGGCCCGCGTTGCGCAGCTTGGACATCACCGAGGTCTTGGCGGCGATGTTGAGGTCGGCGTCGGAGAACACCAGCACCGGGGCGTGGCCGCCCAGCTCCATGGTCACGCGCTTCATGTGCTGGCCGGCCATCGCCGCCAGATGCTTGCCCACCGGGGTCGAGCCGGTGAACGACACCTTGCGCACCGCCGGATGCGGAATCAGAAACTCGGAAATCTCGGCGGGGACGCCAAACACAAGGTTGAACACGCCCTTGGGCAGCCCCGCGTCCTCCAGCGCGCGCACGAACTCGGCGCACGACCCCGGCGTCTCCTCCGGCCCCTTGGCGATGATGGCGCACCCCGCCGCCAACGCCGCCGCGGCCTTGCGCGCCAGTTGGTTGACCGGGAAGTTCCACGGGCTGAACGCCGCCACCACGCCGACCGGCTCCTGGGTGACGATCTGCAGCACATTGCCGGTGCGCGGCGGGATCACCCGGCCGTAGAGGCGCTGGGTCTCGCCCGCGGCCCATTCGAGGGTCTCGGCGGCGCGGTCCAGCTCCCCGCGCGCCTCGGCCAGCACCTTTCCCTGCTCCAGCGTCATCTGGACGGCGATGTCGGGAATGCGTTCGCGCAGCAGCGCCGCGGCGGCGTTGAGCACCTGCGCGCGCTTGAGGGCCGAGGTCTTGCGCCACACGTTGAACCCACGCTGGGCCGAGGCGACCACGCGCTCCAGCTCGGCTCGTCCCGCCCGCGCCACCTGGCCGATCGTCTCGCCTGTGGCGGGATTGTGTACCGGCAAGGTTTGCCCGTCCGCTGCGGCGGTCCATTCGCCGTCGATCAGCAGCAGGACGTCCCGGTAGACGGGCTTCAGCGGGCCATCGAGCATGGCGGCCTCCTCACGAGCACAGAGGCCGGAAACTAGGCGCCCCGCCCGGAAATTCAACCGTCCGGACCGCTTTTCCGATCGAGCTTGGCCGCTTATCGCGCGCCCGCTTTGACCCTTCGCCGGAACGCGTGGAGCAGGGGCTCGGTATAGCCGTTGGGCTGAGCGGCGCCCTCGAACACGAGCGCTTTGGCCGCCTGATACGCCAGGCTCTCGGGATGGCCCGCCATCGGACGATAAAGCGGATCGGCGGCGTTCTGGGCGTCGACCTTGGCCGCCATGCGCTCGAACGCCGCCTCGACCTGCTCGCGCGTGCACACGCCGTGCATCAGCCAGTTGGCGATGTGCTGGGACGAGATGCGCAGGGTGGCGCGGTCTTCCATCAGGCCCACGTCGTGGATGTCGGGCACCTTGGAACAGCCCACGCCCTGGTCGATCCAGCGCACCACATAGCCGAGGATGCCCTGGGCGTTATTGTCGAGCTCATCCCGCACCTCGTCCTCGGAGAAATTGCGACCGGTAGCGAGCGGCAGGGTCAGCAGGGCGTCCAGCGGCGCGGCCGCGTCCTTGGCCAGCTCGGCCTGACGGGCGAACACATCGACGGCGTGATAGTGCAGGGCGTGCAGCACCGCGGCGGTGGGACTGGGAACCCAGGCGGTGGTCGCGCCGGCGCGCGGGTGGCCGATCTTCTGGACCAGCATGTCGGCCATGCGGTCGGGCGCCGCCCACATGCCCTTGCCGATCTGCGCCTTGCCCGACAGGCCGCACTGAAGGCCGATGGCCACGTTGCGTTGCTCGTAGGCCGCAATCCAGGCGCTCTGTCGCATCTCGGCCTTGGGCACGACCGGCCCGGCGCGCATGGCGGTGTGAATCTCGTCGCCGGTGCGGTCGAGGAAGCCGGTATTGATGAACACCAGCCGGTGACGGGCGGCGGCGATGCAGGCGGCGAGGTTGGCCGAGGTGCGGCGCTCCTCGTCCATCACCCCGACTTTGATCGTGTATTGCGGCAGGCCGAGCAACCGCTCGACGGCTTCGAACAGACGGTCGGTGAAGGCGACCTCGTCCGGCCCGTGCATCTTGGGTTTGACGATGTAGATCGATCCGGTGCGGCTGTTGGCGTGCGGGCCCAGCCGCCGAAGATCGTAGAGCGAGATCAGGCTGGTCATGATCGCGTCCAGCACGCCTTCCGGCGCCTCGCCGCCATCCGCCAGAAGCACCGCCGGATTGGTCATCAGGTGGCCGACATTGCGCACGAACAGCAAGCTGCGGCCCTTGAGCGTAAGCGGGGCGCCGTGCGGGGCGGTGTAATGGCGGTCGGGCTCGAGCTTGCGGTCCAGCACCCGGCCGCCCTTCTCGAACTGCGCCTGAAGGTCGCCGCGCATCAGGCCGAGCCAGTTGCGATAGGCTTCAACCTTGTCCTCGGCGTCGACCGCGGCCACCGAGTCCTCAAGATCGACGATAGTCGAAAGCGCCGCTTCCAGCGTCACGTCGGCCAGCCCGGCGGGGTCGGTTCCGCCCACCGGGCTTTGCCGGTCGATCGTCAGCTCGATATGCAGGCCGTGGTGCTTGAACAGCAGGGTGCGCGGCGCCGCAGGATCGCCCGTATAGCCGGCGAACAGGCCGGGGTCCTTCAGGGCCGGCTGCAAGGCGCCGTGCTCGACCGACAGGCCGGTAACTTCGGTCCAGGAGCCCGACGCCAGAGGGACCGCCTCATCCAGGAGGGCCTTGGCGCGCGCCACCACCGCGGCTCCGCGCGCGGGATCGTAGCCCTTGGCGGCCGGCGAGGTCTGAGGAATGGCGTCCGTGCCGTAGAGCGCGTCGTACAGGCTGCCCCAGCGGGCGTTGGCGGCGTTGAGCAGGAAGCGGGCGTTGAGCACCGGCACCACCAGTTGGGGACCAGCCAGCCGCGCCAACTCATCGTCGACATCGGTCGTCTCGATCGCGAACGGCGCCGGCTCGGGCGTGAGATAGCCAATCTGGCGCAGGAACGCCCGGTAGGTCTCAGGATCGTGCGGCTGGCCGGCGCGCGCCGCGTGCCAGGCGTCGATCCGGGCCTGGAAATCGTCGCGCGCAGCGAGCAGGGCGCGATTGACCGGCGCCAGGGTCTCGAACACCTCGGCGGCGCCGGACCAGAAGGCGCCCGCATCCATCTCCAGCGCCGGCAGCACCTCGGTCTCGACGAACCGCGCCAAGGACGGGGCGACTTTCAGGCTGGCGCGGTCGAGGTAGTCGCTCATGGCCCCTCCAGGGTCTTCAGGCTCAGGCCCCGCGATAGGCACGCAAATCGCCGGCGTCCAGTCCCGGCGGCCGATGAACCGCGCCTAAACGAGGAGCTCAGCTTCGGCTCAACAGCGCGGGCGCAGGATGCATCATTCTTCGCCGCTGGGGCGAAGCTGCATTGGGACAACGGCCATGATGGGCGCGGTCATTGATTGGGTTCTGTTGGATCACGCGGCGCGCGATCCGGTGCGCGTGGGCGATCTGGTGTGCGCGGACGCTGGCGGCATGCCCGCCTATCGCGTGATCGCGCTGGACGACAGCCGCGCCTGGCTGCGGGACGACACGCACCCCTTCGACTGGGTTCTGCCCCTGACCAGCTTCCGATGGAAGGCGCTGAGGGCCGCCTAAGCGGCCTCAGCCGGCCAACGGAAGGTCAGCCGGGTTTGCCCCGCCCGGCGGCCTTCGGCGTCGAAACGTCGCTCCACGATCAGGCCCCGTCCCCGGACGTCGATCGCCACGACGGTGCTGCAACGGGTTCCATAGTCCGCGTTGCGCACGAAGACGCCGGTCTGGGCGCCGCGCTCGGTCATGGACGCGGCGCCTGGCGGGGGGACGTCGTCGCCCAGGGGCTCGAGCATCGCCTCGGGCGGCGACGTCCCTTCCAGCCACGCGGCGACGGCCGCCGTCAGTTGCAGGGTCTTGGGCCAAGGCCGGTCGGCCTGGCCATTGGACAGGCCCAGCACGCCTGGCGCGATCAGGCGCCGCTGGACCTCGGGCCGATTGCGCCAGAACAGCGCTTGGTCGCCAGACACGGTGACCAGGTTGAACGGATTGAAGGTTTCGGCGTCCTCCACCGTGAGGTCCGCGTAGCGCCCGTCGCCGATCAGGGCGTCCTTGACCAAATCCCCGCGCGAGGGTCGATCGGCTGTCGGCGGGCCAAAGCCGCTGAGATTGGTGACCACGGCGAAGCGCCCCGCCTCGGATACGCCCAGCCACGAGCCGCCCGACTGCACATCGCGCCCCGCCAGGACCCCCGGCGCGTCGGGCCAGCGCTGCAGCGGCTGAGCGGGCCGCGCGTGCCGTTCGTCGCGGTTGCCCGCCAGCACCAGACGCCACTCAGGATGGGCGCGCCAGGCCAGGGCCAGGACGCACATGCAAGGCTAGGCGAGCGCCAGGGCCGGGCCGGGTTGGCGCAGCGCCACGACCTTGCGCTCCAGAAGCGCGAAACCGCCGAACAGGATCAGGCTGTAGAGGCCGTCGCCCTCCAGAGTGCCCCGGTAGAAGGGCAAGGCGGCGGTGAAACAGGCCGCCAGGCCCGCGCCGGTGTGCGGGTAAAGGCCGCCGAACGCCCAGACGCCGAGATTGGTCAGACCGAAGAACAACAGCGATCCCGTCAGGGTCGCGCCTGCGACGGCGAGGGGGCTGCGATGACGGCGCAACCAGAAGCCCAGCGCCACGATGAGGGCGAAGCTGAGGTAAACCACCGACATGCCTTTGTAGAAACCCAGCGCCATGTCGCTGATCAGCAGCGCGGCGAGCGGGACGACCAGCGCCAGACGCCGGTCCTCCAGGTAGGCGCCCGAGAACAGCGCCACCGCCGCGACCGACGTCAGGTTCCACGGGTGGGGCGCCAGGCGCGAGGCCACCGCGCCGACGATCAAGACGATGAGGGTAAGCAGGCGCGGCTTCATCACGGCTTCCAGGTCACGAGTTCGCCCGCGCCGAGGGGCCCAGGCTTCGCCTAAGACTGGCCCTTCTCGCCGTCGGCCGCAACGGGCTCGGACGCGATTTCCAGCGGCGCCTGCACAGGCGAGCCCGCCTTGGCCCCCAGACCCAGGCTCTTCAGGGCCCAGGTCAGGTCGAAGGACTGGCGCTTGGCGGCGGGCCAGGCGTGGAAATCGAAGCCGCTCTGGGTGGTCGGCTTGATCACCTGGAAAAAGGGCGAGATATCGAAGTCGCGCGGGGTGAACAGGCCGTCGCGCCGCAGGCTCATGGCCTCGGCCTGGACATAGGCCGACACCTCATAGGGCTCCTGCGAGCCTGAGGCGTGCAATTCGGTGTCTGGCAGGATCGGATAGCCGATCGAGTGAAACGCCGCCGCGATCATGGTCGAGCAAATCGCCCGCGTGGGGTCGCCGTGCCCGAAGGCCAGCATCTTGCGCCGCATGGACACCGGCACCGGCGGATAGGGCACCAGGAACCGGATCAGGTCGATGATGTAGCGCAGGTCGTATTGGCGACCCAGGTAAGACACCACGAAGTCGACCACCTTGCGCCGCTCCGCGGCGGTCAGGCCGACCGGCCGGCAGATGCGCGTGTTGAACTTGGCGTATTTGGACAAGGGCGACGCGATCACGCCCTCATAGGCCAGCGCCTCGATCAGCACGCGCGGCTCGCCGGTGACCGGATCGGGCGGGAACACGCCTTCGCCCACGTAGATCGCCGAATGCGACCAGGTGGACTGGGTCAGGTACTTGATGATGCTGGCGATTCGGCTGTTGCCCTCGATCAGGAGCACGTCGGCGGGCCTGAGCGCCTTGGCCAGCACCTCGATCGGCGGGGCGAAGAACGGGGTGTAACCCTCGATCGGTTCGTCCAGATACCGGACGATCCGCGCGCCGATTTTTTCGTTCAGGTTGCTGAAAATCATCGTTTCCAACCCACGGCGCCGTGAACTTTATTTTGTGAAGCCAAACACAGCGATTGCCTCTTTAACACCTAGGGATAGGCTCCCACATACACAACAGGTGCCTGCGACCTGAATTCGCCAGGTCAAACAAGGCTCCAGGGAGGATTATATGGCGTCCATCGGGCGTCAGTCGGGGGCCAGTCCCTCATCGCTTCTCTATCGCTGGGCCCAGGGCGCCTTGCCCCAGATGTCGGACACTGAACGCGTCGCGATCGAGGCGGGCGACGTCTGGTGGGATGCCGCGCTGTTCTCGGGCAATCCCGATTGGAACGCCTTGAGGGCCATGCCCCCGGCCAAGCTGACCGACGAGGAGCAGGCTTTCCTCGATGGCCCAGTGGAGCAGTTGTGCGCCATGATCGACGATTGGCGCGTGCGCTTCGAGTGGTTCGATCTGCCGCCCGCGGCCTGGGACTTCATCAAGGCCGAGAAGTTCCTCGGCATGATCATTCCCAAGGCTTTCGGGGGCCTGGGCTTCTCGCCGCTGGCCCACTCCGAGGTGGTGCGCAAGCTATCGACCCGCAGCCTGACCGCCGCGGTGACGGTGATGGTGCCCAACTCCCTGGGCCCCGGCGAACTTCTGATGAAATTTGGCACCGAGGCCCAGAAACAACGCTATCTCCCGCGCCTGGCTGATGGACGCGAGATTCCCTGTTTCGGCCTGACCAGCCTGGAGGCCGGCTCGGACGCCGGCGCCATGACCGACACCGGCGTGATCGCCTGGGGCGACTACGAGGGCCAGCGGGTGCTCGGCATGCGCCTGAACTGGTCCAAGCGCTACATCACCCTGTGCCCGGTCGCGACCCTGATCGGCCTGGCCTTCCGGCTGAGCGATCCCGATCACCTTTTGGGCGACCAGACCGACCTTGGCATCACCCTGGCCCTGGTCCCGGCTACGACCCCCGGCGTGACCACCGGCCATCGCCACTACCCCGCTCACCAGGTGTTCCAGAACGGCCCCACCCAGGGCCGGGACGTGTTTCTGCCGCTCGACGCGATCATCGGCGGCCAAGCCCAGATCGGCCAAGGCTGGCGCATGCTGACCAGCGCCCTGGCGGAAGGGCGCGGCATTTCCCTGCCCTCGCTGTCGGCCGCGGGCTTGGCGGTCAGCGCGCGCACCGCCGGGGCCTACGCCCGCGTGCGCGAACAGTTCGGCCTGCCTATCGCCCGCTTCGAGGGCGTGGCCGCCGCGCTCGGCCGCATCGCCGCCAACGCCTATGTGATCGACGGGGCGCGGCGGCTGACCTGCGTGGGCCTAGGCCAGCACAAGACCTCGGCGGTGATCGCCGCCATCATGAAGGCCCATGCCACCGAACGCATGCGCGCCTCGGTCAACGACGCCCTGGACATCCATGGCGGCAAGGGCGTGATGGACGGGCCGCACAACTACATGGGCGATCTCTACCGCGCGATCCCGATCAGCATCACGGTCGAGGGCGCCAACATCCTCACCCGCAACCTGATGATCTTCGGCCAGGGCGCGATCCGCTGTCATCCCTATCTGCTCAAGGAGATGACCGCCCTGGCCAACGACGACCAGGCAGGGTTCAACCAGGCCCTGTGCGGGCATGTCGGCCACGCGGTCGTCACCCTGCTGCGCGCGTTCGGCCGTAGCTGGACGCGGGGGGCCTTCGCGCCGCGACCAGTCGGTGGTCCGTTGGGCGCTCACTACGCTCAGCTTTCGCGCTACGCGGCGGTGCTGGCCTTTTTCAGCGACATGGCCTTTCTCAGCCTCGGCGGCGGGCTCAAGCGCAAGGAGATGATCTCCGCGCGCCTGGGCGATTTGCTCAGCGAGCTCTACCTGCTCAGCGGGGCGCTCAAGCGCTTCGAGGACGAAGGCCAACAGCCAACCGACGCGCCGGTGCTTGACGCCGCCATGGCCGACGGATTGGCCCGCATGGAAAAGGCCATGGACGAGATCCTGGCCAACCTGCCCTCGCGGCCGATGGCTTGGCTGATGCGCGCGGTGGCGCCCGGCGACGCCAAGGCCCGCCGCGGCGCCGGCGACGCCCGGCTGCTTGCCGCCGCGGCGGTGATCACCGAGCCTGGCCCCGCGCGCGACCGGCTGACGCCCGACCTGTTCCTGCCCAAGGACGATGACGGTGTCGCCCGGCTGGAGCGCGCCTTCGCCCTGGCGGCCGAAGTCGAACCGCTGCGCCAGCGCCTGCGCCACGCCAAGATGAAGGATTGGCGCCAGGCGCAGGCCGACGGCCTGGTCTCGACTGAGGAAGGCGCGCGGCTGGACGCGGCCGAGGCGGCGGTGCGCCTAGCCTTGGCCGTGGACGACTTCGCGCCAGGCGAGCTTGAGGCCCGCCGCACGGAGCCCGCGGCGGCGAAGACCCAAGGCCAGCCGCGCCGCTCGCCCAGATCGTCCCCCCCCAAGACGTCCCGGCCACAAAGGAGAGCGCCATTACCGGCCGCGCCCCCGTCTATCTGATCGACGGCGCCCGTACGCCCTTCATCAAGGCGCGCGGCGGCCCCGGACCCTTCAGCCCGGTCGATTTGGCGGTGAACTGCGGCCGTCCTCTTTTGCTGCGCCAGCCGCTCGGGCCGGACGCGTTCCAGCAAGTGATCCTCGGCTGCGTCAATCCGATGGCGGACGAGGTCAATCCCGCGCGCATCGCCCAGCTGCGCCTGGGCCTGGACGAGGCCACGCCCGCCTACACCGTCCAGCGCAACTGCGGCTCGGGCATGCAGGCGATCGACGAGGGCCGCCGCCTGATCCAGGCGGGCGACGCCGAACTGGTGCTGGCGGGCGGAACCGAGGCGCTCAGCCAGACGCCGCTCCTATGGCCACGCCCCGCGGTGGAGTGGTTCGCCCGGCTGAACGGCGCCAAGACGCCCGCGCAAAAATTCAAGGCCTTGCTCGGCGTGCGGCCTGCGTTCTTCAAGCCGGTGATCGGCCTTGAGAAGGGCCTGACCGATATCGTTAGCGACCTGAACATGGGACAGACCGCCGAGGTGGTGGCCTACCTGTTCGGCGTCAGCCGCGAGGACGCCGACGTCTACGCCGCGCGAAGCCATCATCGCCTGGCCGCCGCCCAGGCCGAGGGCCGGCTCGGCGAGATCGAGTCGATGTTCGCGCCGGATGGGACCGCTTACGATCACGATGACGGCGTGCGGCCGGATTCATCCGTGGAAAGCCTGGCCAAGCTCAAGCCTGTGTTCGAGCGTCCCTATGGCAAGGTCACCGCCGGCAATTCCAGCCAGATCACCGACGGCGCCTGCTGGACCATTCTGGCCTCCGAGACGGCGGTCGAGCGGCACAAGCTCCAACCCCTGGCCCGCATCGTCGACTGCGCCTGGGCGGGGCTGGATCCGCGGGTGATGGGCCTTGGCCCCGCTCTCTCCTCGGCCAAGCTGATGAAGGCGAACGGCCTCAAGCTGGACGACATCGCCCTGTGGGAGCTGAACGAGGCCTTTGCCGCCCAGGTGCTGGGTTGCGTCAAGGCCCTTGCCGATCCGGGATTTTGCAGGGACGTGCTCGGCTGGGACGAGCCGGTCGGCGCGATCGACCAGGCGCGGCTCAACGTCGACGGCGGCGCTATCAGCCTGGGTCACCCTGTCGGGACCAGCGGCGCGCGCATCGTGCTGCACGCCGCTCACGCGCTCAAGCAGCGGGGCGGACGGCTGGCCATGGCCACCCAATGCATCGGCGGCGGACAGGGCGGCTCCTTGCTGCTGGAGGCGATCTCGCCATGAGCATCCATTCGCGCGGCCTGTGGGACAAGATCGACGGCGATCGGCTGGAGCTGGGCGGGCCGGTCGATCCGCCGGGACCGGGCGGCTGGAGTCTGATGCGGCGGCCGGACGGCGTGGCGTGGCTGATCCTCGACCAGCCCGACCTGTCGACCAATCGCATCGACCAACCGATGTTGGCGGCGCTCGACGACATCCTGGCCAAGCTCGAGGCCGACCCGCCCAAGGGCCTGGTGCTGCGCTCGGCCAAGCGTGCGGGCTTCATGGTCGGGGCGGATATCGCCCAGTTTCGCGGCGTGTCCGACCCGAACCTGATGGCGCGCGAACTGGCCAGGCTGCACGCGGCGTTCGACCGGTTGGAGGCGCTACCCTTTCCCACGGTCGTGGTCGCGCACGGCCACGCGGTCGGCGGCGGGCTGGAGCTCGCCTTGGCCTGCAGGTGGCGCATCGCTGTGGCCAACGCGCAGTTCGGCTTCCCCGAGGTGCAGCTGGGCCTGCACCCAGGCCTTGGCGGCACGGCCCGCTCGATCCGCCTGGTCGGCCCGGCCCAGGCCCTGCCCTTGATGCTCACCGGCCGCACCCTGCGCGCGGCGCAAGCGCGGCGGATGGGCCTGGTCGACGCCGTGGTCGAGGAGCGCCACGTGGCCGCCGCGGTGCGCGCGGCGATCGACGGCAAGCTGCGCCGCGCCAAGTCCCGCGCCAGCGACGCCCTGCTCGCCTCCGCGCCGGGCCGCGTCGTGTTCGCCGACGTGCTGCGATCGCAGACCGCGAAAAAGGTGCGCGCCGCGCACTATCCGGCGCCCTTCGCGCTGATCGACCTGTGGGCCAAGCACGGCGGCGACCTGACGGCGATGAAGACGGCCGAGGTCGCGTCGTTCTCACGCCTGATCGTCACGCCCCAGGCGCAGAACCTGATCCGCCTGTTCTTCCTTCGCGAAGGCCTGAAGGGCTGGGCCAAGGGCGGCGGCCGGATAGAACGGCTGCACGTGGTGGGCGCCGGCGCCATGGGCGGCGACATTGCCGCCTGGTGCGCCCTGTCGGGCCTGACCGTGACCCTGGCCGACATCAGCCCCAAGGCCCTGGCCGCGGCGGCCCAGCGCGCGGCCAAGCTGTTCGAGCGGCGCCATCTGAAGGGCAAGTTGCTGCGCGAGGCGTCCGATCGGCTGATCCCCGACCTCAAGGGCGCCGGCGCCGGCGCGGCCGACCTGGTGATCGAGGCGGCGCCGGAAAAGCTCGAGCTCAAGCAGAAAATCTTTGCGGGGCTGGAAGCGGCGATGAAGCCTGAGGCGATCCTCGCGACCAACACCTCCAGCCTGCGCCTGGAGGACCTGCGCGCTAGTCTTCAACGGCCCGAGCGGCTGGTCGGCGTGCACTTCTTCAATCCGGTGGCGCAGATGCAGCTGGTGGAAGTGATCAGCCACGACCAGGCCGATCTCGCCGCCTTGGCCACCGCCGGCGCCTTCGTCAATCAGATCGCGCGGCTGCCAGCGCGGGTGACCAGCGCGCCCGGCTTCCTGGTCAACCGCGCCCTGATGCCCTACGTGCTGGAGGCCATGCTCATGGCCGACGAGGGCCTGCAGCACGAGGCCATCGACGAGGCGGCCGAACGCTTCGGCATGCCGATGGGCCCGATCGCGCTGGCCGACCAGGTGGGCCTGGATATCTGCCTGGACGTGGCTGAAATCCTGGCTGAGGGCCTGTCCACGCCCCTGCCGCCGACCCCGCAGTGGCTCAAGGACAAGGTCCAGGCGGGCGATCTTGGCCGCAAGACCGGGAGGGGCCTTTACACCTACGCCAAGGGCAAGCCGGTCAAGCGGCCGGTGACCAAGCCGCTGGACGCCGCGGCCGAGGATCGTCTGATCCTGCCTATGCTGAACGCCTGCATGGCCTGCCTGCGCGAAGGCGTGGCGCCCGACGCGGACACGGTGGACGGCGCCATGGTGTTCGGCACGGGCTTCGCGCCCTTCCGCGGCGGTCCGATGCGCTATGCCCACGAACGCGGGAAGGACGACGTGGTCGCCGCCCTGCGGCGGCTTGAAGCGCAATACGGCGCGCGCTTCACCCCCGACGCGGGCTGGACGGAGGCCGGGCCATGAACGCCCCCACGCCCCGCCCCCGCGCCCGGCCCGCGCGCACGGCCATGGTCCACCAGGATGTGGACGCCTGCGTCGACGCCATCCTGGATCAGGTGGGCAAGACAGTAGTGCTGGGCCTGCCCCTGGGACTGGGCAAGGCCAACCACATCGCCAACGCCCTGTTCGCGCGGGCCAGCGCCGACCCTTCGATCAACCTCAAGATCCTGACGGCCCTGACCCTGGAGAAGCGCCAGGCCCTGCCCGAGATCGCCCATCGCCTGGTCGACCCGATTATCGATCGGCTGTTTGGCGGCTACGAGGAGTTGCTCTACGCCCAGGCGGTGCGTTCGGGCCAGATGCCGGCCAATATCGAAGTGGCCGAATTCTTCCTCACCCCGGGCCGCTGGCTCAACGCGGACCTGGCCCAGCAGAACTATATCAGCGTCAACTACACCGAGGCGTTCGGCCTTTTGGCCCAGCAGGGCATCAATGTGATCGGCCAACTGGTGGCCAAACGCGGCGAGGGCGACAAGGCGCGCTACAGCTTCAGCTGCAACGCCGACGTCACCCTGGACGAGCTGCCGGTGGCGCAGCGGCGGCGCGGCTCACGCGAACCCCTGGTGCTGGCGGCCCAGGTCAACTACGAACTGCCGTTCATGCTGGGCCCGGCCGACCAGCCGGGTTCGGCCTTCGACCACATCCTGGATTCGCCGCGCTATCAGTTCCAGCTCTACGCCCCGCCGCGCGAAGCCGTCAGCCTGGCCCAGCACGCCATGGCGTTGCACGTCGCCGGCCTGATCAAGGACGGCGGCGCTCTGCAGATCGGCATCGGCGCCCTGGGCGACGCGGTCGCCTGGGCCTTGACCCTGCGCCATGCCCAAAACGGGGCCTTCCGCGACCTCTATGGCCGGGTCGAACCGGACGAGCGGGACGAAGCGGCTTTGGCGCCGTTCCAGGAGGGGCTCTACGGCGTCACCGAGATGCTGGTGCCGGCGTTCCTCGACCTGTGGCGCGCGGGCGTGCTGCGCCGGCGCGCGGGCGACGGGGCCGTGGCGCACGGCGGCTTCTTCATCGGCTGCAAGGACTTCTACACCGCCCTGCGCGAGATGCCGGACGCCGAACGCGAGCTGTTCCGCATGACCACGGTGTCCTTCACCAACCGCCTGAACCACGAGGACGAGGACCAGCAGCGGCGCGACCGGCGCGACGCCCGCTTCGTCAACGCGGCCATGATGGCCACGGTGTTCGGCGACGTGATCTCGGACCGGCGTGAGGACGGCAAGGTGGTGTCGGGCGTCGGCGGGCAATTCGACTTCGTCGCCCAGGCGCATGTGCTGGAGGGCGCGCGGGCCATCATCGCCCTCAACGCCGTGCGCGAAAGCGGCGGGCGCGCGGAGTCGAACATTCGCTACGCCTACGGCGCCTGCACCATTCCGCGGCATCTGCGTGACATCGTCGTCAGCGAATATGGCGTGGCCGACCTGCGCGGGCGCTCGGACCGCGATGTGGCCTGCGCCATGATCGGCATCGCCGACTCCCGCTTCCAGCAAGACCTGCTGACCCAGGCCAAAGCGGCAGGCAAGATCGAGGCGGACTATCGCATTCCCGCCCATCAGCGCGACAACACGCCCGAGGCCCTGGCGCGCAAGCTGGGCGCGGCGCGCGCGGAGGGCCTGCTGCCCGCCTATCCGTTCGGCACCGATTTGGATCCAGACGAACAGGCGCTGGTCGCCGCGCTCGAACGGCTCAAGGCGATGACCGCCAGCCCGGCCCAGCGCGCCCGTGCGATCGCGCGCGCCTCGATGCTTCGTCCGTCATCAGACGATGAGCGGCGCCGCCTGGCGCGTCTCGGCTTGGAGTCGCCCGCCCGGCTGCAGGATCAGATCATGCGGCGATTGATCCTGCTGTCGCTGCGCGGGGGCGAAGCGGCCTGACGGCGCGCCTCAGCCCAAGGTCGAGGTGCTGCTGGACGAGCCGGCTAGCAGGCGGTTGAGGCCGGCCTGGTAGTTGGCGATTTCGGCGGTCAGATAGGCCGGCGCCGTGCCGCTCGACGCCTTGGCCGCCGCCTCGCTCGCCAGGGTCGGCGGACTGACCAAGTCCTTGTAGGCCTGCTGGATATGGGCGATGGCGGTCTGCAGGGCCACGGACGCGGCCTTGGCGCTGGTCGCCGAGCTGATGTTGAGCGACCCGAGGTTCAAGCCGTATTCCCGCAGCTGCGTTGGGTTGGTCAGGCCGTTTACGGTCTGGACCGTACGGATCACGCCCGCGTTCAGGCCCAGCGAGGCCAGTACATTGGTCGAGTTGTTGGTCACCGAGGCCAGGCCGGCGTTGGCGGGCGTGGCGTCCAACTCGATGTACTGGCCGGTGTTGGGCGTGATGCTTATGGTGCTGCTGGAACCGATCGACACCACCTGGGCCGCGCCCGCCGCGCCCAAGGCCGTGTTGATCTTGGTCGCCAGGCTGGCCAGGGTGTCCTTGGCCGAGACGGTGATGGTGGTTTGCGGGCCGCCCGCCGCGGTGCGGATATAGAAGCTGTCCCCCGCCTTGATCGGCGTGTTGGCGGTGATCAGGGTCGAGCCGCCGGCGTTGATCTGGCCGTCGGGCAGGCCCAGCTGATTGAGCACCGACGTGCCCGTGGCCGAAGCAGCGATCGCGGTCGGCGTCGACTGGCCGTTGGCGGCGGTGAAGGTGTTGGCATAGGACTGCCCGCCGCCCGAGACATTGACCCCGCCCACGAAACCCTCGGTGGCGTTGGACGCCGCCAGGCCGTTTGGATCGTTGAGGATCGTGCCGGTCAGATAGGCCTGGCCGCCCGCCGTGGACATGGCCCTGGCCGTCTCGGTCTCGCCCGCCCCGCCCAGGTAGGTGACGCTGTCGCTCGACGAGGGCGTCAGGCTGGTCGAGATCGACGCCACAAAGGCGTCCTGCACGCCTTGATAGGCCTGGGCCACCGTGCCGGCGTGAATGGTCGGGCCGATGGTGTTGCCGCCCACCACGATCTGGCCGCCGCTCAGCCCGATGCCGACCACGCTCGTGGCCGCGCCGAGGTTGCGCGTGGCGCCCGCGGTCGGCGAGTTGGCGCCGTTGAGCGCGAAGCTGCGCACCACCGCCTGCGAGTTCTCGGACCCTGCGGTGTAGAGGGTGTTGTTGGCCGTGTCGTAGACGATGCCCGACGAGGTGTTCGTGCCATCCACGGCGCCGTACTGGGTGGTGAAGGTGCTCGCGCCGGTGGGCGAATAGCCCTGGATGAATTCGTCCGAGGAGCCCTGCGTCGCCTGACCGCCGACCGAACCGGTGGTGGTGCCGCTGACATAGACCGAACCGTCCGAGCCGAACGTCACGCCCGTGGCCGTGGCCGTGCCGCCCGAAGCGGGAATCTTCGCGCTCCACGTCGGCACGCCGGTCGGGCTGTACACTTGAACGAAGCCTGCGGTCGACGCGGCGGTGGTCACGCCGTTGACGCTGGTGGAGGCCGCAACCGTGTTCGAGCCCACCACGGCCACCGTGCCGTCGGTGTTGACCGCGAGGCTGTAGCCGGACGAGTCGGAACCGGCGCTCAGCACCTTGGAATAGACCAGCTTTCCCGCGGCGTCGTATTTCATCAGCGCCACGCCCTGGTCGCCCGGCACCGGGGCGCCGTTCACCGAACCGGACACGTCGGCCACCATATAGATCGAACCGTCCGACCCCATGGCCTCCGACTGGACCGAGTTGACCCCGCTCGGCAGGCCGGACGAGAAGATGCCGCCGTTGGGCAGGCTGCTGTTGTTGACCGACACGCTGGATGTCGACGGAGGCGTACCCACGGCGCTGTTGCTGGTCTGCAGGCCGATCAGCGTTTGGGCGGTGGCCGAGGTCGTCGAGGTTCCCGTGGCCGAGGTGGACTTGATGCCCCCGGTGGTTTCCCCGACGTAGACCGCGGCGGCCGTCGACGGCGCCGAAAAGCTGATCTGTTCGCCCGCGGCCCCGTTGATGGTGAGGCCCCACTGGGGCGAGCCGGTGGTGGTGGTCGCCTTGCCGTCGACATAGCTGTTGACCGTGGCGTTGCCGAGGTTGGCCACGGCGAAGGTGCTCGACACGCCGGCGGCGGCCAACTGCCGGTTGATGTAGCCGACCACGTTGGTCATGGTGCGCGGCGTCGAGCCCATGCCGCTGAGGTCTATATTGACGTTGGTCGGGGCCGTGCCGGTCGGCGCATAGGTGCTGGCGACGCTGATCGTGAACTGCACATCGCCTTCCAGCGCGGGCGCCGGCGACGAGGCGTCGCCCGTGTAGATGACGCCGGTGCTGTAGTTGTGGCCCACGCCGGTGGGCAGGCTGACGGTGGAGCTTTGGGATTGCGACACCTGACCGGCGGTCACGTTGAAGCCGGTGAACGGCGTGGTGTTGAGGAAGCTTTCCACCTGGCTGAGACCCGAGGCGAACACGGATTGCAACTGGCTGGTCGAATAGGTCGGAGACGCCGAATTGGCGTTCGCCGCTGCGGTCTGGGCCAGATCGTTGAGGGTGTTCAGCCCCTGATAGACCGCGAACAGATTTTCGTAGTCCGTGGCGTTTGAACCGCCGGGGGCGCTGAGCGAGGAGGCTGACGGACTGACGAAGCTCGCCCCGTTCATCGCATTCTGCACCGCAGTCGAGACCGAGGGCGTGCCGGTGGAGGTGTTCCACGGGGCGGTCGGCGCGTTGGCCGCGGCGGCGGACGACGAGCCCGACGAGGTGATGCCTTCCTTGTTCAGGTAGTAGGCGCTGAGGGCCGCGGCCGAGGTCGAGGCGGCCGACGAGGTGCTGGCGCCGAATAGCGTAAGCGCCGCCTGGCCCTGATAGTAGTTGATCAGGGCGGCGCCGGTCAGGGAACTTATAGAACTGGTCATAAGGCTTTCTGGCGCTCGGCCCCTGCCGGAGTGTTCCGCCTTCGCGCTTTAGGAACGATTAAGAGGACCGGATTCACGGCGGATAACCGTAGCGCTCGGCCAGGGGCGAGAGCATCGGCAGGACCGGCGCCAGCTCGGCCGCGTACCGGCGCCACGCCCCCACGCCATCGCGGTTTAGGCCGCGGCGCACCTGGTCGGCGCTGGGCGTGCGGATTTCGCGCCGGGCGGCGGTGGCGGCGAAATCGGCCAGGCAGTCGGTCCAGGGCAGGTTCAGGAAGGCGCACAACGGCCGGACCGCGCCCTCGAAGTCATCCACCAGGGTTTCGTGCCGGTGCTCGAACACCGGATTGGCCGAGCGGGCCCTGAACAAATCGATGATGCGCATGGTCCCGGCGTAGAGCGCCGCCCCGCGCTCCAGGTCCATCAGTTCGTAGGTCACCGGGGTCATGCGAAACGGATTGCGCAAGCAGCTCAGCACCACGTCGCGCGGGTCGCGCCGGGCGACGACGATCTTGGCTTGCGGGAACAGCTTGCCGATCAACGGCAGCCACAGGCCATAGAACGGCTGCTTGTCGACGAAGATCTTGCCGGAAACGTCGGCGCCGTTGGCCCGCACCTGCGCCCAGTACTGCCCGCGCCAGTGGTCCGCCTGATCCTGATCCAGCCGCGCCAGGGCCTCGACGCCCAGCGGAGGATCGAGAAAGGCGTCGATGGCCGCGACAAGGGTTGGCCGCTCCTCCAGGGCCACGACGTCGGGGTGGCCGGCCAGGGCCTGCTCCAGCAGGGTGGTGCCCGAACGCGGGAAACCCACCAGGAACACATGCCCTGCCGCAGGGCCGCCGCTCTCGCCCGGGGCGGCGCGCCACAGCGCGGCGTCCCCGTCGGCGTATCGCCGTTCCAGGCTCAGGCACAGGTCGAGGCCCGTCATCGGCTCAGGCCCGGCGCAGCCGACAGCATAGCGCGCGCGGAAGATGGCGGCCGAGGCGCCCCACTGGGCGAAGGCTTCGGCGGTCCGGCCCAGGCGCTCCAACGCCGTGCCGCCCAGGCGATGCGCGAACGCGTGCTGCAGCGTCTGTCCCTGGCTCCAGATAACCGAGGCCAGGACGGACAAGGCCTCCGCCGGAAGGTCCTCGCGCAGCCGGATCTGGGCCAGGGCCACCGAAGCCGAGGACTCGGTCGGGAGGATCGCCAAGGCGCTCTCCGCGGACGTGCGCGCCTGAATCCAGTCGCCGTGACGCGCCGCCAAGGCCGCCAGGGCCCCATGCGCGTTGGCCAGGGCGGGATCGAGCGTCACCGCGTGGCGATAGCTGGCGTCCGCCGCGCGGTCGTCGCCCATCGATTCCAGCGCCAGGCCGGCGCCGAGAAAGGCCTCCGGCAAGGCGTTGTCGCGTTGCAAGGCCTCGGTGAACCGTTGCAGCGCGCTGGGGCCGTCACCGGCCGCCAATTTGGCGCGGCCGGCCCGCATCAGCGCGTCGATCTCGCCGGACCACTCAGCCGGCATCGAGGCGATCCGCGGCTCAGGCCGAGGCGCCGACCGACGCCGCCGTCGCGCCGGCCGCGCCCGCGATATCGGCATCGGCGCTGTCCGCCTGCGCGGCGTCGGCAGGGACGGCGGCCGAGGCCGTGGACGACGTCGCGTCCGCCGCGCCGTGACGATGATGACGACTGCTCGCCTGGGTCGGGTCGCTCTGAGTCAGGTCGCTCTGGGTCGGAGCGCTCTGGCTGGAGGACGCCGAGGCCGAGTTGCTCGAGCTGGACGAGCCGGCCTGCAGGGCGATCAGGCTCGACAAAAGGGCGGACGACAGCTGCAACGATGGCGCGACGATGCTGAGGGGACTGGCCGAGCCCGAAGAGGAGGAACTTGCCGAGTCGCCCTGCACATCCTGCCCGGTCCCGGTGGTCGAGCCGATGCCGCTGAACGGCGAGCTGCTCATAGCCGACTGCAGCTCGGACATGATGTACTGCATTGAATTACTTGAAACTTGCACGGTGCTCGCGTCCTTTGCGCCGATCGATGACGCCCCCCGACGGCATCACGCGCCGGCTCCGATGAACCGGCGTCGCATCGATGGGTGCAAGGGCCGCGCCGCGCGGATCGGGCTTACAGCAGGCCTTTGGGACCCAGCGCCTCGCCTTCGGCCCCGCGCAGGGTCCAGCCCCCGCGACGGCGCAGATAGAACGCGTGATACGCGGCGAATAGCGCCATCACCGCCAGATTGGACAAGAGGCTCGGTCGGCCGGTCTGGGCGTCGGCCAGATCCGCCGCGGCCACCGCCGCCAGCGCCACCAGCGACGCCAGCGGCGCCCAGGGATAGGGGCCCATCCGGTAGACGGCCGCGCCGGTCGATCCATTGCGCCGGCCCACCATCACCGCCACGGCCACCCCGGCATAGGTCAGCACCAGGCCGTTCGCGGTCAGCATCACCAGCAGGTCGAGGTTGAGGAAGCAGCACGCGGCGGTGATCGCGCCCATCACCAGGGCGGAGATCCACGGCGAACCGAGGCGCGGGTGCACGGCGCCCAGGGCCCGGTTCCACGCCCGGGGCCACACGCCGTCGCGCGCGCTGGCGTAGAGCTGGCGCGCGTTGATGAGGGCGATGGCGATCATGGCGTTGATGATGGCCAGGGCGACGCCAAGACTGATCGCCTTGTCCAGCCACGGCCCCCCGTTGGCCAGGAGGTAGGCCGAGAACGGACTGTCAGCCCCCAGCACCGCCTTCAGGTCGCCCGCGCCTGTGACGAAGGCCCCGACCGGCGTCAGCTCGGCGACCGCCGCCACGGCCAGGGACCAGAACACCAGCCACGCCATGCGCTGGCGCGAGTGGTGGATCTCCTCGCCGAAATAGCAGGGCGCGCCGTAGCCGTTGAAAGCGTAGATCGCGCCGGCGGTGGCCAGGCCGATGGCCGCCAAGGGCGTGGGCGCCAGAGCCCCGCCCGAGTCGAGCATTTGCGGGTGGAGCAGGGCCGCGCCTAGGCCCCGGTGAGGGTGGGCCGCGCCGGCCGCCGCGAACAGCACGACCGTGGCCATCTCGACCAGAAGGAAGACGCCGGTGATCCAGGCGTTGACGCGCACATGCAGAACTGACAGCGCTGTCACAATCGCGGTCGCCGCGAGCGCCACCGGGATCGCCGGCGCGCCCGGCAAGGCCACATTGAGATAGTCGGCCAGGCCCAGCGCCGTGACCGCCTGGCCCAGCCCGCCGCCAACGATGTTCAGGCCCAAGGCCATGAAGCCCCACGACGGCCCCATGGTCGCGCCGATCATGGAATATTCGCCCCCGGTCAGGGGAAAAGCTGAGGACAGTTCGGCATAGACATAGGCGGTGGTCACCGCCAAGGCGCCGGCCGCCAGGAAACACCACAGGGCCCCGGTCCCGGCGTGATGGACCACGTCCTGGCCCATGATGAAGATCGAGGCGGCAGGGGTGATGGCCGAGATGGTGATGAGCAGCGCCCCGAACCGGTGGATGCTGCGCGACAGAAGGGGAACCACGCGGTGGTCGCCTAGCCGCCGCGATAGGTGCTGTAGCCGTAATGGCTGATCAGCAGCGGAACGTGACAGTGAAGGCTCGCGTCGGCCACGCCGAAGCGTATGGGGATCTGATCGAGGAACGGGGGGTCCGCGACCGCCTGTCCGGTCGCGCGGTGATAGTCGGCGACGGCGAAGGTCAACTCGTAGTGGCCCGGCGTAAAATCGCTACCCGTCAAAAGCACGCCCCTGCCGCCCGCGTCGAGCGTCGCGCCCGGCAGGCGCGTGCGCGATCCGCCCTCGCCCAGGCGTTCGACCGAAACGTCCAGGCCGGCCGCGCCCTTGCCCAGCACAAGGTCCAGAACGTGGGTGGTCAGTTGGCCGGCCATGAGGGTCTCGCAGGCTTAGGGTGGAAGATCATCCGTGTACGGCGCTGGTCATGCGCGCGTCTCGGCCAGCCGCACGCGGCCGATCAGCCCGACCTGCCGCAAGGCCTCATCCAGCTCCACGTCGGGCTCGCCTTCCAGGCGCTCGCGCATTGCCCGCAGGATGCCCGCCTTGTCGTGAAGCTTGACGCAGATGATGAAGGGAAAGCCGAAGCGCGCGCGGTAGGCAGTGTTGAGCGCGTGGAAGGTGGCGTATTCGGCCTCGCTCAACCGATCGAGCCCGGCGCTGGCCTGCTCGTGCTGGGAGCTTTCGGTCAGGCCCTCCGCGATGGCGACCTTGTCGGCCAGCTCGGGGTGCGCCCGCAGCAGGGCCAGGCGCTCGTCCAGGCTGGCGTCGGCCAGGGTGCGCATCATCGCCGCGTGCAAAGCCTCGGCGTCAGCAAATGGGCGCTCCGCCCACGTCCGCTCGATCACCCATGGCGAATGCTCGAACAGATGGCCATAAAGGGCCATGAACCGGGTGTGGTCGGACGATTCCGCCGCGACGCCGCCGAGGTCGGGCAGGCTAGCCAGCATGCGGGTGGGTCTCCAGCCAATGGCGCGCGATATCCAGTCGCCGCGCGATCCACACCTTATCGAAGCCCTGGATGTAATCGAGGAATCGCGCCACCGCGAGCGCCCGCGCCGGCCGCCCGACGATGCGGCCGTGCAGGCCCACCGACATCATCTTGGGCGCATCCTCGCCTTCGGCGTATAGGCCGTCGAAGGCGTCCTTCAGATAGGCGAAGAACTGATCGCCGGTGGTGAAGCCGTTGTAGGCCACGAACTTCATGTCGTTGGCCTCAAGCGTGTAGGGCACGATCAGCTGTGGCCGGCCGAAGCGGGTGTCGTAATAGGGCAGATCGTCGGCGTAGGAGTCCGCGTCGTAGACGAACCCGCCCTCCTCGGCCACCAGACGCGCGGTGTTGGGGCTGGTGCGTCCTTGGTACCAGCCGAGGGGCCGCGCGCCGGTCAGGCGTTGCTGGGTCTCGATCGCCAGGGCGATGTGCTCGCGTTCGACCGCTTCGGGCACATGCTGGTAATTGATCCAGCGATAGCCGTGACTGGCGATCTCCCAGCCGGCGCCCATCATCGCGTCCACGGCGGCGGGATTGCGGGCCATGGCCATGGCCACGCCAAACACGGTCAACGGCGCCTGGCGCTCGGTGAAGATGCGGTGCAGACGCCAGAAGCCGGCGCGCGAGCCGTATTCATAGAGGCTCTCCATCGCCATGTGCCGCATGTCGGCGATCGCCGGCGAACCCACCATGTCGGACAGGAAGGCCTCGGCGGCCGGATCGCCGTGCAGGATGCAGTTCTCCGCACCCTCCTCGTAGTTGAGCACGAACTGCACCGCCACGCGCGCGCCGCCCGGCCACGCCGCATGGGGCGGTCGGCCGGCATAGCCGATCAGGTCGCGCGGATAGGCCTCGCTCATGCGCGCGCCGCCGCCAGGCGTTCGATGAACGCGATCATTGTCTGGCCCGCCACCGCCACGTCCTCCGGAGCCACCCGTTCGGCCGGATTGTGACTGACGCCGCCCGCGCAGCGGATGAACAGCATGGCCATGGGCGCCAGGCGCGCCAGCACCATGGCGTCGTGTCCCGCCCCGCTGATCAGCTCGAACGGGCGCACGCCGATGTCGGCCACGGCCTGGTTCATCAGCCGCATCAAGGCGGCGTCGCACGGGCTGGCCGGCAGGGTCTGGATGATCTGGAAGTCGAGCTGCAGTCCCCGGTCGCGCGCGATCAGGGCCAGCTTCGCGCGGATCTGTTCGCACGCGGCGTCGCGGGTGGTCTCCGCGGCGGCGCGCAGGTCGAGCCCCAACTCCACCTCGCCCGGGATCACGTTATAGGCCTGGGTCTTGGGCGCGATGCGCCCGACCGTGCCGCGCAGGTCCTGCGGGCCTTGGCGACACAGCGCCTCGATCGCCAGGATCGACTCGGCGGCGCCGGCCAGGGCGTCGCGGCGCAGGTCCATGGGCGTTGTGCCCGCATGGCCCGCCTCGCCGGTCAGGCGGATCTTGATGCGGTGCTGGGCGGCGATGCCGGTGACCACGCCCACCGGCAGGGCCTCGGACTCCAGCACCGGCCCCTGTTCGATATGCGCCTCGACATAGGCGAACACCTCGCCCGGCAGGCGCGCGGCCTCGGCGATCCGCGCGGGATCCAGGCCGAACTCGACCAGGGCTTGTCCCACGGTCACGCCGTCGGCGTCGGCCGTCTCGAGCGCCGAAAGCTCGATCGGGGCCACCACGCCGCGGCTGCACAGCATCGAGGCGGGGAAGCGCGAGCCTTCCTCGTCGCCAAAGGCGATCACCTCGATCGCGAAACCGTAGCGGCGGCCCGCGCGGTTCAGCGCGCCGACGCATTCCACGCCCAGCATCACCCCCAGCGCGCCGTCGTAACGGCCCCCGTTGCGCACGGTGTCGATGTGCGAGCCGATCAGCAGCGCCGGAGCGCCGGGCTGCAGGCCCTCGTAGCGGCCGATCATGTTGCCCAGCGGATCGAGGCGCACGCTCATGCCCGCCTCGGTCATCCAGCCCGCGAGTTCGTCCAGCGCCATGCGATGCGCGCGGGTCAGATAGGGCCGGCTGAGCAGGCCAGGCTCTTCGCTGTATGGGACCTCGCCCAGCGCGTCGCATCGCGCCACGGGCCGCTCGCCGAGATCAACCGTCAGAGGCGCCATGGCCGATGTCTCATCCCGCTCAACAAGGGGCTCCGGGCCAAGCCCGCAGGCAATCTAGGACTTTCGCGCGCCGCCGCCAGCCATCGCATGCCGCAGCTTCCCGGGCGACGGGCCCCGGCGCTTGCTTGCCCATTCTATGGGCAGGCCGTCATCACGCCAGTCGCTGGGCCGCCGCCTGTACGCCGCCCGCGTCCAGGAAATCGACGAAGGCGTCCATCGCCGCCGGCCGGGCGAAATAGTAGCCCTGGCCGACGTCACAGCCCATGGCCTGAAGCAGGGCGGCGCACTCGGCGGTCTCGACCCCCTCGGCCACCACCTTCAGCCCCAGGGCGTGAGCCAGATCGACGGTCGACTTGATCAGCAGGGCGTCGCGCTGATCCGCCCCGAGGCCCAGGACGAAGGACTTGTCGATCTTCAGTTCCTGGGCGGCGATCTGCTTCAGATAGGCCAGGGACGACAGGCCCGAGCCGTAGTCGTCGATCGAGATGGGGATGCCGGCGCGCGCATAGTCCTCGATCAGCTCCAACGCCAGAGCCGGATTGTCGATCACGGCGGTCTCGGTAATCTCGAAGCACAGGTTGGCGCGATGGTCGGCGACCTTGCGCACCGCGCGCTCGGCGAAGTCGCGGTCGCTGATAAGGCGCCCGGAGATATTGACCGACAGGGGCAGGTCGTGCCCGGCCCGGCGCAGCCGCGCCTGGTCGGCGATGGCGCGGTCCAGCGCCCAATCGGTCAGGGCACGGATGTGGCCGGTCTCCTCGGCCATGCCGACGAACAGGTCGGGCGACAGCGGGCCCCGGGTGGCGTGGCGCCAGCGGGCCAGGGCCTCGGCCCCGCTCACGCGCCCGCTGCGCAGGTCGATCTTGGGCTGGTAGTGCAGCGACAGTCCGCCATCCCGAGCGGCCTTGAGCATCTCGCTCATAAGGTTGAGGTTGCTGGCCGGATCGCCATAGGCGGCCTCGTCGAAGGCGGCGAGTCCCCGGCGAAGATCGCGCGCCTGGTCCAGGGCGATGTTGGACCGCTCGAGCAGGGCGACGGCCCCGTGAGCGTGCACGCCGTCGATCGCGTAGCCGCAGGTGAGCCCCACATCAACCGTCGCGTGGCCAAGATCGACCGGTCGTTGCAGCGCCTCGACGAGGCGGGTCAGGACATGCCCGGCGTGTTCGGCGTCGCGCGCCAGGAACGCCACGCCCAGGGTGCTGGTGGCGATGCGCGTGGGCGTGAGGTCGGCGTCGTGCTCGACGATGCGGGCGCCCAGCTCGCGCAGCAGCGCGCCGACCAGGCCGTAGCCGATGGCGCTGCGCACCATGGTGAAGCGCTCCACGCCGAGCGCCGCGGACACCACCACCCCCTCGCCCGGCGATTGCGCCGCCAGGGCCTCCAGCCGCTGGATCATCGCCCGGCGATTGGGCAGCTGGGTCTCGCTGTCCTGCAGGCCCAGCTGGGTTATGCGCCGTTCGCGTTCGCCGATCTCCTCAGCCATGCGGTTGAAGCTCAAGGCCAATCGCCCGACCTCATCGGAGGACACCACCTCAACCCGCGCGTCCTCGCCGTGGGCGATGCGCTGGGCCGCCTCGTCGAGCGCCGCGAGCGGCTTGGTCAGGCTGGCCGCCAGCAGACCGCTGCCGACCAGCAACAGGCCCAGGCTGAGCAGACCGAGCGCCGCAATCGCCCACAGCATAGGCTGATAGGGCGCCATGGCCTTGGCCAGGGGATAGCTCAGCAGCAGACCCACCTGGGTGTCGGCGTCCAGGCCCTTGAGCGGCTTGACCACCGCAAGGGCCGGCCCCGAGGTCAGGCGCAGCGGCAGAGCGCGGCCCCCCGCCGCCAGCGCCAGGCGGGCGAAGCCGTCGACGGACGCGCCGGGAGCGACGGTCAGGTCCAGGGCCCGCCAGGGCGCCGGACCATGCTTGATCATCAGGTCGGCATTGACCGGCGCCGCCGACAGGCCTTCGAGCGACTTCATCTCTGTCCGGTCGAGCTTGGTCGCGAACACCACCCACCCGACCGGCCCCGGCGCCAGGACCGGCGCGGAAATCGCCTGATAGGGCGCGCCGTTGAGCATGACCGCGCCGGAGGCGTTGTCCTGGCTGGCGAGCGCTTGCCACAGCGGGTCGGCGCCGTCGTCGATTTGACGCACGTCCAGCCCTGTGACCGTTCCGTCGAGGTCGACGATGAACGCCTTGTCCAGGCCCAGGCGCTGGCGAAGATTGTCCAGCGCCGACTGGATGGTGGCCCCGTCGTGGGTGGCCACGGCGGCGCGGAAGCCGAAGTCGTGCGCCAGCAGATTGGCGCTGTCCTGCAAGTGCTGGGACCGGATCTGCCAGATGCGGTCGAACACCGCGCCGTCGGCCTGCAACTGGCTGCGGGCGGCGGTCCGCACATTGCCGGTAATGGCCACATAGGCGGCGGCGGCCAGCAGCACCAGCATCACCGCGAATAAGGCGCCGAACAGCACGCTCAGCTTGGTCTGCAGTCGATGGAACATCTCTATTGGCCCATCGGCATGGCCATGGCGGCCGGCGGCGCGCGCAGGTCGAGCACATAGGCCAGGCGCGCGGTTCCGGACACCGCGATCGCATGGGTCTGTTCGTTGCGCGGCGCCTTGAGGTAGGGCTGCCATAAGGTCAGGACGCCCGGCCCCTCGGGTAGGTCGGACAGGGTCGCCTCGCCCCGCTCGTCGGTCTTGGCGACGTAGGGCGTGTCCATCACGTCGATGTAGGCGCTCATGGTGTCGTGGATATTGCAGCCCAGGGCGACCACGCCGGGCTTGTCGAAATGGACCGAGCGGGTCTCATCGCGGCCATAGAGCTTCAGTTCAAAGCGTTTAGCCGGCGAGAACGAATAGACGTGGTGGCGCACCTTGTCGTGGTTGGGAAAGCTGACGTCGGCGCCGACCGGCACGACCAGGACGAACGGATGAAACTGGATGTTCTCCTGGGTCATTACATAGGGGCCGGCGACCTTGGGGCCAGGCGTCGGCGCGGACGGCCTGAAGGCGATGACCGCGTCGCGCACCGGCTGCCCCGCCGGCGTCCTGAGGCTGAAGCTCAGGTCCGCGGCGGCGGCCGGCCAGGGTAGCAGACCCAGAATGGCGCTCAGGGCGAACAACACGAATGCAACGGCGCGCATGTACACTCTCTAGGCCCGACGCGTGAAAACGCCGTAAAGCCCACTGTCGCGGCGTATGGGTAAGATTTCCTAAAGGTCGGCGCAGTCTGCTGGGCCCATCCACGCGAGTACGAGCGTGCTTGGAGAGCCCATGTCTAAGATCGCATGGCCGTTATTACTGGCGATCGCGTTGCTGTTGTGGCGTCCGGCGCAAGCCGAGGAATGGCAATGGGGCGGCAAACTGAAACTGACCCGGGGCGTAACCGACATCGAGGGGTCGGCGGGCGGCGGCCTGGCCAGCTGGGCCGTGATCGCGGGCAATGAAACGCGCAACGGCATCGGGGCCGAGGCGAGCGCGACCTATGTCCAGCTGCCCGACTACGCCTTTCGCAGCTATGGCGGCGCGGTCGGCCTGTTCGACCGGGCCGAGGTTTCCTACGCGCACCAGCAGTTCGACACCGGCGCCACGGGCGCCAAACTGGGCCTCGGGAGGGGTTTCGTGTTCGACGAGGACGTGATCGGGGCCAAGCTCCGGCTGGTCGGCGACGCGGTCTACGATCAGGACAGCTGGCTGCCCCAGGTCGCCGCCGGCGTGCAATATAAGCATAACGATCAGGGCGCGGTGATCCACGCGATCGGCGGAAAAGACGACAGCGGCGTCGACTATTACCTGGCCGCGACCAAGATCCTGCTCGACCACAGTCTCGTGCTCGACGCCACCGTGCGCGCCACCCGCGCCAACCAGACCGGAATCTTGGGCTTCGGCGGCGACCGCAACAGCGGCTACCGCGCCGAGTTCGAGGGCTCGGCGGGCTATCTGCTGACCAAACAGCTCCTGGTGGGCGCCGAATACCGCACCAAGCCCGACAACCTCGGCATCGCCAAGGAAAGCGACTGGGGCGACCTGTTCGCCGCCTACGCCGTCAACGAGCACCTTTCGGTCACCGCCGCCTACGCGGACCTGGGCGACATCGTCACCTTCCGCCGCCAGCGCGGGGTGTATCTGTCCCTTCAGGCCGGCTTCTAGGGGTCATCGCATGAAAGCCGCCTTCGCCGCGCTCGCCCTCCTGGCCCTGACTTGCGGCGCAGCCCGCGCCGCCGAAGATATCCCACCCTACACGCCGTCGGACGCCAACGCCGGGACCACGCCCCTGCCGAACGACACGGTGTACAAGGCCTTCCATGAAAAGGCCGGGATCGACCGCGTGGTCTCGACCTTGGTGCGCCTCTATCACCAGGACCCGCGGCTGAAGGACATCTTCGCCGCAGCCGACGACGCGCGCCTCAGCCAGATGCTGGCCGAGCAGGTCTGCTACGTCCTGGGTGGTCCCTGCCGTTATTCGGGCCGGGACATGGCGGCGGCGCATAAGGACATGGGCGTGGAGCAAGCAGACTTCAACGCGCTGGTCGAAGACCTGCAGGCGGCGATGGACCAGGAAAAGGTGCCGTTCTGGGCCCAGAACAAGCTCTTGGCCAAGCTCGCGCCGATGCAGCGCGTGATCGTAGCGACCAAGAACTACCCCGGATAGCAAACGGCCCCGCCTTGGTCGGGCGGGGCCGCTCTCGTTTCGCTAACGTCGGGCCGATCAGCCGTCGTTGCTGACGGTCGGATCGATCTGCACCGGGACGAACAGGTGCTGGCCGCCGCGGGCGACCAACAGCAGCACGTCCTTGCGCCCGTCCTTCTTGGCCTGCGCCACCGCCGCCGCAAGGGCCTCGGTGCTGCTGACCTCGCGGCCGTTGGCCTGGACGATCACGTCGCCCGATTGAAGGCCCTTTTGGGCGGCGTCCGAATCGCGCTGCACGCCTTGAATGGCCAGGCCGCCGCCGTCGCTCGGCGTCACGCGCAGCCCGAGGATGCGCGCCGCCGCGCCGCTGGCGTCGGGGCTGTCCTTCTGCTGCAGCCCCTTGCGCAGCGAGGCCTCTTCGGGACGGACGCCCGACTTGACCTCGATCTGGCGCACCTGGCCGTCGCGGCGCACCTCCAGGCGGATGGTGTCGCCGCCATGCGCCAAGCCGACCTGGCGGGTCAGGTCGGAGGCCGAGGTGATGTCGTGCCCGTCCGCCTTGATCACCAGATCGCCCGGCTTCAGGCCCGCGCGTTCAGCCGGACCGCCCGGGGTCAGATCGGCCACCAGGGCGCCTTCCTTGGGCTTGACGCCCAGGCTCGAGGCGATCTCGGGCGTGACGTCCTGGATCGAGGCGCCGATGTAGCCGCGCGTAACCTTGCCGTCGGCGATCAGTTGATGCGAGATCGAGGCCGCGACGTCGGCGGGAATATCGAAGCCGATGCCGACCGAGCCGCCCGAGGGCGAGAAGATGGCGGTGTTGACGCCAACCACGCGGCCATAGAGATCAAAGGTCGGGCCGCCCGAGTTGCCGCGGTTGATCGGCGCATCGATCTGCATGTAGTCGACGTAGCTGGAGTCCGACACGTTCTGGCGCGCCAAGGCCGAAACGATGCCGGCGGTGGCCGTACCGCCTAGGTTGAACGGATTGCCCACCGCCACGACCCAGTCGCCGACGCGCGGCTTGGCCCGATCCTCGAAGCTGACGTAGGGGTATTGGGCGCCCTCGACCTTGATCACGGCCAGGTCGGTGGCCGGGTCGCGGCCAATCAGGCGGGCCTTAAGGGTGCGCTGGTCGTTGGTGCGCACGGTGATCTTGTCGGCGCCTTCGACCACGTGATTATTGGTCACGATGTAGCCATCGGCCGAAATGAAGAAGCCCGATCCGGTGGCCTGCATCGGCTGGGGACGGGCCGGAGCGCGGGGGGCGATCTGCGGCAGGTCAAAGGGCGAAGCGCCCTGGTCGTCGCCGCCGTCATCGCCGTCGCCGCCGAACGGCGCGGCGCCCTCCAGGGCGGCGCGGTCGGGCGTAAGCTTGCCTTCCACGTCGATCGAAACGACCGCCGGGGCGACCCGCTCGATGATGTCGGCGAAGGACACGGGCTGGCCCGCCACAGCGGCCGGCGCGGACACCGGGGTCGAAGCGGGGTTGACCGGTTGGCCAGGCTTGGCCCCCGCCTCGGCGAAATACCCGCCGGCCACGACCAATACCGCCGCCAAGGCGCCGATCGCGACGCTAGCGGTCAGGGAGCTCTTTTTATTCTGAGACACGTTCGGGATCTCGCGTTGAAGGTTGCCGATACTGAACCTGAATGAGCGCTTTAGGCTCTACTCAGTGCAAATCCAGGGCCGGATTACGGCGGGTCTGCGGCGCGGCGGCCCCGTTCAGGCGAACCATGGCGGCCACTTCGATCAAATTGGATTAAACTGCCGAATGCGCAAGACCGCAAGATTGTGCGCCCCGTCAGGCCTTCGCGCCGCGCTAGCCGCCTGCGGCCTGGACCGCCGGAAATACAAAGCTGGCCGCCAAGCTGCCATCTCGCAAAAAAATGCGCATCTCCGCGGTCTCGCCGCGGCGAGCGATCGTCTGACCCATGCGCCGGGCGGTCGACTCGGCCTTGGCGCCGCTGAAAAACAGCATCTCATTGTCGAACGGCTCGGCGCGAACCGTCCAGCCGTCGCCAACAGGGGTCACCGATATCAAACGGACCATAAGCGTCTCCAGCCCAGCGTCCGCACCTTAGCCAGCGGTTGCGCCACAAAGATAACCGGCTTGTAACGCCGCGTCAGGTCAAAGGAAATTTATCTGCGCCCCCCGCTTGCGCAGGCTCGTGCGACCGCGCAAAGACGCCTATCCGGATGGCCCGCCATTTGCATGGACCGGTGCAGCAAAAGGCCAAGCCGCCCAGATTTCAGACCGGGCGCGCGCCTTCATTCTAGCGGTGATTGCCAATCGTGGACCATGGCGCGGACAGCCCCCGGGAGACGGACAAGAGCCTTCATTCCGACCTGCTGCGCGCCTATCTGGCCAAGCGGGCCGACCTTGTCCGATACTTCGCCGGCCGGTTGCGGTCACGCGAGGCGGCTGAGGATCTGATCCAGGATCTGTTCGTACGGGTCCAGGCGCTGGAGCCAAGCGAGCCGATCGAGAATACTTCTGCCTATCTGTTTCGCCTGGCCAACAATCTGATGCTCGACCGGCTGCGCTCGAACCAGCGCACCGCCGGGCGCGAGGAAGCCTGGCGGCGCACCCAGGGGGCCGAATTCGCCGGTCATGACGTAATGGACGAGGCCTCTCCCGAACAAGCGGCCGCCGCGCGCGAACGCCTGCGCCGCACCCTTGCGGCGATCCAGGGCCTGCCCCCGCGCACACGCCAGGCGTTCCAGTTGCACCGCTTGGAGGGCCTGAGCCAGGAGCAGACAGCCCAGGCGCTTGGCGTTTCGCGCAAAACCGTGGAAAAGCAGGTCAGCGCTGCGCTCAAGCAATTGCTCGCGAAACTTCGGCGCGACGATTGATGATGCGACGCCAAAAAAACTTATGGGGGAGACGGCTTGATCGCACCGTCTACTCAACTGTAACGGTTTTGGTCTGGTAATCTGGGCGCATGGCGGCAGGCAACGACATCGACTGGCAAGACCCCGTCCACGAGGCCGCGGCCGAGTGGGTCGTGCGGTTGCACGCCACAGTGTCCGACGCCCAGGCCGAAAAGGACTGGTTGGCGTTTGAGGCCTGGCTCGACGACGCCGCCGCCAACCGCGACGCCTATGACGCCGCGCAGGCCTTATGGAGCGAAATGGATCGCCAGTCCGGCGCTTTGCGCCTAGGCCTGGGCGAAGGCCAAAGCGCCGCGATCCTGCCCTTCCCCTCGCGCCGGACCTCGGCGGCGCCGGTATGGTGGGCGGCCACTGCGGCGGCTGCCGCGTCGCTCCTGGTGTTCATTGGTCCGTTCAGCCCGTTTCGCATCGTCGAGCCTACCGTCTACGCCGCCGCCAAGGGCGAGCGTCGGACGATCACCCTGAACGACGGCAGCCAGATTGCGCTCAACAGCAACTCCAAGGCCTCCGTTCTGATGGATTCGCGCCGGCGTGAAGTGAACCTGGCCGAAGGTTCGGAAGCGGCGTTCACGGTGACCCATGACGCGGCGCGCCCGTTCGTGGTGCACGTCGGCGACCGCACGATCCGCGACCTGGGCACAGAATTCGACGTCCTGCGCAACAATGGCGCCCTGACGGTGACCGTTCGCTCGGGCCTGGTCGAAGTGGCGCCCACGCCCGGCGCCGTGGGCCAGACCGTCAACGTCACCCCGGGCCTGCAACTCAGCCATCGCGAAGGCAGCGCCACCTCCGACATCGCGCGCACGTCAGCGGACGACGCTTTTGGCTGGCGCGCCGGACGGCTGGTCTATCGCAATCGCAGCCTGGCCGATGTAGCGGCCGATCTGAATCGCTACTATGGGGTGCAGATCAAGGCCGAGGGGACGGCCGCAGCCCTGCCCTTTTCGGGCGTGCTGGCCCTGGCCGACGAGTCGATGGTGATAAACCGCCTGACCGCATTGGTTCCCGTCTCGGCAAATACGCAAGATGGCGTCATAATCCTTAGGGCGCGCACGAACTAGCGCCGACCCTGGGGACGGAATTTGGCGGCCAAGCGGCGTTTGACACCTAAGGCTTGGTCGATTTGTCTGCTCGCCTTCCATTGCGCATGCGCGCCCGGCGCCGCGCGGGCCCAGACAACATCGCTGAAGGCCTTTTCCATTCCCGCCAAGCCGGCGTCTGAAGCCCTGATCGACTTCGCGGTCCAGGCCGACATTTCCATCGGGGGGGTCAACGCCTGTCACGGGCTCAGCCCCGGCCTGGTGGGGCGCTATTCGATCGACGATGGCCTTGCCCGGCTTCTGGCGGGCGCCGGCTGCGGATTTCGCCGCGTCGCGGCAGACACCTTCGAAGTCTCCGCGGCGCCCCGGTCCAAGTCCGCGCCGCCACAACGAGCCCTGCCCCGCCCCCCCGCGCCGAAGGCGTCCGAGCCGGTGGCTCTGCCCGGCGACCGCCAGGTGGTGGTGACCACCACCAAGCGAGCGGCCCTCATCGGTTCTCTGCCCTACGCCATCAGCGCCCTCGACCATCGCCAACTCGAAGACGCCGGCGCGATGGACGTCAGCGATGTGGCGGTGCAGGTCCCAGGCCTTGCGACCACCAACCTGGGCCTGGGCCGCGACAAGCTGCTGCTGCGCGGCCTGTCAGACGGCGCGTTCACCGGCCGCACCCAATCGACCGTGGGCATCTACCTCGACGACGTGCCGATCACCTACAACGCCCCCGACCCCGACCTGCAGTTGGCCGACGTCGAGACGATCGAAGTGCTGCGCGGGCCGCAAGGCTCGCTCTACGGCGGCGGGGCGATGAGCGGCGTTTACCGCATCGTTCCGCGTAAGCCCGAACTGGACGCCTGGTCGGGCTATGCGCGCCTGGGCGGCAGCCTGACCAACGGCGGGGCGCCGAGTGAAGAATACGAGGGCATGATCAATGCGCCCTTGATTCGCGACGACCTGGGCGTGCGGGCGGTCGTCTATAAGACGGTGGAGGGCGGTTATATCGACGCTTCGGATCTGCGGCTGAGCAATGTGGACCAGACCGTGCGCCAGGGCGGCCGGGCGGCCCTTCGCGCCGCCCCGGGCGCCGACTGGCTCGTCACCCTGTCGACCGACTACCAGACGATCGACTCCAAGGACGCCCAGTATGTCACCCCCGGCGGCGGGCGCTTGCACCGCGCCAATCAGATTCTCGAGAACTCCAACAACACCTTCTCGGCGACGGCGCTGAACGTCGAACATGACGCCCTGTGGGGCGATGTGACGTCCACAACCTCCTTCGTTCAGCACCGGCTGGACAGTCGCTCGGACGCATCCAACGCCTTGCCGCTGTTCGGTCAGGGGACGCCGGCCGTCGGATCCTACGAGGAGCCGATCCGCATAAAGATGCTCGCCGAGGACTTGGTCTACACATCGCCCAACGTGGGCCGGCTGCGCTGGCTGGCGGGCCTGTACGCCCAATCGACGATCGAGACCACCGACTCGATCGTGCGCGCCGGCCCTTCGCCCGCCGAGACCAACCTGAATGCCGACACGCTCTATAAAGAACACCGTATCGACCGCCACGATGGCGCGGCGCTCTATGGCGACGCCTCCTACGCCCTTACCGACCGCCTGACTGCGACGGTCGGCATGCGCTTGTCGATGTCCGACTCGGCCACAACATCCGACGTCGCCGCCCCCAAGATTGAAGCCGAACGGACCTATGCGGGCCGCACGACGTCGGCCGGCTATCAGCCCAAAGTCGCCTTGACCTACAAGCTCGCGCCGGACGAAACGATCTATGCCCTGGTATCGGAAGGCGGGCGCGGCAGCGGGGTCAACACAGGCGGCCAGATCGGCACGGTGTTCGCCACCTCGCCCACCCAGCCGGGCGTGCACCGCTTTTTCGGCGGCGACAAACTGTGGAACCTGGAAACCGGCGCCAAGCTGGCGGCCTTCGGCGGGCGGCTGAGCCTGAACACCGCCCTGTTTTACGACATCTGGACCAATATCCAGACCGACCAGTTCATGCCCAGCGGCTTGTCCTACACCGCCAACGCCGGCGATGGACGGGATCTGGGCGCGGAATTCGAAGTGATCGCGCGCCCCACGCAAGGCCTGACCGTGCAGGGCACCGCCCTGCTCGATCGCCCAGAACTGACCCGCGCCAAGCCCGGCTTCATGCCGGGCAGCGGCCTGCCGGGCGTACCGGACGTCTCGCTCAGCGGCCGCACCGCCTACCGCTGGAGGGTATGGGGCGACATCAGCGCCCTGGTGTTCGCCGAGGCCGAATATATCGGTCGCTCGCACCTGACCTTCAATCGCTTGAATTCGCCCTCGGAGGGCGGTTATGTGCTCGCGCGGCTGTCGGCCCAACTCGAGATGGACCGCTGGCGGCTCGCGTTCTTCCTCTCCAATCCTGCAAATGCCCGCGGCAATACCTTCGCCTATGGCAACCCGTTCAATTTCCAACAGGCGCAGGAGATAACGCCCGAGCGGCCCACCACTCTGCGTGCAACCTTGTCGCGGGACTTCTGACACCGTCCGATCCCAGGCGGACGTCGGCGAATGTCAATCGAAATGTCGGGCGCCCTAGACAATGGCGTCTAAAACGCGAGCAAGGCGCCCATCGAATATTGCAATCGCGCTTGATGCGAAACGTTCAACTCTGGGGGGTGTGATCGCGTTAGACCCCAAGCGGGCAAGGCCTGGGCTCTAACCTGGATCGGCCTGCAAATGGCCACAATCCGTTGGAATCTCGCGTGTTGAGCATCACACGATATCCTTCGACATCTCGCAGTGGTTCCTTGGGCTCTGACATGCGCGAAGGCTGAAATTCGCACGTCCCTTTCTATTCTTGTGAATAGCCGATAATAGGGCTTGGTTTTAGTTGCGAATTGAGCCAAATCGTAACGCCATCAGACCAGACGTGGAGCCTCGGAGGAAGCCGATGGACGAAAATAACGATATTCTTAGCCTGACTGCCGATATTGCGGCCGCTTACGTGTCTAACAACACCGTGCCCGCTTCGGATGTGCCTGCCGTCATCCAGACCATCTACCGCGCCCTGGGCGCCTTGGGTAAGACGGACATGCAGCCGGCCCCGGAAGCGCGCAAGCCCGCCGTGCCGATCCGCAAGTCGATCACCCCCGACTTCCTGATCAGCCTGGAAGACGGCAAGCCTTACAAGTCGCTGAAGCGGCACCTGCGCACGCAATACAACATGAGCCCCGACGATTATCGGGCCAAGTGGGGCCTGCCCAAGGACTACCCGATGGTGGCGCCGAACTATGCCGCCTCCCGTTCGGCCCTCGCCAAGAGCATGGGCCTGGGCCGCGGCGGAACCAAGAAGCCGCGCGTCGTCAAGAAGTAGCTTCCAGCCTTCGAGACTCAGGAAAGCCGGCGGATGACCTCCGCCGGCTTTCGCTTGTCTGAAGCCCGCTATTGGACGCTAGAAGCGGCCAGCCTGGAAATCGGCAAAGGCCTGTTGCAGTTCCTGGACCGTGTTCATGACGAACGGGCCGTACTTGGCCACGGGCTCCTTGAGCGGCTTGCCCGCCGCCAGCATCAGCCGCGCACCCGACGGACCGCCGACGAGCGACAGGGCCGAGCCCGGCCCAAGCACCGCGATCACGCCTCGGGCGACGGACTGAGCCGGCGATCCGACCTCGGCCTGCCCTTCATAGACATAGACAAAGGCGGCATGGTCATCCGGCAGGGCCACCTGGGCCATCGCGCCTGGCTCAAGGCTGATGTCGCCATAGACCGGCTCGGTGGCGCCGGGGGCGACCGGTCCCAAGACCCCGCCGATCACGCCCGCGATGACCTTGGCCGCGGCGCCGGGAGCCAGGGTCGCTGTAGGAATCTGCTCGGGCGCGATGTCCTGGTAGCGCGGCGCCGTCATCTTGTCGCTCGCCGGCAGGTTCAGCCACAGCTGGAACCCGCGCATCAGGCCGTGCTCCTGCTCGGGCATTTCCGAGTGGATGATGCCGCGGCCGGCCGTCATCCATTGCACCGAGCCCGAGGTCAGAAGCCCCTCGTTGCCCTTATTGTCCCGGTGGCGCATGCGGCCGTCGAGCATGTAGGTGACGGTTTCAAACCCCCGGTGCGGATGGTCGGGGAAGCCCGCGATATAGGCCTGGGGATCGTCCGAGCCGAATTCGTCCAGCATCAGGAAGGGATCGAGATCGGGCAAGGCGGGCTGACCGATCACACGGTTCAGCTTGACCCCCGCGCCATCGCTGGCGGGCATGCCGCGCCCCGACCAGATCACCCGGCGTTGTGTTTCTGTCGACATATCCCGGCTCCAGCCTCTCGCTCAGCCGGCACATAGGGGGCCGGACGCGGAATGTCATCCCGCGTCCGCCAACCTCAAGAGCCTCGGGCTATTGCCCGGCCTTGGTCATGGCCGCTTCCATGCCCCTGCGGATCAGTTCCGCGGTCTCTTCAGGATCGGCCCAGCCCTTGATGTGGGTGACCTTGCCCTTTTCCAGGTCTTTGTAGTGCTGGAAAAAGTGCGCGATCTGCTCGGTCATGATCGCCGGCAGCTGGCGCCACGAGCTGATGTCGGAGTGGAACGGATGCAGCTTGTCCACCGGCACGGCCAGGATCTTCTCGTCCTTGCCGGCCTCGTCTTCCATCAACAGCGCGCCGATCGGGCGGCAGCGGATCACCGCGCCCGGCACCACCGGCGTCGGGCCCACGACCATGATGTCGCAAGGATCCCCGTCTTCGGCCAGGGTGTGAGGAATGAAGCCGTAGTTGCCGGGATAGAACATGGCCGTATGCAAGAAGCGGTCGACGAACAGGGCGCCGGACGCCTTGTCCATCTCATATTTCACCGGCTCGCCGCCTTGGGGGATTTCGATCACGGCGTTGACGTCGTAGGGGGGATTGGCCCCCGTGGGAATCTTAGTGATGTCCATGACAAACTTTCACGCAACGAATGGCGCTTCGGTATCGCCTCGGCTTGTGCGATGCAACAAGGGTTTTGCGACGCAATAGAGACGGCCCGCAGCAGCGCGGGATTTGACCTATCGGGGCTCGACCTGCACCGCCTTGGCCTCTTCGGCTTTGAGCGTCCGGTTGTAAATCGAGATTCCGGCGAGCGCCGGCGCCAGGGTCGCCACGATCAGAAACGGCATGCCCACGACCGGCAGGACGAACAGGTGCAGGTAGAAGCTGCAGAACTCCGCCGCCAGCATGGCCACGGTCAGGCCCACGCCGACAAGGCGCACGGTCACGGCGGTAGAGAGTTTCACGGCGGGGCTCCCGGTTAGCAGCCAAGCGTCCTGGCGGAGGGTTTCTGGCATGGCGCGCCCGCCCTGACTAGGCCAAGCGTCTTTATGCGGCCTTTATGGCCTGGCCCCCCATCGCACCGCGAACCTTTACGGCTGGCCGCCGTAAGACCGCGCTCTCAACCAGGAGCGCCCCATGCTCGATGTCCTCTATCTCGCGTCAGGCTGCGCCATCTTTGTCGCTTTCGGCCTTTACGCCCTGGCGCTGAAGCGGATCTGACCATGGTCATTTCCCTGCTCTACGGCGCCGCGGCGATCTTCATCGCCGGCTACATGGTCGCCGCCCTCATTCGTCCCGACAAATTCTAGGGAGCCCGAGCGATGACCGCCGCCGGCTGGGCTGAAATCCTGTTCACCATCGCCATCACCGTGGCCTTGTCGCTGCCGCTCGGCCTCTTCCTGGCGCGGGTGTGGCAGGGTCAGGCGACATGGCTCGATCCTGTATTGAAGCCGGCGGAGAGCCTGCTCTACCGGGCCTTCGGCGTCGATCCCCGAAAGAGCCAGACATGGATGGCCTACACCGCCGCCATGCTGACATTCAGCGCGATCAGCTTCGTCGTGCTCTATCTGATCCTGCGCTTCCAGGACCTGCTGCCGTTCAACCCCCAGGGGTTCAAGGGGCTGACGCCGGACCTGGCCTTCGACACCTCGATCAGTTTCGTCACCAACACCAACTGGCAGTCGTATGTGCCCGAACAGTCTGTGTCGGCCTTCAGCCAGATGGCGGGCCTGACCAGCCACAACTTCCTGTCGGCGGCGGCGGGCATCGCCCTGGCGGCGGCGGTCAGCCGGGCCTTCGCGGCCAATCGCGGCGAGGGGTTGGGCAACTTCTGGGTCGATCTGACCCGCATCACCCTCTACGTCCTTCTGCCCCTCTCGATCGTGATCGCCCTGATCTACGCCGCGCAGGGCATGCCCCAGACCCTGACCGGACACGTGGACGCGGTGGGCGTGGAAGGCGCCAAGCAGACCATCATCCTGTATCCCACTGCCAGCCAGGAGGCGATCAAGCAGCTCGGCACCAATGGCGGCGGCGTCTTCAACGCCAACTCGGCCCATCCCTTCGAGAACCCCAACAGCCTGACCAATCTGATCGAGATCGTCTCGATGAACGTGCTGGGCTACGCCTGCGTCATCGCGTTCGGCGTCGTCACCCTCGCTCGCCGGGAATCGCGCGCCTTGCTGGCCGTCATGGCCGGGTTCATCGTGGCCGCCTCGGCGGTGATCTACTGGGCCGAGACCCAGCCCGCCCCCGCCATGCACGCCGTCCACGGCGCCGTGGCGGTGAACATGGAAGGCAAGGAAGTCCGCTTCGGCGCGCCCTCCACCGCCGTATGGACCGCCAACACCACCGGCGCGTCGGACGGCGGAGTCATCGCCATGCACGACAGCTTCATGCCCCTGGCGGGCGGCGCGGCCATGTTCATGATCCAGCTGGGCGAAATCCTGCCGGGCGGGGTCGGCTCGGGCCTCTATGGCATGGTGGTCATGGCGCTGATCGCGGTGTTCGTCGCCGGGCTGATGGTCGGCCGCACGCCCGAGTACCTCGGCAAGAAGATCGAGGCGCGCGAGGTCAAGTTCGCCATGCTGGCGGTGCTGATCCTGCCGCTGACCATCCTGGGATTCGCCGCCGTGGCCGCCGTGCTGCCGCTGGCGCTCAAGGCTCTGGAGAATTCAGGCCCCCACGGCTTGTCGGAAATCCTCTACGCCTACTCCTCGGCGGCAGGGAATAACGGCTCGGCGTTCGCGGGCCTGTCGGCCAACACCCCCTACTGGAACGACACCCTGGGCGTGGCGATGTTGCTCGGCCGCTTCGCCTATATCGTCCCGGTCATGGCCATGGCCGGCTCGCTCGCCGCCAAGCCCAAGCTTCAGCCCACCGCCGGCACGCTGCCCAGCCATGGCCTGCTGTTCATCACCCTGCTGGCCGGGGTGATCGTGATCATGGGCGGGCTGCAATTCTTCCCGGCCCAGGCCCTCGGTCCGATCGTGGAGCACTTCCAGGTGCTGCACGCCGTCGCCCAGCAGCATTGATCCTCAGGACATCCCCGCCATGACCGCCCTCTCCGCCCCCGTGGGCGCCCCCCGGCGCTCGGCCGTGACCTCCACCGCCCTGTCCTCCAGCGTGCTGGCGCGGGCGATCGCCGACTCCTTCATCAAGCTCGACCCGCGCAAGCTCGGCCGCAACCCGGTGATCCTGGCGACCGAGGTCGTGGCGATGCTCGCCACCGTGTCCACCGCCGTGGCCTTCCACACCGGCGCCTATCCCTGGTGGGCGCTGCAGATCGCGGTGTGGCTGTGGTTCACCGTGGTGTTCGCGAACTTCGCCGAGAGCATCGCCGAGGGACGGGGCAAGGCCGCCGCCGACGCCCTGCGCGCCCAGCGGGTGGACGTGAAGGCCAAGCTGATCGTCGACGACAAGGCCGGGACCATCGTCCCGACCGCCGCCTACAAGCTGAACGCCGGCGACGTGGTGCTGGTCGAGACCGGCGACATGGTGCCGTCCGACGGCGAGATCATCGAGGGCGTGGCCTCGGTCAACGAGGCGGCGATCACGGGCGAATCCGCCCCGGTGATCCGCGAAAGCGGCGGCGACCGTTCGGCCGTGACCGGCGGCACCACCGTGGTGTCCGACTGGATCAAGGTGCGCATCACCGCCGAACCTGGCCACACCTTCCTCGACCGCATGATCGCCATGGTCGAAGGCGCCGAGCGGCGCAAGACGCCCAACGAGCTGGCCCTGACCGTGCTGCTCGCCGGCTTGACGATCGTGTTCCTGATCGCCACCGCCACCTTGCTGGGCCTTGGCAAATATTCCGGGGTCACGCTCGATCCGCTGGCGTTGGGCGCCCTGTTCATCTGCCTCATTCCCACGACCATCGGCGGGCTGCTTTCAGCGATCGGCATCGCCGGCATGGACCGCCTGCTCAAGGTCAATGTGCTGGCGACATCGGGCCGCGCGGTGGAGGCTTCGGGCGACTGCGACACCCTGCTGCTCGATAAGACCGGCACCATCACCTACGGCAACCGCATGGCCACCGCCGTCATCGCGGCCCCGGGCGTACGGCCCGAAGCGGCCCTGCGCGCCGCCATGATGGCCTCGCTCGCCGACGAAACGCCCGAAGGCCGCTCGATCGTCGATCTGGCCTTGCAACAAGGTCTGACCGGGCTGCCGCCCAAGGATTCTACGCCCGTGCCCTTCAGCGCCACCACGCGCCTGTCGGGCCTGGACGCGGGCGACGACAGCTGGCGCAAGGGCGCGGTGGACGCGATCCTGCGCACCGTGGGCCTGAGCGCGGCAGAGGCGCCGGCAGAGTTCAACGCGGCGGTCGACTCCATCGCCCGCTCCGGCGGCACGCCGCTGGCCGTGGCCGAGAACGGCGCGCTGATCGGCGTGATCCACTTGAAGGACGTGGTCAAGGCCGGGGTCAAAGAGCGCTTCGCGGACCTTCGCCGCATGGGCCTGCGCACGGTGATGATCACCGGCGATAATCCGGTGACCGCCGCGGCCATCGCCTCGGAAGCCGGCGTCGACGACTTCCTGGCCGAGGCCACGCCCGAGGACAAGCTGCGCCTGATCCGCGAGGAACAGGCCAAGGGCCGCCTGGTAGCCATGTGCGGCGACGGCTCCAACGACGCGCCGGCCCTGGCCCAGGCCGACGTGGGCGTGGCCATGCAGACCGGCACCCAGGCCGCCCGCGAGGCCGGCAACATGGTCGATCTCGACAGCGACCCGACCAAGGTGATCGAGATCGTCGAGGTGGGCAAACAGATGCTCATCACCCGCGGCGCCCTGACCACCTTCTCCATTGCCAACGACGTGGCCAAGTATTTCGCCATCATTCCGGCGATCTTCGTCGTCTCGCTGCCCGCGCTTGGCGCGCTCAACGTCATGCATCTGGCCAATCCGCGCAGCGCCATCCTGTCGGCGGTGATCTTCAACGCCCTGATCATCATCGCCCTGGTGCCGCTGGCCTTGCGCGGGGTGCGTTATCGCCCGATCGGCGCGGCCAAGCTGCTGCAGCGCAACCTGCTGATCTATGGGCTGGGCGGCATCGTGGCGCCGTTCGTCGGCATCAAGATCATCGACATCCTCATCACCGTCCTCGGCCTGGCCTGAGCCGCCGCAAACGCTGAAAGCAAGAGAACCGCCATGTTGTCCGACCTGCGTCCCGCCCTCGTGTCGACCCTGCTGTTCACCCTGCTGCTGGGCCTGGCCTATCCCCTGGCCATCACCGGCATCGCCAGGGTCGCCTTCCCCGCCCAGGCCGAAGGCAGCCTGGTGCGCGACGCTTCGGGCCACGTGATCGGCTCGTCGCTGCTGGCGCAGGGCTTCGCCAAGGACCAATACCTGCACCCCCGGCCGTCCGCCGCTGGCAATGGCTACGACCCCACCAGCTCGGGCGGCTCCAACTACGGTCCGCTGTCGAGCGACCTGGCCAAGCGCGTGACGGCCGACGCGGCGGCCCTGCGCCAGTCCACCGGCCACGACGCGATCCCCGACGACGCCATCACGACCTCCGCCTCGGGCCTCGACCCGGACATCTCGCCGGCCTACGCCTTGTTGCAGGCCGACCGCATCGCCAAGGCGCGCGGGGCCGATCCGGAGGCGGTGCGCGCCCTGATCCAGCGCAATATCACGCCGCCGCTCCTGGGATTCATCGGCCAGCCACGAGTGAATGTGCTGATGACCAACCGCGCCCTCGACCTGGCGCTCGCGAAGGGTCAACCTAAGCCGGCATGAGCCTGGACGAGCCCTTTCGCCCCGATCCCGACGCCCTGCTGGCCGAAGCGGCGAAAGCGGGGCGCGGCCGGCTGAAGGTATTCCTCGGCATGGCCCCAGGGGTGGGCAAGACCTACGAGATGCTGAGCCAGGCCGGCCGCCGCCAGGCCGAGGGCGGCCAGGTGCTGGTCGGGGTGGTCGAGACCCACGGCCGGCGTGAAACCGAGGCCCTTCTGGAGGGGCTGGAGGTGCTGCCGCGCAAACCGATGGAGCACCGCGGGCGCGTGTTCCTCGAGTTCGATATCGACGCCGCCCTGGCGCGCCGCCCAACCCTGCTGCTGATCGACGAATACGCCCACACCAACGCCCCCGGCTCGCGCCATCCAAAGCGCTGGCAGGACGTGGATGAAGTGCTGGCGTCCGGCATCGACGTGTGGACCACGCTCAACGTCCAGCATCTGGAAAGCCTGGTCGACGTGGTGTGGAAGATCACTGGCGTGCGCGTTCGCGAGACCGTGCCCGACCAGGTGCTGTCCAACGCCGAAGAGATCGAGTTGGTCGATCTGACCCCCGAGGCCCTGCGCAAGCGCCTGTCCGAAGGACGGGTCTATGTGCCCGAGACCGCGCGTCTGGCGGCTGACAAGTTTTTCAAGCCGGAGAACCTCACGGCCCTGCGTGAACTTGCCCTGCGCCGCGCCGCCCAGACGATCGACGACCAACTGGTGGGCGCCATGCGCCGGTCGGGCATCGAGGGGCCGTGGGCGGCGGGCGAGCGCATCCTGGTGCTTGTGGCCGGTGACGCCATGGCCGCGAGCCTGGTGCGCGCAGGGCGGCGCCTCGCCGACCTGATGGACGCGCCCTGGACCGTCGCCCATGTCGAGCGGCCGAGCCAGCCCACGCCCTCGGGCCTCGCGGCGACACGGTTGTCCGAGGCGCTCAAGCTGACCGAACAACTCGGCGGATCGACCCTGATGCTGACGGGCGACGACCTGCCCTCGGCGATCCTGGGTTACGCCCGGCGCAACAATGTCACCCAGATCGTGCTGGGCAAGGCCAAGGCGCCGTTGTGGCGCGTGGCCACCGGCCGGTCGCTGGGGCACGTGCTGCTGCAGAAGTCGGGCGGCTCGGCGGTGCACTTCGTCAGCGAGGGCGCCCCCGAACCGGCCGAGGCGGCGGCGCCGCGCAAACCGCCGGGCTGGAAGGCCTGGACCGGCTATGGCGCGGCGGTGCTCCTGGTCGCCATCGCCTGCGGCGTTTCTGCCGTGCTCGACCGCATGTCGGCCGGCTCCAACCTGGCGATGATCTTCCTGGCGGCGGTGCTGGTCAGCGGCCTGGCCTTTGGGCTGGGCGCGTCATTGCTGGCCGCCGCCCTGGCCATTGCGGCCTATAATTTCTTTTTTCTGGAGCCGCGCTTCTCGTTCGTGATCGGCCACGCCCACGACGTGCTGACCTTCGTGATCTTCCTGGCGGTGGCTGGAGCCACGGGCGGGCTGGCGGGCCGCGTGCGCGATCAGGGCGTTTTGTCCAAGAGCCGGGCGGCGGCCGTCACCGCGCTTCTGGCCGCCAGCCGCCGTTTGTCTTCAGCCCCCACGCTGGAGGCGACCGCCCAGGCGCTGGCCGAGCAGATCGCCGGCGCGACCGGGGGCGTGGCCGCGGTGTTGCTGCCTCGGGGCGAGGATCTGGTCGAGGCCGCCGCTTCGCCCGATCCGCCGGTCTTTTCCACCGCCGCTATGGCCGCCGCGCGCTGGGCCTGGGAAAAGCGCGAGCCGGCGGGCGCCGGGACCGGGACGCTGCCCCAGGCGGGCTGGACCTTCCGTCCGCTGGTCGGGGTGCGCGCGCCGGTGGGGGTGGCGGCGATCGAAGCGCTGCCGGGGGCCGCGGGAGAAGATGGGCGGCTGATCAACGCCCTGATCGACCAGGGCGCCCTGGCGTTGGAACGGGCGCAACTGGCGGCCGCCACGGTCGAGAACGAGACCCTGCGCCGGTCGGACAGACTGCGCTCGGCCCTGCTCAATTCCATCAGCCACGATCTGCGCACGCCACTGTCCACCGTGCTGGGCGCGGCCACCACCCTGATCGACTATCGCGCCAGCCTCAAATCCGAGGTGCAGGATGACCTGTTGCAGTCGATCCGCGAGGAGGCCGAGCGTCTCAATCGCTATGTCGGCGACCTGCTCGACATCACCCGCCTGGAAGGCGGCGCCCTGGTCACGCGCAAAAGCCTGATCGACGCGCGCGACGTGCTGGGCCTGGCCAGCGACCGGGTGCGGCGGCGGCTGGGCGGGCGACGGCTGGTTCAGGATTTCCCTGACCAGCTGTCGATGATCCGGGCCGATCCGGCCCTGCTCGAACAGTCGCTGGTCAATATCCTGGAGAACGCCATAGCCTACAGTCCCGAGGGCTCGACCATCGAAACCGCCGCCTTC
>DATKPD010000039.1:0-88052 GCA_035524315.1 Caulobacteraceae bacterium
CACGCCGACGCCGTCGCGCCGGCCGCCAACCCCGGTTGGGGCGCGAGCGACTGGAGCCAGCCCGCCGCCGCGCCGGCCGCGGGCCCGGCCGAGGATGTATGGGCCAAGCTGGCCATTGGGGCCGAGGTGGACTGGAGCCGCGGCTTCGCCCCGCCCGCCCAGCCCGCGCCCCCGCCGGCCGCAGCGCCCGCGCCTGTGTCCGAGCCCGCGTCGGCGGCGGCCGAGGCCTGGGGTCCTGCCCCCGCGACCCCGGCCCCGCTGGCGGCGGCCCCAGCGCTCGCCCCTGGCCCGGCCGCGCCCACGGCGTCGTCCGACGTGGCCTGGGCGGCCTTTCTCGCCGCCGCCGGCGTGGCGCCCGGCGACTTGAAGACCGATCCCGCCCAGGCGGCCGCCAGCGCAGGCGAAATCGTGCGCCGGCTAGTCGGGGGGCTGGTGGTGATGCTGGAGGCGCGCGCCCGGGCCAAGGCCCAGCTGGGGGCGCAATCGACCTCGCTCGAGTTCGACGGCAACAACCCGCTCAAGTTCGCCCGCTCGCCAGAGCGGGTGGTGGCTCAGCTGCTCAATCCGCCCGAGCGCGGCTTCATGTCGGCTGACAAGGCCGTGGCTGACTCGTTCCAGGACCTGCAGGCTCACCAGATGGCCACCTTGGCCGCGATGCAGAGCGCGCTGAAATCGACCCTGGCGCGCTTTTCGCCGGAGTCGATCCGTGAGCGCGCCGAGATGCGCGGCCTCCTGGCCAAAATCCTGCCCGGCGCGCGCGACGCGGCCATGTGGCAGGCCTATGAGAAGGAATTCGAAGGCGTCGCCCAAGGTTCGGACGAGGCGTTCATGGACGTGTTTTCCAAGGCGTTCAAACAGGCTTATGAAGAGGCCGCCGTCAGCATGAAGGGCAAGACCTGATGCCGCCCGCCGCCCGCGTCACCGACATGCACGTGTGCCCCATGGTCACCGGCGTGGTGCCCCATGTGGGGGGGCCGATCCTGCCCCCTTGCGCGCCCACGGTGCTGACCGTCGGCCTGCCCCAGGCGCGTGTGACCGATCTGCTGACCTGCGTCGGCCCCCCCGACACGATCGCCAAGGGCTCGGCCACGGTGCTGGTGTCCAAGCTGCCGGCCGCGCGCATGGGCGACATCACGGCCCATGGCGGGACGATCGTGCTGGGCGCGCCGACGGTGATCATCGGCGGCTAGCGGTCCGAGCCGGGTCCTAGCCGGACACCTGATACCAGACCATTTCCGTCTGCCATGCGCCGGCCTTGGCGGCGTTCGAGAAGGCTTGCGCCCAGGTGGACGAAGGCAAAGCCGGCTTGTCGGGCGCGCCGGTGGCGAAGGGTCCCGAGCCTCGGATCAGCAGGATGCCGGCCGCGCCCACCTGGTCGGTGCAGATGGTCACACGGTAAGAGTCGTTTCCGAGGTCCTGCACGAACTGCGGAGCCTGGGCACGGAAGGCGTTGAAGTCGGCGCGGCTGTTGAACAGCTTCTGGATGCGGCCTGTGGGCTCCATGCCGACCAGGGCGAAATCGCCCGACGGATCGTCGATGCGCAGGTCGATCTGGGCCTTGGCGTTGTGCGCCGGGCAGTCCTGCGGCGTGTCCTGGAGCGGGAACGGCGTGCTCTGAGGCACGTCCAAACGGGCGTCGGACACGAAACTGGTGTCGCGGAAGGCGCGGAAGGTGTCGAGCGCCACGCACGCGGCCGGCGCGGCGGCGACCACCGCGCTGGTGTCGGCGGCGGCCTTGCCATTCACCGCGCTGGACACGGCGGCGCCGGCGGCGGCCGCATCGCCGGCGACGCCCGCCACAGTCACCTGCGACGCCGACGCGCTCGTCACGTTGAGCCAACTGCAGGGCGTGGAGCGTATCGGCGTCTGCAGCGCCTGGCGCAGCACCGCGGGATCGGCGGCGGGGATTGTCGCCGGGGCGGGCCCGCCAGCAGACGAGACCGGCGCGGGCGATGACCCCGGCTTGGGCGCGGTGAGCATGACCAGGGCCGCGATGCCGCCGCCGATGACCAGAACGCCGACCCCGGCGCCGATCAGCAGGCCCATCGGCGGGCCGGACCTGGCCCTGGGCGGCGCGGCGGGCGGGGAGGGCGCAGCCGGCGCGGGGGCGAACACCGTGGCCGGCGCCGAGGGCGCGCCGTCGAGCGCGGCCAGCACCGCGCCCATCGAACGGAAGCGCTTCTGCGGATCGGGCGCCAACATGCCTGCGAATACTGGGCGCAGGCTGGCCGGCAGAATCGACAGGTCTGGCCCCTTGCGACGCTTGTCGATCGCCTCCACCAGGGTCGCGCCCATGTCGACCGGCTTGCCGTTTGCAAAGGCCAGCATCACCAGCGCGAGGCTGTAGACATCCGTCCACGGACCGATAGCGCGATCGAAGTCACCGAACTGTTCAGGGGCCACATAGCCCAGCTTGCCCGCAAAGCCGTCGCCGACGATGGTGCCGCCGGAGGGGTCGAGGTCCTTGGCGATGCCGAAGTCGATCACCTTGGCCTGGTCAAGCTTGCCGTCCTCCAGCAACACATTGTCGGGCGACATGTCACGGTGGATCGCCCCCAGCTCGTGCGCGGCGTTAAGGCCCGAAGCCAGGCGCCGCGTGAGCTGCTCGATCTGCGCGGCAGTGGGCTGGTAACGGCCGATCAGGTCGCCGAGCGGCTCGCCCTGGATGAATTCGGTGACGATGTAGAACACGCCCAGCGTGGGCTCCTGAGCCAGCACGCGATACTGCACCACCGCCGGATGCGACAGCCGCGTGAGGGTGCGCGCTTCCTTGCGGAACATTGCCTGGACATTGGGGTCGGCGGCCAGATGCGGCAGCATGACCTTGATGGCCACGCGCTCGTCGGTATTGACGTTGACGCCCTCGTACACCTCGCCCATGCCGCCGCGGGCGATGAACCGGCGCACCTCGTAGATATGGTTGAGCACCGCGCCCACGGCGACCCGCGTGGGCGCGGGCGCGGGTTGCGCTACTACGGGTTGCTCGGGGGCGGGCGGCGCGGGCGGCGGCGGGGTCGGCTCTGATGCAGAGCGAGCCGCGGGCGCGGGCGAAGGCATGAACACAGTGCGCTCGTCGCCGGCCGGCGGCGGCGCGTCGTCCTTGGGTTCGTCCTGGGGCTTGTCCTCGGGACCGGGGCTCATCCGAGGCCTCGGTCAGCGGCGGCGAACGACAGGGCGGTCATCTCCTCGCAGGCGATCACCGCCACGGTGACATTGTCCGGCGCCCCGCGATCGAGGGTCAGCTCCAGCAGGCGACGGCAGGCTTCGGACGGCGGCGCGCTCATACAGTCAGCGATCTCGGGTTCAGAAACCGGCCCGGTCAGGCCGTCGCTGCACAGCAGGAAAACGTCGTTGTGCGCCACCTTGTCGGACACGGCGTCCAGCTCCAATTCGGCCTGTACGCCCACGGCCCGCGACAGCACGTGGCTCATGGGGTGGCCCTTGGCCTCGTCCGGCGTCAGCATCCCAGCCTCGATCAGGTCCTGCACCCGGGTGTGGTCCTGGGTCAGGCGGTGCAGGACACCGCCGCGCAGCAGATAGATGCGGCTGTCCCCCGCCCACAGGCAGGCGAAGCGCTCGTCGCCGATCAACAGCGCGACCACGGTCGAGCCCATCCGCACGTTGCCGGCCAGGGCCGTGCGATAGATGTGCCCGTTGGCCGTGTGGATCGCCTCGGCCAGGGCGGCGACCGAGCGGTCGAAATCCTCGCCCAGCGGCGCCGCGCGCAGCGCCTCGACGATGGCGCTGGAGGCCCACTCCCCGTTCTCGTGACCGCCCATGCCGTCGGCGACCGCCCACGCGCCCTCGCCTTCGCGCAGCAGCAAGGCGTCCTCGTTATGGTCGCGCTTGCGGCCCTCGTGGGTGACCCCGGCGCTCTTGATGCGGAAGGCGGCGCTCACGGGACGGCCTGGCCCAGCGCGAAGGCGCGCGCGAACAGGTCGCGAGGCGGGTCGTGGCCGGCGATCACTGCCGCGGGCGCGCCATCGTAGCCTACCGCCCACCAGGCTCCGTTGCTCGCGTCCACGCTGGCGGCGACGGCGGCGGGCGCCCCATGGTCCAAGACCCGATCGGCGGCGGCCACAGCCGCGTCGGCGTCGAGCCCCTCGGAGAAACAGCGATAGATCACCTCTTCCAGGCGGGCGGACAGCAGGGCGCCTTGGGCGACGGCCTCCTCGGCCGTGAGGCCCTGCACCGCCAACAGGATCACGAAGCGACGCCCCACGGCGTCGACCGAGGGGGCCAGGGCGCCGGCCAGCCAGGCCTCGCCGAAGCCCTCGGGCCGCGCGACGAAGCGCCAGGGCGCGGCCGCATCGTGCGCGTCGCCGAACCGCTCGCCCAGGGCCGCGCCCGCCCGCTCCAGACCCGCCGATGCCCACCCATCCCAGGCCTCGCGCGCCGTGGGAGCAAGGCCGCGCGCCACGAAATCGCCGTGGCGGGGCAGCTTTCCGAACAGCACGCCGCCGCGCATCGTCCTGAGCTCACAAGCGCGACGGGCAGTGGAACGACCACACCCCGCCGCGACTGAAGGGATTGGCCGCTCCCGGCAGGGTCACGCGCAGGACGGCGCTGGCGGCGCCGTCGCCAAAGGTGGCTTTGAACGCCGTCGGCCCGTCGTTCTCGCGCTTGGCGGCGTCGAACAGCCGGAACAGCGCCCAGGGACCTTCGAAGCTGTAGGACTTCACCGCCTTGGACCCCGCGAACAACGTGACCGAGGCCACCGGCAGGGCGCTGGTGGTCCACTGGATCGGCCGCTGACCGGCCTGGCCCGCGTCGAAGCGATAGGTCTGGCCGCCGGCCGCGATTTCAACCGCGGTCACCGGGCCGCCGAAACCCACCGCCTCCACCTTGGCGGACACGCCCGACAGCAGAAGGTCGCGCAGGCCGGCGGCGCGCTGGAACTCGGCGGCGCTGGAGGGATCGAGCGCGGCGGCGATCGGATCGCCCGCGCGCCAGCGCCAGGTTTTGGCGCTGGTGTCCATCAGCGGGGCCAGGCGAGTCTGAGCGAAGCTGTCGATCTGGCCGTTGAGCCCGAACACACGCAGCAGATCGCCCACCGGCGCATCGTTCTGCGAGGCGGCGGTGAAGGGATAGCGGTCGGTCACCGCGCTCTGGCAGGCGGGCAGGACGCTCTGGCTGTAGGCGGTGGAAATGGCCCCTGTCGCGGAAGACAGCTGCGCGCTGTCGCCCTGCTTGGACGCAGCGGCGGTGAAACTCTGCGCCATGGGCGGGGCCGTGGCCGAGGCGGCGGCCAGTTCAGCCATGGCCTTGGACAGATCGCCCTGGGCCGCGTCGGCGCCGAGGCCCGCGCCCGCGCGGTCGGCCTGGGTCTTGGCGATCACGGCGGCCTTGAGCTTGGCGATGAAGTCGTCGACCGGCGCGGGCGACTTGCCGTCGCCGACGAAGGCCGACAGCTGGGCAAAGGCGTCGGTAATGGTCTTGCCGGCGTCGATCCCGCCCGCCGGGCCCGAGCCGCCAGCCGCCAGCGCCCCAACCGGCCCGAGCGCCGACGAGGCGGCCCTGGCCGCGCCGTCGACCGGCGTGCCGCCGCTGAAGTCAGTGTTGGCCTTGACCTGCAGCAGGATCAGCTTGAGCGGCGGCGGGGCGGCGGTGGCGGCGCCGAAGGCCGACATGTCGGCGAAGTAGTTGGCCGGCCGCAGGCTGCCGACCACGGCCTGCCACGCCTTGATGTAGTCCTGGGCGTACAGGGCCGACACGCCCGGCTTGACCTGCTGGATCTGCGCCCGGATCGTTTCGGTGTTCTGGTCCGCCCCCATCACCCACAGGTCCTTCTCCAGCTCGTCCTGCACGTTCTGCAGGCCGAGCTGATAGGCTTTCTGGAACCCGTCGCGGGTGAAGAAGTAGGGCGTGGTCAGGGCCATGACCTGGTCGCCGTTGGCGAAGGCCTTGGCGCTGCCGGCGCTGAGGATGGAATCCGCGCGCCAGTCCGCCCCGCCCGACGCGGCCGCCTTCTGCTTGAGGATGGCGTAGGCGCGGTCGGCCAGGGACAAGGTCTGAACCTGCACGCGCGAGGCCTCGACCAGGCCGCCGTCGAGCGGGGCGCGGCCGTCTGGCCAAACGCGACCGAAGCGCGGGTCGGCCAGCAGGGCGTCGAGGTGCTCGCCCAGTTCCTTGCGCTCGTCGGCGCGGTCCTCGCCGGGATAAACATTGGTCGCCCAGTCGTTCTCGACCCAGGCCTTGATGGCCGGCTTGTCGAGCGCCGGGGCCTGGCCGCCCAGCATCAGATAGACCTTAAGCGGCTCGTAGATGGCCAGGGCGTTGGACTGGTTGTCCTGCAGATAGCGCTCGAGCCGCAGCAGGATGCGCGGCAGCAGTACCCTTTGCAGCGCTTCCTGATAGGCCTGTTCGGCCGCCTTGGCATGGCTGCGCTGATAGAGGCCGAACGTCATCAGCAGCGGCGGCCCGGACTTCTGGGCGTCGCCATAGCCGCGAGGCAAAGCGCGCAGGGCGCGCAAGGTGGACAGGGAGGATTCCAGGTCCGGATCGCTCTCGCTGACCTCGACCAGGTCGAGGCTGCCCGCCCGCGCTTGCTCGGCCACGTTGCGCCCCCCGGCCAGCAACTGGTCTTGTAGGGCGCGGTTCTTGACGAAGCTGACGCCCCACAGGACCAGCACCAGCAGCGAGACCACGCCGATGGCGGCGAAGCCTGCGGTCATCATGGCCGCGCGGCGCGCCTTAGCCTTGGCCGAGGTCTGCACCAGACCGGCCTCTGCGAACACCACGTCCTTGAGCAAGCGGTTGATGAAGTAGGCGCGGCCTTGGCCGGCCGGGCGCTGGGGCGCGTCGTAGACGGCGGCGACACCGGCCAGGATACGGTCGAGCGGCGCGCCCTGCTGCACGCCGCTGGTCAGGTAAAAGCCGCGCAGCGCCGCGGCCTTTTCCGGCGCGTCGGCGGGAAAGGCGCCGTCGAGGAATCGCACGATCCGCGCGCGCAGCGCCTCGACCTGGGCGGGGAAGCCGACGATCAGGCCGCGCCGGCGCGCGTCGAGCTCATCCTGCAGACGCTTGGAGGTGCGATCGGCCAGGGCCTGGCGCACCTGGTCGAAGGCTTCGGCCATGGCGTCGGCGTCGGCAGGCCGGCCGCCCCATTTGAAGGTCGCCCCCACCACGGCGCGGCGGCCCTCGACGTCGAGGTCGTCGTAGAACTCGGTGAAGCCGGCGATCAGGTCGGCCTTGGTGAACACGACATAGACCGGGACCGACAGCTCCAGCCCTTGCTGCAGCTCGGCCAGACGCCTGCGAACCGTGGCGGCGTGGCGGTCGATGGCGGCGGCGTCGGCGCCGGCCAGCTCGTCCAGACCGATCGCCACCAGTACGCCGTTGATCGGCTGCAGCGGCCGGTTCTTGCGCAGCAGGCCGAGGAAGGCGCGCCAGGCGTCGCGATCGCGCTCGCTGTCGGAATCCTGCGAAGTGTAGCGACCGGCGGTGTCGACCAGCACCGCCTCGTCGGCGAACCAGAAGTCGAGGTTTCGCGTGCCGCCCACGCCCTTGAGCGCCTCGTCCGAGAAGGGAAAGCGCAGGCCGGAATTGAGCAAGGCCGTGGTCTTGCCCGCGCCGGGCGGGCCGATGATCACGTACCAGGGGCGGCTATAAAGGTAATCGCGCTTGTCGCCGCTGGCGGCCTTGAGCTTGGTCAGGGCCTCGCTGAGGCGTCCCGCTAAAACTTTGGATTCGGGATCGGGCGCGGTGTCGGCCAGGCTGTCGGCCAGACGCTTGGACGCGGCGCGCGCGGCGAACACCCGCCATGCGGCGCAGGCGCCCCAGGTCAAAGCCACCAGCAGCACGACCAGCAGCCGCACCCACCACGGCCGCAGGAAGCCCGCCACCAGGGGCAGGAGCAGCGCCAGGATCACCGCGACCAGCACGGCCGTCAGGATCGACAGCACCCACCAGTTGCCGAAGGTCTTCTTGAGCCCGCCCATGACGTGTTCAGGCCCCGCGTTGGATCACGATTTCGACCCGCCGGTTCTGGGCCTTGCCCTCGGCGGTGTCATTGGAAGCGACCGGATTGGCGTCGCCGTAGCCTTGGGCGCTGACACGGCCGGGGTCGGGCAGCTTGGACTTGATCAAGCCGGCCACGGTATTGGCCCGCGCCTGTGACAGCGCCATGTTGTCCGGGAAGCTGATCGAATGGATCTTGTCGTCGTCGGTATAGCCCTCGACCCGCACCGGACCCGGTTCGGTGTTCAGCGCCGCGCCAATGCGGTCGATCAGGGCGTCTCGCCCGGTGTCGAGCTGGTCGGAGGCCGAGCGGAACAGGCCGCCGACGGTGGTGCGCACCCGCACGCTGGAGGCGTCTTCAAGCACCGTAACGAGGTGTTGGGCGATCTCGGGCGCCAGAAAGGCGCGGATGCGGGTCAGTTGGGCGCTTTCAGGCGGCGCCGGAGGCGGGGGGGCCACGCGGCTGAGGCGAAGAGGCTGGTCGGGATTGATCGCCTGCAGAGCGGCCAGGGCCGGGCCGCCGGTTCCCGCCAGGATCACGCGCAACACGATGTAGATCACCAGGAGCACCAGGGAGGCGGCGCCAGCGGCAAGCAGCATCGGCGTCCAGAAGCCCAGTTTCTGAGCCGGCGCCTGCTCGCCCTTCCAGTGGGGCGACAGCTCGGTCGCGGACACGGTCTTGGCGTGGGCCAAGGCGGCGTAGACGCGCTGCATCATCTCCTGATGAGCGCGCTTGCCCTCGGCCTGCACGCGGTAGCGCCCCTCGAAACCGGCGGCGAGACAGGCGTGATACAGTTCGAGCAGGTCGGGGAATTCGGCCGGCCGCGCGACCATTTCCTCCAAGAGCTTCCAGAAGCGGTCGCCGCCGATGTTCTCGCCAAAGAAACGCACGACCATGCTGCGCTGGGCCCAGATGGCCGCGTCCTGCTCCTGGCCGGGCAGGTTGAGGGCCACGTCGTCGATGGTCGAGCACAAGGCGTAGCGGCCGCGCATGACGTGCTCGTCGGGATAGCGTCCGCGCACCGCCTGTTCCCAGGCCGAGATGGCCGCCACCGACTTCTGGTGCAGGTCCGGGAGGGCGATGGCGGCGCGGCCGGCGCGGACGCTGGCGACCAGGGCCAGGAACGGCCCGGCGGCCATCATCATCGGATTGCGCGCCTTAGGCGGGCTGGCGGGCGGCGGCACGTCGTCGGCCTTGAGCCGGGCGTCCTGCCAGGCGGCGCCGGGGCCCTGCGGCGGCTCGACCGGCGGCGGAGCGGCCGGAGCGCCGACAAAGGATTCGGTCGGCGCTCCCAGGGGAGTCCCCGCCGGCGGACCCGCAGGCGCGGCGGCGGGCGGGTTAGCCTTCAGCCCTTGCAGGGGCGAGGGCCGGAAGACCGTACGGTTGGGACCGGACCCGTTCTCGTCGCTCATCGGGACGACCTTTTCACCCACCACAGTTCGAGCTTCAGATCGGGCCAGTCGCCGGCGACGTGCAGGCCGACAGCGGGCGCGGTCAGGAAGTCTTTCCAGTCCGCGGCCGACCGGTCCAGTTCGAAATAGACGTATCCCGGCAGCACGCGAATCTGCGGCGGCGGGGTTGGGGTGGGCGAGACGCGCACGCCCGCCTGGAGCGAAGACGACACGATCTCGCGCATCTTCACCACTGACCCGATCTTGACCACCGAGGCGAACCGCGCCCGAATCTCCTCAAGCGGCGTGCGGGCCGAAACCGCCAGATAGAAGTTCGCGGTTTTGAACAGGTTGTGGTCTTCGATCCGCGCGGCGTAGGCGCCGGGGCCGACATTTTCCAGCCGCATCTGCTCGGCGGAGCGGTCGAACACCGCCGACAGGGCCGACTGCAGCAGTTCGACGACCGGCTCGAAGGTGAGCTGCAGATTGTCGTGCTGGTAGGGCGGAAAGGCCGGCGGGCGGCGATAGTCCGTGCGCACCATGGTCGACAGCTCGCCAGCCATCGAGGCCAGCACCTCGTACAGGCGCTCTGGGTGGACCATCGGCAGCGAGCGCAGGTGCTGAAGCACCGGCGTCCACCGGTTGAGGGCCTGCAGCAGCAGGAAACTGGCGAAGGTCTCGGCCCCACCGTCGGTCGCCTCAACCGCGCGCACCGCCAGCTCGTCGACCCGCTGGTCGGCGCGGCCGATCAGGTCCGACAGCCATCCGTCTAGCCGCCGGGCGGCGCGCACGTCGAGCGCGGGCGCAACGTAACGGTCGTCCATCACCACCTGGCCGTTGAGCACCTCGCGGATGCGCGCCAGGCCCAGGCACACCCGACCGTCGGTCTGCTCGCGCGTGACGCCGTAGCGCAGGTTGAGCCGGGCTACCTCGATGGTTTCGGCCACACGCTCGTTGGAGAATGAGTCGAACACCTCCTCGTCCTCGACCAGCAGGCGCACCGCCGGGCCGGCCAATTCCTTGGGCGAAAACTCGACCGCGCCGCCCAGCTTGGCCGGCAGGGTCATGTAGACCACCGCGTCGCGCTGATCCCCGGGGATGTCGAGTGGGGGGGGCGGCGGCATGTCCTCAGGGATCGAGAACACCGTGCCGTCGGGCAGAACGCCCGAGCATCGCTCGACCGCAAATTTGCCGAGCGACAGCAGATGTTCGTCCACCGCCAGGGTGGTCACGCCCCAAGGATAGGGCCGCAGGCTCGACGCGCGCGCGCGCAACTGCGCCTCGGCGAACCGGTCCTGTTGCTGGAGGTGCTGCGGGCGAAGAAACAGCCCCTCGCGCCAAGCGACGCGGCTCTCGCCTGCCATTACAGATGGCCCCCGGTTCTCGATGGTTCTGAAGACATATAAGCACCCCGGCCGATCCGGCGCCAGCCGCATGCGGAGCCGTAAGCGTTCGCTCGAAGGCTTGCGCCGCCTGTCATTGCGGCCCCCCGCGCCGACGTGAGGGGCCCCACACGATCAGGACCACAACGGCCAGGCCCAGGATCGCGGTGGTCTCGATCGCGCCGTTCAGCTCGTCGCCCCCCCCGCTGAACAGCCGGGGACCGACAAGATCCAGGTCGAACAGCGAGCCCAGGGCGTCGCGGCCCGGATTGGGCGTGGCGCCAGCCAGGCTCTGTTCGGCGAAGTTCCAGGCGAAATGAGCGGTGAAGGCCGGGGCAAGGCGGCCGCTGCGCAGGGCCAGCAAGCCGAACCAGGCGCCGGCCAGGGTATCGTTGATCAAGGCCAGCGGACTGAGCGGGCGGCCAGCCAAATGCGAAAGGCCGAAGGTCAGGGCGGTGGCGAGAAGGCCGATCAGCGGCCCCCAGCGCGCGGCCAGCACGGGCTGGAGCCAGCCGCGGAAGAACAGCTCCTCGCCTCCGGCCTGGAAGGCGGTGAGCAGGCCGGCGAGAACCAAGCCGAGCCGCCAGTCCGGCGGATTGGGGGTCTGACCGCTGGTCACGGCGCCGAGGGCGGCGGCCAGCGCGATGGTCGCGCCAAACGCGGCCAGGCCCACGCCCAGCCCCGCGATCAGCGCCGGCGCCAAGGGCCATCCGCCAGGGCGGGGCGCGCGGCGTTCGTAGAGCCCGCCGGCGGCACAGACGATGTAAAGGGGCGCCAAGACGCAGGCGAACTGGACCAGGCGGTCGAGCGCCAAGCGGGCGACCCCGGCGTCGGCCCGCGGCGCGGGCGTCAGGGCGTAGAGGCTAGGACCGGCCAGCAGGCCGAGCGCCAAGGCCAGGACCGCCAGTCCCATGGCCAGCACGCCCGGCGTCCGCCGCGCGGCGCCATCGACGGCGATGACCCATGGATTGCCGAACGTCAGCCCGTACATGGTGTCATGCGCCCGGGATTCCCCACCCGGGCGCATTACAGATCGTCGTTCGGGGTGGTTGTCCAGCCCAATTGGGCGCGCGCGGAGCGCCGCAGGCCCGTCCTGGTCGGTCAGCACCGCCAATTGTTCGCGCGGCGGCCGCGGCCCCTTGCGGCGCCGCGGTTTTGCCCCCAACGTCCGCCGGCTGACTGGAACGCAAGGGTCAAGATCGTCGATGAAGCAGTTTTTGCTGACCCTGGCCGGGGTGTTCGCCGGCCTGGTGCTGTTCTTTGTGGTCGCGCCGTTCCTGCTTTTGGCGATGTTGGCCGGCGCCCTGTCCAAGCCCACGCCCACCCCCGCCGACACGGTGCTGCAGCTCGACCTGCGCCAGACCCTAGCCGACCAGGACACGTCCAGCCCGCTGGGGGCGTTTCGCCCGCACGCGCCCTCGGTGCTGTCGATCGAGCAGACCCTGCGCGTCGCAGAGACCGACGACCACGTCAAAGGCCTGTTCGTGCGCATGCCCGAAGGCGGCATCGCGCCGGCGGCGGCTGATGAGTTGCGCCTGGCGTTCCGCCACTTCCGCGCGGCGGGCAAGCCGATCTACGCCCACAGCCAGGGGCTCTATCCCTCCGGCGTGGTCACTTCGACCTATATGCTGGGCGAAGCCGCCGACCAGCTGTGGATGCAGCCCGGCGCGCCGTTCCAGGTGACGGGCTTGGCCGAGGAGGACATGTTCTTCAAGCGGCTGTTCGACAAATACGGGGTCAAGCCCGACTTCCAGCAACGCTACGAGTACAAGAACGCCGTCAATGGCTTCCTGTTCGACAACTATACCGACGCCCACAAGGAGTCGGAGCTGTCGTGGATGGGCTCGATCTACCAGACGGCGATCCGCACCGTGGCGAGCGACCGCGGCGAGGACGCCGCCGGGCTGGAGAAGAACCTGGAGGCCGGACCCTACAGCGCCGAGGAGGCGGCCAAGCTGGGCCTGGTCGACAAGCTGGGCCAGGTGGACGAGGCCAAACAGGCCATCCTGGCTCGGGCGGGCGACGACGCCAAGATCATGGAGTTCTCCGACTACGCCGGCGCCCACCGTCCGCAGATCAAAGCGGGCGAGGACGTGATCGCCCTGGTGGGCGCCGAGGGCGACATCGTCACGGGCACGGGCGGCGGCGATCTGTTCGGCAGCGCCAACAGCAACATCTATTCGGACGACACGGCCGCGGCGCTCAAGCGCGCCGCCGAGGACAAGGACGTCAAGGCCATCGTCCTGCGCGTCTCCTCGCCCGGCGGGGGCGACACGGCCTCCGAACAGGTGATGGCGGCGGTGATCGCGGCCAAGGCCAAGAAGCCGGTGGTGGTGTCGATGGGGACCTACGGCGCCTCGGGCGGCTATTGGATCTCGTCGCACGCCTCGGCCATCGTAGCCGAGCCCACGACCCTGACCGGCTCGATCGGCGTGTTCGGGGGCAAGTTCGCCCTGGGCGAGGCGCTATCGCGCTTCGGCGTCGACGTGCGCCACCTGGGCGTGGGCGGCGACTTCGCCTCGGCCTACGGCATGGACGCGCCGTTCACCGACGCCCAACGCGCCGCCTTCTCCAAGTCGATCGACCAGACCTACAACAACTTCGTCGCCAGCGTGGCCGAGGGGCGCGGCATGCCGGTGGACAAGGTCAACGCGATCGCGCGCGGCAGGGTATGGACCGGCCAGCAAGCGCGCGAGCGCGGTCTGGTCGACCAGATCGGCGGCCTCTACGACGCGGTCGACAAGGCCAAGGCCCTGGCGGGCGTGCAGGCGAGCCAGGCGTTGCCGCTCAAGGTGGTGTCGCCCCGCGCGACGGGCCTGGGCGTCATTGGCCGGGCGCTGGGCTTGAGCGAGGACAGCCTGCGCGCGCTCGGCATGCTGTCGGCGGTGATGAGCGATCCGCGCGTCCAGGGCTTCACCCACGCCCTGACGGAGGCGGACCTGCGCCAACGCGGCGCTCTGGTCCTGGCGCCGACGCCGGTTCATTAGGCCGCCCTCATTGGAGAAGGAGGCGTTAACCATATCGACGCACCCTGGCGCTGATCCGATCCCGCCCTTCGAGCCGCCCCATGCGCCTGCGCCTGTCCCGCTATGTGCACCTCTTGCCCGTCGGCGCGGACCGGGTCCTGGTGCTGCACGCGATCAGCCAGCTGCGCCTGACGATCGACAAGCAACTCGCCGATCTGCTGGCGGTGTTCGCCGAGCCGCGCGAGGTCGAGGACGGGCAGTTCGCGGGCCTGGTCGAGCGCGGGGTGCTGACCGACAAGACGCCTGATGAGGAAGCGGCCGCCATCGCCGGCGAACTGGCCGCCCACCACGGGCGCGACCCAGCCGATATGGTCGAGCGCCTGCGCCGCCAGGCCAAGGAGGGCGGGCATTCCTATTGGGCCACCGGCCCGGCGCTGAAGGTAGGCGACCTGAACGGAGGGCGGCGCAAGCTCGAGGTGCTGCTGTTCGGTGACTGCGACGTGCAGATGGAGGCCGACTTCCTGCGCAAGGCGGCGGGAGAGCGCGGCCTGGACCTGCGGGTCGCCGCGACCTTCCCCGACGACCTGCGCCTGGCGGCCGAGCATCCGCACGAGGCGATCATCATCGGCGCCCTGCGCGCGCGCCATACGGTGACCGACCCCGTGCCCGAGGGCGGCCTGCCCTATGGCCTGTTCCTGGCCCAGGCCCAGGCGATCCTGGAGGGGCTGCGCGCCCACACCGACGCGCCGATCCTGATCGACAACCTGCCCGAACCGACCGTACAGCCCCTGGGCATGGCCGACCGCAGCGGCTATTCGCACCGCAACCGCTTCCGTCTGGCTAATGTGGCGCTGTCGCAGCTGGCGGAGGGCTTCGCCGACACGCACGTGGTGGATGTGGCGGCGGTGCTGGCCAATACGGGCGCCGCGCGCCTGCTCGACGACGGCCAGACCGGATTCACCCACTTCGGCTCGCCCGGCTGGATGTTGCAGCGGCCCGAGAGCGAGAAGGCGGCGGTGCACGGCCAGTTTCCCGATCCCGCGCCGCTGATCGCGGCCTTGGAGGGCGACCCCTATCTGCGCGAGCCGCTGGTCGCGGGCGCGCACCTGGACGCCCTGACCACCGTGCTGGGCATCGACCGCAAGAAGTGTGTGATCCTGGACCTGGACAACACCCTATGGCCCGGCGTGCTGGCCGAGACGGGCGCGCCTTTCGCCTGGAGTCCCGAGGTTTCGGGCCCCTTCTCCTACATCGGCCTCTACTTCGGCCTGCACGAGGCGCTCAAGGCGCTGAAGGACCGGGGGATCGTGTTGGCGTGCGTAAGCAAGAACGACGAGGCCACAGTGCGCGAGCTGTGGCGCTATCCGGACCACTATCCCAGACAGCGGCTGCTGGAGCCGGACGACTTCGTCACTTGGCGCGTGAACTGGGAAGACAAGGCCAGCAACATCCGCTCGATCGCCGACGAGCTGGGGTTCGACCTAGGCGCCTTCCTGTTCATCGACGACAACCCCTCGGAGCGCGAGCGGGTGCGGCAGATGCTGCCCGAGGTGGAGGTGTGGGGCGAGGAGCTGTTCAGCCTGCGCCGGCGGCTGCTGGACGACCCACGCCTCATGACCCCGCGCCTGACCGCCGAGAGCGCGACCCGCACCGAGACGACCAAGGCTCAGCTCGGCCGCCAGAGGCACCGGGCCGACGCGCCCGACGAGGCGAGTTTCATCGCCTCGCTCGAGGTCAAGACGACGATGGCGCGCCTTGGGCCTGAAGATGCGATGGACCGGGTCGAGGAGCTGTTCGCCCGCACCACCCAGTTCAACACCACCGGCGCCAAATTCCCGGTCTCCGCGCTGCGGGCCCTGGCCGGCGCGCCAGGCGCGGGCGTGTTCACCCTGCGCGTGTCGGACCGGTTCGGCGATCACGGCCTGACCGGCGCGGCGGTGGTCAAGGACGGCGAGATCCTTGGCCTGGCGATCAGTTGCCGTGTTCTGGGGCTGGGCGTCGAACACGCCTTCCTGCAATACATCCTGCGCGAGATGATCGCGGATCATGGCGCCCTCAGCGGCCAGATCATCCCGACCGCGCGCAACGGCCCGGTGCGCAACCTCTACCGCGACAACGCCTTTGAGCAGGACGCGGACGGGATGTGGCGGCGGCGGTTGGCGTGAGGCGGCGACGCCGGTCGGCGATGGTCAGCGCGTCATGACGAGGTGGGTCGCCAGCGCCGTGGGGACCACCTCGCTTATCCGATAGCCGAGGCCGGGCAGATCAACGCCGGCGAACAGCGACTCGCCACGCCCCAGGACCACGGGGGCCAGCGCCAGGTGCACCTCGTCGATCGCCTTGGCGAGCAGATACTGGCGCACGGTCGCCACGCCGCCGCCGATCTTGACGTCCAGGTCGCCGGCTGCGGCCTTGGCCTGGGCGAGAGCCGACTCGATCCCGTCCGTGACGAAATGGAAAGTCGTTCCGCCCTCCATCACAATCGGCGGCCGGGGGTGATGGGTGAGGACGAAGGTCGGCGCGTGGTACGGGGGATTGTCGCCCCACCAGCCCTTCCACGCGGGCCCGCCCCAATCGTCGCCGGCCGGCCCGAACATGTTGCGGCCCAGGATGAAGGCGCCGAAGCCTTCCGCCGAGGCGCGCGCGAAGCGGTCGTCAGTCCCGCCCTCCTTGCCGATCATCGATCGAAAGGTGCGGGTCGGGTAGAACCAATTGTGCAGCTCCCGCCCGCCTTCGCCGAGCGGATGAGCCAGGCTCTGGTTCGGGCCGGCCCCAAAACCGTCGATCGACACCGCGAAACCCGCCACACGCACCTTGCCCATGGGGCCCTCCATGCCATTTCCGGGTTGAAGGCGCTCGCGCGCCCGCCCGCCTCTACCCCACCAGACCGAGGTTGGCCTGGCGGATCCTCTCGCCCGCGTCGTCGAACAGGAAGGGCACCACCGTCAGCCGTTCGCCCAGGGTGACGGGCGTCGCCTCATGCAGCAGGTTGCACGAGAACACCGCCGCCCCGCCAGTGGGGGGCTTGTAAGTCCGCCGGCCGAATTCGGGGAAGCGTAGTTCCCCCCCCGCGTAGTCCTCGGCGTTGAGGTTGAGCGTGACGGCGAACTTGCGGTGCGCCGTCCCGGCGGTGACGTCGTCGCGGTGCGGGAAGAAGAAGCCCTGGTCCTCGCTTCCGTAGCGGCAGATCAGATAGCGCTCGATATGCTGGGCCCCCCAGCCGAAAGCGCGCTGGATCATGGGGAACAGCCGCGTCTCGATCCGCATGCGCACGGCGTCGATCAGGGCCGGCTCCTCGATGGTGACGTCGCTGCGCCGCTTGAGCATGGGGTTGTGCTGCAGCACCGTGCGACCGTCGACATTGACCGCGAAGCCCGACGGCTCGGGCGCGCCCTGGCGGAAATAGTCGATCAGGACCGCGCACAACTCGGGCTCGAACACACGCGGCAGGATCAGCACCGGGGCCGGCGGCTCGTCCAGAGTGGCGGCCGCCAGTTCGCGGGTGAGCCGCGCCATCACCGCGGGGGTGTTCTCAATCGGCTCGGCCATGGCCACGCGGAACGCCGGATCGATCAGGAACACGCCGGGGCGCAGGTAGTCGCCGTCGATCACGCCGTACAGGCGCGAAACCGCGCAGTCGAAGTCCCAGAAAAAGCGCACGCCCGGCTCGGAATTAGCCAGGCCGCGCTCGGTCTTGTCGGCCGGATCGACGCTGACGGCGAATAGGGCCGCGTCGTGATCGTCGAACAGGTCGCGCAGCTCCAGCGCCTTGGCCAAGGCCTCGGCCGAGGCCTCCAGCCCCAGGCTGCCGGTGAACATCAGCACCAGCCAGCGGCCCGCCGCCACGTCGATGCAGTAGCGTTCCACCCCGTCGGTGGGACAGGTGAACGAGCGGGCGGGCTCGCCAAAATCCGGCGCCATGACAAGGCTGTCCGTCTGGGCGTCAACCGGCATGGCCATACTCCGAATCGCGCAGGGACTATCGCATGGACCAGCGATCCACGTCCAAGCGCGGAGCATATTGCACCGCAACAATTCATCCCTACATGAGCTTGGCCGGATGCCCCTCAGGGGTCCGGCGCTGAACGGCCCGGCTGTTCGGGCACTCATGTTGCTCATGTGAGGATGTGGCTATGTCGAAGTTCGTATCCAAGGCGCGCGCGGCCGCCGTTTCGCCCGCTCAACTGGCCGACCGGGTCGGCGTCGCCGGCCTCCTCGGCCTCGGCCTCGCCGTCGCGGCGGCCCTGGTGCAGGTGCCTGTCTAAAGCCTGAGCGCCCGCGCAACGGCCCTAGCGGCCGCTCGCGGGCGGCGTTGGCGGAAGGCTCATGAAGCGCACGGGATGGACGTTGAGCAGGTTGTCCTGCCAGCCCTTCACGCGCGGACTGACCAGGCTGTCGCTGATGGCGTAGGCCCACGGCGCGATGGCGGCGTCTTCTAGCGCCATGTGCTCGGCCTGCTGCAGATAGAGCCCGCGCTTTTTCACGTCGACCTCGGCGTCGGCCTTGTTGATCAGGGCGTCGTAGGCGGGGTTCTGGTAGAGGCCGTAGTTCATCCCGTCGTCGTCTGATCTGAGCAGATAAAGAAAGCTCATCGGGTCGTCGTAATCGGCGATCCATCCCGCGTCGGCGATCTGGAACGCGTGGGCGCTGAAGTCGGCGTAGGCGACCTGGGTCTCGTTGCGGGTCAGGGTGGCCTCTACGCCGATCGCCTTCCAGTCGGCCTGGACCGCGGCGAAGGCGAAGGCCGCCCCCGAGGTGCCTCTGATCTTGATGTCGACCTTGAGCGGATGGGCGGGGCTGTAGCCGGCCTCGGCCATCAGGCGCTTGGCCTCTGCCTGCCGCTGGGGGAAGGACCAGCGGGCCCAGTGCGGCAGGATCGAGCCCGGATAGTTGTCGACCCCCGGCGGCACCAGGGTGTCGGCCGGCGGCGAGACCCCGCGCGCGACCTTGTCCGAGATGAAGTCGCGGTCAATATCCATGGTCATGGCCTGGCGGACCCGAACGTCGCGCAAGGCCGGCACGCCCTTGATGTTGAAGGTCAGATAGTCCGACCCCAGGAAGGTGTTGAGGTGGACATAGGCCGGAATCTGGTCGGGCCGGCGCAGAAAGGCCACGCGCCCCCCCTTGATGCCGTCGTTGATGTCCAGTTCGCCGCTGCGCACCCGCCGCTCAGCCGACAGGGGATCGGTGGTCGGATAGTAGACCACCTGATCGATGCGGACGGTGGCCGCGTCGTAGAACAGCGGGTTCTTCTTGAGCGCGACGTGGTCGTTCAGCTTCCAGTCGACCAGGGTGTACGGGCCATCCGACACATAGTGCCCAGGCTCGGACCAAGCGTCGCCCCACTTGGCCACGGCCTGGCGCGGCGCGGGCATCATCGAGGTGTGCTTGGCCAGTTGCAGCAGATAGGGCGTGGGGTGCAGCAGGTCGATGCGCAGGGTGTGGTCGTCGACCGCCACCACGCCCAGGGCGCTGGGCGGCGCCTTGCCCTCATTGACCGCCTCCGCGCCCTTTATGAAATAAAGTAGCGAGGCGTAGTTCGACGCGATCTTGGGGTCTTCCTCGCGCTGCATGCCCAGCACGAAGTCGCCCGCCGTGACCGGCAGGCCGTCCGACCACTTGGCGTCGCGCAGATGGAAGGTCCAGGTCAGGCCGTCGGGCGACACCTGCCACCGGTCGGCGATGCCGGGGATCGGCGCGCCGACGGCGTCGTTCTGCACCAGCCCCACCATCAGATCGTCGATGATCTGCTGTTCCCAGGTGCCCTGTGACAGGGCGGGATCGAGAGTGCTGGGCTCCGAACCGTTGCCGAACAGCAGGCACTGCTCGCCGACAGGGCAGTCGGGGCGGGTGGAATGGCGGGCGCAGGCCGACGCCGTCAGCCCCAGGGCCATCGCGGCCAGACCGATACCGATGCGGCGCAAGGTCACCTCAGCGGTCCTTGGGATCGAGCGCGTCGCGCAGGCCGTCGCCGATGAAGTTCAGGGCGCCGAGCGTGACCACCATCACCGCGCAGGGGAAGAACAACAGGTAGGGCGCCAGGTCCATCTCGTCGTTGCCGATCGAGATCAGCGAGCCCAGCGAGGTCAGGGGCTCCTGCACGCCCAGACCCAGAAAGCTGAGGAAGCTCTCGGCCAGGATCACGCCGGGAATGGTCAAGGTCACATAGACGATCACCGGACCCAGCAGATTGGGGATGATGTGGTTCAGGATGATCGCCGGGCGCGACAGTCCCGCCGCCCGCGCCGCCTCGACGAATTCGCGCTGTTTCAGCGCCAGGGTCTGGCCGCGCACGATGCGCGCCATGGTCAGCCACGACACCGCGCCGATGGCGACGAACATCAGGATCAGGTCGCGGCCGAACACCGTCATCAGCAGGATGACGAAGAACATGTAGGGCAGCGAATAGAGCACATCGACGATGCGCATCATGATCTCGTCGACCTTGCCCCCGATGAAGCCGGCGGTCGCGCCCCACAGCACGCCGATCACCAGCGAGACGAAGGTGGCGACCACCCCCACCGCCAGGGAAACGCGCAGGCCCACCAGCATGCGCGCCAACAGGTCGCGGCCCAGGGGATCGGCGCCCAGCAGGTGCCCGTGAACCAGCGGCTGGGCCCAGGTGTCGCCCTTGTTGATCGCGTCGTAGCGGAAGGGCGTCAGGTACGGTCCGATGAGGGCGGCCAACAGGATCAGCGCCAGCACGACCATGCTGGCCACCGCCGCCTTGTTGGCGAACAGCCGTCGGCGCGCGTCGTCCCACAGGCTGCGCCCGCCCTGGGCGGCGGCCGACAGGGCCCGCGCGTCGCGCCGGGACGGCAGGAAAGCGAACAGGCTCATGGCAGGCTTAGGCTCATGACAGGCGCACCCGCGGATCGAGCGCCGCGTAGAGCAGATCGGCGACCAGGTTCAGCACCAGGATCAGGGCGGCGTAGAGCACAACAACCCCCATCACCACCGGATAGTCGCGCTGCAGGGCGCTGATCACGAAGTAGCGGCCGATCCCGGGCAGCTGGAAGATCTGCTCGACGATCAGCGAGCCGGTGATCACGCCCGCCACCGCCGGACCAAGATAGCTGACCAGGGGCAGAAGCGCCCCACGCAGGGCGTGGCGGATCACCACCACATGCTCTGGCAGGCCCCGCGCGCGGGCGGTGCGCACGTGGTTGGAGGTGAGGGACTCGATCATGCCCGAACGGGTCAGGCGCGCGATCACCGCCATTTCCGGCAGGGCCAGTACCAGGATCGGCAAGACCAGATAGGTCGCCGCCTCCGTCAGGCTCTGGCCGCCGATCGGCCAGCCGCCGGTGGGCAACAGGCCCAGCCGCGAGGCCAGCACGAACACCAGGGTGGGCGCGATGACGAAGGTGGGGATGCACAGACCCAGCACCGCGAAGGTCATCACGGCGTAGTCGATCGGCCGGTTGCGCCTTAGCGCGGCTATGGCGCCCAAGGCAACGCCGCCGACGCTGGCCAGGAGCATGGCCAGCGTCCCGATCATGGCGCTGGCGGGGAAGCCCTGGGCCAGCAACTGGACCACGCTTTTGTGGGCGTACTTGAGCGAGGGGCCGAAATCGCCGTGGAGCACCCCGCCCAGATACCCGACATATTGCTCGCCCAGCGGCTTGTTCAGGCCGTACTTGGCCATCACGTTCTTCTCGACCGCGGGCGGCAGCTTGCGCTGGCCGTCGAACGGCCCGCCGGGCGCGGCCCGCATCATGAAGAAGGCGACGGTGACCACCAGGAACAGGGTGGGAATGGCGGTCAGCAGTCGGCGAAGCAAAAATCTGAGCATTGACGGTTCCGCTCGACGCCGCGGGGCGTCGGAAGCAGTTGCGAAACTTCCACCCGTCTTGGATGTTGTCAAACGAAGCCCGCGCCGCTCGGCGCGCCGCCCAGCCAGCAGGGTCCTATGAGTGAATTTCGCAAGGTGACCGATGAATTTTCGGTCGCGCCGCAGATCGACCTGGCCGACATCCCTCGCGCCGCCGCCGCCGGGTTCAAGCTGCTGATCAACAACCGGCCGGACGGCGAGAGCCCTGGCCAGCCGCCCAGCGCCGAGGTGGAAGCCGCCGCCCGGGCCGCCGGCATGGATTACGCCTATGTGCCCGTGGCCGGCATGCCGACTTCGGCCGCTGTCCATGTGGAAATGACGCTGTTGGCCGAGGCGGAGGGGCCCGCCCTGGCCTTCTGCCGCTCGGGCAATCGCTCGATCGTGACCTGGGCGATCGGCCAGGCCCTGTCGGGGGCGCGCAGCCGGGCGGACCTGATCGCCCTGGGCTACGACGCCGGATACGACCTGTCCGGCGTGCTGGGCTAGCCGGCGCTGATCGCCGCGCGCGCCGTCATGGACGGGCTTTGGGGCGAGCGTTGGGGATGACAGTCGGATAGGGTGACCAGCATCTGCGCCATCATGAGACACAGAATGGCGACGGCCGGGCGCTGCAGCCGTTTTGACACAAAAATCGCGATGTCAGCCGCCATGGACAGGCCCTTATCGGCGTTAACCGCCGGTTTACCGCAAGGGTCGGGCCGAGCGCCGTTCGGGAACGCGAGGATTCGATGATCCCCTATGTGCGCGAGATGACGTTCGAGTACGGGCGACCCGACCAGGTCTCGCCGCTGATCCGGCGGGTGGTGGCCAACAACCCCGGCCCGTTCACCTTTCGCGGGACTGGGACCTATATCGTCGGCCATGGCGAGGTGGCGGTGATCGATCCGGGCCCGGCGGACCGGGCACACCTGGAGGCCTTGACGGCGGCGCTCGACGGCGAGCGCGTGAGCGCCATCCTGATCACCCACGACCACGCCGACCATGCGCCCCTGGCGGCCGACCTGGCGCGCCGCACCGGGGCCCCGGTTCTGGGCGCGCGGCCGACGCCTTCGCGACTGGCGGCCGGGCCCGGGATGGAAGAGGGCTCGGACGCGGCCTATCGCCCCGACCGTGTGTTGGAGGACGGAGAAACGGTGCGCGGCCACGGCTGGACCCTGACCACCCTGGCCACGCCCGGCCACACCGGTAATCACCTGTGCTTCGCCCTGCCGGAAGAGAACGCCCTGTTCACCGGCGACCACGTGATGGGCTGGTCGACCACGGTGGTGGCGCCGCCCGACGGCAGCATGACCGACTATTACGTCAGCCTACGGCGCGTGATGCGGGGCGATTACGCGACGCTTTGGCCGACCCACGGTCCGCCGGTCACCGAGCCGGGACCGTTCCTGGAGGCCTACCTCGACCACCGGCTGAAGCGTGAGGCGCAGATCCTGGACCTGCTGAGCCGGGGCCCCGCCCGCATTCCAGAGATGGTCGGGCGGCTCTACATCGGGCTTGACCCGCGCCTGCATCGGGCGGCGAGCGCCTCGCTCCTAGCGCATCTGGCGCACCTGACCGGCCAGGGCGCAGTGGATCACGACGCCGCCGAGGGGGCCGATCGGGTCTATCGGCTGGCCTGATTACGACGAAGACGAAGGTTGCACCCGGGTCCACCCGATCTCGCCCGGATCGCATCCGCGCTGGGCGTCCAGCACCGTCTGGTCGGCGTCGGAGGCGTCGCCCCTGCGCGCGGCGAGGCGCGCCGCCATCACCTCCGGCGGGGTCTCCAGCCAATAGCCTTGGAACGGCGCGCGCGTGTCGCGCGCCAAGGCCTCGGCGGCGGCGCGCTCGGTCGGCCTAAGGAACACCGCGTCGAGCGTCACGGCCTGGCCGGCGTGCAGAGCCAGGCGCGCCTCGCGCAACATCTGGCCGTAGACCGTCTCGCTGGTTCCCGGACCATAGGCCTCCGGCGGCAGGCGCTCGGTCGGCGCGCGCCCCCACAGGCGCTTGCGGATTTCGTCGCTGCGCAGCACCACCGCGCCCGGGGGGCGGCCGAGCGTGGGGGCCAGGCGCCGCGCCAGGGTCGACTTGCCCGAGCCAGACAGGCCGCCCACGGCGGTGAGCGAAACCGGGCCCGGCGCCAGGTGACCGAGCGCCGCGTCGAGGTAGGCCCGCGCCTCGTCCATCTGGCCCATGTGGGCGCTGACATGACAGCGAACCGCCGCGCGCACCGCCATGCACAGGGGCAATATCGCCAGGCCTTCCAAGGGCGCGTCGCCGAAGGCGCGTGCGGCCTGGTCGAGATAGCCGTTCAACACCCGATTGGCGCCCTCCGTCTGGCCCCGGTGGAGCAGGTCCATCAGCAAGAACGCCAGGTCGTACAAAACGTCGATCTGGGCCAGACGGTCGTTGAACTCGATGCAATCAAACAGCACCGCCCGCCCCTGCTCGGCCATGATGTTGCCCAGGTGCAGGTCGCCGTGGCACAGCCGCACCTGGCCGTCGCCGCCGCGCGCGTCCAGCAGCGACGCCAGGCGGTCAAATTCGGCCTCGGTCGCCGCGAGCAGGGCCGAGGTCTTGTCCGCGCCCAGATCAGCCGCCAAGGCGCCCAGCTGCGAGGCGTTCGAGCCGATGACATAACCGAGCCCTGCGGCCGCGCCCGCCGGATCGACCGGGGCGGCGGCGTGGACTTTTGCGATCTGGCGCCCGAGAGCCTCAGCGAAGGCCCCTTCGACGGTTTCGGGCGCGTTGGACAGCACCGCGGCGGGATCGAAGCGGCGCATGCGCAGTACGCGCTCCAGCGGCTCGCCCGGTCCGTCGAAAGCCAGACCTTCGGGGCCCCGCACGATCCAGCAGGCGCCCAGATAGACGTCAGGCGCCGTGCGCCGATTGAGCGCCAGCTCGCGGTCGACGGCCCAGGCGCGCTTGGCCCGGGTGGAGAAGTCGAGATAGCCGTAGTCGACGGATTTCTTCAGTTTGTAGGCGTGCGGTCCGATCAGGAACACGTCGGCCACGTGGGTGGAGATTATCCGGTCGGCCTGGGCCGCGAGCCAGGCGGAGGCTTCAGCCAACCCCGCCTGTTCCAGACCCGCCGCCTCGTCCGTCATGGGAACAGCCGGGCCACAGTCCAGTCGGCGCCCTCGCGGCGATAGGCCAGGCGTTCGTGCAGGCGGAAGGGCCGGTCGCGCCAGAACTCGATCGTGTGCGGCTCGAGCCGGTAGCCGGTCCAGTGCGGCGGGCGCGGAACGGCGCCTAGGCCAAACTTCAGGCTCATGGCCGCCACCCGCTTTTCCAACGCGTGCCGTTCGGCCATCGGCTGGGATTGGTCCGAGGCCCAGGCCCCGACCTGGCTGGACCGGGCGCGGCTGGCGAAATAGGCGTCGGCCTCGGCCGGCGAGACCTCGGTGACCGCCCCCCTCACCCGCACCTGACGGCGCAGGGACTTCCAGTGGAACAGCAGAGCGGCGGACGGATGGGCCGCAAGTTGCCGGCCCTTGGCGCTGGTGCTGTTGCTGTAGAACACGAAGCCGCTGGCATCGACGTCCTTGAGCAGCACCATGCGCACGTCCGGCACGCCGTCGGCGTCGACCGTGGCCAGGGCCATGGCGTTGGGATCGTTCGGCTCCTTGGCGCCCGCCTCGGCCAGCCACGCCTGGAACTGGGCGATCGGGTCGGCGGTCTCGCCCAGCGCTCCGTCGTCGGACGCGGCCTGGAGCTGGCGGCGCAGGTATTCGGCCTCGCTCGGGGTGGTCGGAATCAGATCGGGGTCGCGGGTCATGGGTGATCTATACCCGGCAAAGGCTGGCAAAATGCGGCGCGGCGAGATTTAACCTAGCCTTGACCAATCACGTGGCTGATGATTTGGCGATGGCAGGCGCAGAGGTCAACACCGCAGATCAGGCTCGGGCCGTGCTGGGCCTTGGGCCGGGCGCGAGCGACGAGGCCGTCCGCGCCGCGTTCCGCCGCCTGGTCAAGACGACCCACCCCGATCGAGGCGGCGATCCCGCCCGCTTTCGCCGGGTGCTGGAGGCCTACCGCCTGCTTTGCGCTGAGACGCAGGCTGGTCCCGCGCAAGGACAGGGGTCCAAAGCAGGCTCAAAGGCCGGCGCGAAAGCCGGCGCCCAAGGCGGGACCCGGAGTGGGGCCCAGAGTGGGGCAAAGGCCGGTTTTAAGCGTGAATCCAAGCCCGAGCCCGCGCCGGAGCCCCGCGGCCCCGGCGTACTGCGCATCAGCGTGATAGAAGCCTTCCTCGGCGCCGAGAAGTCCATCCGCCTAATCGACGGCCGCAGCGGACGGGTCAAGCTGCCGCCGGGTTTGCGCTCGGGCGACATCGCCCGCTTCGGCCCCGGCGGCGAGGACCGCGTGATCGTGTCGATCATTCCCGAGCCCGACGTCGAGGTGCGGGGCGACGATCTGTGGATGAACGTGCCGGTGACCCAGGCCTTCCTCAAGGACGGCGGACGGCTGGAAGTGGCCACGCCGCTGGGCCGCCGCGCGCTGTGGATCTCGCGCACCTCCGCCTCGCGCGGTTTGTTCCGCACGCCCGGCGAAGGCCTGCCCGCCACCGACGGCCATCCGCGCGGACACCTCTACCTGCGCCTGGTGCCCGACGAGGCCCTGGCCGACACTCGCTCAAAGTCGCTGCTGCGCCGTTTCACCGCCTCGTGGGCCGCGTGAGCGGGGGCGATTTGTGACGCGGCCGGCTTTGCTCTAAACCCCGCCTCATGTCGTACAATTCCTTCGGCCATCTGCTGCGCGTGACCACCTGGGGCGAGAGCCATGGCCCGGCCCTCGGCTGCGTGGTCGATGGCTGCCCGCCGGGCCTTCCCCTGACCGCGGACGACATCCAGGTGTGGCTCGACAAGCGTCGGCCGGGCACCTCCAAGTTCGTCACCCAGCGGCAGGAGCCCGATCAGGTGCGCATCCTGTCGGGCGTGTTCGAGGACGCGCGCACGGATGGCCAGGTCACGACGGGCACGCCGATCAGCCTGATGATCGAGAACGTTGACCAGCGTTCCAAGGACTATTCCGATATCGCCCGCGCGTTCCGGCCGGGCCACGCCGACTATGCCTATTTCGCCAAATACGGCGTGCGCGACTATCGCGGCGGCGGACGCGCCTCGGCGCGTGAAACGGCTGCGCGCGTGGCGGCGGGCGCGGTGGCGCGCAAGATCCTGGGCGCAGGCGTGATCATCCGCGCGGCCCTGGTGCAGGTGGGCGAGATCGCGATCGACCGCGGCCGCTGGGACTGGTCGCAGGCCCCCGAGAACCCGTTCTGGTGCCCGGACCCCGAGACCGTTTCGGTGTGGGAGCAGTACCTGGGCGAGGTGCGCAAGGCCGGCTCGTCGGTGGGCGCCATCGTCGAGGTCGAGGCGGTAGGCGTTCCGCCCGGCTGGGGCGCGCCGATCTACGCCAAGCTGGACGCCGAGATCGCAGCGGCGATGATGTCGATCAACGCCGCCAAGGGCGTGGAGATCGGCGCGGGCTTTGCCTCGGCGGCGCTGACGGGCGAGGCGAACGCCGACGAGATGCGCCTGGGTCCGGGCGGCGAAATGGTTTTCGGCTCGAACAACGCCGGCGGCATCCTGGGCGGCATCTCGACCGGCCAGGCGGTGACCGCGCGCGTGGCGTTCAAACCCACATCCTCGATCCTCAACCCCCGCCGTTCGGTCGACGAGAGCGGCGCCGAGATCGAGGTGCTGACCAAGGGCCGCCACGACCCGTGCGTGGCCCTGCGCGCCGCGCCGGTGGTGGAGGCGATGATGGCCTGCGTCCTGGCCGACGCCCTGCTGATGCACCGCGCCCAGACCGGCGGCGGGGCGTTCGCGCCAGGCCGCGACGGGCGCCGGTGACCTACAGCAACTGATACTGTTGCAATAAGACGCCGCCCTCCCATATCTCCGCCAACAGGAGGTAGCACAATGATCGACGTCCGCCCGCGCGATGGCCTCGGCCACGCCCACCACGGCTGGCTCAACGCCCGCCATCACTTCTCGTTCGCCGACTATCACGAGCCCGGCCGTATGAGCTGGGGCGCGCTACGCGTATGGAACGACGACGAGATCGCCCCGCAATCGGGCTTTCCGCCCCATCCGCACCGCGAGATGGAGATCGTCACCTATGTGCGCGAGGGCGCCATCACCCACCAGGACAACCTGGGCAACACCGGGCGCACCGCGGCCGGCGACGTGCAGGTGATGTCGGCCGGAACGGGCATCCGCCACGCCGAGTACAATCTGGAGGACGGCCCGACCCGCATCTTCCAGATCTGGATCCTGCCAAGCGAACGCGGCGGGGCGCCGACCTGGGGCGCGCGGCCCTTTCCCAAGGACGATCGCGCCGGACGGTTCGTGACCCTGGCCTCGGGCCATGCCGAGGACGCCGACGCCCTGCCGATCCGGGCCGACGCGCGCGTGCTGGGGGCGACGATCGAGGCCGGGGCGAGCGTCGCCTATGACGCCCCGCCCGAACGCCATCTCTATCTGGTGCCGGCCAAGGGCGTGGTCGAGGTCAACGGCGTGCGCGCCAACCTCGGCGACGGCGTGGCCATCACCGGCGTGGCTCAGGTGGTGGTGACGGCGTTGGAGGACGCCGAAGTGGTGCTGGTCGACGCCGCTTAGAGCGACAGCACGCAGCTCTCGCCCACCGTGGGGCGCGAGACGACCACGCGGCTGAGGCCAGGGTATTGCGCCTTCAGCCGCTCGGCGAAGTACAGGCACAGGTTCTCGAGCGTGGGGCTTTCCAGGCCAGGCTTCTCGTTGAGCAGGCCGTGGTCGAGTTCCATCGCCAGGGCTTTGAGCGCTCCGTCCAGGGCGCCCAGATCGGTGACCCAGCCGACCTCGCCCTGGCGGCAGCCGCGCACGGAGGCTTCGACGCGGAACGAATGGCCGTGCAGCCGGCGATAGCGGCTGTCGGCCGGGCCGTCGGCCAGGGAGTGGGCGGCGTCGAACTGGGCCGCCTTAGTGATTTCGAATACGGGTTCGGTCATAAAATCGGTCTTGCGATGGTCGCGCGCCGGCGCGCGCGTCAGGGAATGCCCAGATATTTGTGGGTTTGCACGCTTAAACGCCAGCGGGGGCGGCTAAGGCAATAGGCGATCGCCGCCTGGGTGTTCCGCGCGCGGTCGGGCCCGTCCATCGGCTGAAGGTAGAACCGCTCGAAATCCAGGCCCTCGAAGCGGGCTGGATTGACCCCCGCCTGAGGAAAAACCAGCTTCAGTTCTTGTCCTGTGGTCTGGGCCAGGGGCGCCTCGGCCTTGGGGCTGACGCAGAGCCAGTCGATCCCCGGCGGGGCGGCGATGGTTCCGTTGGTCTCGACAGCAATGGCGAACCGCGCCGCGTGCAGGGCCGCGATCAGGGGCGCATCCAGTTGCAACAGGGGCTCGCCGCCAGTGATGACCACCAGGCGCTGGTCCAGGCCCGGCCCCCAGGCGGCGGCGATCGCGCCGGCCAGGTCATCGGCCGTGGCGAAGCGTCCGCCGCCAACCCCGTCGGTTCCGACGAAATCGGTGTCGCAGAAGGTGCAGACCGCGTCGGCCCGGTCCGCCTCGCGCCCCGACCACAGGTTGCAGCCGGCGAAGCGGCAGAACACCGCCGGCCGACCGGCCTGGCCGCCCTCGCCCTGGAGGGTCAGGAAAATTTCCTTGACCGAATAGGTCACGGGACGAACGCCAGCGGCGGGGCGCCCTCGGCGGTCCAGGCGGCGAAACCCGCCGCGCGCAGCTCGCACGCCGGACAGGTTCCACAGCCGTGGCCCCAGGCGCTGCGCGCGCCGCGCTGGCCTAGGTAGCAGGTGTGGGTCTCCTCCACGATCAGGTCGCTCAGGGCCTCGCCGCCCAGGGTCTTGGCCAGAGCCCAGGTCTGCGCCTTGGTCAGGGCCATGAGCGGCGTCTCGATGACGAAGTCGCGCTCCATGCCCAGATTCAGCGCCGCCTGCATGGCGTCCAGCGTGGCCCGGCGGCAATCGGGATAGCCGGAGTAGTCGGTCTCGCACATGCCGCCCACCAGCCGGGTCAGCCCCCGCCGGTCGGCCAGGGCCGCGGCGTGAACGAAGAAGGCGAGGTTACGGCCCGGCACGAAGGTCGAGGGCAGGCCGCGCTCGGTCATTTCGATGGCCCGGTCTTCGGTCAGGGCCGACTGCGCCACGGCGCCGAAGCCGCGCAGGTCGAGCCGATGGTCAGGCCCGAGCCGGGCGGCCCAGCGGGGAAAGCGCGCCAGAATCTGCGCCCGAACCTGCTCGCGCGCACTCATCTCGACCGAATGGCGCTGGCCATAGTCAAAACCGACCGTTTCGACCCGCTCGTAACGCTCAAGCGCCCAAGCCAGGCAGACGGTGGAGTCCTGACCGCCGGAGAACAGCACCAGAGCGGCGGCTGGCGAGGCGTTGAGAGTCATGCGACTTTTTGTCCTGTCCGTCGACTGATAGCCCGCTGAAGCCTCGCGGCGGACGGGATCGGAGCCGATTATGGAAGAGATGGCGCTTGTCTACACCACCTGGCCCGACGCCCAAACCGCCGAGGCGGCGGCGCGCCAGGCAATCGCGCAACATTTGGCCGCCTGCGCCAATATCCTGGGCCCGATGCACTCGATCTTCCGGTGGGACGGCGGCGTCCATACGCAGGACGAAGTGGCTATGATATTGAAAACAAGAATGTCTTTGTCGGATCCACTGCGTGACGCGTTGGTCGCGCTGCATCCCTACGAGACGCCGTGCATCGTCCTTATGCCAATCAATCGCATCGGGTCGAATACGGCCTTCCTGGCGTGGATCGAAGAAGAAACGACGCCGACCGCGTCGGTAACCTGGCCAACAACCGTATAGCGATCGGCGGCGCTGACATTTTTCCGTCGCACGTCTGATTATCGCCAAAACGATGACAGCGCTTAACGTCTCCTCAAATGTAATTCGGGCAGATTGCCGGTCCAGGCCGCGTGAAGTGACCCATGACCTTTATTGCAAGTTTTGCCGATCAGACGCTTCCAGCGCTCGCCAGCGCCTCAGTCGCGGACATTGAGGCCCGTTTCCAAGCCTGTCCCGAAGCCCTCGCCTTCGCGGTGTGCGCCGACGGCCGGGTGGTAGGCGCGATCGAACGCGACGCTGTGGCCAAGGCGGTGCGGGCCGGCTTCGGGGAAAGCCCGATCAGCGCGCTGGTGCTGTCCGACCCCCTCGTGGTCGACGCTTCGACCTCCGCCGACGAAGTGTGCCGCGTCCTGCTCAACAACCGGGATCTGCGCCGCGACGTGTTCGTGGTGGTCAAGGACAACGCCTACCTGGGCGTGGGCTCGCTCGCCGGTCTGGTCGATCGGCTGTTGCAGGAGCGCTCCAGCCAGGTTCGCGGCATCGAGCAGGCGGTCAAGGCGGTTAGCGACGCCGAGCGGGCGTCCGCGGCGGTAAACGAATATAAGCACCGCTGCATCGACATGCTGGGCGCCGAATTCCGCACGCCTCTGAACGGGGTGGTGGCGATGGCGGAATTGCTGCAGCGCCAGCCGCTGGGTCCTGACGCGCTGGCCCAGGTCGGTTCGATCCGCGCCTCCGCCGAGGCGCTGTTGCGACTGCTGTCGGATTCCATCGACCTGACCCGAGCCGAGGAAGGCCTCTTGGAGCTTCATCCCGAACCGGTGCTTTTGCGCACCGTCGCCGACCGGCTGCAGGATTCCTGGGGCCTGCAGGCGCAGCAGGCGGGCGTGAGCCTGCTGGTGTCCTACGATGGCGATCCCGACCTTCAAGCCGAACTGGATGCGGCGCGCCTGCACCAGGTGTTCGACAACCTGATCGGCGCCGCCCTGGTCTATACCCGATCGGGCGCGGTGGAGGCCTGCCTCAAGGCCCGCCGCGACGGCTCGGACGTGGTGATGGAAGGCCGCGTGCGTGACACCGGCCCGGGCCTGGCGCCTGACCAGCTGGCCCGCATCTTCGACAGCGCGCGCGAGCCCGACGGCAGCCGCGCCGCCTCGGGCCTGGGCATGTCGCTGACCCGCGAACTGGTGGAATGCATGCACGGCTCGATCCGCGCCGAGAGCAACGTCGGCCATGGCGTGACGGTGACCTTCGACCTGCTGGCGCCGATCGCCCAGGTCGCGGCCACGGCCGCAGTCGGCGCAGCCCCAGTGGCGGCCCACGTGCTGGTCGTCGACGACAACGCCACCAACCGCATGGTGGCCGAGGCCCTGTGCGAAATGTTCGATTGCACCTCCGAATGCGCCGAGGACGGCGTCGAGGCGGTGGAAGCGGCCCAGAGCGGCCGGTTCGACCTGATCCTGATGGACATCAAGATGCCACGGATGGACGGCATCGCCGCGACCAAGGCGATCCGGGCGCTGGAGGGCGAGCTTGGCGCCATCCCGATCGTGGCCCTGACCGCCAATGTCGATCCAGAAGACGCTCGCAGCTATCTGGCCGCGGGCATGTGCTGCGTGGTCGAAAAGCCGATCAAGCCCGAGCGCCTGCTGCAGGCGATCAACACCGCGCTCGACGCGCGGCCTGTCGCCTCGGGACGCCGCACCGCGGCGGCCTAAGCCGTTTCGTCCACGCTGAAAGACGAGGGCGCGCGACCCGCCCGCCACGCGTCGGCCATGGCCGTGTACGCCGCCTCGATCCGGCGGGTGTAGAGGGCGGTATCGAACAGGGGCGCGCGAGGGCTCTGGGTTCGGTTCTCGGTCAGGCGGCGACGCACGGCGGTCAGCCGATCCGGATCGGACGACAGCGCCACGGCAAGGGCCTCGTAAGCCTCCGCATCCTCGGCGACCAGCTCCGGAACCCCCGCCGCCTTCAGCAGGCTGGCGGCCACGCGTCCGGAAAAGGCCGAACCCTGGCGCGTGATCAGCGGCAGGCCCATCCACAGGGCGTCGCTGGCGGTGGTGTGGGCGTTGCACGGCCAGCTATCGAGGAATAAATCGGCCAGGGGCTGGCGGGCCAGGTGCGCCTGGTGCTCCAGGCTGGGCGCGAACACCAGGCGGGCGGGATCCACCCCGCGCGCGGCCGCCTCGTGCCGCAGGTTATCGCTAGACGGCGCCGGCCCCTCCAGCAGCCACAAGACCGAGCCGTCCACGCGCTGAAGGATGCGCATCCAGGCGCCGAAAACCTCGGGAGTGATCTTGTAGGGCGAATTGAAGTGGCAGAACACGATCCCGGCGGGCGGCAGGCCGTGGGCGGCGCGGTCAGGATCAGGGACCGGCAAAGGCCGTCGGTCGTCGTTGGGCTGGTAGCAGTCGGGCAGCCACGCGACCGCCTCGTCGTAGAACCCGGCCTCGACCTCGGGGATCACCGTGCGGTCGGCGACGATGTAGTCGATGTAAGGCGCGCCCAACGTGCCTGGAAAGCCCAGGAAATTGACCTGCACCGGCGCGGGGCGGCGCGCGAACAGGTCCATGCGCCCGGCGCCAAAATAGCCATTGAGGTTGACGAGGATATCGACGCCCGCCTGGCGCACCGCCTCCGCCGCCGCGTCGTCGTCCAGGGCGCGGATCGGGATCATCGCGTCGAACGCGCGCTCCAGCCGTCGGCGCATGACGGAGCCGTCGCTGTGGCCGTTGTCGAAGGCGATCACCTCGAACCGCGTGCGGTCGTGCCGTTCGAACAGACCCGCGGCCAGATGCGCTGTGGCCTGTTCGCGGAACTCGCCGCAGACATAGCCGAGCCTGATCTTGCCGGCCGGCTCGCGGCGGGCGATGGGCGCCGAGGGCCGGGCCGGATGGCGGCTGGCCGCGTAGCCGCGCGCGCACGCCTGCAGGTCGGCGGGCGAGGCCGAGACGCCCTGATAGGCGAAGGGCTCGATCACGCGCTTGCCCGCGCGCACCGCCGCGTCGATCGCGTCCAGGGCTGCGTCAAATCCGGTCCAGTCGCAGGCGTAGCCCATGACGTGCATCAGCTCGCCGCGCGCCTGGGGATAGTCGGGATCGAGCTTGAGCAGATGGTCCAGGTCGCGGCGAACCGGCTCATAGGTCCGCTTGCGCGCCCAGATCATGCTGGCCCGGTTGTAGAGCGCGGGGGCCAGATCGGGATCGAGGGCCAGGGCCTGATCAAAGGCGGCGGCCGCCTCGTCGATACGGTCGAGCGCCCACAACAGCGCCCCCTTGTTGGCCCATACCAGGGCAGAGTCCGGCGACAGAGCCAGGCAGCGGTCGAAACTGGCCAAGGCCTCGTCCGACCGGCGCAGGTCCCAGTGCAGCACCAGGGCCCGGTCGTTCCACGGCTCGGCCCAGTCCGGCTGCAACCGCACCGCCGCCTCCAGGCTGGCCAGGGCCTCGCGCGGACGGCCCAGGGCGCGCAGCGCCAGACCGCGGCCCAGATGCGCCGGGGCGTGATCGCGCGCCAGCGCCAGGGCCTGGTCAAACACGGCCAGCGCCTCGCCGCATCGGTCCTGACGGAGGAGCATCAGGCCTTTCAGATGCAAGCGCTCGGGATCGGGACCGCCCAGTCGGATCGCCCGATCGAGCCCCGACCAAGCGTCGTCCGCGCGGCCCATTTCGTTCAGCAGGCCCGCGCGCGCGGTCAGCAGGGCCGGATTGTCCGGCTGGATCGCCAGCGCCCGCTCGTAAGCCGCCAGGGCCTCGGTCTTGCGCCCCATCATCATCAGGGCGCCGGCGCGGTTGGCCAGGGCGTTGAGCGCCTGGGGATTGAGCGCGATCACCCGCCCGAAGTCGTCGGCCGCCTCGGCCCAGCGACCCCGTTGAGCCAGGATCGCGCCGCGGTTGTTGAGGGCGTCCAGGCATGCGGGATCAAGCGTGATCGCCCGGCCCAATTGCGCCAGGGCCTCGTCCGCCCGGCCCAAGGCCAGGAGCGCCAGGGCGTAGTGCGAAAGCAGGCCTGCGTTGCGCCCTGTGGGCGTTCCGGCGCGCTGCATCAGGGCCAGAGCGTCGGCCGGCCGTCCCTGCTGGTAGCGCAGCAAGCCCAGGAAGTGCTGGGCCGGGCCGCTGGTCGGCTCAAGCGCCAACGCCTGGCGATAGAGCGCCTCGGCCTCGGCCGCGCGCCCAGCCTGATGCGCCGCCAGGGCCTGCTGCAGGAAAGGACTCAAACCGCTCCGCGCCCTGGCGACCCCGCCATCCTCAGCCTCCCTCGCTTCGCCGCGCAGCGCCGCGCCGCGCCGCGCGATCAACAGGCCTTATGGCGCCGGGTGAAGGATCAGGCCAGGGGGCGGGAGCGTCGCCGGCGGACCGTCGCCCCGGTTAGCGCCGCGGCGCTGTACGGCGACAGCGCGCACGCTATGATGGCTTAGCTGAACACATGCCGATCGCCCCCTCCGACATGCCCTTGAGGGCCCGAGCCCCCTGGGCGCCCTTAGGCGCGGTCGGGGCGCCGCTGGCGCTCGCGGTCCTGCTCAACCTGGTGGTCTGGGCCGCGCTCGGCGGGCGCGCCTTTCAGGGGCTGGTCCTGGTCTCGGTCATCCCCTCGCTGCTGATCTCGGCGGCGGTCGGCGGGGTGATGCAGACCGCGATCATCGCCTTGCTGGCCCTGGCCGCGGCGGCGCTGCTGGGCCAGGGCGAGCCCACGGTGTTCCTGCTCGACGCGGCGATCTTCGTGGTCATCGCCGTGGGCGCGGTGCTGTTCGGGCGGCGGATGCGCGCCAACCGCGATAAGCTCGAGGCCGTGACGCGCGAGGCCCTGGCGCGCGAGGCGCACATCCAGTCGATCCTCGACACCGTGCCCGACGCCATGATCGTGATCGACGACGCGGGCCTGATCCAATCCTTCAGCGCCGCCGCCGAGCGCCTGTTCGGCTGGACGGCGGCGGAGGTGAAGGGCCGGAATGTAAGCTTGCTGATGCCCGAGCCGTATCAGGACCAGCACGACGCCTATCTTGGGCGGTATCGGCAGACCGGCGTGCGACGGATCATCGGCATCGGCCGGGTGGTGGTGGCGCGCCGGTGCGACGGGTCGGACTTCCCCATAGAGTTGGCGGTGGGCGAGATGCGCTCCGGCGAGCGGCGCTTCTTCACAGGCTTCATCCGCGACCTGACCGAACGGCGCCGGACAGAGACCCGGCTGCAGGACCTGCAGGCCGAGCTGATCCACATCGGCCGGCTCTCGGCCCTCGGCGAGATGAGCTCGGCCCTGGCGCACGAGTTGAACCAGCCTTTATCGGCGGTAGGCAACTATCTGAACGGGGTTCGTCGCCTGATGGCGGCCGGCGCGGAAACAGCCGCGCTCGAGGAAGGGCTCGACAAGGCCGCGGCCCAGGTGATGCGGGCCGGCGAGATCATCCGGCGCCTGCGCGACTTCGTGCAACGCGGCGACACCGACCGGCGGATCGAGAACCTGTCCAAGCTGGTCGAGGAGGCCAGCGCCCTGGCCATGCTGGGCGCGCGCGAGGCCGAGATTCACGTGTCGATCCGGCTGCAGGCCTCCACCGACCTGGTGCTGGCCGATCGGGTGCAGGTGCAACAGGTGCTGCTTAACCTGATCCGCAACGCGATCGAGGCGATGGAGGGCTCGGCCCTGCGCCGCCTGACCATATCCAGCGCCGATCAGGGCGACGACATGGTGCGGGTGACGGTCGCCGACACCGGCAGCGGCCTGTCCGACGCGGTGACGCGCACCCTGTTCCAGCCGTTCATGACCACCAAGACCCACGGCCTCGGCGTGGGTCTGTCGATCTGCCGCACCATCATCGAGGCGCACGGCGGGCGCATCTGGACCGAGCCCAACGTCCCGCACGGCGCCCTCTTCCATTTCACCCTGCCGGCGGTGACGGCCGAAGCGGAGGCGCCCGATGGCGGCTGAGCCCCAACAGCGCAACGTTCAGGTTCACATCGTCGATGACGACGCGGCGGTGCGCGACTCGCTCGCCTTCCTGTTCGCCTCCTCCGGCCTGGCCGCGGAGGCCTACGCCTCGCCGCTCGGACTCCTGGCCGCCGCTCCCAATCTGACAGAGGGCTGTATCGTCACCGACGTGCGCATGCCCGAGATGGACGGCCTGCAGCTGCTCGCCCGCCTGGCCGAGGCCGGCTGCGCCCTGCCCGCGATCGTGATCACCGGCCACGGCGACGTGCCGATGGCGGTGGCGGCGATGAAGGCCGGCGCGGCCGACTTCCTGGAAAAGCCGTTCAACGACGAGGACCTGATCAAGGCGGTGCGCGCGGCCCTGGCCAGGAGCCAGCCCAAGGCGCCAAGTCTGGATGCCGAACCCCCGGTGGCGCCCGAGATCGCCCGCCGCCTCGCCTTGCTGTCCGAACGCGAGCGCCAGGTGCTCGACGGCCTGATCGCGGGCCGGCTGAACAAGACCATCGCCCACGATCTGGGCATCAGCCCTCGCACGGTCGAAGTCTACCGCGCCAAGCTGATGGCCAAGATGGAAGCCGCCACCTTCGCCGACCTGATCCGCATGATGCTGACCGGCCACGAATAGGCGAGGCTTGGAAAGCTGGGCGGTATGTTCGCGCGCCGATTACCGCGAACCCTACGCCGTTGGTGCCCCAGGCCGGACTCGAACCAGCACGTCTCTCGACAATAGATTTTGAGTCTACCGCGTCTACCATTTCGCCACTGGGGCCCGCTTGCGGCGGAAGGGGCGTGAGGGCGCGCACTCTAGTCAGGGGCGGCGGTTCGTCAACACGCTCAAGCCCGGGCAGGCGGACGATCTGGCGCCCGGCGCGCCCATCGACGCCGTGACGGACCGGCCGAACCCTGCTAGGCGCAAGGCCTGGGCCGCCGAGGGAGTGTCATGCTGCGTCCGCTTTACGACTGGGCCATGCGCATGGCCGCCGGGCGTTTCGCCCTGCCGGTGCTGGCCGCGGTGGCCACGCTGGAGGCGACCTTCCCCTTCGTGCCGCCCGACGTGATGCTCGCGCCGATGGTGCTGGCGCGGCGCGAGCGGGCGTGGCTCTACGCCGGCGTATGCACCCTGTGCTCGGTGCTGGGCGGGTGCATCGGCTACGCGCTGGGCTATCTGGCGGCGCCCCTGGCGCTGAAGCTGCTCGCCATGAGCGGGCGGGCCCAGGGCCTGGCGGATTTCCAGCACCTGTTCGCCCAGGTCGGACTGGCGGTAATCCTGATCAAGGGCCTGACGCCCGTGCCCTATATGATCGTGACCATCGCCTCGGGCCTGGCGCACTTTTCCCTGCCGGTGTTCGTCGGCGCCTCGCTGGTCACGCGTGGGGGCCGGTTCTTCCTTGAGGCGGCGCTGCTGCAGCATCCGCAGGCCAAGACCTTCGTCGACAAGCACTTCGCGGTGCTGGCGGCGGCGGGCGTGGCGCTGATCGTCGCGGCGCTGGTGGCGGTGAGGGTGCTGGAGCAGCACGCGCATTAGCTCTATAGGGCTTCGCCTTTGCCGTGAGCGAGGATATCACAGGCCTATGTCGTCCGTGCTCCGATCGGTTCTGAAATTCTGGCCCTTGGCGGGGGCGTGCGCCTCGGCCGCCATGCTGGCCATCGCCCACGCGTTCGAGACGTTCGGCGGGCTGGCGCCGTGCACCCTGTGCCTCTACCAGCGCAAGGTCTATTGGATCGCCCTGGCGATCGGTCTGATCGGCTTCGCGCTCGGCTATGTCAGGCTGCGCTGGGCGCCGCGCACTGCGAACGTGCTGCTGGCCCTGGCCTTCCTCGCGGGCGCCGGCATCGCGGCCTATCACGCCGGAGCGGAATGGAAGTGGTGGCCGGGCCCGACCACCTGCAGTGGCGGCGGCGTGGTGAGCGCGGCGGGCCTGTCGGACTTCATGCATGGCGCGCACTACGCGCCGCCGCGGTGCGACGAGGCGGCCTGGCGCATGCTGGGCCTGTCCATGGCGGGGTGGAACGTGCTGATCTCGCTGGGTCTGGCGTGCCTGAGCCTCATGGCCGCCCTCGGCAAGGGACGCGACGATGTTTCCGACGACTGACCCGGCCAAGCCCGCGCGCCCCGCACGCAAGCCGGTCCCGCCCCGCCCCGGCCCGGGCGCAGACAAGGCGCGGCTGGACGAGATCCTACGCGTGGACCACGCGGGCGAGACGGCGGCGGTGCACATCTACCGCGCCCAGGCGGCCGTGTTCGCCGCGGCCCCCTCTACCGCCGCCCTGTCGCGGCGGATGGCCGCCCTGCAAGCGCAAGAGGCCGAACACCTGGCCGCGTTCGACGCGCTTTTGACCCAACACCGAACCCGGCCGAGCCTGCTGTCGCCGATGTGGCGGCTGGCGGCGTTCGCGCTCGGCGCCGGGACGGCCCTGCTGGGCGAGAAGGCGGCCCATGCCTGCACAGAAGCGGTGGAGGCGGTGATCGAGGCCCACTACGCCGGCCAGGTGAGCGAGCTGCAGGACAGCGAGCCCGAGTTGGCCGCGACCCTGGCCCGTTTCCGCGACGACGAACTGGCGCACCAGGTCGATGCGGTGGAGCAGGGCGCGCGCGAGGCGCCGGCCTATCCCCTGCTCACCGCCGCCATCCGCGCCGGTTGCCGCGCGGCGATCAAGACCGCCGAGAAGCTCTAAACCCATGGGCCGAGCGGCCGGCTTTTGGTGTGGCCTGGCCCTGACGCTCACGCCACTGAGCGCGGGACTGGCGCAAGGTCAGGCACAGGCTCCGCCCACGCCCGACGCAGTGCCCTATCCGCCGAGCTCGACCGCACAGGACGATGTCCAGGCGTGGATCGGCCGCTACCTGCCAGTCCAGGGCTATGTGGTGGGGGCGTGGTCGGCCAATGTGGTGATGCTGGTCTCGATCGGCGGACTGGACGCGCACCGGTATCCCTTGGTCACGACCAAGGTGCTGAGCGAGGTGCTCAACGCCCAGGCCGCCGCCGGCGCCGGCTGGCGCGCCGCCGAACAGATCGAGACCTTCGATTGCGACCACAACGTCTATCAAGTGGTCGCCAGCCTCTATCACCAGCGCGGCGACCGCCAGGACCCGCCCGAGCGTGAGCCGGGTGACGGCGCCTGGCGCGCGCCCGACCCGGGGGCGACCATGGACACGGTGGAGCGGGCGGCGTGCTTCTACGGCGAGCGCCAGAAGCCCGCCGCGCTGGAGGCCGGCTCCGGCGCCGCGGCGGCGGCCGCGCCCGCCAGATCGCCGGCCCAGGCCCGGCCGGCGCCCAAGCCGCCGACCGTTCGCGCCAAGCCCGCGCGCAACGACAAGGGGCGCGCCAAGCGAACCCGCCATAAGGGCGGCAAGTCTTCGAGCAGGCATAGGCCCGGCAAAGGAAAGACAGCCAAGACCGGCGTCGTGCAACATTCTGGCGGGGGCGCGCGTTGACTTGACCGTGGACGCCGCGCCGCATGATTGCGCGGCTCGGTTCAGAAGGAAACGAACCATGCGCAAGCTCATCCTGTTCGCCGCGGCCGCCAGCGTGCTGGCCGCCTCCGCCGCCCCGGCGTTGGCTGGACCCGCCTCGGGCGCCGCGATCGGCGCAGCCTCGGGCGCGGTGGTCGCCGGTCCCGTCGGCGCGCTTGGCGGCGCGGCCATCGGCGCGGTCGTCGGCGGCCCCAACATCCATTGGTACCACCACCACCGCGTCTACTACGACCACGGCCGCCGCTATTACCGCGACCACGGCGCGGCGGTTTACTTCTGACCCCACAGCCTTGATCGAAACGGCGTCCGGCCCTGGCCGGACGCCGCCCGCGCATGTTGACCGTACCCGGCGCACCCGGCTGTCACAGCCGACGCCAAACTGAAGGAGACCTCCATGAACCTAACCCGTCGATCAATCGCCGCCGCGGCAGTGGCTGCGGCCACGGCGTTCGGCCCGCTGTTGGCCCCCGCGGCCCACGCCGACGACCGCGCCAAACTGGCCGCCCAGGGCATGCGCGCGCTGCACGAGCTGGAAGCCAGCGAGCCCCGCTCGACCTTCTACGCCAAGCACGCCGCGGCGGTTCTGGTGTTCCCCTCGATTCTCAAGGCCGGCTTCGTGTTCGGCGGCGAGACCGGCAACGGCGTGCTGTTCGAGCATGGCAAGGTCGCCGGCTACTACAACATGAGCGGCGGTTCCTGGGGCCTGCAGGTCGGCGGCCAGGACTTCGCCTACGCCCTGTTCTTCATGACGCCCGGCTCGCTCGACTATCTGAGGAAGAGCGACGGCTTCGCGGCGGGCACCGGCCCCAGCATCACCGTGATCAACAAGGGCGCGGCCGCGGCGGCCGACACCACCACCGTCAGCCAGGACGTGGTCGCCTTTCCCTTCAACGGCAAGGGCCTGATGGCGGACCTGACGCTGCAGGGCACCAAGATCACGCGCATCCACCCGCACTGACGGGCGCAAGCCACGGCCTTGGACGACCGTGAAGGCGTTCGCCCCCAGGGGCGGGCGCCTTTGTCGTTTTACCGCGTTGATGACGGACACCTTGGAGAGTCTCATGCCCCGCCACGCCCCCATCCTTCCAAGACTCGGCGTCATCCTCGCCGCCGGCCTCCTGATCGCCGCGGACAAGTCGCCCGTGCAGGCGGCCTTCGGCTCGACCATCGTTTCGACCTATCCCGACGGGCGCACGGCCGAGCTTTGGCTCAAGCCGGACGGCGCCTACACCGCGCGTGGGCGGCGGGGCGACAGCTCGGGCGGCCACTGGCAGGTGGACGGCGGCAAGCTGTGCCTGCACCAGTCCAGTCCCCTGCCGTTCGGGTCCTATTGCACGCCTATTCCCAGCACGGGTCTGCACTCGACCTGGTCGGCCAAGGCGGTCACGGGCGAGCCGATTCGGGTCCGGTTGGTGAAGGGCCGTTATCTTGGGGCGAAGCCCGCGACGGCCGGTGGGGAAACACCACAAAGCGGGTCGCCGCAAAATTGATCGCCCAGGCGGCGACCGAACCGGCCGCCACGGCGAACGACGGGGCGGCGATCACCGGCCAGTGGGTCGAGACCAGGGTCACGAATAGCCAGTAGTTGCACAGGTTGCCGAACCCATTGCACAGCATGTAACGCGCCCACTGACCGGGCAGGGTGCGCAGTTGCAGCTGGCGGAACACGTGCAGGCCGTTAAGCACGAAGGTCGTGTGCATGGCGCACAGCAGCGACACCACACGCGCCCAGGCCGGCTCCAGGCCCAGCCGGATCATCAGGCGCACCATCGCGACGTCGACGACAAAGCCGACCAGGCTCACGCCGCAATAGCTGAGCGCTATCGGCCAGAATCGGCCCGATGTGTGCGGATGGCCCATGTCCAATCTCCCGCCACACCGAACGCCTGTCCTGGGCAAGCGTTGCGGACCTGCGTGGGCCGGCGCAACCCGAGCTTTGCCGGAGCGTTGCAGAGGGCATGGACCAATCTCCGGCCTCGGCCGCTTCCCAGATCGCGATCAAACATGTCCAGGCCGTGATCAACACGGCCTCCGGCAGCGTCGGCCCCAAGGCGGCGGACGAGATGAAGGCGATCCTCGAGCGGTTCGGCCTGCAAAACCGCGTGGCCAGCGTTGAGCCCGCCGAATTGGAGCGCGCGCTGCAGGACGCGCTGCAGGCCCAGCCCGATCTGCTGATCGTGCTGGCGGGCGATGGCACCATCAGTCGGGCGGCCGACCTGGTCGGCGCCGACGGTCCTCTGCTGGCCCCCCTGCCGGGCGGCAGCCTGAACATGCTGCCCAAGGCGCTCTACGGCGCCAAGCCCTGGGTCGAGGCGCTGAACGATTGCCTCAGCCAGGGCGTGGTCCAGCCTGTGGCGTGCGGCGAGGTGGGCGGCCGGCGCTTCTACTGCGCGGCCATCCTGGGCTCGCCCGCCCTGTGGCAGCCTGCGCGCGAAGCGGCCCGGCGCAACGACCTGCCCGCGGCCTGGCGCCAGGCTCTGTTCGCCCTGCGCCGGGCCTTTTCCACCCGCCTGAGGTTCCAGGTGGCGGGCGGATCGAAACACAAGACGGTCGCCCTCAGCCTGATCTGTCCGCTGGTGTCGCGCACGGCCGCCGGCCAGGATTGGCTGGAAGCGGCGGGGCTGAACGTCAACGACATGGTCAGCCTGCTGCGCCTGGCGCTGAACAACCTGTTGTCGGACTGGCGGCGCGACCCCTCCGTCATCACCGAGCGATGCGTGGAGGGCCGGGCGTGGGCCCGCCGTCGTATCCCCAGCCTTCTGGACGGCGAGATGTGCTGGTTGGAGCGCATGAGCGTGATCCGCTTTCATCCCCTGGCGTTCAACGCCCTCGTCCCCGCCCCGAATCCCGCCGCGGAGGCGGCCTCATGAGCCTGCGCCTGGCCCACGTCAGCGACCTGCATTTCGGCGCCGAGCATCCGCAGGCGATCGAGGCGTGCCTGGAGGCGGTCATGGCGGCGGCGCCCGACCTGGTGGCCGTCACCGGCGACCTGACGCTGGACGGCCGCACCCGGGAGTTCGCCGCCGCCCGCGCTTGGCTGGGGCGGCTGGATCGGCCCAAGCTGATCACCCCGGGCAACCACGACACGCCGTATCTGAACCTGCCCCTGCGCACCTTCACCCCGTTCCGGCGCTATCGGCGCTTCATCGGCCCCGCTGACGAGGAGGCCTACGAAGGGCCGGGCCTGAGCGCCCGCGCGCTCAACAGCGCCCGCGGCTTCCAGCTTCGGCCCGACTGGTCCAAGGGCGTGGCGGATCTGGACGAGATCGGGCGGGCGGCTGCGGACCTTGCCATGCGGCCGGCCGGCTTGAAGGTGTTCGCCTGCCATCACCCCCTGATCGACCCGCCGCACATGCCGGTCGGCGGCGGCGTGCATGGCGGCGAAGAGGCGGCGCAGCGCCTCGTGCGCGCGGGCGTGGATCTGATCCTCAGCGGCCATACCCACGTGCCCTTCGTGCTGCCCCTGGAAGGCGGCGAGCGGCCGGCCTATGCGATCGGCGCGGGCACCTTGTCCCTGCGCACGCGCGGCGCGCCCCCCAGCTTCACCATGATCGACGTGGAGGACGAGACCCTGGACGTGCACGTCATGGGCTGGACCGGCTCGGCCTTCGCCGTCCTCGACCACTGGCCGCTGCCGCGCACCCGGCGCCCGGCGGGAACCCGCGCGCGCGCGCCGCGCTTGGCTTGAACGGCGCCCCATGAAGAGCCGGCCCCCCCGCCGAAAGGAAAGCCCATGATGAAGCTGGTGATCTTTACCGACGCGGGCGAAAGCCCGGTCTACGTCAATCCCGAAGTGGTCACCTTCGTCGCGCGCCCCGCGATCGAGATGTTCGGCAACGCCACGATCAACTTCGTCGGCGGCCAGACCCTGACAGTCAAAGAGCACCCCGAGGCGGTCGTCCAGGCCTTGACCGCCGGCGACTAAGCTCGAGGCCAAGCGGCGGCAGCGCAATCAGTCCTCGTCAGGCGTTTCGCCAGGGGGTCTGTAAGGCGCCACGGGCATGCATTTCACCATCGCGTCGATCAACTGCGATCCGTTCGCCTCGACAATCGGAGGTTCGCCGTAAAGGGCGATCCACAAGGCCAGGGCCTCCCTGGTGATCCGGCCATCCCGATCCACCTAGCGCTCCGTCGACGTTACAGGTCATCGGAAAGGCGCGAGCGGCCGGTTGGTTCAGCGCAAAGCTTGCGATTCTTCGGGCGATGGCCGCCCTGCCTCGATCGCAGCCAGCATGTGCTGGAGGGTGGCCAGCTCGTCGGCCTCGCGCGCCGGCTTGTCCCAGCGGATACGGCTGATACGGGGAAAGCGCATGGCCACGCCCGACTTGTGGCGGGTCGAGCGCTGCAGCCCCTCGAACGCCACCTCCAGCACCAGGCCGAAGTCGCGGTCGGCCCGCACCGAGCGCACCGGCCCGAAGCGCTCGACCGTGTGGTCGCGCACGAACTTGTCCAACTGCTTCAGCTCCTCATCGGTGAAGCCGAAATAGGCCTTGCCCACGGGGGTCAGGACGCCCTGACTCCACACGCCGAAGGTGAAGTCGGAATAGAAGCTGGAGCGCTTGCCGTGGCCGCGCTGGGCGTACATCAGCACCGCGTCGATCAGGAACGGATCGCGTTTCCACTTGAACCAGGGGCCGCGCGGCCGGCCCGCCTCATAGATCGAGTCCCACCGCTTGAGCATCAGGCCCTCGGCGGCCTGAGCGTCGCCGGAGGGCGGGTCGGCGCGCAGGGCGGCCAGGGCGGGCCAATCAGCAAAGAGTTGCAGCGGCGACAGGTCGATGCGGCTGGTCTTGAGCGCGTCGACGAAGCGCTCCAGGCGCGCCCGGCGCTTGACGAACGGCTCATGGCGCGCGTCCTCGCCGGCCTCAGCCAAGATGTCGTAGGCGCGCAGGCCCGCCGGCTGGGCCGCCAGCAGCTTGGCGTCGGGCGTCTTGCGGTTCAGCCGCTGCTGCAAGTTGTTGAAGGGCGCCACGCGGCCCTCGCGCAACACCAGCAGTTCGCCGTCGAGCACGCCGTCGAAGTCCAAGGCCTCGACCAGATCGGGGAAGGCGGCGGAGATGTCGTCGCCGGTGCGGGTGTAGAGCCGGCGTACGCCGCCCTCGCTGACCGCCTGCACGCGAATGCCGTCCCACTTCCATTCGGCAGCGTAGTCCGCCGGCGAGAGCTTGGCGAAATCGGACGCCTCGTCGATCGGCTGGGCCAGCATCACGGGCCGGAACCGGCCGTGGGCGTGTGGATTGGGCTGCTCGGCCCGCCCCTCCAGCCAGGCGAACAGGTCGTCATACGGCGGCGCCTGGGCGTGCCACGCCTCTTCGACCTCGGGCACCGGCCGCCCGCCCATGTCCGCCGCCGCCTGCTTGGCCAGACGGGCTGAGACGCCCACGCGCAACCCGCCGGTCAGCAGCTTGAGCAGGGCCCAGCGGCCGTCCACGTCGAGCGCGTCGAGCCAGTCCTCGATCAGGCGTTGCACCTCGCCTCGCGAGGCGCCGCGCAGGGCATCGACCACTTCGGGCAGTTCGGGCTCGCGGTTGGCGCCGGGCCGCGCGGGCCACACCAGGGCCACCGTCTCGGCCAGGTCGCCGACGTAATCGTAGGACCAGACGAACAGCGCCGGGTCCATGCGCGCCTCAACCGCCTTGCGGATAAAGGCCGGCTTGGCGGCGTCGAAGCTCAGCTCACCCGTCAGGGCCGCGAGCGCCCAGCCGCGTTCGGGGTCGGGCGCGGCCTTCAGATAGTCGCGCAGCAACACCAGTTTGGCGTTGCGCGAGGCGGTGTAGGACAGCCGGTCCAGCAGATTGGCGAAGGCGCGCATTCAGCCCTCAGGTGTCTTCGTCTTCGTAGCCGACCAGGGCAAGGGGCCGCGCCGGCACGCCGCGCAGCTCGGCCCAGCGCGCCAGCGCCTCCTCGCGCCCATGGGTGATCCACAGCTCGCCCGGCGCCAGTTCGTCGACGGTCGCGGTCAGTTCGTCCCAATCGGCATGGTCGGAGATGATCAGGGGCAGTTCGACGTGCTGCTGGCGGGCGCGGGCGCGCACCCGCATCCAGCCCGAGGCGAAGGCCGCGACCGGATCGGGGAAGCGGCGCGACCAACGTTCGGCGATGGCGGACGGCGGGGCGATGACGATGGCGCCGGCGAAATCCACCCGCGCCTCGGTCGTGGCGGGCTCGATCGGGCCCAGGTCGACGCCGTGACGGCGGTAGAGGGCGTTGAGCCGCTCCAGCGCGCCATGGACATAGATCGGTCGGTCATAGCCCTGCTCGCGCAGAAGCATGATCACCCGCTGCGCCTTGCCCAGCGCATAGGCCCCCACCAGATGGGCGCGCTCGGGGAACTGCTGCACCGACCGCAGCAGCTTGGCGACCTCGTGCTCGGCCGGCGGGTGCCGAAACGCCGGCAGGCCGAAGGTCGCCTCGCTGACGAACACGTCGCAGGGAACGGGCTCAAACGGCGCGCAGGTGGGATCGCGCCGGCGCTTGTAGTCGCCGGACACCACCACGGTCAGGCCCTTCCACCGCACCACCGCCTGGGCCGAACCCAGCACATGGCCGGCGGGGACGAGCGTCACCTCCACCCCGTCGCGCGTGATCCGTTCGCCGTAGGCCAAGGCCTGGGTCTGGCCGGCGAAATCCTCGCCGTAGCGAACCGCCATGATGTCGAGGGTTTCGGGCGTGGCGTAGACAGCGCCATGCCCCGCGCGCGCGTGGTCGGAATGGCCGTGGGTGATCACCGCGCGCGTCACCGGGCGCACCGGATCGATGTAGAAATCCCCGGGCGGGCAGTAGAGGCCGTCAGGCCGCGGGCAGATCAGGGCTTCGGGCTTGAGCACCCCTCTTCATACGCCCCGCGCCTTGAGGAAGGCGAGCACCTGGGCCTCTTCGGGATGCAGACCGGTCCAGTCCCGGCTGGCCTCGTCGGCGTCCGGCAGGTCGCCCAGCGTCAAGGCGCCCTCCAGATAGGCGGCGATCACCTCGGGGTGGACGTAGCATTTGCGGCAGATGGCCGGGGTGTTGCCCAGGCGAGCGGCGGTCTGGGCGATGGCGGCGGAAAGGTTGCGCTTGGCTTGGGTGGCGCTGGCCGGCGGGCCCAGTTCGGCCAGCGCCAGGGCCGCCATCACCGTGCCGGTCCAGGTGCGGAAGTCCTTGGCCGTGATGTCCGCCCCCGACACCGCCTTGAGGTAGGCGTTGACCGCCGCGGAGGTCACCGCCTGGCCTCGCCCCTCGGCGTCGCGGTACTGGAACAGGTGCTGGCCCGGCAGCTCCTGGCACGACTTGACGATGCGCGCGATGCGCCGGTCGTGCACCTGCAGCCGCCATTGCTTGCCGCTCTTGCCCTTGAACTGGAACTTCAGGTCGGCGTGCTCGACGCGGACGTGGCGCGACAGCAGGGTGGTCAAGCCATAGCTGCGGTTCTGCTTGGCGTAGGCGCGGTTGCCCACGCGGATCAGGGTGGTCTCCAGCAGACGCGCCACCACCGCCAGAACCTTGCGCTGGCTCAGGCCCCGCTCGGCCATGTCTTGGGTGATCGCCGCCCGAAGCGCGGGCAAGGACTCGGCGAACGAGGCGAGGCGGTGGAACTTGGCCTCCTCGCGCAGGGCCCTAAAGTCGGGATGATAGCGGTACTGACGGCGGCCCTTCTCGTCCTGGCCGACCGCCTGCAGATGCCCGTTGGGGTCCGCGCAGATCCACACCGCGCTCCAGGCCGGCGGGATGGCCAGAGCCTTGATCCGTTCGAGGACGACAGCGTCCCTCACCGCACGCCCGTCTGCGTCCACATAGGCGAAGGTTTCGCCCCGCCGGATGCGGCTGAGGCCCGGCGCCTCGGGCGTCACATAGACCAGGTCGCCTAGTGGAATGTCCGCGCAGGGGGCGGTCGGGGCGATCGACTTGGGGCTGACATCGAGCGGCATGACTCAATCGCCAACGCGCCGCCGCGCACGGGCGTTCCGCGAATCCGGGGGAACGGCCGGCCTCGCGCATGAGTTTTCCTTGTCCATAGGAGGAGACACCCATGTCCAGCCATAACCTCTCCACCGGCGTTCCGGCGTCGCACATCGGTCCGGAAACGGGCGGCACGGGCGCGGCGACCGCGGGCGAAGGGTCCAGCGCCGGAACCCAGGAACAGGCCACGCCGTCCGCCGCGTCGGGCCTCACCGACCCGGTCCCGGCGCCGACCGCCGGACTCGAACCGCGCGCTTTCGAGCCCGCTCGGACAGCGCGCCAAACGAAGGACGGTCCTCTCGACGACGCGCCCCAAGACCTGCGCGACATCGTCGATGGCAAGGATCGTCCCAAGCACGACCACTGAACGATCGGCGAGCGGCGCCAGCCCGGACGGGACGGCTCAGCCCTGCTTGGCGGGCACGCGCACGATCAGGCCGTCGAGGGCGTCGGTGACCTTGATCTGACACGACAGGCGGCTGTTCGGCTGGGTGTCGCTGGCGAAATCGAGCATCGAGCTTTCGTCGCTCTTGGGCTTGCCTGTCTTGTCGAGCCACGCCTCATCCACATAGACGTGGCAGGTGGCGCAGGACATGGCCCCGCCGCACTCCGCCTCGATGCCCGCCACGCCATTGCGCACCGCGCCTTCCATGACGGTCATACCGGGCTTCACGTCCACCGTGCGCGCCTGGCCGCTGAACTCGATGTAGGTGATCTTCGCCATACTGAAACGTCCGGCCGTCCGAGCGGCCCTCCCTGGAGAAAAAATGCGCGATAGCATATCGCGCGCCGCCGCGCTCCTGCTCGGCCGGTGAAAAGGCCGCGTCGCCCAAGCCGGCTATAGCAGGGCCTAAGCCTCCAGCTCGATGTCCCAATAGAGGTAGTCGAGCCAGCTTTCGTGCAGGTGGCCCGGCGGGAAGCGGCGGCCGTTTTCCTGCAGGTCGTAGCTGGTGGGCCGGCGCGGGGTGTGAAACGGGTGCATCGCCGCTTCGCGCGGGGTGCGCCCGCCCTTGACCAGATTACACGGGGCGCAGGCGGTGACGATGTTCTCCCACGTGGTGCGACCGCCGCGCGAGCGCGGGATCAGGTGGTCGAAGGTCAGGTCGTCGGGCGAGCCGCAGTACTGACAGGTGAAGCTGTCGCGCAGGAACAGGTTGAAACGGGTGAAGGCCGGGGGGCGGTCGAGCGGCACATAGTGCTTGAGCGACACCACGCTCGGCAGCTTCATCTCGAACGAGGGCGAGTGGACCATCTGATCGTAGGTGGAGATGACATCCACCCGGTCGAGGAACACGGCCTTGACCACTTCCTGCCACGGCCACAGCGACAGGGGGTAGTAGGACAACGGACGGTAGTCCGCGTTCAGCACGAGGGCGGGACAGCCCGACGGCGGGCGCCTAAGGACCTGCATGGCTCGGCCCTTTGCTGCGGCCCCTCAGGCCACGGAATATGTGAACGACTGGACTGAAGACGGGCCTCCTTCCATACGCTACGGACACGGAACCTGAGTCCGGAGCCGGAATCAAGGACTTGCCCGTATTTTGAATCATAGGCGAGATTCGAAGACACCTCCATGACGCGTCTTGGAAAAACGGCGCCCCCGACGAGTATGAGTGCATGACAGGCGGCTTCGTCACCCGTTTCGCCCCCTCGCCGACCGGGCGGCTGCACAAGGGCCACGCCTTTTCGGCGCTCACGGCGTTCGAGGCGGCGCGGGCGGCGGGCGGACGGTTCCTGCTGCGCATCGAGGACATCGACCGCACGCGGGCGCGGCCGGCGTTCGAGGCGGCGATCCTTGAGGACCTGGGGTGGCTGGGCGTGACGTGGGCGGCGCCGGTGCGCCGACAGTCGGACCACATGGAGGCTTATCGTCGGGCGCTGGACGACCTGGCGCGGCGCGGCCTGGTCTATCGCTGCTTCCGCACGCGCCGCGAGCTGCTGGAGGACATCGGCCAGGCGCCGCACGGCGCACAGGCAGCCTGGCGCGGCGGCCCGCTCGTCCCCGCGGAGGAGGCGCGGCGGCTGGACGCGGGCGAGGGCTTCGCCTGGCGCCTATCGCTGGACGCGGCGCGGGTGTGCCTGGGCGATGAGGCGTGGGCAGCCCTGTCGTTCGTCGAGGAAGGTTTGGGCCCGCGCGGCGAGCACGGCGTGATCAAGGCCCGGCCCGAACTGGCCGGCGATGTGGTGCTGGCGCGCAAGGACGTGGGCGTGGCCTATCACCTGGCGGTGGCGGTCGACGATGCGCTGCAGGGCGTCAGCCACGTGATCCGAGGCGAGGACCTGCACGAAGCCGCTCATATCCAGCGCCTGATCCAGGCCTTGTTGGGTCTGCCGACGCCAGTCTATCGCCACCACCGGCTGCTGGTCGGCCCGGACGGCGAACGCCTGGCCAAGCGCGCCGGGTCGGAAAGCTTGGTCGACATGCGCGCGCGCGGCGTCACGCCGGCCGATCTCAGACGCGAACTCGGGTTCGCGCCGACCTCAGTCTAGAGCGGCTTGAGGTTGACCGCGGCGGTCTTGCCGCGTTCCTTCTGCAGTTCGTAGCTGACGCGCTGGCCCTCATTCAGGCCGCGCAGGCCGGCCTTCTCGACCGCGCTGACATGGACGAACACGTCTGCGCCGCCGTCTTCCGGCTGGATGAACCCATAACCTTTGGTCGAGTTGAACCACTTCACGGTTCCGTTGGACATCTGTCCTTCTCCCTGACGCGCCGTTCCAGTTTTTTGGGCCGCCATTTCGACGGTCCCGAAGACAATCTCAATTCTGGAAGGCTAGTCCGGAAAACAGGGTTTGGACCCCTGCGCAGAAGGATAGCGAAAGCCAAGAACGCCGATTGCGGCAAGTAGAAAACCCCGGACTTCAGTTCTGGTCAACCGAAAAGGGCGTCACGACGCCCGAAGCCGAAGTGTATGCGGAGCCGGTGCTCAAACGCCATGCAACCCCAAGACTCAAAAGCAGAATTCAGCACTCGGACGGGGCGATCCCGCCCCGTCTTGCTCTAGCTGCGCGTGGCCACAACAGCGTCGATCACCGCCTTGGCCTGGGGCGAACTCCAGTCGGCGCCCCCTTCCAGGCGCGCGCGCTCATGGCCCGCGCCGTCGATGATCACCGTGACCGGCACGCCCTCGGGGCGCGGGTCGAGCTGGGACAGGACCGAGAACGGCGCATCCTGATAGAATTGCAGCGGGCCGTGCTTCTGGATGAAGCGCTGCGCGAAGGCCTTGTCCTCGGCCCGGTCGAGACTGACCGCGACCACCTTGACCGGCTGGCCGGCGTAGGCGGCCTGCAGCTTAGCCAGGGTTGGCATCTCCTGCACGCAGGGCGCGCACCAGGTGGCCCAGAAGTTGACCACCAGCACCTGGCCCTTGAAGTCGGACAGATGCACGCTCTGGCCATCCGGGCCGACGAAGGCCGCCGCCGGCTCGCCGCGCGGCGCGGCCGGAATCTGCAGCTTGGCCATGGGTCCGACGGCCAGGGCCTTCAGATCGCCGCCTGCGGGTTTGAAACCAGGGCCCGCGATGACGTATAGAACCGCCGCCACGACGACCACGGCCAAGCCGATCAGCCACGGCCCACGCCGCCCCTTCGCTTTCACCGGCTCCGCTGGACCTTCGCTCATATGACCGACGACGCCTCCGACACAACCGCCCGCGCCGCTCCGGACGCCGGCCAGACCATATGGGGCGGACGCTTCTCGGCCAAGCCCGCCGAACTGATGCAGGCGATCAACGTCTCGATCGGCTTCGACCAGCGCCTCGCGCCCCAGGACCTCAGGGGCTCGCGCGCCCATGCCGCCATGCTGATCGCGACGGGCGTGATCTCGCCCGAGGACGGCGCCGACATCCTACGCGGCCTGGAAGCAATCGAGCAGGAAATGGCCGAGGGCGCCTTTCCCTTCCGCGACGAGTTCGAAGACATCCACATGAACGTGGAGATGCGGCTGAAGGAGCTGATCGGCGAGGCGTCGGGGCGACTGCACACCGCCCGCTCGCGCAACGATCAGGTGGCGGTGGATTTCCGCCTGTGGGTGCGCGAGGCGTGCGAGCGTTCGGCGGCCCAGCTTCAAGGACTGCAAAAGGCGTTGCTGGCCAAGGCCGAGGCCCACGCCGACACGATCATGCCCGGCTTCACCCATCTGCAGCCGGCCCAGCCGGTAACCTTCGGCCACCACCTGATGGCCTATGTCGAGATGTTCGGCCGCGACGCCGGCCGCTTCGCCGACGCCCGCGCACGCATGAACGAGAGCCCGCTGGGCGCCGCCGCCCTGGCCGGATCGCCCTTCCCCATCGACCGGCGCATGACCGCTGAAGCCCTGGGGTTCGAGCGGCCCACGGCCAATTCGCTCGACAGCGTCTCGGCGCGCGATTTCGCGCTGGAGGCCCTGTCGGCGGCGTCCATCTGCGCGACCCACTTGTCGCGCTTGGCCGAAGAGATCGTGCTGTGGGTCACGCCGCAGTTCGGCTTCATCAAGCTATCGGACGCCTTCACCACCGGCTCGTCGATCATGCCGCAGAAGCGCAATCCCGACGCGGCGGAGTTGGTGCGCGCCAAGACCGGCCGCATCCTCGGCTCGCTGGTGGCGCTTATGACGGTGATGAAGGGCCTGCCGCTGGCCTATTCAAAGGACATGCAGGAGGACAAGCCGCCGGTGTTCGAGGCCTTCGACAGCCTGGAGCTGGCTTTGTTGGCCATGACCGGCATGATCCACGATCTGGAACCCGACCGCGCGCGCATGGCCGCGGCCGCCGGCGCCGGCTATTCCACCGCAACCGACCTGGCCGACTGGCTGGTGCGCGAACTGAACCTGCCCTTCCGGCAGGCCCACCACGTCACCGGGGCGGCGGTGAAGCGAGCCGAAACCCTGGGCCTCGATCTGCCGGACTTGCCACTGGCCGAGTTTAAGGCCATCGAACCGGGGATCACCGAGGCGGTCTACGCCTTCCTCACGCCCGAGGCCTCGGTCGCCAGCCGCAAAAGCTATGGCGGCGCCGCGCCGGTCCAGGTGCGCGCGCAGATTCAACGCTGGAAGGAGCGCCTCTGATGCCCGCATCCGCCCTCGACACCACCGGCAAGCTGACCTTGTGCGCCGCGCTGCTCGGCGCCCTTGCGCTCAGCGCCTGCGGCAAGGTCGGCTCGCTCGACCGCCCTGCGCCGCTGTTCGGGCGCAAGGACAAGGCCGAGTACGCGGCCGAAAAGAAGCGCGAGCAGATGCAGGCCCGCGCCAACCGCGCCGGCGACAAGGGCGGCGATCCCGCCCCGCCCGCCCCCGACTACGGTCAGGGCGACCCGACGCTCGATCCCGCGCGCGCCGCGCCGACGCCCGGCGCGGCCAGCAATCCCTTCAGCAATCCCAACTCGGGCGGCTTGATGCAGGATCCTGTGGCCAATCCGAACGCGCTGCCCCGATGACGATAGGCGCGATGACGTTTCGCCGAGCGGCCCTGACACGATGAACCTGACGCGATGAATCTGTTCGAGGTTCGCGGCGGCGAGCTCTATTGCGAAGACGTGCCCCTGGCGCGCATCGCCGAGGCGGTGGGCACGCCGGTCTATGTCTATTCGGCCGGCACCCTGGAGCGGCACTACACCGTGTTCCAGAACGCCTTCGCCGACCGGCGGGCGCTGGTGGCCTTCGCGGTCAAGGCTAACTCCAATCTGTCGGTGCTGCGCACCCTGGCCAAGCTGGGCGCCGGGGCGGACACGGTGTCGGAGGGCGAGATCCGCCGCGCCCTGGCGGCCGGCGTGCCGCCCGAACGCATCGTCTTTTCCGGCGTCGGCAAGACCGCGCGCGAACTGGCCTTCGCCATTCAGGTCGGGGTGTCGGAAATCAATGTCGAGTCCGAGCCAGAGCTGGACCGCCTGGCCGAGATCGCCACGGATATGGGCGCGCGGCCCGCGATCACCATCCGCGTCAATCCCGACATCGCCGCGGGCGGACACGCCAAGATCGCCACGGGCAAGAGCGACAACAAGTTCGGCGTGTCGTTCTCCGAGGCCCAGCGGCTCTACGCCAAGGCCCACGCCTCCCCTTCGCTCGATCCCATCGGCGTGTCCTGCCACATCGGCAGCCAGATCACCGACCTGGCCCCCATGCGCGCGGCCTTCGCCAAGATGCGCGGCCTGGTGCAGACCCTGCGCGAGAGCGGCCTTGCGGTCGAACGGTTGGACCTGGGCGGAGGCCTCGGCGCGCCCTATTTCGACCAACCCGATCCGCCCTCGCCGGCCGAATTCGCCAAGGCGGTGGCCGAGGCCCTGGACGGACTGGACGTCGACCTGGTGTTCGAGCCGGGGCGGGTGATCGCCGCCAACGCGGGGGTGCTGCTGGCCAGCGTGATCCACATCCATGAGCGGCCCGAAGGCAAGCGCTTCCTGGTGGTTGACGCGGCGATGAACGATCTGATGCGGCCGGCGATGTACGACGCCTTTCACGACCTGCGGCCCGTGAAAACGCCGCGCGCGGGCGCCAACCTGTCAGCGATGGATGTGGTCGGCCCGGTGTGCGAGACCGGCGACACCTTCAGCCGCGACCGGCTCCTGCCGCCGCTGGCGCCGGGCGCTCTGGTGGCGTTCATGACCGCCGGCGCCTACGGCGCGACCATGTCGAGCGAATATAACAGCCGGCCGCTCGTGCCAGAGGTGCTGGTCAAGGGCGCGGACTTCGCGGTCACGCGCCCGCGTCCCTCCTATGAGGAGATGCTGGCGCGCGAACCGCTGGCGCCCTGGCTTTAAGCCGCCAGGGCTGATCAGAGCTTAGTGCGCGGTCGGGCGAGCCGCCTGGGGCTTGGCCGGCTTGCGCACGCGCGGAGCGCGGCGGGCGACACTGGCGGCTTCACGCGCGGTCACCGCCTCGTGGCTTTGATCCAGGGCGCGGGTGTCGGCCTCGCGGCGGGCGCGCAGGATCATGCCCAGGGTCATGGCGACGCCGATGGTCAGGCCGATGCCGGCGGCCACCGCGACCACCGACAGCGGGCTGCGCCCGGCCAGGGCCGTGAGGTCGGCGTAGGACTCCTCGGCCTTTTCCGCCGCCGCCTTGCGGGCGCGGTCGCCAACCACCTTGGCCTGCTGGCGGCCTTGTTCGGCCAGAACGGCGGCGCGGTGCGCATTGGCCTTGATCAGGCTTTCGCCCTCTTCGGCCAGCTGGGCGGCGGCGCCGCGGATCAGATCGACCGCCTCGTCCAGCTTGTGACGCAGGTAGTCGGAGCTTTCGTCCACCAGGTCGGTGACGCGGGCGGGCGCCCGGTCCAGTTCGCGGCGGGCGGTCTTCTCAAAGCGGACGAGGTTCATGGCTTTGCCTTCGGCGAAATTTGTCATCGCCAAGACAACCCCTAAGTCCTGCCCCGCGTTCCGCGAAGCTTGCCGATCACGCGCTTAGTCGAGCGCCCCGATGTAGGGCAGGCCACGCCAGTCGCCGGCGGCGTCCATCCCGTAGCCGACCAGGAAACGCGCCGGAGCCTCCCAGCCGACGAAATGCGGCTTGAGCGCCCGGGGCTCGGGCCACGGCTTGCTGGCGAACACGGCGTAGAACACCTCGCGCGCGCCATGCTCCATCACGATGCGGCCGCCCTCGCTCAGCGACAGGCCGGAATCGAACACGTCGTCGATCAGCAGCACCTTGCGCCCTTCGACCGGGCGCTGCAGGCCCGCGCGCACCTCGCACCGACCGCTCGACACGCGATGCTCGCCGTAGGAGGTCAGCCAGAGGGCGTCGAACGGCAGATGCTTGCCCCGGCGCGCCAGGGCCCGCGTCAGATCGGCCGCGAACCAAAGGCCGCCGGTCAGCAGGCACACGGCCACGGTGTCGGATTCGACCAACGGCTCGATGTCAGCGGCCATCCGTTCGATCCGCGCGGCAATGTCCTCAGCGCTGAGCAGGACTTCGGGGTCGGCGAGCAAGCTGGGTTTCATGTCATTCGACTGAGGCGTGGGGCGACAGGGCGTAGGGCGATCCGGCCGGCAGGGGCCGGGCCTCCGGGGCGGCGCTGAGCATGGCCGGGGACGGCGGCTTGCCAGGCGAGGTCGGCGGCGCGCCGGCCGTCGGTCCTGGCGCGGGCGCGGCGTTGGCGGCCGGCGGCGGGCCGACCAGGGGCCCGCGCAGCTTGGGCGGCGGAGTCGGATGGGCGGGAACCGCGTCGAGGGCGAAGGTCACTTCGACGTCGCTGGCGGTCTGGGGCGGGTTGACCAGGGCCACGGCGAAGCGGCGCGTGTCGCCCGGCTGGATCGGATCGGGCGCGGGCGCGTCGGCAAGTTGGCGCGCCACGGAGCGTCCGTCCTTGGACAGCAGGCTGACCCTGAGCGGCGGGGCGCTGACCGAGCGGTCGGCGACGTTGCGCACCACGCCCGACACCATCACCGCCGGATGCCCGCCAGCGGCGCCAGGCGCGGCTTTGACCTGCTCGATGATCAGGCCGGTGGGATTCACCGCCAGGCCGACCGCGGCATAGGCGCTGGCGGTCTTGGGCCACAGGCGCACCACGCTTACGCGGAACACCGCCGCCAGGGCGAACATCAGCACCAGCGCCGTCGCCAGCCCGGCCCAGATGGCGCCCGTAGCCGCGGCTTCGCGCACCTTACGCTGTTCCAGCGCGCGCGCGCGGAAGGTTTGCGACAGGCGGTCGGCGGGCAGGCCCGCGAGGGTGTCGCTGTCGATGCGCAGCGGCGGTTCAGGCTCGGGCGGCGACTCTTGCAGGGCCAGCGGCTCCTCGGCCGCCGGCTCCGCGCGCCAAGTCGATGCGCAGCTTGTGCATTTGACCGTTCGCCCGGTCCGCCCAACCTGCTCATCGGGCAGGAAATAGCGGGTGGCGCAGTTGGGACAGGTCAGTATCATGGCCCGCGAATCGGTCGCTCCAGCTACTCCTTTGGACGTCGCCGATTTCCGCCTCCATGTCCAGAAACGCGCTCCAGTTCCCTGATTCCGCCGAGGGCGCCGACGCCGAGACGGCGTCCGGCGTCGCGCCGCCGCCCATATTGCGCCTGACCGGCGTGGGCATGCGCTACGGTCGCGCGCCCGAAACCCTGAGCGACATCTCCCTCACCCTGGCCGCCGGCTCGTTCCATTTCCTGACCGGGCCCTCCGGGGCGGGCAAAAGCTCGCTGCTTAAGCTGATCTACATGGCCGAGCGGCCCTCGCGCGGGCTGATCAACCTGTTCGGCCAGGACCTGTCGACCGCGCCGCGCAAGGCGCTGCCCAAGCTGCGCCAGCGCATCGGCGTGGTGTTCCAGGAGTTTCGCCTGCTCGATCACCTGAGCGCGTTCGACAATGTCGCCCTGCCGCTGCGGATCGCCGGGCGCAAGCCCCAGGACTACCGGCTGGACGTGGCCGAGTTGATGGGGTGGGTCGGGCTCGGCGCCAAGCTGCACGCCATGCCGGCGACCTTGTCCGGCGGGGAAAAGCAGCGCCTAGCCATCGCGCGGGCCGTGGTCGCCCGGCCCGACCTGATCATCGCCGACGAGCCGACCGGCAACGTCGACCACGCCCTGAGCCTGCGCATCCTCAAGCTGTTCGTCGAGCTCAACCGGTTGGGCGCCACGGTGCTGATCGCCAGCCACGACGAGGACCTGGTGGCGCGATCGGGCATGCCGGTGCTGACCTTGGATCATGGCCGGCTGGTCGGAGGGGACGCCCCATGACCGACCAGACCGCCGCCTTCCTGCGCCACTGGCGCCCGGGCCCGCTGCTGCCGGCGCGCGACGCCCGCGACGGGGCCCTGGCCTTCGTCATCGCGGTGCTGTGCTTCTTCGCCTGCCTGACCGCCCTGGCCGCCATGGCCGGCGACCGGGCCGCGCGCGGCTGGACCGCCCAGTTGCAGGACTCCGCCACCGTACTGGTGCGGCCGACCGGCGGCGAAACGGCCGACGCCGCCGCGGCGCGCGCGGCCGAGGCCCTGGCCGGGGTCAAGGGCGTGGGCGAGGTTCAGGCTCTGGGACGCGACAAGGCCGTGGCGCTGCTGCAGCCCTGGATCGGCAAGGACGCCCTGCCCGAGGACCTGCCCATACCCCGCTTGGTCGCGGTCGATCTGGACAAAGCCCATCCCGCCTCGGCCGCCGACCTTGAGCACGCCCTTCAGGCCCAGGGCGTGGACGCCACGGTCGACGACCACAGCCTGTGGATCGGCGACATTCTCAAGGCCGGGGCCCTGACCCGGCTGGCGGCGCTGGGCCTGTTCGCCCTGACGGCCGCGGCCGCCGCCGCAGTGATCGCCTTCGCCGCCCGCGCCGCCCTGGCCGCGCGGCTGCAGATCGTGGAGGTGCTGCACGTGTCGGGCGCCGACGACGGGTTCATCGCCGGCCTTATCCAGCGCCGCTTCGCCCTTTTGGCCGCGGCGGCGGGCTTGTTTGCCGCGGCGGCGGCGGCGATGATTGGCGCGATCGCCCGCGCGCTCGGCGGCGACGGCGGCCTGACGCCGATCCTGCCGGTCGCCTGGACCGATCTTCTGGTGCTGCCGATCTGCCCCTTGGCGGCCGCCGTGATCGCCGGGGCGACGGCGCGGGCGGCGGCGATACGATTGCTGAAGGAGTTGGGTTAGGCATGGGTGCGGCGTGAGGATCCTGGCGGTCGTCTTTCTGGCGCTGATCCTGTGGGGCGGCGGGCTGCTCGCCTTCGCCGCGCGCGTGGCCCATTCCACGCCCGCGCCGATGCCGCCCAAGGCCGAGGGGCTGGTGGTGCTGACCGGCATCTCCAGCCAGAGGATCGAGGCTGGCATGCAGCTTTTACGTAGGGGTCGCGCCGAGCGCATGCTGGTTTCGGGCGTGAACCGGGGCGCCACCCGAGCGGACATCAAGCGCGCGGCCCGCGCCACCTCGGCGCAGGTCTACAACTGCTGTGTGGACCTGGGTTTCGAGGCGGTCGACACCATCGGCAACGCGCGCGAGACCGCAGAATGGGTCAAGGCCCGGGGTTATGACACCCTGATCGTGGTCACAGCCGACTACCACATGCCGCGCGCCCTGCTCGAAATCCGCAGCGCCTTGCCTGACATCACGGTGATTCCCTATCCAGTGGCGACCAACGAACTGAACGCGCGCCGATGGTGGCGCAGCCAGCAGGACGCTCGACGCATGATCGTGGAATACACCAAATACCTGATCATCCTGGGCCGTGAGACGGTCCATCGCCTGGCGCCCGGGGGCGCTCCAGCCGCCGCCGCCTCGGACGCGCCCCCGTCGGATGCGCGCCCCTCGAGCCAACCCGCATGACGGCCAAGATGCGCAAGGCGTTGCACGCCGCCTGGCTGTTCGGCGTGACCGGCCTGCTGATGATCCTCTATCTGCCCCTGCTGCTGCTGCCGCGCGCGGCCATGCGCGGGGGGCTGAAGCTGTGGGCGGTGCTGATGGTGTTCGGCATGCGCTGGATCGGCGGGGTTCGGCTGGAGATTCGCGGGACCGAGCGCCTGCCGCCGGGCGCCTATCTGATCGCGGCCAAGCACCAGAGCTGGTTCGACATCGTCTCGCCGTTCCTCTATGCGCCCGACGCCCTGTTCGTAATGAAGAAGGAGCTGGGTCAGATTCCCGCTTTCGGCTGGCTCAGCCGCAAGGCCGGCATGATCGAGGTCGACCGCGAGGCCCACGCCAAGGCCTTGATGGCCATGCTGGCCGACGCCCGGCGCCTGATGGCCGAACCGCGTCAGCTGTTGATCTTCCCCGAAGGCAGCCGCAGTCCGCCCGGCGCGGCGACCAGCTACAAGCCCGGCGTGGCCGCCCTCTACCGCGAGCTCGACCTGCCGTGCGTGCCGGTGGCGACCAATTCCGGCGTCTTTCTCGATCCGCGCGGCGTGGCCCTCAGGCCCGGCGTGGTGGTGGTGGAAATCCTCGAGCCCCTGCCGCCGGGCCTCAAGCGCGGCGAATTCATGCGCCTGCTGCAGGACCGGATCGACGCGGCGTCGGCGGCCTTGCTCTAGGGGCCCGCCGGCGACAGCGTTCCGGCCGGAGCGGGCCGCACCGTGGGCGGCATGGCCGGCGCGCCGGCGTCCGCTGGCGTCGGCCACAGGGTGTAGTGCATGTGCTTGGCCAGCCGCCGCCACAGGAAGGCGCGGTCCCACGGCGACAGCCGACCCTTGGCGCGGGCCTGCGGATCGGAGACGGTCGCCTCGTTCCATACCGGGTCCATGCGCGCGGTCATGCTCTGACGCGACCCGGCCTCGACGCCGGCGGCCACGTCGGCGGCGCTCAACCTCACGCCCCAGTGCGCCCAGACGCGGCGGATCACATCCGCCGGATCGCTCTGCAACTGTTCGTAGCGCACGATCAGAACCGCCTTGGGGTCTTTCTCGGCGATCCAGCCCCAGCGGTTGAAGAAACGCACATACCACCACAGGTCGTCGATGCGCTTCTCGCCCGGCGCCGGCCGGCGAATGAAGTCCGACAGGGTTCCCAGCGCGCCGTCCGCGCCCCACTTGACGTAGTAGGACGACAGCGCCTCGGGAATGCTGCGCGCCAGGACCACGGTGGGCGGCAGGCGGCCCACGCCCAGCGCCAGGGGGATCAGGGTCAAGCGCGAGGGAATGGTGTGCGAACAGCCGATCTTGGGCGCGTCGGGCCGCTGGCGCGGCTTTTTGGGATGGCAGATGAAGGCGTCGGCGGCCGGGCCGTTGGAATAGGCCGGCGGATCGAGCCCCAGCTTGTGCGCGATGGCGGCGCTGAGCATGGCGCGCAGCCAGTGGGTGCCCGAGTTCTTGCTCGAGAACAGATAGCCGTCGACTTGGCGGCTGTACTTCAGCAGGTGAAAGCTCGACAGATCGCTCTGCACATCCCGCACGGCCAGACGAAACGCGTCGCTCAACATTCCCCGGCCCCAATCGGCTCGACCCAGTGCGGCAGAATGACGCAGTAATTTTGTCAAAGACATGACGCTCGCACATCAACGCGTTGCGAACGGTTTTCAGGCCCGAAATGATTGGGTTGCGCCGCTTGACTCTACTCCGTTATGAGAACAAAAAGTGAACATGATATTCACTCCCCTTCCTGTAGCGCCCGTGAAGGCGCCCGAGGCTCAGGGCCTGCCCGCACCCGAGCCGTTGGAGGAGATCGCGCCGGCGTCGGTTCCCGACGGGCCCTCGGCGACGGCCTTCGCCCTGGCGCGGGCGGTGGCGGCGGCGAAGGACGATCCACGTCCCCTGGCGTTCGTGGCCGCCCGCGCGTGGATGAACGAGCATGGCCATCCATTCGGCTGGGGCTGCAGAGCCCTGGGCCTGCCCCACGAGCGGCTGATCCTGGTGGCCGCCGCGCGTGAGGCCGAGACCCTGTGGGCGATGGAGGAGGCGCTGAAGTCCTCGGCCGTGTGCGCCGTGCTGGCCCCGGTGGCCGCGCCCTCGTTCCTGGCCACCCGCCGGCTGGACTTCGCCGCGCGCGCCGGCCGGTCGCAGTGCCTGGTGCTGCGCCCGCGCCCCCTGGCCGATCTCAGCGCGGCGCGCCTGCGCTGGGCCATTACGGCGGCGCCCTCCGCCCCCCACCCGCTGGATCCGCGCGCCCCCGGCGCCGCGCGGCTGACCGCCGAACTTGTGCGCAGCCGCACCGGCCAGGGCGGGGTCTTCACCCTGGAGCAGGATCATGAGACGCATGGTTTCCGTGTGGCTGCCGGACTGGCCGATCACGGCCTTTCGCCGCGCCCGCGGGACGGCGACGCCCGCGCCGCCTGAAGCGGCCGATCCGCCTTTCGCCTTGACCACCCGCGCCGGACGGGGCCTGACGCTGCACGCGGTCAACGCGGCGGCGCGGCGCCTCGGCCTGCATCCCGGCCAGACCCACGCGGACGCGCGCGCCATCGCGCCGAACCTGATCGCGGCGCCCGCCCAGCCGGATGAGGAAAGCCGCGCCCTGGTCGCCCTGGCCGGATGGTTCGAACGCTTTTCGCCCGCCGTGGCCGTCGACGCGGGACCGCCGGGCGCCGAGGGCCTGATGCTGGACATGACCGGCGGCGCGCACCTGTTCGGCGGCGAAGCGGCGCTGCTGGAGGAGATCGTGCGGCGGCTGGACCGGGCCGGCGTCCCCGCCTGCGCCGCCCTGGCCGACACGCCGGGCGCCGCCTGGGCCCTGGCCCGTCACAGCGGGCGGGCGTGCGTGATCGCCCCGCCCGGCCGCGCGCGAGAAGCCATCGCTGGCCTGCCGGTCCAGGCGCTGCGGCTGGAGCCTCACAGCGTCCAGCTTCTGACGCGCCTGGGCCTGGGCCAGATTGGCGAGCTCTACGCCCTGCCGCGCTCGGGCCTGGCGCGCCGGTTTCGCGGGGCCGGCGTGCACAGGACGGCGGGGCTGGACCTGGTGCGCCGGCTGGACCAGGCGCTGGGAATCGAAGCCGAACCGCTCGATCCCCAGCAGGCCCCGGCCGAGTACCGCGCCTGGCAGAGCTTCGTCGAGCCGTTGATCGACATGGCCGGCGTGGCCCAGGCCCTGCCCGCCCTGGCCGAGGCCCTGACCGACCAGCTCGCGCGCGACGGCGTGGGCGCGCGGGTGCTGGCGCTGGACGCGTTCCGCACCGACGGCCGGCGCCTGCGGCTGACGGCGTCGCTCAGCGCGCCCTCGCGCGCGCCGGCCCACCTGATGCGACTGTTGCAGGACAAGGGCCTGGAGCGGCTCGATCTCGGCTTTGGCGCCGACGCCCTGATGCTGAGCGCCCTGGTAGCCGAGCCCTTGGCCGCGCGACAGACCGCCCTGCCCGCGACCGGCGGACCCGCCGCGCGGACCGCGGCGCAAGCCGGCAGCGACGCCTTGGCCGGCCTGATCGATCGGTTGCAGGCCCGGCTGGGCCAGGCCGCCGTGCGCCGGCCCGAACCGTTCGCAAGCCATCTGCCCGAGCGCAGCGAGCGCTGGCGGCGCGCCGCCCCCCAGCCCCCCTCCGCCAAGACCGAGACCGATCCCGGACGTCCGCGCCCGATCCTGCTGTTCGAACCCGCCGAGCCGGTAGAGGCGATCGCCGAACTGCCCGACGCGGCCCCCTCGCGCTTCATCTGGCGGCGCGCGGCGCACCGGGTGGTCAAGGCGGAGGGCCCCGAACGGATCAGCCCCGAATGGTGGCGTCCCTTGCCCGAGGGCCGCCCGCCCGAACGCACGCGCGACTACTACATGGTGGAAGACGACGCCGGCCGCCGCTTCTGGCTCTACCGCGAAGGGCTGTACGACCGGGTAGAAGGCGAAGCCCTGCCGACGTGGCGCCTGCACGGGGTGTGGGGATGAGCGCCGCCGACACATTGTCGACTTTGCCTGCCTGCCTTGCCCCGCCGTCGTCGAACTCGACGGTCCGATCCACGATCACTTCGGCCATTGGTTCCGCGACCTTGAACGCGATCATTCGCCAAGTCACCAAGGGAGAGGGATCTTGATCCCCTTCGCCGAACTCGACTGCCGGTCGCACTACAGCTTCCTGGAGGGGGCGTCCTATCCGCAGGAACTGGCGTTCGAGGCCAAGCGGTTGGGATTGGCGGCCATTGGCGTGGCCGACCGCAACAGCCTGGCGGGAGCGGTGCGCGCCTGGCAGGCGGGCAAGACGGAAGGGATTCCGGTCCTGACCGGCGCCCGACTGCAGTTCACGGACGGCGCCGAACTGATCGTCTATCCGCGCGACCGCGCCGCCTATGGCCGGCTGTGCCGCATCCTGTCGATCGGCAAGGCCGAGATCGACGCCGACACCGCCGACTTGCCCAGCGCGGCCAGCGATGAAGCCTGGAAGGCCATCCCCAAGAACCAGTGCCGGCTGACCTTCGAGCAGGCGCGCGCCCTGGGCGAGGGACTGATCGGCCTGGTCCCGGCGTCCGCGATCTTCGACGCGGCGTTCGAGGCCCGCCTGCAAGCCTGGCGCGCCGCCTGGCCGGACGCGCTCCATCTGCTGGCCGCGCCGCTCTACCGCGGGGACGACCGCGCGCGGTTGAACGCCCTGGCGGCGCTGGCGGCCCGCACGGGCGCGCCCATGCTGGCCAGCAACGCGGCGCTCTACCATGCCTATGAGCGGCGTCGGCTGCAGGACGTGCTGACGTGCATCCGCCACGGCGTGACCATCGACCAGGCGGGCCTGACGCTGCAGGCCAACGCCGAGCGCCATCTGAAGGACGCGCGCGAAATGCTGCGCCTGTTTCGCGGCCATGAAGACACCGTGGCGCGCACCCTCGACGTGGCCGACGCCTGCAGGTTCCGGCTGGACGATCTGAAATATCAGTATCCGGACGAACCGGTCCCGCCCGGCAAGACCGCGCCCCAGCACCTGCGCGACCTGGTGCAGGCAGGGGTGCGCAAATACTTCCCCGAGGGCCTGGACGCCAAGACCGCCGACACCCTGGAAAAGGAGCTGCGGATTATCGGCAAGGTCAAATACGAGCACTATTTCCTGACGGTTCACGACATCGTCCAATGGGCGCGCGGCCAGGACATCCTGTGCCAGGGGCGCGGCTCGGCGGCCAATTCGGTGGTGTGCTTCCTCTTGGGCGTGACCTCGGCCGATCCCACCAAGCAGGACGTGCTGTTCGAGCGGTTCATCTCCGAGGCGCGCAGCGAGCCGCCCGACATCGACGTCGATTTCGAGCACGCCCGGCGCGAGGAGGTGATCCAGTACGTCTATCGCCGCTACGGCCGTCATCGCGCCGCGATCTGCGCCACCCAGATCTGCTATCGCCCGCGCTCGGCCATCCGCGATGTGGGCAAGGCGCTGGGCCTGACCGAGGACGTCACCGCCGCCCTGGCCGGCACCGTGTGGGGCTCATGGGGCGAGGGCCTGGCCGAGGACCACGTCGAGCGCACGGGCCTGGACCGGCAATCGCCGCGACTGAAACTGGCGCTGGAGCTGACGCAGCAGTTGATCGGCTTTCCGCGCCACCTGTCGCAGCACGTGGGCGGCTTCGTCCTGACCCAGGCGCCGCTGGTGGAGACCGTGCCAGTGGGCAACGCAGCCATGCCCGATCGCACTTTCATCGAATGGGACAAGGACGACATCGACGCCCTGAACATCATGAAGGTCGATGTGCTGGCCCTGGGCATGCTGACAGCGATCAGCAAGAGCTTCGCCATGATCCACGATCAGTACCCGGATCAATGGGGCGGCGAGCCCCTGACGTTGGCCTCGCTGCCCAAGGAGGACCCTCGCGTCTACGACATGCTGTGCCTGGCGGATTCAGTAGGGGTGTTCCAGGTGGAGAGCCGCGCGCAAATGGCCATGCTGCCCCGCCTGCGGCCGCGCGAATTCTACGACCTGGTGGTCGAGGTCGCGATCGTGCGCCCCGGTCCGATCCAGGGCGGCATGGTCCATCCCTATCTGAAGGCGCGCAAGGAGCGGCGGGAGATCGAGGCCCGAGGCGGCGTGTTCGAGGTCGATTTCCCCGCCCCCGCGCCGCCCGCCTCGCCGGACGAGCTGAAGTCGGTGCTGCGCAAGACCCTGGGCACGCCGCTGTTCCAGGAACAGGCCATGCGCATCGCCATGGTGGCGGCCAGATTCACCGGCGACGAGGCCAACGGCCTGCGCCGCGCCATGGCCACCTTCCGCCACATGGGCACGATCCACACCTACGAGGCGATGATGGTGGGGCGCATGGTCGAGCGCGGCTATCCGGCCGATTTCGCCCAGCGCTGCTTCGACCAGATCAAGGGCTTCGGCGAATACGGCTTTCCTGAAAGCCACGCCGCCGCCTTCGCCCAGTTGGTCTATGTCTCGGCCTGGATCAAGTGCTTCTACCCCGAGGTGTTCTGCGCGGCCCTGCTCAACAGCCAGCCGATGGGCTTCTACGCGCCCGCCCAACTTGTGCGCGATGCTGCGCAGCATGGCGTGACGGTGCTGCCCCCGGATGTGGGCTTCAGCGACTGGGACTGCACCTTGCAGGCGGCGCCCGCGACAACCGCCAAAAGTCGCCATCCGGTCGATCGCGCGCCTTTTCAGCCGCCGGCCCTGCCGGGCCATCCGCCGCGCAAGGCTTTGCGCCTGGGCCTGCGCCGCATCGACGGTTTTCGCGAAGCCTGGGCCGAGCGCCTGATGGCGGCGCGGGCGCACGCGCCGTTCGCCTCCCTGGACGATCTGCGCGCCCGCGCGGACCTGCCCGCCGCGGCCCTCGACGCCCTCGCCGCCGCCGACGCCCTCGGCGCGCTGCAGCTGTCGCGCCGTGAAGGCCTGTGGGCCGCCAAGGGCCTGCCGCGCGCGGCGCCCGCGCCGCTGTTCGCCGCCATGGGGCTGGACGAGGGCGACGGGCGACCGCCCCAGGCCCTGCCCCAACCCAGCCCCGCGCAGGAGGTGGTCAGCGATTACGAGACCCAGCGCCTGTCGCTCAAGGGCCATCCGGTGGGCTTCCTGCGCGAGCGGCTGGCCGCACGCGGGGCCATCAGCGCCAAGGCCTATGGCGACCTGCCCGACGGCCGGCGCGTGAGCGTGGCGGGGGTGGTGCTGGTGCGCCAGCGGCCCGGCAAGGGCAATGTGTGCTTCATCACCCTGGAAGACGAGACCGGCGTGGTGAACGTGGTGCTGTGGCAGGACCGCTTCGAGCGATTCCGCCCGGTGGTGATAGGCGCGCGCCTGCTGCTGGCGCGCGGGGTGGTGCAGCGCGCTGAGGGCGTGATCCATCTGATCGGCGAGCACCTGGAGGACGTGACCGACGACCTGCAGACCCTGTCGCAGCCGCCGCTCAACGCCCAGCGCCTGCGTCTGCATGCCGACGCGGCCAAGAGCTCGCCCGACCCGCGCGAGAAGCCGCGAAGGGAAACCGCCCCAGTCGTCCGCCATCGCCATCCGCGCAATGTACGGGTGCTGCCGCCTTCACGCGATTTCCATTAGGGATAATCGACCGCCGTCGGGAACCTGTCGCCCGGGCGGGCCGTATGAACAATGCGCCCAGGACTCCAGGATAGGCGCAGAGGCTCAAAACCATGCGCTTCATCCTTGCCGTCCTCGTCCTTGCCTTGGCCCTCGCCCCCGCCGCGCGGAGCCAGACCTACGCCCCCGGCCAGACCCCCGCCGCCCAAGGCCTGCAGCAACAGCAACTGCAGACCCAACAGCAACAGGCGCAGCAGCTGCAGATGCAGCAGAACGCCCTGGCCTCGCATCCGGGCGATGCGTCGCTGCAGGCGCAGCTTCAAGCCAACCAGGCCCAACTGCGCCAGCAGCAGCAACAGAACCTGCAAACCCAGATGCAGCTGCAGCAGCAACAGCGCCAACAGCTGCAGCAATCGATCAAGCCGCCGACGCCGTGAGCCTTTGGGCAAGCGGCAATATCTTAATAAGTATATGATTTAAAACGATTTAACCTGAGAGTCAGAAACCACTGCATCGCGCGGACGTTATCGCCTAACCCCCAACGGCCCAGGCCGGGCAGGCAGCCCGGCCGGACTCAGACTCGGTTGTGAGCCATGATCCGCCCAGCATCCCGCGCCCTGATCGCCCCCCTCGCCCTGACCCTTCTGACCTTCGCCTCCACCGCTAGCGCACAAGTCGCCCAGCCGACCTATCCCCGGGGCCTGAGCGCCTCCGAACAGCAAACCCAGGCGCTGCAGCAACAGCAGCAACAACAGACCGAACAGCTGCAACAGGCGCAGCAGCAACAGCAGCAGAACCAGTTGCAACAACAGGCCGCCCAACGGCAGGAGCAGCTCAACGCCCAGGCCGCCGCCGCCCAGGGCCAACCCTTCCAGCCGCAGCCCTATGTGGCGCCGCCCGTCCACCGCTGAAACGGCGGCGCTTGCATCGCCGACCGGTTGGTCTAGGTTGACCGCGTTGTTTTCCGGGGGGTCCCGCCACAGGGGCTGAGATACCGCGTCGTTGGAGCGGTGACCCGTTGAACCTGATCCGGGTCATGCCGGCGAAGGGATGGAAACCGGCGTGGAGCCCGTCAGGGGCCTCGGCGCCCCGATTTTCATTTTCGTCGCAAGACCCGACCATTCGAGGAAGGGTCCGCCGTGAACATCCAGACGCCTGTTTCCAAGATCGCCACCGGCGAGCGCCCGGGCTCGCGCAAGGTCTATCAGCCCGGGGTGCTGTGGCCCGACATCCGCGTTCCTTTCCGCGAGGTGGCCCTGCATCCTTCGGCGAATGAACCGCCGGTGACGATCTATGATCCCTCGGGCCCCTATACCGATCCGGCGCAGCGCGTGGACATCGACCAGGGCCTGCCGCGCACGCGCGAGCCGTGGGTGGCGTCGCGCGGCGATGTGGAGATCGTCGACAATCCGCGCGCGGTGAAGCCGGAGGACAACGGCTTCGCCAAGGGCGAACATTTGGCGCCCCAGTTTACCGCGCCTCGCCGCGTCTATCGCGCCCGGGCCGGCGCGGGCGTGACCCAGATGGACTACGCCCGCCGCGGAATCATCACGCCGGAAATGGAATATGTGGCGATCCGCGAGAACCTGCGCCGCCAGGAAAACGACGGCGCCATCCGTGACGGCGAGGCCTTCGGCGCCGAAATCCCCGACTTCGTCACGCCTGAATTCGTGCGCAGCGAAGTGGCGCGCGGGCGGGCGATCATTCCCGCCAACATCAATCACGCCGAACTGGAGCCGATGGCGATCGGCCGCAACTTCCTGGTCAAGATCAACGCCAACATCGGCAATTCCGCCGTGCTGTCGCAGGTCTCGGACGAGGTCGATAAGATGGTTTGGGCGATCCGCTGGGGCGCCGACACGGTGATGGACCTGTCGACCGGGCGCAACATCCACAACATCCGCGACTGGATCGTGAGGAACAGCCCCGTGCCCATCGGCACGGTGCCGATCTATCAGGCGCTGGAGAAGGTTGGCGGCGTGGCCGAGGACCTGACCTGGGAGGTGTTCCGCGACACCCTGATCGAGCAGGCCGAGCAGGGCGTGGACTACTTCACCATCCACGCGGGGGTCCGCCTGCCTTTTATCCCGCTGACGGCCAAGCGGGTGACGGGCATCGTCTCGCGCGGCGGCTCGATCATGGCCAAGTGGTGCCTGGCCCACCACCGCGAGAACTTCCTCTACGAGCGGTTCGAGGACATCTGCCAGATCATGCGCGCTTACGACGTGTCGTTCTCGCTGGGCGACGGCCTGCGGCCTGGCTCGATCGCCGACGCCAACGACGAAGCCCAGTTCGCCGAACTGCGCACCCTGGGCGAGCTGACCCAGATCGCCTGGCGGCACAACGTCCAGACCATGATCGAAGGCCCCGGCCACGTGCCGATGCACAAGATCAAGGCCAATATGGACGAGCAGTTGAAGCACTGCGGCGAGGCCCCGTTCTATACCCTGGGGCCGCTGACCACCGACGTGGCGCCGGGCTACGACCACATCACCAGCGCGATCGGCGCGGCCATGATCGGTTGGTTCGGCACGGCCATGCTCTGCTACGTGACGCCTAAGGAGCACCTGGGCCTGCCCGACCGCGAGGACGTCAAGCAGGGGGTGATCGCGTACAAGATCGCCGCCCACGCCGCCGACCTGGCCAAGGGCCACCCTACCGCCCGCGCCTGGGACGACGCCCTGTCGCGAGCGCGTTTCGAGTTCCGCTGGGAGGACCAGTTCAACCTGGGCTTCGATCCGGAAACGGCGCGCGCGTACCATGACGAGAGCCTACCCAAGGAGGCGCACAAGACCGCGCACTTCTGCTCGATGTGCGGGCCCAAGTTCTGCTCCATGAAAATCAGCCAGGACATCCGCGCCAGCGCCGCCTTGCAGACCGACGTCGAAAGCGGCCTGGACGCAATGGCGCAGAAGTTCCGCGCCGGCGGCGGGGAAATTTACCAGCCCGCCGGGCCGGTCGACGCCCCGCTGTGATTCACCGCTTAAGGACATGATATATAATAGATTTGTGACAGCCTGCGCTTAACCGGCCGTTATCTCGGCTTCGTTTAAATGAGTCCGCGGAGGCGTTATGGCGTACGTGGCGGACCTGGCTGAACCCGTTGAACCGGCGCTTGCGACAATGGCGGGCGCGGCGGTCTATCAACGGTTCGAGCGCGAGCCGGACGTGCTGGCCATCGCCGTAGTCGACGCGCACGGACGGCCCGTCGGCATCGTAGAGCGCAACAGTTTCTTCCTGCGCATGGCCGCGGAATACGGCCGGGCGCTCTATGCGCAACGCCCGATCGCCATGCTGATGAACCCCGAGCCGGTGGTGGTCGACGCCGGGGTCAGCCTGGCGGCCTTCACCGGCCAAGTGCTGGCCGAAAGGCCGTCGGAGCTGATGCACGGCTTCATCGTGGTCAAAGACGGCGCCTATTACGGCATGGGCAGCGCGCTGGGCCTGCTGCAGGCGACCAGCCGCGCGAACCGCGCCCACGCCCTGGAGATGACCCGGCTGGCCGAGATTCTGCAGGCGGCGCAGACCGAATCCAAGGCCGCCCTGCGCGCCAAATCTGAATTCCTGGCCGTGATGAGCCACGAAGTGCGCACGCCCCTCAACGGCGTGCTGTCGGTGGCGGAAATCCTCGACCGCCGACTCAAACAGGAGGAGCTGAGGCCTTACGTGCGGACCATCCTGCAGTCCGGCGAGGCGCTGCTGCGCATGCTGACCGACGTGCTGGACGTGTCGCGCATGGGCTCGGGTCTGCTCGACCTGCGGCGCCAACCGTTGAACCTGGAAGCGGTGGTCGCAGACGTATCAAACCTGTGGACGGCCAAGGCCGAGGACAAGGGCCTGGCTTGGTCCGCGAGCTACGACGGCCCCGCTGGCCTGCAGGTTCTGGGCGACGAGATTCGCCTGAAGCAGGTGCTCAACAACCTGGTTGGCAATGCGCTGAAGTTCACCGAAACCGGCAAGGTGGCTTTGCGGCTGACCGCGAGGGTCGAGCCGGGCCGTGTCCGCCTATACGGCGAGGTGCGCGACACCGGCGTGGGCGTGCCCGCTGACAAGCTGCACACCATCTTCCAACAGTTCGTCCAGACCGAAGCCGGCCGCGACATGGGCGGAACGGGGCTGGGCCTGTCCATCTGCCGCGAACTGATCGAGCTCATGGGCGGATCGATCCGCGCCGAAGCCAATCCCGGCGGCGGCTTGGCCATCGTGTTCGATGCGGTGCTGGAACAGGCTGAGGCCGCCGCGCCGCCTTCGGAGACATCCAGCACCGAGATCGCGGTCAGCGCGAAGCTTCCGGCCCTGAAGGTGCTGTCGGTCGATGACAACGCGACCAATCGCCTGGTGGCCGAGACGCTGTGCGGAATGTTCGGGTGTGACTGCAGCAGCGTGGCGGACGGCGAGCAAGCGGTGCGGGCGGCCTTGAGCGGCGGGTTCGACCTGGTGTTGATGGACATCCACATGCCGGGGATGGACGGGTTCGAGGCGACCCGCCGGATTCGCGGATCGAACTCGCCGCACGCCGACATTCCGATCATCGCCTTGACCGCCAACACCGACCTGCAGGACGCGGCGGACTATCGGACCGCGGGCATGAACGCGGTTGTCGGCAAGCCTATCCGACCCGACGCCCTGTTCACGGCGATGGTCGAGGCCGTTAACGGACGCGGACAGGCGCGCGCCGAACGCGCGGCCTGAAGCGCCAGCCGCACAAACGGGTGACGCACGGGGCCGGATGCTGCACCCTGGCGCGCAATATGAGCCCACCGACACCCACCCGCGCACCGTTCAATCTCCTAGCCAACCTTCCGAGCGGCCTGGTCGAGGAACAGTTCGACAGCCTGATCGAACGCCCGGGCGTGCGGCTCGAGCGGATCGTCTCGAATGGCCAGGCGACGCCGGCCGGGACCTGGCTGAGCCAGGCCGAGGCGGAGTGGGTGCTACTGTTGCAGGGCGCCGCGGGACTGTCTTTCGAGGACGGAGGCGCAGGCGAGCCCGGAGGCCCGGCCGAGATCGTGCTTGCGCCCGGCGACAGCCTGTTCATCTCGCCGGGGCGGCGCCATCGCGTCGATTGGACGGCCCGGGACCAGATCACCGTGTGGCTAGCGCTGCATCTGGCTTGAATTCGCTTTCGCCGACGCCCCGCGGCCGTCCCTCTTTCGGCCTTGTTCGGATGGCGTCATATGAAAGACGTGGAAGGAGGCGATGCTCGACCCATGGCCGACGATTTCGAAGAGTGGAGCGTGGCGGGGCGGCTGCAACCCCGGCCGGAAACCTATCCGTTCGATCTGGATTGGGCGGTGCTCGCCACCGTCAGCCTTCGCGCCCATGTCCCCGACGACGCCTTCACCGCCCAGACCCTGGGCACCCTGCGCGTGGGCCACGCCGTGGCCATCGGCGAGGATCTGTTGCTCACCATCGGCTATCTCGTGACCGAGGCCGAGCAGGTGTGGCTGCAGACGGGGGACGGCCGGACGATCACCGGCCATGTGCTGGGCGTGGATGCGGTCACCGGGTTCGGTCTGATCCGCGCGCTCGACCCGCTGGGCGTGCCGGCGTTGGAACTGGGCGACTCGCGCCAGGTGATGCCCGGCGACAAGCTGGTGCTGGCCGGCGGCGGCTTGGCCCGGCGCTCGGTCGCGGTGCACCTGGTCGCGCGCCACGAGTTCGCGGGCTATTGGGAATATGTGCTCGACGATGCGCTGTTCACCGCGCCCGGCCATCCTATGTGGAGCGGGGCGGCTCTGATCGGCCCAACCGGCAAGCTGGTGGGCATAGGCTCGCTGCAGATGCTGCAGCAGACCGGCCAGGGCAAGACGGCGCCACTCAATATGGTGGTGCCCATTGAGCTCCTGCCGCCGATCATGAACGACCTGTCACGCGGCGGGCGCACGGCGGCGCGCCCGTGGCTGGGCGTGCTGACTGAGGAGATCAGCGGGCGTGTGGTGGTTGTGGGCTCGGCCAAGAACGGGCCGGCGGATCGCGCCGACCTAGCGCAGGGCGACATCATCATGGCGGTGGACGGCGAGGCGGTGAGCACCCTCGCCGAATTCTATCGCGCGGTCTGGGCGCTGGGCCCGGCCGGCGTGGACGTGCCGCTGACGCTAGCGCGCGACGGCGACATCTTTGCGATGACGATCAAGTCCAGGGATCGCCGCGCCTTCCTAAAGACGCCGCGCCTGCATTAGGCCTAAGGGTCCTTAGCCGTTGAGGGTCTGCTTGACCGGCGACTGCGGCGCGCTGATGGTCGGCCGATCGGTGCGCACCTGACCGCCGGGCCCCGACAGTCCGGGCGCATCGAGCGCCAGTATGGCCAGCAGCACCACCGAGATGAGACCGGTGGACACGACCAGGACCCACAGGACGTCCTGACCCTTGCTGCCCGACCGGGCCTTGGTGGCTTCGAGAACCGGACGACCGGCGTGTCGGGGAGTTTGTGCAACCGCCATCGGAACACTCCTTTCCCGCGAGACCCGCGCCATGATCGGCGAAGGACTGCTTGACACCTAACGCCAGGCGCCGCGCGGCGTTCCAGCCCAGACACTGCAATGTCCGCGCCAGCTCATCCTGGGCTGGACTTGGACCAAACTGGGGCAATCCGCGTTGTTTCCCCTAGTCGAGGGCGGCCGACAAAGGAGAGACGACTATGATTGGATCGAGCAAGAAAATGGCCCTGGCGATGTGCGCGGCGGCCGCCCTGGGCCTGTCGGCCTGCGCCTCGGGCCATGGGGGCGGTTACGGCATGGGCTTTGGTCCGGGCCCTGGGTACGACGTCTATTACGACGGTTTCTACGGCGATGTGGGCGACGGGTACTGGGGGCCTGACGGCGGCTTTTATTACCACGGACCGGACGGCCATTATACGCGCGACACGGGCAATCACTTTCGCCATCAGGGCTTCGCCGGCGCGCACGGCATGCACTCGGGCCACGCGCCGCAGTAAGCGCGCATAGGCGTCTGGTCCGCGCCGGTTGCGGGGTGAGCTTGGCGCGGACTCGTCCTATATGCACGGCATGACCGACGACCGCGTCATTGCCGAAGCGCCCAGCCTGAGCGGCATGGCCCTGATTCAGGACGAAGCCCGCCGGCTGCCCGACGCGCCGGGGGTGTACCGCATGCTGGGCGAGGGCGGCGAGGCGCTGTACGTCGGCAAGGCCAAGTCGCTCAAGAAGCGGGTGACGCACTACGCCCAGGGTCGCTTCCACACCCAGCGCATCGCCCACATGGTGCATCTGACGCGGGCGATGGAGTTCACCACCACCCGCACCGAGACCGAGGCCCTGCTCCTTGAGTCCAATCTGATCAAGCGGCTCAAGCCCCGCTTCAATGTGGTGCTGCGCGACGACAAGTCGTTCGCCGAAATCCTGATCCGCCGCGATCATCCCGCGCCGCAGATTCGCAAGCATCGCGGCGCCCACGCCATTCCCGGCGACTATTTCGGCCCTTTCGCCTCGACCTGGGCGGTCAACCGCACGGTGGGGGCGTTGCAGAAGGCCTTTCTGCTCCGCTCATGCTCGGACAGCGTGTTCGAGACGCGCACGCGCCCGTGCATGCTGCACCAGATCAAGCGCTGTTCGGCGCCGTGCGTGGACCTGATCTCGCCGCCGGCCTACGGCGAATTGGTCGAGGCGGCCCATGATTTCATGAGCGGCAAGAGCCGCGCGGTGCTCAAGACCTTGTCCGACGCCATGACCGAAGCGGCCGAGGCGATGGAATTCGAGACTGCGGCGCGGCTGCGCGACCGCATCCGCGCCCTGGCCGCCGTGTCGATGGAGCAGGGCATCAACCCCGAGGGCGTAGAGGAGGCCGACGTACTGGCCGTGCACGCCGAGGGCGCCCAGGCGTGTGTGCAGGTGTTCTTCTTCCGCGCCGGCCAGAACTGGGGCAACCGCGCCTATTTCCCGCGCGTCGACAAGGACGACGACGAGGGCGACATCCTCGATGCGTTCCTGGGCCAGTTCTATGAGGACAAGCCGGTGCCCCGGCTGTTGCTGCTGTCGGCGGCCACGCCCAACCAGGCTCTGCTGGCCGAGGCCTTTTGCCTGAAGTCGGACCGCAAGGTCGAAATCGCCGTGCCCCAGCGGGGCGAGAAGCGGCGGCTGGTCGAGCACGCCCTGACCAACGCCCGCGAGGCGCTTGGCCGCAAGCTGGCCGAGAGCTCGGCCCAGACCAAGATCCTGGCGGCAGTGTGCGAGGCCTTCGGCTTGGAGGGGTCGCCCGAGCGGATCGAGGTCTACGACAACAGCCACATCATGGGAACCAATGCGGTCGGCGGCATGATCGTGGCCGGGCCCGAAGGCCTGCAGAAAGGCCAGTACCGCAAGTTCAACATCCGCTCGCAGGAGCTCACCCCCGGCGACGATTACGGCATGATGCGCGAGGTGCTGCGCCGACGGTTCGGCCGAATGGTCAAGGACGAGGCGGCGGGCGAGACCGTGGCCCGGCCCGATCTGGTGCTGATCGACGGGGGTGCGGGCCAGCTGGCGGCGGCGCTGGAGGTGATGGCCGACCTGGGCGTCGACGACATCGCCGTGGTCGGTGTGGCCAAGGGACCGGACCGCGACGCGGGACTGGAGCGGTTCTTCATGCCGGGCAAGACGCCCTTCATGCTCGAGCCCAAGAGCCCGGCGCTCTACTACCTGCAGCGCCTGCGCGACGAGGCGCACCGCTTTGCCATCGGCAGCCACCGCGCCCGGCGCAAGATGGAGATGGCCAAAAACCCGCTCGACGAGATCGAGGGCGTGGGCGCGGCGAGAAAGCGCGCCCTGCTGCACGCATTCGGCTCGGCCCGGGGGGTGTCGCGCGCCGCGCCCGCCGACCTAGCCAAGGTGGAGGGGGTGTCCGAAGCCCTGGCGGCACGGATATACGGCTTCTTCCATCCATCCTAAAGTCTCGCCAATCGGAACGCTCGCGTCGGCACGGCGATTCAGATCAGATTGAAGCGCACAAGGACTTGGCCATGACCGCGTTCGTCAAACACATACCCAACTATCTGACGGGCGCGCGCGTGGCGGCCGGGGTGATCAGCTTCCTGCTGCTGGCCGCGGCCGCCGGCGGCGTGCCGGTGCTGAGCGAACGGCTGACGCCCGACACCCAGTTCGACCTGGAGCGCTGGGCCTTCGTGTCGTTCGTGGTCGCCGCCCTGACCGACTTCTTCGACGGCTGGCTGGCGCGCAAGCTCGACGCGGTCACCACCTGGGGCGCGATCCTCGACCCGATCGGCGACAAGATCCTGATCTGCGGTTCGATCCTGGGCCTGGCGGCGCTCGGGCCCCAGCCGGAGATCGCCATCCCTTTCGCCCTGATCCTGTTTCGCGAGTTCGCCATCAGCGGCCTGCGCGAAAGCATGGCCTCGCGCAGCATTCGCCTGCCGGTGACGCTGCTGGCGAAGTGGAAGACGGTGATCCAGCTGGTGGCTGTGGGCGGCGAGCTGCTGGTCGGAACCTGGGCGGCGTGGCCCCTGCCCTCGGACCCGTCCGTGCTCGGCCCGGTCACCTACGCCGTGCACGCCCTGCTGTGGATCGCAGCCGCCCTGACGCTGTGGACCGGGTTCCAGTACTGGCACAAGGCGCATGTGGCGGTCGGCGACGACTGACCGCACGTCATATCGCTAGGCGCCTTCAAGGGCTACAGCGACTGGGCTGGCGGCGGCGGAGTCTCGGGCAGGGGGATGAATTCCTGATTGTCCTGCGGGGGCAAGGAAAAGCGGCCGGCTTTCCAGTCGGCCTTGGCCTGCTCGATGCGGTCCATGCTGTGGGACACCAGGTTCCACCAGATGTAGCGGTGGCCCAAGGACTCGCCGCCCAACAGCATGACCGTGGCGTGCGTCACCGCCTCGATCACCGGGTCCGCATCCGCGCCGAACACCACCATCTGGCCGGTTGAGAATTCGCGCCCATCGACACTCACGGTTCCGGCGGCGACATAGGCGGCGCGTTCCGTGTGACCGCCGGGCAGGCCGCCCCGCGCGCCCGGCTGCATCTCCCAATGGACGTAGAACAGCGGCGAGTGAGTCTTGACCGTCGCCTCCAAGCCATAGGCCGCGCCGGCGACCAGCCGCCCCCACAGCTTGCCGTCCTCGAACGTCGGGAGGTCCTCCGGCCCGTGGTGATGGAAGGCGGGGGCGTCCTCCTCGTTCTCCACCGGCAGGGCGACCCAGGCCTGCAGGCCGTGCATCGCCTGGCCGCTTTCGCGCAAGGGCGCTTCGGTGCGTTCGGAGTGGACGATGCCGCGCCCGGCCGTCATCCAATTGACCTCTCCCGGCGTTATCGCCTGCCGATAGCCCAGATTGTCCTGATGGAAGATGCGGCCCTGCATCAGATAGGTGACGGTGGACAGGCCGATGTGCGGGTGCGGGCGCACGTCGATCCCCGAGCCGGGCGCGAAGGCCGCCGGCCCCAAATGGTCGAGGAACACGAACGGGCCGACCATGCGCTTCTTGGCGAAAGGCAGGATGCGGCCCACCTCGAAACCGCCCAGGTCCTTGCGTACGGCGTCGATCACCAGTTCGATCATGGGCGGCCCTCCAACGGCCGGGTTATCCTGCCCAGGGGGCTGGCCGGCGCAAGGACAAAGGCTAGGGTGTCGGCATGAAGACGACTGTGCAAACGGCGTTCGACTTCGAGGCGGCGGTGGTCGGGGCGGGCGCAGTGGGCCTGGCGTGCGGCTACGCCCTGGCCCGGGCGGGCCTGTCGACCGTGGTGCTGGAGGCCGAGCGCCATATCGGCCAGGGCATCTCCTCGCGCAATTCCGAGGTGATCCACGCGGGGCTCTACTATCCCACTGGCTCGCTCAAGGCGCGGCTGTGCGTGGCCGGCCGGCGCGCGCTCTATCCCTTCCTCGAGCGCCATGGCGTGGCTCATGAACGATGCGGCAAGATCGTGGTCGCCACCCGCGAGGCCGAGGTCGAGCGGGTTCACGCGGTGCATCGCCAGGCCGTGGCCAACGGGGTAGAAGACCTGGCGCTGCTCACCGCCGAGCAAGTTCATGCGCTGGAGCCGCAGGCGCGGGCGGTGATGGGCCTCTATTCCCCGCACACCGGCATCTTCGACAGCCACGGCTACATGGTGGCGCTGCAGGGCGAGATCGAGGCCGAGGGCGGGGTGGTGGCCCTGGGCGCGCCGCTCGCCCGCGCCGAGCCGATGCCCCGGGGCTTCCGCATCCGCATCGGCGGGACCGAGCCGGCGAGCGTGACCGTCCGTCGACTGATCATCGCGGCAGGCCTGGGCGCCCAGGCTTGCGCCGCCCGGGTCGAGGGCTATCCGGCCGACAATATCCCGGCGCTGCACTACGGCAAGGGCGTGTACTTCGCCCTCAAGGGCAAGGCCCCGTTCCAGCGCCTGGTCTATCCGCCGCCCACGCCCGGCGCCTTGGGCATACACTACAAGCGCGACATGGCCGGGCGCGCGCACTTCGGGCCGGACCTGCACTATGTGCAGACCGAGACCTACGACGTCGACCCGGCCCGGGCGCCCGAGTTCTACGCCTATGTGCGCCACTTCTGGCCAGCCCTGCCCGACGGCGCTCTGTCGCCCGACTATGCCGGCATCCGCCCCAAGCTGCACGGACCGGGCGAGCCGCAGCCCGATTTCCGCATCGACGGGCCCGAGACGCACGGCCTGCCCGGCCTGATCAGCCTGTTCGGCATCGAAAGCCCGGGCCTGACCAGTTCACTGGCGATCGGCGACGAAGTGGCGGCGCGACTGGGCCTACCGTAGCAGCGCGCAGCGCCCGAAAAAATGGAACCACGAAGGGCGCGAAGAGCGCGAAAGCGCGGCGTTTCCTTCGTGGTCTTCGTGTCCTTCGTGGTTAGGCCTTTTACTGCCGCTTCACGGATCAGTCCGTCAGGCGCGCTAACGCCGCCGCCGGCTCCATGCGCTCGGCGTGGATGCCCCACCACACCGCCAGGAACAGCAGGGGCCAGCGGTGGGCGGCGGACTTGGGGTCGCGGAACACGGCGCGCACCTGGTCGGCGTCGCACAGCTTGCGCACGCCTTCGACCTCGGCCACGCGCGGGCCGATCAAGGCGGCGCGCGGGGCGATCCAGCTGGCGACCGGGGTGGTGAAGCCCGCCTTGCGCGCAAAGGGATCCGCCGAAGGGCAGTGCCGCTGAAGCCAGCGGCGCAGCAGCCATTTGCCGAGCCGCCCGTGCAGCTTGAGGTTTTCGGGCAAGCGGAAGGCGAAGCGCGCCATCTCGGGATCGAGGAACGGCGTGCGGCCCTCCAGCCCGTGCGCCATCAGGCAGCGGTCGAGCTTGAGCAGCAGGTCGGCCGGCAGCCAGCCGGCGATGTCGCGGTGCTGAATCTCCTGCAGGCGATCCAGTCCCGGCGGCGGCTCGGTGGCCATGCGCCAGCGCGCGACGGCGGCCGCGCCATGGTCGCGCAGGAAGGGCGTGTCCGCGCGGGGGCCCGCGGGCCGGCCGCCCAGCAGGGGCGAGCGCAGGGCCCGGCGATAGCGGCCGTAGCCCGCGAACAGCTCGTCGCCGCCCTCGCCGGTCAGCACCACCTTGAGCACGCCCTTGGCGGCTTCGGCCAGTTTGTAGGTGGGCAGAACGGCGTAGTCGGCGGTCGGCTGGTCCAGCGCCCAGGCGACCTCGGGCAACAGGCGCCAGAAGTCGTCCTCGCCGAAGCTGACCTCGCGCCAGTCCAGATTGAGGGCGCGGGCCACCTTTTCCGCCTGCCCCCGCTCGTCGCGCACCGGGGCATGGCCGCCCGGCGCGGTGAAGCCGCAGGTGAAGGCGGTGACCGGCCGCGCGTTCAGGCGGCTCATCATGGTCGCGATCGCCGCCGAATCGATCCCGCCGGACAGGAACAGGCCGTAGGGCACGTCGGCGCGCTGGTGCACCGTGACCGTGTCCTCCAGAACCTTGTCGAGCTGCTCCAGCGCCTCGGCCTCGCCGCGCGGCGGCCGGGCGCCCGGCAGGGGGGAAGGAATAGGCGGGCGCACCCGGCGCGGCGCCAGGCGGCCGTAGACCACCTCGGCCACTTCGCCCGGCTTGAGCTGGCGCACGGTCTTGAACGGGGTGTTGCGACCGGGGGCGTAGTTGAGCGCCAGCATGTCCTCTAGCGGTTCCAGGTCGATCTCGACCTTGCCGCCGAGGACCAGGGCGCGTGGCTCGGAGGCGAACGCCAGCTTGCCGCCTTGCTGGCGGTAGTACAGCGGCTTGATGCCGAACGGATCGCGGACCAGCCACACCCGTCCGTCCGGGCCGATCAGGCAAAAGGCGTACATGCCGCGCAGGCGATCGAACGCCCTCTCGCCCTCGCGGGCATAGATGTGCAGCAGGGGCTCAAAATCCGAGCCGGTCGTCAGCTCGCCCTTGAGCCCGAATTGCTCGATCAGTTCGCGATAGTTGTAGATCTCGCCGTTGCCGATCACGGTGCAGCCGGCGGCGTGCAGCGGCTGCCAGCCGCCCTCCAGATCGATGATCGACAGGCGCGCGTGGGCCAGGGCCGCCAGGGGTCGGTCGGACGCCTGGCCCCGGCCCATCAGGGTCTCGCCGCGAATGCCGTCAGGCCCCCGGTGCGCCAGGGTGCGGATCATGGTCTGAGCCTGAGCCTGCATCTGGCCCTCACCCGCCTCGCCGATCACGCCCGCAATACCGCACATTCACGCCACTCCATACCGGCCGAGCAGCGTGCGCCACTCCGCCACCACACGCGCCCTGGAGAACTCGCCCGACACCCGCGCGGCGCCGGCCTGCGCCAGACGCGCGCCCAGGGCCGGCTCCTCGATCAGTCGACGCGCGGCCACGGCCAGGGCCTCGTCATCGTCGATGGGCGCGAGCAAGCCGTCCACACCGGGCGCGATCAAATCCTTGGGACCCTGGCTGGCGGCGGCCACCACCGGCAGGCCGTGGGCCCAGGCCTGGATCACCACATTGCCCAGGGGCTCGTAGCGCGAGGGGAACAGGCAGGCGTCGGCCGCGCGGTAGAGGGCCGAAGCGTCCTCGCGCCAACCCAGAAAGCGCACGCGCGGGGCAACGCCCAACTCGGCCGCCAGGGCCTTGAGGTCCGCCTCCAATGGCCCGGAACCGGCGATCCACAGCCAGGCCTCGGGCAGGCGCGCCAGGGCCTTGAGGGCGACATCGTGCGCCTTGGCCGGGTGCAGACGACCAAGCGCCAGGAACAGCGGCGCGTCGGCTGGCGTGTCGAGGCTGGTGCGGTCCACGGCGGGCTCGGGGCCGGGCTCGGCGAAGTTGGGGATGTACAGCGCCCGCTCGGCCGGCCAGCCCTGACGCGTGATCCAGGCCTGGATGTCGCGCGTGTTGCCGACCAGGGCGTCAAAGCCGCGATAGTATTTCAGATCGTAGTAGCCGCCGAGCCGGCCGATGCGGGCCCACGGGCCCTTGGGCGAAAACCGCGCCGCCCGGCTCATCCAGGCGATCAGGGCTTGGGCGTCATGGCGCTTGGCCAGGGCGGCGACCTTGCCCCGGGACACGAAGTCGAGCGGACCGCCAAAGGGCGCGGTGACAAAAGGCACGCCCAGAGCCTGAAGCCGGGCCTCGCGCCCCGCGTGGGGCCGGATAGCGCAGGCCTGCCGCAGGCCGTCTTGCGCCAGCGCCTGGACCAGGGCCAGGTAATAGGTCTCGGCCCCGCCGTCGCCCGCCGAGCCCAGGAGTTGCAGCACGCTCATCGCGGCCAACTTAGCCGCTTCACGCCCGCTTCCCAACCCGCTTGAACAGGACGGCCCTCGCCCCTATAAACCCGCCCTCGCTCTGGCGCCCATGGCTGGGTAGCTCAGATGGTTAGAGCGGTGGATTCATAACCCACAGGTCGGCGGTTCGATCCCGCCCCCAGCTACCAGAGCGTTACTGCACACCGTCAATGCGCCGAGCATTGACCCCCTCCAAGTTACGCACCCTTGGGAATCGGCCAACTCAGCCACTCCGCCATCAGATCGGCGATGTGCAGGTCGTCTGACGCGGAATAGTCCTCGCGCCACGTGCGCAGCAGCGCCGCCACGGCGTCAGCCTCCTCCTCGCTCGGGAAAAGGCCAAGATATCCTTCATCGTGATCGATCGCCCATGACCGTTCTTCGCGGGCCACTTCGATATGTCGCACCATCGTTCTCCGTTTGACTGTCATCCCCGAGCAGGGTCTCGCCGCCAGCCGCACCAGCCACGCCCAGCGCCGGCGTTAAGGCGAACCGGCGAGCACGATCACCCATCGACAGGCTGTGCGGCCGCCGAGGGATCCGATGCGTCCCGGTCCGGTAACGAGGCTGGGGCCAAGCCGCCTTTGAGCTTCGCGCGGGGCGCGGTCCGGATTGACCGATCCCTTGATCGCTGCGCCGGGCGAAGATCGTTCGGCAGGTCAGGATGAACCACGCTGGGTTCCATGCCGGTCGGGGCGGTGCGCCCCGCGCCCTGAGACTGCACAACGTTCAGGGCCGACGGCGGATCGGCGCTGGACTCGCCTTCCGCCGCAAGGTCGGCTTGAGCCCGCTCCCAATAATAGTCCGACCGCCCATCGGGCCTGCCGTCGCGTGACCAGAGCTCGTAAGCCCGCAGCCGGGTGCGTTGTTCGACGTCAATGTCTTCGTCCATGACATCCTCCATGGGCGCGCCGGCGCCCATAGCGGCAACTGTTGTGCGGGACATTCGATCCGTTGAGACTGGTCGGAATCTGCGACTCCAGGCGCAGGCTGCGCCCGTGATGCTCATCAGGACCATGAGGCGTTTGGCCGCGCCAAGGCGCGCCCTAAGTCAGGCTTCGTCGCCAGCGTCGAGCACGGCGTGGAGATGATCGCGGAAGGAGGGATCGCCGCGGGAGAGCAGTTTCGACACCTGGGCCAGTTCCCCCCGGGCCGTGTCCAGATCGTAAATCCCCTCCGCGTGCCGGATGAGCACGCAATCGAAATAGCGATCAAGCAATTCGAGGTCGTCTGACGTCAGGTCGATGTGCATGAAGCCACCCTACCGCCGCCTGACCACGGGGGAAAGCCGATGCGGCTTACTCGGCGAACACGAACACCCGCCGCGGGCGCAGGCGCACCGGCACGCCGACGCCCAGACCGGCGGGGGTGAGGACGCGCGGCAGATCGACGGTGAACCCGGCGCCGTCGGCGGCGCGGGCCTCGACCCGCACCAGGCCGCCCTGGTTCAGCACCCCCTCGACCACGGCCTGAACGCCTGGGCCGTCGAAGGCCAGTTCGGTTTCGTGCGGCCGGAACCACGCCGTGGTCTGGGCGGCCGCGCCGGGCGCGGCCACGGCCGGGGCGGCGAAGCCGTCGAAGGTCGCCAGGTCTCCGGCGAGGTGGCACGGCAGGCGATTGGACTCGCCCAGGAAATCGAACACGAAGGCCGAGGCTGGGTGCTCGTGCAGCGCCTCGGGCGCGCCGACCTGCTCGATGCGGCCCTGCTTGAGCACGGCCACGCGGTCGGCCAGGTCCATCGCCTCTTCCTGGTCGTGGGTGACGAAGATGGTGGTCACGCCGGTCTCGTCGTGGATGCGCCGCAGCCAGTAGCGCAACTCCTTGCGCACCTTGGCGTCGAGGGCCCCGAACGGTTCGTCGAGCAGCAGCACGCGCGGCTCGATCGCCAGAGCCCGGGCCAGGGCCACGCGCTGCTGCTGACCGCCCGACAGTTGGCGCGGATAACGGCCTCCCAGATCGGCGAGCTGAATCAGCTCCAGCAGACGCTGCACCTTGGCCTGGACCTCGGCCTTAGACGGGCGCTCGCCCTGGGGCCTCACGGTGGGCCCAAAGGCGATGTTCTTGGCCACGGTCATGTGCCGGAAGAGGGCATAGGATTGGAACACCATGCCCACGCGGCGCTGTCGCGGGGTCTGGGCCAGGAAGTCCTCGCCATCGAGCGACACGGCGCCAGAGTCAGGCCGCTCCAGGCCGGCGATCACGCGCAACAGGGTGGTCTTGCCCGAGCCGGAGGGGCCCAGCAGGGCCAGGAACTCGCCCGGCTCGACGTCGATCGACACGCCGTTAAGCGCAGGGAAACGCCCGAAGCGCTTGGCGACGTCGCGGACCTTGAGGCCCTCGGCGCGGCCGTCAGCGCCGCGCGCCGTGGGCGAGCTCGCTGGCGAAGCGCCATTCGAGGACGGTCTTGACCGCGAGCGTGACGAGGGCGAGTCCCGCCAGGAGCGAGGCGACGGCGAAGGCTGCGACGAAGTTGTAGTCATTGTAGAGCGCTTCCACATGAAGGGGCATGGTGTCGGTCAGGCCGCGGATGTGGCCCGACACCACCGAGACCGCGCCGAATTCACCCATGGCGCGGGCGTTGCAGAGCAGGACGCCGTAGACCAGCGCCCAGGCGATGTTAGGCAGGGTGACGCGCCCGATAATGTCGCGCCCGCCGGCGCCAAGGGTGACGGCGGCGATCTCCTCGTCGGTTCCCTGCGCCTGCATCAGAGGGATCAGTTCACGCGCGACGAAGGGGAAGGTGACGAGGATCGTGGCCAGCAGGATGCCGGTGTAGGTAAAGATGATCCGCACCCCCCACTGGTCCAGCAGCGGGCCGAACCAGCCGTTGGCGCCGAACACCAGCACCCACACCAGGCCCGAGATCACCGGCGAGAGCGAGAACGGCAGGTCGATCAGCGACAGCAGCAGGCCCTTGCCGCGGAACTCGAACTTGGCGATGGCCCAGGCCGCCGCCAGACCGAAGGCGGCATTGAGCGGCACCGCCAGCACGGCCACCCGAAGGGTCAAGGCGATCGCGGCAAGGGCGTCCGGGTCCTTGATCGCCGCGACATAGGCGCCGGCGCCCTGGCGGAAGGCCTCAATGAACACCGACACCAGCGGCAGCAGGATGGTCAGGCCCATCCACAGCACCGCCGCGCCGACGATCAGCCAGGCGGCGCCCTTGGGCCTTTCGGGGGTGACTGCCCTCATCGGCCCGCCCGGAACACCAGGGCCTGGCCCACATTGATCACCAGCAGCGCGGCGAACGACAGGGCGAGCATGGCCAGGCCGACCGACGCCGCGCCGGCGTAGTCGAACTCGCCCAGCTTGATCACGATCAGCAGGGGCGCGATCTCGGACTTCATCGGCAGGTTGCCGGCGATGAAGATCACTGAGCCGTACTCGCCCACCGCTCGGGCGAAGGCCAGGGAGAAGCCCGTGGCCAGGGCCGGGCCGAGCGCGGGCAGGATCACGGTCACGAGACGTCGCCAGGGGCCGGCGCCCAGGGTCAGGGCCGCTTCCTCGACCTCGGCGTCGAGGTCCTGCAGCACGGGCTGGACCGAGCGCACCACGAACGGCAGGCCCACGGCGATCAGGGCCACGAACACGCCAAGCGGGGTATAGGCGATCTTCACGCCCAGCGGCGCGAGGAGGCCGCCGATCCAGCCGTGCGGCGCGTACAGGGTGGCGAGCGCGATTCCGGCCACGGCGGTGGGTAGGGCGAACGGCACATCGACCAGGGCGTCGAGCAGCCGGCGGCCGGGGAAGTCATAGCGCGTCAGAGCCCAGGCCGTGCCCAGGCCCATCACCAGATTGACCGCTGAGGCCACAAACGCCGCGCCGAAACTGAGCCGCAGCGACGCCAGCACGCGGGGGTTCGAGATCGTCCGCCAGAACCCGTCCAGCCCGTGCTCCCACGGCCGTGCAACCAGGGCCGCCAGCGGGATCAGCACGATCAGGCTGAGATAAGCGACCGTGAATCCGAGCGCCGGCCAGAACCCTGGCAGGACGCTCGGCTCGCGCAGCCTGGGCAGGCTGAGGGCGGTCAAGACTTGTAGACCTGGTCGAACAGACCGCCATCGTCGAAGAAGGTCGCCTGGGCCTTGCGCCAGCCGCCGAAGTCCGCGTCGATCGAAGCCAGGGGCAGCTTGGGGAAGTTGGCCTGGAATTTGGCGATCGTCTGGGCGTTGCGCGCGCGGTAGTGGTTGGCGGCGATGATGTCCTGCGCCAGCGGGCTGTAGAGGAAGTTCAGATAGGCCTGGGCCACGGTGCGGGTGCCGCGCTTGTCGACCACCTTGTCGACCACGGCCACCGGCGGCTCGGCCAGGATCGACACCGACGGGAATACGATGTCGAACTTGCCCGGGAACTGGGCCTGGGACAGGTAGGCCTCGTTCTCCCACGCCAGCAGCACATCGCCCACGCCCCGTTCGGTGAAGGTGGTGGTCGCGCCGCGCGAGCCGGCGTCCATCACCGCCACGTTCTTGAGCAGGCTGCCAATGAAGGCCTTGGCCGTCGCCGGCGAACCGCCCGGCTGCTTGAGCGCCCAGTAATAGGCGGCCAGGATGTTCCAGCGCGCGCCGCCCGAGGTCTTCGGATTGGCGGTGATCACCTGCACCCCAGGCTTGGCCAGGTCGGACCAGTCGCGCAGCCGCAGCGGGTTCCCCTTCTTGACCAGGAACACCACCGTGGAGGTGTAGGGGGTGGAATTGTTGGCCAGGCGCGACTGCCAGTTGGGCGCGATCAGGCCATGGTCGGCGATGGAGTCGATGTCGTAGGCCAGCGCCAGGGTCACCACGTCGGCCTCCAGGCCGTCGATCACCGCGCGGGCCTGGGCGCCGGAGCCGCCGTGGCTCTGGTTGATGGTCAGGTCCTGGCCGGTGCGGGTCTTCCAGAAGCCGGTGAAGGCGGCGTTGACCGCCTTATACAGTTCCCGCGTCGGATCATAGCTCACGTTGAGAAGGGTGATCGGCGCGGGCGCCGCGTTGGCGCGCAGAACCGCCGGCGCGGCGATCGAGGCGATCCCGCCCGCTCCAGCCGCGATGATCGCGCGGCGGTTCAAATTCAGTTTGATGTCGCTCACAGCCTTGTCTCCCAGCCAATTCAGCCGGGCACCTCACTATATCTCTAGGGTCTTGATAGGAATACAAGGTTTTCTAATGAGACCAGAAGGCGGGCTGATATGGACTTGCCCGGCGCAAGCGCGGCTGCGCGCTTGACGGGGCGCCCGGGTCTTTGCAAATCAGGCGCAACTTGACCGTTCAGCCAGGCTGCCGCCCATGACCGATCTGCCCGCCGACATCTATGCCGAACAGGAGGACGTGGACGTCGACGCCCTGGCCAATCTGGGTCCCCTGGCGCCGCTGGCGGGGGTGTGGGAGAGCGCCAAGGGCCTGGACGTGAACCCCTATTACGAGGGCGATCGGCGCCAGCCCTATTTCGAGCGCATCTCGCTCGAGTTGATCGACCCACAGTCGAACGGGCCGCAGCTTCTTTACGGCCTTCGCTATCACACCCACATCGTCAAGCCGGGCGAGGTCGAGACCTATCACGATCAGGTCGGCTACTGGCTTTGGGAGCCGGCGACGGGCGCGATCTTTCACAGCCTCACCATCCCGCGCGGCCAGATCGTGCTGGCCATCGGCCACGCCGAGGCAGACGCCAAGACTTTCGAGGTCACGGCCCAGCGCGGCTCGGCCACCAACGGCATATGCTCGGGCCCGTTCCTGGACGCCGCGTTCCGCACCGACAGCTTCACCATGAAGGTGACCATCAACGACGACGGCACCTGGTCTTATTTCGAGGACACGGTGATGACCGTCGCCGGTCGGCCCGAGCCGTTCCATCACACCGACCGCAATACCCTGGTGCGCGTCGCCGCGTCCGCGCCCAACCCGCTGGCGGCGGCCGAGGAGGCCGAGAGCCCGTCTTGAACCTTAGCCTTGGCGGCGCGTTTCTAATGGCGTTCTTGCGGTCAAATGGCCTATGTCACCCAGACGCCGGCTCGCCGCTTGGGAGAAATAGATCGTGAAATTTCGCCCCCTAGGCTTGCTGTCGATCCTGCTGGTCGCAGGGTGCGAAACCGTGGGCCCGCCTCCGCCGCCTCCTCCGCCCCCCCCGCCGCCGCCGCGCGCCCAGATCGTGATCCAGACGCCCTATCGGCCGGAGGAATTCGCGTGGTCGACAGCGATCGGCGCGGCTCGCATCCGCGGTACAACGATCCCCAGCCGCAGCTGCGCGGGCAACGCTGTGGCCCTGACGCCTGACACGCCCTATTCGCGCGAACGAATCCGCGCGCTTTACGGCTCGACCGAAGCCGCCAGCCAGCCGGTGGAGACCGTGCGCAGCCGCGTGATCGCCAACGACAGCCCCGACATGCGCCGCTTCATCAAGGCGGCGCGCTGCGACGCTAATGGCGCGTTCGTTTATGACAACCTTCCCGCCGGCAGCTTCTTCGTCATCGCCGAGGTGAGCGATCCGAGCGGCCCGCGCGTGGTCATGCGGCACGTGATCGTCCACTCGGACGCGGTGCTGGCCCTGCCCCTGACCACGGCGCCCAAGCCTTAGCGCGAGACGTATTCAGGACGCCGCTTCGAGCGCCTCGACCCGCGCGAGCAGCCGTTCCATGGCGCCGTCGCGCACCCCGTCGTGGCGCAGGTGCTGCACCAGATCGCGCAGGTAATCGACATTGCGGCCGGAAAGCCCGCTGGAGCAAGCGATCAGCCGAGCCTGAGCCTCCAGGTCCAGCCGCCCGGCCCATTGCGGATGGCCCATGTCGGACAGGAACGCCAGGGCCGTGATACGCCGCCCATCGACCAGCCGCACGGGCACCTGAGCTTCGACATAGGTCTCGGTCGGCTGCTCGCGTTCCAGCAGGTAGGCGTAGGTCTGGGGCCATTGCGCCTCGGCCACGCGGTAGGCCGCCCCTCGCGCCGAGCCCCCCGGCGCCAGTCCCAAAACCAGGCCCGGCCGCTCCGGGGTGCCGCGGTGATGAACCGAATAGATGCAAAAGGCGCGGCGGCGGCCATGGAGCAACGCCCCCGCGCGTTCTACATAGTCGAACCCC
>DATKPD010000040.1:0-7885 GCA_035524315.1 Caulobacteraceae bacterium
GAGCGGCGCGGAAAATAATGTAAGGGGAATAAAATGTCTGAAGCCGGGCCAGTGCCTCCCCGGGGGCGCGGGCGGCCGAAGGGGTCGAAAAACAAAACTCCCCAGATTATCAAGGAAATGGTGCTCACGGCGCTCGACAAAGAGGGCGGCGTGAAATACTTCCGGAAATTGGCGCAGGAAAATCCTACCGCGTTCGTGACATTGGTCGCTAAAATCCTCCCCACGCAGATCACTGGCGCGAACGATGGCCCAGTGCAGGTGGAGAAGGTCGAACGTGTCGTCGTCCAGCCCCCGAACTACGCTGACGATCCCGACAGCTGAAGTCTTCGTCCCGCTGCTGTCGCCTGGCCGCTACAAGGGCGCGTACGGAGGTCGCGGCTCGGGCAAGTCCCACTTCTTCGCCGAGAACTTGGTCGACGACGCGCTGCGCATCCGCGGCTTGCGCGCGGTGTGCGTCCGCGAGGTGCAGAAGGCGCTGAAGGAGTCGGCCAAGCAGCTGATCGAAGACAAGATCAAGGCGCTCGGCGTCGCCCACCTGTTCGGCGTGCAGGAAGACCGGATCATCACGCCAGGCGGCGGGGCGATCATTTTCCGGGGGATGCAGGACTACAACGCCGAGAGCATCAAGTCGCTCGAGGGCTATCACCGGGCGTGGGTGGAAGAGGCGCAGACCCTGTCGGCCCGCTCGCTCACGCTGCTGCGCCCCACCATCCGCGCGCCGGGCTCCGAGCTCTGGTTCAGCTGGAACCCGCGCCGCAAATCCGACGCCGTCGACAAGCTGCTGCGCGGGGCCACGCCGCCCACCGGCGCCATCGTCGTCGAGGCGAACTGGCGCGACAACCCGTGGTTCCCCGCCGAGCTCAACCAGGAGCGCATCGACGACCGCCGCGACCGGCCGGAGGAGTATGAGCACATCTGGGAAGGCGGCTATCAGAAGGTCACCAGCGGGGCCTACTACGCCGCGGGCCTGCTGCAGGCCAAGCGCGAGGGCCGGATCGGGCGCGTGGCGCGCGACCCGCTGATGAGCGTCAAGGCGGTGTTCGACATCGGCGGCACGGGCGCGCGAGCTGACGCCTGCGCCATCTGGATCGTCCAGTTCATCGGCAAGGAGATCCGATGGCTGAACTACTACGAGGCCGTGGGCCAGCCGCTGGCGACGCACGTGGCGTGGCTGCGTGCCGAGGGCTACGACAAGGCGCACTGCATCCTCCCCCACGACGGCGCGACCAACGACCGCGTGCACGACGTGAGCTTCGAGAGCGCGCTCAAGGCCGCGGGCTTCACCGTCGAGGTCATCCCCAACCAGGGTCCAGGTGCGGCCAAGATGCGCATAGAAGCGCTCCGGCGCCTGTTCCCGGCCTGCTGGTTCAACGAGGAGACCACCGAATCCGGCCGCGAGGCGCTAGGCGCCTACCACGAGAAGAAGGACGAGCAGCGCGGGATCGGCCTGGGCCCGAACCACGACTGGTCGTCGCACGGCGCCGACGCGGGCGGCCTGGTCGCGGTCGCCTACGAGGCGCCCAAGATCAAGCGCGCCGAGCCGCAGGAGCGTAAGGTCTACACCAGCATGGACGGCGACATGGGTGACGCCTGGATGGCCAACTAGTCGTGCGCTTCCAGGAATATTTCTTCTGGTCGCCGATCATGGACGCTGACGCCTGCCGCCTGAGCATGTGCGACGCCCACGGTCGGGAGTTTTTTTGCATAGTCCCGTACGATGATGGTAAAGCTTGGCGCGCGCGCCGCGACGAATACCTCGGGTACATCACCCAGGCCATCGACGCGGGGCTTCAGCCGGGCGAGGTCAGGTTGCGCCGATGAGCATTTATCACCTGCTGCAAGCCTCGCAGACCGCGACGAGCGCCACCCCACAGACGCCCGGTGTCAAGCCGGCCGGCGGCTACGGCAGCGGCCAGCCGCCTGCCCAGCAGCAGTTCGAGCTCGTGGTGTCCGGCGTGAACGCCGTCTCCGCCACCGCCCAGGTCTACGGCTCGAACGACGATCCCAACGGCGCCGCCGGCCAGTCGTGGACCGCGATCGGCGACCCGATCACCGCGACCGGCTCCAACCTCGCCAGCGCCACGTTCACCGCCCAGACGTCGTACGGCTGGTACACGGCCGCGCTGACGGCGCTCACTGGCACGAGCGCGGTCGCCGACGTCAAGATGAGCGCGTGACCAGATGCGCGCCGTCGTCGAGCCGTCCGGCCGCAAGGACGAATGGGCCTGGCAGGTCCGCCGCAAGCGCGATCGGGTGATCGTCGGTCTGTTCAAGACCCAGGAGCGCGCCGAGGCGTGGATCGCGTCGACCAAGTCGGTGCAGCAGGTGGCGGCGTGAGAGAGCTAGGCCACCCGCTCGAGGGCGAGGTGCTCCCGCCCGCGCCGAAGCTTCAGTCGACGATGGCCGACGCTGTCTATCTCGTGTTCTGCACCTGGCGCGGGTGGGTTGGCCTGGCCATCGCTTTCGCCGGGCTACGGATAGCCCTTCACCCCTGAGAGGAGTCGTCATGGACGCTCAACAGCTGCCGCAGTACCGCTCGCACAAGATCGTTCGCGCCGCCCCGATCAAGGCCTTTGACGTCGTGAAATTGACGGTCGACGTCGAGCTGCCTGAGATGGGCGCAATGCTCGGCGTGCCGGACAATTTCTTCGCCCGCGGCGCGCCTTCGATCGGCGACTACCTGGTGGTCTACGACGACAGCTATATGTCGTGGTCTCCCAAGAAGGCGTTCGAGGACGGGTACAGCGCCCTGTGAAGAACGAAACGCCGTCCTCACACCCCAAGCAACGGGCGTACGAGCAGCACCGCCGGGAGTGGGCCGAGATTCACGGCCGGCCGATCCCGGCCGATCGCCCGGCCGCTATCCGCTACGGCGGCACGCAGCCGGTGTCCGACAGGGAGTGGAAGAAGTGACCGTCCGCCCGCTTCTCGACCGCATCCACGTCCGCCCCGCCGCCGACCGGCGCCTGTCGCCCGGCGGGATCGTACTGCCGGAGATCCGCCGCGAGCGCATGAAGACCGGCCACCTGGTCCCGGGCGAGCAGAAGACCCGCGAGGGCGTGGTCACCGCTGCAGGTCCGAAGGCGGGCGACGTCCAGATCGGCGATCGCGTCCTGTTCTACGGGCACGTGGGCTTCCCCACCGTCATTGACGGCGAGGAGCTGCTCGTCATGAAGAACGAGGACATCCTTGGGATTTTTGACTAGTAGACGGTTGCACAAGGAGGTGCACCATGACCATCAAGGTAACCGTCAGCGTCAACGGCAACTACAAGATCCCGATCAAAAAGGGGGAAGAAGTCACTTGGCTCTCCGGCAAGGGCCATGAAGGTCCGAACGTCCAAGACTTCTGGCCCAACGATCACGGCGACGGAACCGTCCTCGTGATCGGCCCCGAAGAACCCGACAACGACGAGGCGTGAGCTGTGATTAAGGGCCGTACGGTTAGGGTGAGCGACTGCCCGCAGGTGCTCACGCCTGAGGTGATCATCGCCCTGCCGGACGGCTTCACGCTGCACGAGCTGCCGGACGGTACAGTAGCGCTCTGGAATGGCTGGGCCTTCATCGAGTTCGACAGCTTGGAGACTGCGCTGTCCGGTCTGCAGGTCGGCGTCGATGTGCTCAACCTCGCCACGGCGTGTCCGGGGCTGCACTGATGGCCAACAACCCGCGAGACCCGAAGGACGACGGCAAGATCAAGCTCCCGCAGATCCAGGCCGGCATGAACAAGCGCGGGCCCACCGCCAGCGACGGCGGCAAGGGAGGCGACGACGGCGAGTGGACGTGGCTCGGCCGGCAGAAGTTCGAGGAAAAGGACGCCGACATCCTGGCCCGCGCGCGCAGCCGATTCGAGCGCACGGCCACTTCAGAAGCGGAGAACCGCAAACGCGCCGAGGACGACCTGAAGTTCCGCGACGGCCAGCAATGGCCCGCGGACGTCGCCGCACAGCGGAACATGGACAAGCGGCCGTGCCTGACCATCAACAAGCTGAACACGTTCGTGCACCTGATCACGAACGACATCCGCATGAACAGGCCGGCGATGAACGTGTCGCCGGTGGGCGAGCGGGGCGACAAGGAAGCGGCGAAGATGTTCCGCGGCCTGATCCGCCACATCGAACGCGCCAGCGCGGCCGACATCGCCTATGACACCGCGACCGACAATCAGGTCACCAACGGCTTCGGCTACATCCGCCTGCTGCTGGACTGGGAGAGCCCCGACAGCTTCCACCAGGTGCTGCGCATCGGCCGCGTGCGCAACCCGTTCACCGTCTACTTGGACCCCGACCGGCAGCAGCCCGACGGCAGCGACAGCCGCTTCGGCTTCGTGACCGAGGTCATGCCGCTCGACGAGTTCAAGGCTCTCTGGCCCGACCTGTCGCCGTCGTCCTACGACCTGGGCGCCATCGGCGACAAGTGGAAGGAGTGGAGCTCCAAGGACGGCGTTCGCGTCTGCGAATACTATGAAATCACTCACGAAACTCGCACGCTGGTGGAGCTCGACAACGGCTTCACCGGCTGGGCCGACGAGCTCGACGACAAGGTCAAGGACAGCCTGAAGGCCAAGCGCCTCACCTACCGCCGCAAGCGCGAGGCGCAGTACCCGAAGGTCATGCACTACAAGCTGACGGCCATCGACATCCTCGAGCGCGAGGAGTGGATCGGGTCGCACATCCCGATCGTGCCGGTGATCGGCGATGAAATCGACATCGGCGGCAAGGTCTCCCTCCGCGGCGTGGTGCGCGACGCCAAGGGCCCGCAGCAGATGTACAATTACTGGCGGACCAGCGAGACTGAGCTCGTCGCCCTGGCCCCGAAGGCGCCCTACATTGTCGAAGAGGGCCAGATCGAAGGCCATGAGCGCCAGTGGAAGAACGCCAACACCCGGTCGTTCCCCTACCTGTCCTACAAGGGGACCAGCGTCGCCGGCAGGCCCGCCCCGCCGCCGCAGCGCCAGCCCTCGCCCCAGATCCCCGCAGGTGTCGTCCAGGCCGCCCAGAGCGCCGCGCAGGACATGATGGCGACCACGGGTATCCGCTTCGACGCCACCATGCAGGAGCGCATGACCGACGAGAGCGGCCGCGCGATCCGCGAGCTGCGCCGCACCTCCGACATCGGCGCCTTCCACTACGCCGACAACCTCAACCGCTCGCTCCGCTGGCTGGGCGAACAGCTGCTCGAGGCCATCCCCAAGGTCTACGACGAGGAGCGCGTGGTCACGATCCTGCGCGAGGACGACCAGGAGGAGCAGATCAAGATCAACCCGGCCGCCAACGCAGCCTATGGCGAGCAGAAGCGTCCTGACGCCGGCCCGGTGAAGATCTTCAATCCCAAGATCGGCAAGTATGGCGTCACCGTCACCATCGGCGAGAGCTACGCCACCAAGCGCATCGAAGCCGCCGAGCAGATGATGGCCTTCGTCAAGGCGCTGCCGAACACCGCCGCCATGGTCGCCGACCTGATCGCGGCCGAGATGGACTGGCCGGGCGCCGAGAAGATCGCCTCGCGCCTGGCCAAGGCGATCGACCCAAAGCTGCTCACGCCCGATCAGAAGGACATTTCGCCGCAGGTGCAGGCGCTGATTCAGAGCCTGGAGACGCAGGTGAAGATGCTGCAGGGCGAACTGCAGCAGGCCCTGGCCGCGGTGAAGGACAAGTCCGAAGACCGCGACATCGCCCGGGAGAAGATCACGGCCGACTTCGAGGCGAAGATCCTCGCCATTGTGCAGAAGGCCGAGGCCGAACGCTCCAAGCAGGAGAACGAAAACCTGCGGGCTGTGGTGCAGCACGTGAAAGACCTTACAATGCACCTCATGCCGAAACCCCAAGAGCCGGAGCGCGAAGCCGGCGAGGAGCCTGACGAAAATGCCTGATCCAGCCGCTCTTGCGATGGCCCGGCAGGGCCCCACGCTGTCGGCGACGTCCGACATGCCCGCGCCTGCGGCCCAGCCCACGCCTGCCGACGACAGTCAAAAAGCCGCCGCTGTTGACGAAACCGCTGCAGGAGCGGATAAATCAACCACCGCGGCGGAAAATGACGCGGGCGAGAGCGCCGCCGGCTCCAAGGAAAAGGGCGAAGGGACCGATGTCCCGGCTTGGCAAAAGGCGCGCATCACCGCCGAGGCCAACAAACGTCGGGCTGCCGAAGAACGCGCGAAAGCCCTAGAGACCGAGAACGCCCGCCTGCGGGAACTCAGCCTCAAGGCCCTCGAGCAAGTCACGGCCAAGCCGGAGCCGAAGGAAGATCCCCGCCCGTCGCGGGACACCTTCGACGACCCGGACGCCTACGACAAAGCGCTCGAGGCGTGGGCAGGACGCCAGGCCGCCGCCAAGGCGGTGGCGGACGACCGCAAGGCGCGCGAGACGGAGCAGCAGCGAGCTCGGGCCCAGGAGACCGTCGACACCTACAACGCCCGCCGGGCCGAGTTCGTGAAGGCCAATCCGGACTTCGAGGAGATCGTCGAGGCCGACGACCTGCACTTCACCCCGGCCATGACCGTGGCGATCGTGCACGACGAGGACGGCCCGGCAGTGGCGTACTACCTCGCGAAGAACCCCGAGGAGTTCGACCGGATCTCCAAGATGGACACGGCCCAGGCGGCGGTAGCGATCGGACGGATTGCGGCGCGCTTGAACAAGCAGCCCGTGGACCCGAAGCCCGATCCCATCAAGCCGCTGAACGGCTCACGGGCGTCCGCGGCCGGCAAGTCGGCCGAAGAGATGTCGATGGCGGAATACGCGGCCAAGCGGGAGGCGGATCGCCTCGCAGCTTGGAAGGCCAAGACCGGCAGGACTAACTAGCCCTCGGACGTCTGAGGGCCCCAGCAAGGCTCTTTAGATGTCCGACAACTCACTTCTCTCGCCGAGCATCATCACCAAGGAAACGCTGGTCATTCTGGCGAACAACTTGGTGGCCGCGGGCAAGGTCAACCGCCAGTTCGAGAACCAGTTCGTCAAGATCGGCGCCTCGCTGACGGTGCGCAAGCCGAACCGCTACGTCGTCTCGAACGGCCCGGCGCTGCAGATTCAGGACATCGTCGAGCCGTCGACCTCGATCACCATCTCCAACCAGCAGCACGTCGACTTCCAATTCAGCAGCCAAGACCTGACCCTCACCATCGAGGAGTTCAGCGAGCGCTACGTGAAGCCGGCCTGCGAGCCGCTGGCCAACTCCGTCGACCAGGCCGTGCTGGCGCTCGCGACCCAGGTGCAGAACCTGGTGGGCACGCCCGGGACCACGCCCAACGCCTTCACCTCGCTCTCGGCCGTGGGCCAGCGCATGGACGAGGGCGGCGTGCCGCAGGACGGTCGCGTCCTGGTCATCAACCCGGCGGCCTACTGGTCGCTGTCGAACGCCTTCATCGGCCTGTACGTCAAAAGCGTGGCCGAGCCCGCGTTGAAAGGCTTCCTCGCCAACATCGCCAACTTCGAAATCTACATGGACCAGAACGTCCAGGTGATGACGAACGGCGCGTATGGCGGGACCCCCGTCGTGAACGGCGCCAGCCAGACGGGCGGATCGATCGTCACCAATGGATGGACCGCCTCGGCGGCCATCTTCAACGGGGGGGAGGTGATCACGTTCGCCGGGGTGTATGCGGTCAACCCCCAGAGCAAGCAGTCGACGCTGTCCTTGCAGAACTTCACCGTCATCGGCCCCGTGACCGCCGACGGCAGCGGCAACGCCACGATCCCGGTGTACCCGTCGATCATCACGTCGGGCGCCTACCAGACCTGCTCGGCCTCGCCTGCCAACCTGGCCGCGGTCAGCGTGATCAGCGGCACGGCCTCGACCGGCTACCCGCAGAACATCGGCTTCGTGAAGGACTGCTTCGGGCTGGTGACCGTGCCCATGGAGCTGCCCGAAGGCGTCGACTTCAAGGCGCG
>DATKPD010000041.1:0-2061 GCA_035524315.1 Caulobacteraceae bacterium
ATCAGGTACCCCGACTACACGAGCTCGTCGGCGCGCGAGGCGCGCGACCTGGCGCTGGCCAACAACCGCATTCCGGTGCTCGAGCGCGACCACGTGAAGGCTCGGGACATGGCCAAGATCGTCAAGGACGCAATCGCCGAGGCGCTCGGCGGAGCGCCATACGTGACCGAGGTCCCGTTCTTCTGGCAGGAGGAGACCCAGCACGGGCCGATCTGGTGCGCGGGGATGCTGGACGTGTGGTGCGAGGCGTTGTCCACCGGCTTGGACGTGAAGGCTCTGCGAACGCCGGCCACCGCCCAAGCGTTCGGCCGGGTGATCGCCGACAACGGCTATGACATCCAGGACGTGTTCTATAGCCGGGGCCTACAGCAGCTCTTGCCAGACCGGCGCGATCAGGTGAAGTTCCGCGACCTCGTCGTCGAGACGACCGCGCCCCACGGTGTGCGGCCGTTCGAGCTCGACGCCGCGTCCCGCCATATCGCAGAGCGGCAGTGCGCCCAGGCTATGGAGTTGTGGGCGAAATGCCTGGCCGAGCGGACATGGCCCAGTTACCCGCGCGAGCCCTGCGTCGTGTCCACCCCGATCTATTACCAGAACCAAGTCATCGCCCGATAGGAGCCCCCATGGCGAACGAACTCACCGCCGCCGCCGCCGGCCCGCGGTACACCGAAATCGAGATGAGCGAGGTGCGCGGCGCGACCGGCTTGCAGCCCGCCAGCTTCGGCGAGGTGGTCGCCTTCTCAGAACTCATGTCGCGTGCCGATGTCGCGATCCCCAAGCACCTGCGCCAGAACCCCGGCGCCTGCATGGCGGTCACCATGCGGGCCCTGCGTTGGGAAATGGACCCATTCGCCGTCGCCTCGAAGACGTACCTGGTCGGCGACCAGATCGCGTACGAGGCCCAGCTGATCGCGGCGGTGGTGCACATCCGCGCGCCGATCAAGCGCCGGCCGGACTACAAGTTCATGGGCGAGGGCGACAAGCTGCAATGCGCGGTGGCGGTGGAGATGCTCGACGGCACGGTGAAGGAGTACGTCAGCCCGAAGAAGGGCGAGATCAAGGTTCAGAACTCGCCCCTCTGGAAAAGCGACCCCGAGCAGCAGCTGGGTTACTACTCGATCCGCGCGTGGGCCCGCCGCTACGCCCCCGAGGTCATCCTCGGCGTCTACACGCCCGATGAGATGGTCGACCACGCCCGCGAGATGGGCGACCGGGTGGTGTCGTTCGATCAGCTCGAGGCGCGCGCCGAGGCGGTGAAGGACGAGCCAAAGCCGAAGGCGCCCGCCAAGGCCGCAGACAAGCCGCAGGAGGCCGCCCCCGCGCCGCCAGCACCGGAGACGCCGCCAGACCCCACAACCGCCCCAGAGCCCGCGCAGGAGGCCACCAGCACCACCGGCTTTGTCGACTTCGCCGGCGCCGTCGCCGACGCGAACGACTGGCCGCATATCCAGCACGCGCTGGCCGAGCTGTTCAAGACGCCGGAGTGGGCCGCAGCGGACGACCTGATGAAGGCCAACGCCAGGAAATGCGCCTTCCACCGTCTGCAGGATCTGAACTCGCAGGGGCTCAAGTTCGACTTCATCACCAACGCCCACGCCTGGCGCTGCTACATTGAATTCGAAGACAACCGCGACGTGCTGCAGCTGAACGCCGCGGCCTTCCGGGGGAGCCAGGCGTTCCTGTCCTTGTCCGAGCCGAACCGCGCTCTGCTCGAGAAGGCCCTGGCTGCGCGCATGATCGATCTTGAGCCGATGGCCGTTGACGACGGGGGCTTGGCATGAAGTGCCCCTATTGCGATGGATCCGGCGAACTGTCTCAGCCGACAATAGGCGCCGCAATCATGGCTCGCCGAAAAAGCCTGAACATGACGCAGGAGGAGCTTGCCTCTAAGGCTGGTATTAGCCGCGGTCAAATCGCCAACCTCGAAACCGATCGGTCTGATTTGCCGATGAGCACCTTCGTCCGGATCTCGCACGCGCTCGACTGCTCCCCGAAAGAGCTGTTCCCATAGAAAAACCCCGCCGGGTGTGGGTCCGGCGGGGTTTCGCTTCGAGGGTTACT
>DATKPD010000042.1:0-9616 GCA_035524315.1 Caulobacteraceae bacterium
CGCCCGACACCGCTATACTCCGTCGGAAGTGAACCGATTTTCCAGTCGTTCTCAAGCATCGATCCACGATGCCGACCCTCCATCTTTGCCGGACCCTCGCGAAATCCATGTCCACTCCCGCCGCCGCTTTCGACGCCCCCCTGGACGCTCGCCTGAACACCTACCTCGTGGGCGATATCGGCGGCACCAACTGCCGCCTGGCCCTGGTCCAGGCGGTCGATGGCCAGGTTCGGGTGGCCAGCCCCACCGACTACAAGTGCGCGGATTTCCCCGAGGCCTACGACGCGATCGACCGCTACCTCCATGCGGTGGACTGGACCGGCGCGCTCAGCGGCGGCGTGCTGGCCATCGCCGGTCCGGTCAGGGACGGGGCCGTACAGTCGACGAATATGCCCTGGCGCCTGTCCGAGGCGGACCTTCAGCGGCGCGGATTGCCGAACGCCCGCCTGATCAACGACTACACCGCCCTGGCCCTGGCGGTCGATCAGTTCGCCCCGCGCGACCTGATCGCGCTCGGGCCGGATGTGGCCGGCGAGCCGAGCGACACCGTGGCCGTGATGGGCGCGGGCACCGGGTTCGGCGCCGGGGCGCTGGCGCGCGGCGTGGGCGGGACGGCGGTGATCGCCACCGAGGGCGGCCATATCGCGTTCGCGCCGACCGATGATGTCGAGATCGAGATTCTCAAAATCCTGCGCCGCATGTTCGGCCGCGTGTCGGTCGAGCGGCTCCTGTCAGGGCCAGGACTGGTCAATATCCACACGGCCCTGGCGCAGATCGAGGGGGCTCCCGCGCCGGCTATGGGCGCCGAGGCGATCGTGGCCGAGGCGGCGTCCGCCGATGGCCTGGCCCGCCGGACCCTCGACCGGTTTTGCGCGATCTATGGCGCGGTGGCCGGCGATCTGGCCTTGGCCTATGGCGCGCGTGGCGGGGTCTATCTGGGGGGCGGCATCGCGCCGGCCATAGCGGGGCGCCTGCAGGCCGGAGGCTTTCGCCAAAGCTTCGAGGACAAGGGGCGCTTCCGCGCCTATGTGGCGGCCATCCCGACCAAGGTCATCGCCAACACCCACGCCGCCCTTTTGGGCGCCGGATCGCTCGCCGCGGGCCTGAGCCGACTTTAGCCCACGCGCTTGAGCGTTGGCGCGGGCTCCAGGGCGCCGTGGACGCGCTGGCGGAACAGCTCCAGAAACTTGGCCTGCAACGGCGTGGGCAGCCAGTTCTCGCGCATGATCAGGCCCACCGAGGGCGCCGGGTGCAGGGCGCCGAACGGCACCGGCTTGAGCATGTCGGCGGCGTATTTCAGTTCGTAGGATGTCAGCAGGGTCAGCCGGTCGCTGTTGCTCAGCAGCAGGCGGATGGTCGCCATCGACGAGGTCTCCACCCGCGCCATGGGCCGCGCCCGATCCGCGAACAGCTTGTCGAACCGCTGGCGCCGGTTGGAGCCCGGCGTGCCGATCACCCAGTCGTAGGCCGCCAGGTCTTCCAATGTGGCCGCGCTCTTCTGCAGCAGCGGGTGGCCCTGGCGCGCGACCACCACATAGGGCGTTTCCACCACCGCCTCGCTGACCAGGTCGGGGGCGGGCGGATCGCCGACCAGGCCGATCACGAAGTCCACGTCGCCCGCGCGCAGGTTACGCAAAATCTCGTCCGCGTTGCTGCTGGCGATGCGGACGTTGGCGCTGGGGCTGGAGGTGATGAACTCGTTCAGGACCGAGGCCAGCATGACGCTGCCGGCCAAGGGCATGGCGCCGATCACCATCTGGCTGCCGAAGTTGCCCGTGGCTGCTTCCAGTTCCTCGATGCCGGATTCGATCTCGCGCGCGGCCAGCTTGAGCTTGCGCGCGAATTCGGCGGCGGGCGGCGTGGCCATGATGCCGAACGCGGTGCGGTGATAGAGGGTCTTGCGCAGGTTCTGCTCCAGATCCCGCGCGGCCCGGTGAAGCGAGGCCTGCGACACCTGCAGCGCTCGGGCCGCCTGGCCGAACGACCCGTTCTCGACGATGGCGATCAGGCTGCGGATCTGCGAGCGGGTGATGCGGCTGGCGATGATCGGGATCGGGGTCGGGCCGATCGGGGCGCCCAGTTCCTCCAGGGCCTCCTCGATCTGGGCGAACAGGCGCTGGATGCGCCGTTGGAAAATCTTGCCGCAATCGTTGAGGTAGCTGCCGCTGGCGCGCCGCTCCAGCAAGGTGAGGCCGATCTGCTCCTCGAGCTTGGCGATGGCCTGGGTCACCGCTGGTTGCGACAGATGGCATTCTTCGGAGGCGCGCCGCACGCTGCTCAGCCGGGCCACGCTCTCGAACAATTTCAAGTGTCTAAGGCTGAGCGAGACCGCTCGCGCGTGGGGGCTCAAATCGGTCATCTGTTCCTCCCGACCTCTGCTATCAGCAGAATCTTATCGGGCTCTTTAGCAGAAAATTATAGAGCGCGACATTGAAATGTCAGGGGGTTTGTGCCTCCGGCCAGATCGCCGTTGGCGATATCCTTGGAGGCTATCTCGCACTTGCGAAGGCCTCCGCCGTCGGCGGCTTGCGCACACTATGGCGCGCAGTTTCGCGCGCCCCGTTGCGCGCGGGGCGTAGGGCCTGAACATCAAGCGGGAATTAGAAAAAAGCGGCGGCCGAGGGCCGGGGCGCCAGGGCCCAGGCGCGGCGCGGGGACCATGTCCGCCGCGCCGGCCGGGTCGGTGCGGGCGCTAGTTGAGCGCCGCCGTGGTCTCGTCGAACAGTTCGTCGTAGCTGAGTTTGCGCGGAATGATCTTCTGCTCGACGGCGTACTCTATCGCCAGTTCGATGCCCTTGCGGTTGGCGTCGAAGCCCACCGGCGGGAAGATCTTCAGCTTGTCGGGGGCCATCTGCGCCCGGCTCTCCTTGAGCACGCGGTAGATTTCCTTGACCACGTCCGGCCGCTCTTTGACCAGATCCTGGTGCACCACGAACATATGGTTGATCGGAACCACGTGCTCGCGATTGTAGTAGTCCAGGCCCGCCTGGACCGCGTCCGGCACCAGGGTGCGCACGCGCGGATCCTTGGGCAGGTCGTTGCCCTGCAGGGTGGCGGCCAATTCGCCGTTCAGCATCATCTGGCCGATGTCAGAGCCCTTGGGCAGACGCACGCAGTTGGGCGGATCAACATATTCCTCCAGGTGGCCCTCGCCGACCGTCATGAAGGTGACCTTGTCCAGGTCCACGCCGTACTCGTGCTGCAGCACGCCGCGGATCCACAGGCCGGTGGTCTGGGCGTAGGTGCGCACGCCCACCTTCTTGCCCTCGATGTCCTTGGGCTTCAGTTCGCCGAACTCGATGTTGTAGCCGGCGCAGTGGTGCTGCATGCGGCCGTTGACCGGGAAGGGCAGCAGGGCGAACGGCTTGTTGTACGACTTGGCCTGCAGGTAGGTGACGATGGCCAGTTCGCCCGCGTCGTACATGTTGCGGCGAAGCATGTCCTTGAAGCCGTTGTGCGCCGTTTCCGGCCCGCAGAAGTCGAACTCCACGAGCGGGCTGGCGATCTGGCCGCTGGTCAGGGCCTTGGTCGAGGGATTGTCGGCCAGGTTGGTCTTCAGCTTGACCGGTCCGGAGGAGGGGAAGGCCATGGTCTTGTGCTTTCTCTATATGATCGTGATGGCGAGAGGCGGCGGGCGATCAGCGCCCGGACAGTTCGCGGCCCTTTTCGACCACGGGATAGGACTTCACCGGGGCCGACATCAGGAAGCGGTAGCCCTCGTCGAGCACGCGCTGCAGGTTCTTGGTGGTCACGTGCGGCTGGCCCACCGGGATGTTGTGCTTCTTGCAGGCCGCCACGATCTGGGCCATCGCCTCCAGCACGACCGGATGTTCGTACTGCCGCGGGAAACCCAACTCCTGGCTCAGGTCGCCCTCGCCGATAATGCAGCAGCCGATGCCCGGCACCTTGAGGATTTCGTCGAGGTTCTCGATCGCCTGCAGGTCCTCGATCATCAGCATGACCAGGATTTCGCCCTCGGGGGCCAGCGGCCACACGTCGGCGCGCTTGTAGTATTCCTGCTGCGTCAGACCCCAGAAGCGCACGGCGCCGTGCGGCCCGTCGCCGCGAATGCCCTCGGGCTCGAAGTTGGGGGCGTCCTTGGGGCGCGGATAGCGGCACGCGGCCACGGCGTTGTAGGCTTCTTCGGCGGTGGTGATGTGCGGCCACACCACGCCGTAGGCGCCGCGGTCCAGCGCCTGCTTGGCGAAGCTCTGGTTCATCTCCTTGCCGTTCGGCGGAATGCGCACGATCGGGGTCACCGGCGGCGCCGGCGTGCCCTGGGCCAGGATCTGCTTGCGGTTCAGCAGGTACTGGAAGGCGTCGGTCAGGGCGTTGGCGTCCCAAGGATTGTGCTCGCCCTCGAACACGATCGCGTCGTAGGGCGAGGTGGAGAACTCGATGGCGACCTGCCGCTCGGGGTGGGCGAACGAGGCGAAGGCCGGCTTGCCCTGTTCCCAGGCGCGGATGACGCCGTTGAGGCGAGGAATGTCAGTCATGGAACGCTCCTTGATCGAGGGGGCGGTACGCCCGGATCGCGCGCGACGGTTTTAGGTCGCGTCTGGCTGGTTGCGCCTCTTGGTAAAGCCGTGGCGTGGGAAGCCCAGCGCCATCTTCGAAGTTTTATGTGCGCCATAGCAAAATCAATGTCTCCTTTTCGAGGCTCCCCGCCATAACCGCGGCCTGATAGTCGGATGAGGCTGACGCTTCGTGCGCGCGCCGGCGCGAGATGACGAGGATCGGTCCTCACCGAAAGGCCGTTGTTCGCCGTCCGCGCCCTGCGCAAGGCCCGGCCCAAATTGCTGGCCCGATCGCCGGCCAAGACCATGGAGAAACACATGATCATCGATTGCCACGGCCACTTCACCACGGTGCCCAAATCGTTCCGAGACTGGCGCGCCAAGCAGGTGGCTTTCGCCGATGATCCCCTGAATGCGCCGAGCATTGACGGCGCGCGCCTGACCGACGACCAGATCCGCGAGGGCGTGGGCGGCGGACAGCTGAAGCTGCAGCAGGAGCGCGGCAGCGACCTGACCCTGTTCTCGCCCATCGCCGGCCTGATGTCGCACCACCTGGGCAACGAGCGCACCAGCCTGGAATGGGCCGAAGTCTCGAACGACAACGTCAAGCGCGTGACCGAGCTTTATCCGGACAACTTCGCGCCGGTGTGCCAGCTGCCCCAGTCGCCCGGCGCGCCGCCGGCCAACTCGGTGCCGGAGCTGCGACGCTGCGTCGAGGAGCTGGGCTTCGTCGGCTGCAACGTGAACCCCGATCCGACCGGCGGCTACTGGACCGGCAAGCCCTTCACCGACCGCGAGTGGTATCCGCTGTTCGAGGCGATGTGCGACCTGGACGTGCCGGGCATGGTTCACGTGGCCGCCTCGTGCAACCCCAACTTCCATGGCACCGGCGCCCACTACCTCAACGCCGACACCTCGGTGTTCATGCAGATTCTGCAGTCGGACCTGTTCAAGGACTTCCCGACCTTGCGCCTGGTCATCCCGCACGGCGGCGGGGCGGTGCCCTACCACTGGGGCCGTTATCGCGGCATGTCGCTCGAAATGATGGACCGTCCGCTCGAGGGCCTGCTGAACAACATCTTCTTCGACACCTGCGTCTATCACCTGCCCGGCGTGGAACTGCTGACCAAGGTCATCCCCAGCAGCAATGTGCTCTTCGGCTCGGAAATGATCGGCGCGGTGCGCGGCCGCGATCCCAACACGGGCGAGTATTTCGACGACACAAAGCGCTACGTCGACAATGTACCGGGCCTGACCGACGAGGATCGCTACAAGATCTTCGAGGGCAACGCGCGCCGCGTTTATCCGCGGCTCGACGCGCAGCTCAAGGCGCGGGGGAAGTAACAGGCTTGGGCGCGGCCGGGTTCGCTCGGCCGCCCACGCGCTGTCTTCAGCAGGCGTCGCGATACACGACGAATGGCGCAAAGTTATTGGCGCCAACGAACTTTCAATTTGCTCGGGCCGGCCGGCCCGAGGCGATATGAGCGCCCAAACTTGCGCTCGTCCGCTCGGCGGCCGGCGCTAAGAACAAGGTCTGAGGAAAAATGCCGTCAGCGTTTGTCGACATCCACCCCCACGTCATTTCCGACGATGAGTCGAAATATCCGCCCGCGCCGCTATTCGGCAAGCGCTCGGACTGGTCGCAGGAGCGCCCCTGCACGGTCGAGACCCTGGTCGCGGCGATGGACGAGGCGGGCGTCGACAAGGCGGCCGTGGTGCACTCCTCCACCACCTACGGTTTCGACAACAGCTATGTGGTCGACAGCTGCAACCGCTATCCGGGCCGCTTGCTGGCCGTGGGCTCGGTCGACGTGCTGCAGCCTGACGCGGTGCAGACCATCCGCCAATGGGTCGACAAGGGCCTGGGCGGCCTGCGCCTGTTCACCGGCGGCAGCACCAAGGACTTCGATCCGGCCGAGCTTGAAGATCCCAAGGCCTATCCGGCGTGGGAGCTGTGCGGCGAGCTCGGCCTGCCCATGTGCATCCAGACCGGCCCGATCGGGCTGCCGCAGGTGACCGCCCTGGCCAAGCGCTTCAGCAACGTCAACATCATCCTGGACCACCTGGCCCGGCCGGACCCGACGGACGGCCCGCCCTACGCCAACGCGCAGAGCCTGTGGGACCTGGCGCCGATCGAGAACATCTACCTCAAGCTGACCCCGCGCATCATGGGCGACTCCAAGAAGGGCGCCGCGACGCCGGAAACCTTCTTCCCCAAGGTGGTCGAGACCTTCGGCGCCAAGCGCCTGGCCTGGGGCTCCAATTTCCCCACCTCGCCGGGCACGCTCAGCGAAATCCTCGCCACGGCCAAGGATCGCCTGGCCAGCGTGTCCGAAGCCGACCGCGCGTGGATTTTCGCCAAGACCGCCCAGTCCCTATATCCCAAGCTGGCCGACTGACGTCGATGGCGCGGCGGCCGCCTGACGGGGTTGGCGAATGGAATGGCGCGCCGCGCGCATTGGCATAATACTTTGCGCCAACGGAGGAACCTGATGGCCGCGACCGATACACCCGCTCTGGACAGTCCCATCGCGGCGGAAGAGGCGAAAAGCGTCGATCATGCCCGGCGCTGGACCATCCTCATCCTTTTGGCCGTGGGCGCGACGATCGCCTTCATGTCACGCCAGAACATCGCGGCCGCCTTGGCGGACAAGCCGTTCATCAAGGAATTCCATCTGTCCGACGTCGATCGCGGACTGCTGAATTCCGCGTTCTTCTGGTCCTACGCGGTGCTGCAGATTCCGATGGGCTGGATCGTCGACCGTTATGGCGTCAAGATTCCCTACGCCATCAATTTCCTGCTGTGGTGCCTGGCCTCGGCGGCGACCGGCTTGACCCACTCGGTCGCGGGCCTGGCCACCATGCGGGTGATCACCGGCGCCGGCGAGGCGATCGTGGTGCCCGCCAGCTACCGCTGGATTCGCGACAACTTCAAGGAAGACCAAGCCGGCTCGGCGGTTGGCATCTACATGCTGGGCACCAAGATCGGCCCGGCTATCGGCGCGCCGATCGCGGCCATGCTGATCACCGCCTACAACTGGCAACTGATGTTCGTGATGATCGGCGTCGGCGGCCTGCTGTGGCTTGTCCCGTGGATGGCGCTGGTCAAGAACGACAAGCCGGTGGTTCTGACCGCCGTTCAGCGCAAGAAGTCCGACGTGCCGATGCGCAACATCATGGCCAGCCCCCTGGTGTGGGGCACGATCGTGATCAACTTCTGCTACAACTACTTCGTGTTCTACTGCATGACCTGGATGCCGTCCTATCTGGTCGAGCAACGGCATCTGTCCCTGACCAAGTCGGGCGTCTACACCGGCTTCAGCTTCCTTGGCATCGGCATCGTGGCCCTGGTGTCCGGCTGGATCGCTGACCGGATGATCAAGCGCGGCGGGGACCCGGTCGTGATCCGCAAGGCCTTCGTCATCGCCGGCTTCGCCATCGCCACCACCGAAATCCTCGGCGTGATGGCGCCCTCGCTCAACATGGCCCTGTTCTGGACCGTGGTGTCGCTGTCGGGCCTGGGCCTGTGCACGGCCAATCACCTGGCGCTGTGCCGCCTGACCTTGATCCCCAAGCCTGCGGTCGGGCGCGTCACCGGCGTGCAGAACGTCTCCACCAGCCTGGCCGGGATCGTCACCCCCATCCTGTCGGGGTGGCTGAAGCAGACCACCGGCAGCTATCAGGCGCCGATGCTGGCGATCTTCTTCTTCCTGGTGATCGGCGGCGTTACGGCCCTGGTCCTGCTGCGGCGCAAATGGGCCCCCAAGGTGCCCGAGGCCGCCTACGCCGCGGCGGCCTGAGCGCCGATCGCGGCGTGACCGACGCAAGACGGATGGAATTCTGAGGCCTGGCGACGGATGGTCATGACGGACAAGCCCGCGAAACTGGTCGTGCGCGACATCGCCAAGACCTTCCGCATTCGCGGCGGCCGCGGCGTGGCCGAGCGATTCCTCAATGTCCTGGGCGGCGTCAGCTTCGATGTGCGCCAGGGCGAGATCGTCTCGCTGATCGGCGAGAGCGGCTGCGGCAAGACCACCCTGCTGCGCATCATCCAGGGGCTGATCCGCATGGATTCGGGCCAGATCCTGGTCGACGGCGTTCAGGTGGCCAAGCCGGGCCGCGACCGGGGCTTCGTGTTCCAGTCCTCCAGCCTGCTGCCGTGGCGTTCGGCGCGGGCCAATGTCGAGTTCGGGCTCGAGCTGCAGGGTCTGCCCAAGGCCGAGCGTTCGGCGCGCGCCACCGAGCTGCTGGAGCTGGTCGGCCTGGGCCACGCGGGCGACCAGTATCCTCACCAGCTGTCGGGCGGCATGCAGCAGCGCATCGGCCTGGCCCGCGCCCTGGCGATCGATCCGGCGATCCTGCTGATGGACGAGCCGTTCAGCGCCCTGGACGCCCAGACGCGCGAGGTGCTGCAGGCCGAGCTGCTGCGCATCCACGGCGAGACGGGCAAGACCACCTTGTTCGTCACCCACGACCTGGACGAATGCATCTATCTGTCCGACCGGGTGGTGGTGCTGGCGGCCAAGCCGGGCCGGGTCAAGAAGATCATCGACATCCCCTTCGCCCACCCGCGGCCCGAGCTGCCTGAACTGCGCGGCGACCCGACCTTCCAGGCGATCCGCGCCGAAATCTGGTCGCTGATCCGCACCCCACCCAGCGTCGCGGCTTAAGGTCCGGTCCCCCGATGTCCGACGTTCAATCTGAAACCGCCGCCGCCGTACCCACCGAAGTCGAGGTGATCGGCCCGCCGCGCACGCGCAACATCGCCTGGATCGTGCGCCTGGTTTCGATCGTGGTGGTGATCGGCGGCTGGGAGATCTTCGGCCGCCACGTCAACCCGCTGTTCATGTCCTACCCCAGCGCCATCGCCCAGGCGGCGGTGGGGCTGATCACCAGCGGCGAGCTGTTCACCGCCTTGCAGAGCAGCCTGCGCACCCTGCTGCTGGGTTTCGTCACCGCCTCGGTCATCGGGGTGGTGCTGGGCCTGCTGATCGGCCGCTACCGCATGGTCGATGCGGCCACCGACTGGCTGGTCAACGCGCTCTACGCCACCCCCCTGGTGGCCGTCATCCCGCTGGTGACGCTGTGGTTCGGCCTGG
>DATKPD010000043.1:0-86085 GCA_035524315.1 Caulobacteraceae bacterium
GCAAGGCGAGAGGATTTTCGCGCCCTGGCATGCTGAAGGGCCGTTGGCCGCGACATCGGCATAAAGGATCATGGCGGTAGCCCCGCCGCCCCACGCCAGGACGGCTACATGGTCGATCCCCGCCAGCTTGCGGGCATAGGCGATGCCGTTGGAGATGACGCCAAAATCGGTGAACGGCGTGGCGGAATTCTGGGCGGCGTTCTTGACCAGCACCACCCGATAGCCGCGGCTCGCCAGTTCGGCGGCGGGCGGGGCGTAGGTGGTGACGATGGCGACATGCGGATTGGCGCCCGGCTTAACCGGCTCATACAGCAGGCCGTCGTTGGTCGCGCCATCGAGCTTGACGAAGTCGGACCGGTAAAGATCGGTCTGGCTCGGCGCGAAGTTGCGCCCGCCAACGCCCGGGCCGCCGCCTCCACCTGGCCCGCCAGCGGCCGGCGGTTGCTGCGCCTGGGCGGCGAAGGCCAGGCCGATCATGGCGGCGGTCGCCAGGAGCGTGCGCGTCACGTGCGATGCCATCTGTGTTCCTCTCGTTATCGTTTCTCTGATTGCCGACGTACGTTTCGAGCGACAGCTTCGCCCCGAAGCGAGGGCCCCTAGATAGCCGGGGATTTCAGCGGCTGGATTTCCGACTGGAAACAGAGCCCCAAGGAAAGTGGAAGGACCGGCAGGTCTAGGCCGGGCGATCTTCCGGCCGGTCTACGTCGATCAGGACGCCGTCGTCATTGGTCACGACCAGTACGAGGGCTTGGCCCAGGGCGTCGAGCACGCCGCGCGCGCCCTGGTCCCCGGCGAGGCTCGCGAGCAAGGCAAAGAGGCTGCGCGACAGAGCTACCGGATGGCCCCGGCGGCCTCGGCGCACCGGCGCGGCGGCCGGAGCGCCCGACGATAGCGCCGCGGCCAGTTGCGCGGCGACCGCGGGGGGAACCAGCGGCATGTCGCCCAGGAAGACCAGCACGCCCGCCGCGTCGTCGGGCAGGCCGGCGAGGCCCGTCTTGAGCGAGCTCGCCAGGCCCTGGGCGTAGTCGGCGTTGCGCGCAATCGTCAGCCGATCCGCATGTCCCAGCGCCATCGCCCGCGCCCGCGCCGCCTCGGCGACCTCATCGCCGTCGGCGCCGACGACCACGACCACGCCCTCGACCGGCGCATTGAACGCTGCGGCCAGGGCCCCGTCGAGCAGCACGCCGCCGCGCCAGGGCGACAGCATCTTGCGCCCACCGAAGCGCGCGCCGAGGCCCGCGGCGAGAACCAGGGCGTAGAGCTTGCTCACGCCCGTTCGAGGACGCCTGGCCACACACGGCGCGCCTCGGCCGCCTGCAAGGCCTGGATCGCTTCGGCCACCACCGAGACGGCGATCTGCCACGGCGAGCGCGCGCCGATATCCAGGCCGATCGGCGCCTTCAACCGCGCCACCTCCGCCTCGCTCAGCCCGCCAGCGCGCAACCGGTCCAGCCGTTCGGGCAGTCGCCGGCGGCTGCCGAGCGCGCCGACGTAGCCGGCCGGCGACGGCAGGGCCAGGGCCAGGGCGTCGTGGTCGATGATCAGGTCATGGGTGGCGACCGCCACGGCGGTCCACGGGTCCAGGCCCAAGTCGGAGAAGGCCTCGGCGACCGCGCCGCGGAAATAGCGCACGCCGGCGATCGGCGGCGGTTCGGCCGGACCCTTGGGCCGCACCAAGGCTGTATCGAACCCGGCGTCGGCCGCCAATCGGGCTATGGCCAAGGTCGTCGGGTCGCCGCCCACCACCACCAAGCGGAACGGCGGGGCGTAGCGGCGGTAGACCGCTGCGTCCGTATGGCCGGCCGGAATGGGGCTCTGATGCGCCCGGTCCAGCGTCCGGCGCAGATCGGGCGGGACCGTCGCTTCGTCGTCACCCTCGGCCAAGCATAGACGCCGTTCGCCGTCCGTGAGCCACAAAGCCATGCGCCGCGCTTGGCCCAGCGCGACCAGGCGTTCGGCCGCTGGGTCGCCCGGCGCGATCCTTTCGAGCAACAGCTCGATCCGCGAACCGCACAGCAGCTGGATGTCCGCCGGTCCGCCGCGGCCATAGACCAGCCGCCGCGGGCGACCGTCCTCGGCAGCCTGGGCCGCGTGCAGGGCTACGTCGCCCTCGACGCAGCCGCCCGACAGGAAGCCCGCCTGCCAGCCGCCATCGAACAGCATCTGGGCGCCCTCCCCCAGCGGCGCGGCGCCGTCCACCGCATAGAGGCTGGCCAGCACGCTGGGCCGCCCGCCGGCCATCGCGCGCGCCAACGCGGGCCGAACGTCCGACTCCAGACCAAAGTGCGGCCAGGCGGGCATGGTCCAGGGCGAAAGGGCCTGATTGAACATCCGCCGTATTGTCCTTGCGGCGCCTTGGCCGTCAATGGCCGTCGCCGCGCCGGCGCCGCTCGTCTGGACGCGCGAACTTGCTATATTACGGATATGAGCCCGTTCGACACCGCGCCGGAGACGCCCAGCCAAGCCCCGTCCCGCGCCGAATCCGCGCCCGCCGACGCCCTGGTCGATCCCTTCGGCCGGCGTGTGGACTATGTGCGCGTGTCGGTCACCGACCGGTGCGATTTCCGCTGCGTCTATTGCATGACGGAACGCCAGACCTTCCTCCCCAAGGCCGAAGTGCTGTCGATCGAGGAGCTCGACCGCCTATGTGCGGCCTTCATCGGCCTGGGCGTGCGGCGCCTGCGCCTGACCGGCGGCGAGCCGCTGGTGCGCAAGGACTTCATGGAGCTGGTGCGGCGCCTGTCGCGCCACCTGGACGCCGGAACCCTCGACGAGCTGACGGTGACCACCAACGGCTCGCGCCTGGCCGATCATGCCAGCGGTCTGGCCGCGGCGGGCGTCCGGCGCATCAATCTGTCGATCGACAGCCTGGATCCGGCCACGTTCCGCAGGATCACCCGCGGCGGCGATCTGGCGCGCGTGCTCGGGGGTCTGGACGCCGCGCGCCAGGCGGGACTCGAGGTCAAGATCAACACTGTGGCGCTCAAGGGCGACAACGCTCATGACCTGCCCGCCATGATCGACTGGGCCCACGGCCAAGGCCTGGACATCACCCTGATCGAGACCATGCCGCTGGGCGAGATCGAACAGGACCGCGCCGACCAGTATTTGCCCCTGTCGCAGGTGCGTGCAGACCTTGAGTCGTTCTGGACGCTGCACGACCTGCCCGACCGCACGGCCGGCCCCGCGCGCTATGTGTGGGTCAAGGAGACGGCGGGGCGCTTGGGCCTGATCACGCCCCTGACGCACAATTTCTGCGAATCCTGCAATCGGGTGCGGGTGACCTGCACCGGCGAGCTGTTCATGTGCCTGGGCCAGAACGATCAGGCCGATCTGCGCGCCCCTCTGCGCGCGCATCCGCAGGACGACGGCCCCCTGATCGCCGCCATCGCCGAGGCCATGGGCCGCAAACCGAAGGGACACGATTTCAGGATCGAGCGGCGCGGCGCGGCCCCGGCGGTGGCGCGCCCCATGTCGATGACCGGCGGCTGAGCATGAGGGTGCTGATGCTCGGGCGCCTGCGCGACATCGCGGGCTGGCGCGAACAGGTGATCGAGCCTGCGCCGGATACCCTCCACGGCCTGCGCGCACGGCTGGCGCAACAAGACGGCGTATTGGGGCAAGCGCTCCAAGGCCCCGGCGTCCAGGCGGCCGTGAACAAGGTGGTGGTGCGCGGCGACGCCCCGCTGCTTGCCGGGGACGAAGTCGCCTTCATGCCGCCGATGAGCGGGGGCTGACATGGTCCGCGTGCAGACCGCGGCGCTGGATCCGGGGGCGCTTCTGGGCGAGTTCTGCGCCGGGCGCACCGACTGCGGCGGGGTGGTGAGCTTTACCGGCCTGGCCCGCGCTGCCACCGACGGCGCGGCGGTGTCGGTGCTGGAGCTAGACGCCTTTCCCGGCTTTACCGAGCCGGCGATCGAGGCCTTGGTCCAGACCGCGCGCGTGCGCTTCGGGGTGCGCGACACGATGGCCGTTCATCGCTACGGCGCCATCCGGCCGGGCGAGGCGATCGTGTTTGTGGCGGTGGCCGCCGAGCATCGCCGGGCCGCCTTCCTGGCCGCGGACTTTCTGATGGACAAGCTGAAGACCGAGGCGCCCTTCTGGAAAAAAGAGACCGGCCCGGAGGGCGAGCGCTGGATCGAACCGCGCGCTCCGGACTATCAGGACGCTGAACGCTGGAGCGAGGACATATGAACGCCATCCTGCCGGCCCCCGGTGGCAAGCTCGACGACGCGGCGCCGTTCATTCCCGTGCGCGTGGCCGTGCTGACCATCTCGGACACTCGCGACGAGGAAAGCGACACCTCCGGCGCCACCCTGGCGGAGCGGGTGACCGACGCGGGCCACGAACTGGCCGCGCGGGCGATGGTCAAGGACGACGTCGAGCAGATTCGCCGCCAGATTCTCGACTGGGCCGGATCGGGGACCATCGACGCCATCATCACCACCGGCGGCACCGGCCTGACCGGCCGCGACGTGACGCCCGAGGCGGTGCAGCCGCTGTTCGACAAGACCATCGATGGCTTCTCGGTGATCTTCCACATGGTCAGCTATCAGAGCGTGGGCCTGTCGACCCTGCAATCGCGCGCCCTCGCCGGGCTGGTGGAGGGCGTGTTCGTGTTCTGCCTGCCGGGCTCGGGCGGGGCGGTGCGCGATGGGTGGGACAAGGTGATCCGCTGGCAGCTGGATTCCCGGCATAAGCCCTGCAACATGATCGAGCTGATGCCGCGCTTGATGGAACGTTAGGATGGGCGGGAAGCTGACCCATCTGGACGAAAGCGGCCGAGCGCGGATGGTCGATGTGTCGGACAAGCCGGCCACGGCGCGCGAAGCCCTGGCCAAGGGCCGCATCCGCATGGCGCCAGACACCTTGGCTTTGGCGTTGTCGGGCCAGGGCAAGAAGGGCGAGGTGATCGCCACGGCCGAGATCGCGGGGGTGATGGCGGCCAAGCGCACCTCGGACCTGATCCCCATGTGCCATCCGCTGGCCATCTCATCGGTCAAGGTCCGGGTCGAACCGGCGACAGACGGATCGGGCCTGGAGGTCAGCGCCCGGGTCAAGACCACCGGTCCGACCGGAGTGGAGATGGAGGCCCTGACCGCCGCGAGCGTGGCCCTGCTGACGCTCTACGACATGCTCAAGGCCGCCGACAAAGCCATGATCATCGAGGCCGTGCGCCTGGTCGAGAAGACGGGCGGCGCCTCGGGCGACGTCCGGCGCGCTGAATGAAGCTGCTGGCGATCGAGGAGGCGCGCGCGCGCATGCTGGACGGGCTCGCCGCCCTGCCGGCCGAGGATACGCCGCTGGATCAGGCGTTCGGCCGCGGGCTGGCCGCCGACCTGATCGCCGGGCGCGACCAGCCGCCTTTCGCCGCCTCCAGCATGGACGGGTGGGCCGTGCGCCGGGCTGACGCCCAGGACGGGCCCGCCGACCTGCGCATCGTGGGCGAAAGCGCCGCAGGGCGGGGCTATGACAACAGGCTCGGCCCGGGAGAGGCGGTGCGGATTTTCACAGGCGCCGTCCTGCCGGCCGGCGCCGACTGGGTGGTGATCCAGGAAGAGGCCGAGCGCCTGGGCGAACGGGTTCGGCTCGGTCCGCTAAGCGACGGCGCGAATAACATTCGCCCGGCCGGCGGCGATTTCAGGGCGGGCGATGTTTTGCTGCGCGCCGGGGTTCGGCTCGACCCCTGGCGGCTCTCGCTGGCCGCCGCCGCCGGGCGCGGAGGCTTGCCGGTCGCGCGAAGGCCGACCGTCGCGGTGCTGTGCACCGGCGAAGAGCTGGTGCGCCCGCCCGCAACGCCGGGCCCTTGGCAGATCTACGAATCCGCCTCGGCCGCCCTATGCGCCCTGATCGTCGCTTGGGGCGGCGAAGCGCTGCGCCTGAAGCCGGCGCGCGACGATCAAGCCTCGGTCATCGCCGCGCTGGAAGGGCAAAACGCCGACCTGATCGTCACCGTCGGCGGCGCCTCGGTGGGTGACTACGATGTCGTCAAGCCGGCGCTGGAGACTTTGGGCCTTCAGCTCAAGGTCGCCTCGGTCAATGTGCGCCCCGGCAAGCCAACCTGGTTCGGCGTCATGGGCGACGGGCGCAGGGTGCTGGGCCTGCCGGGCAACCCCGCTTCGGCCATGGTTTGCGCCGAGTTGTTCCTACGGCCCCTGGTCCTGGCTCTGCAGGGCGCCGATCCAGCCCCCCCCGTCGTCTACGCCCGCCTTGACGAGGCCCTCCCGGCCAACGGACGCCGCGAACACCTCATGCGCGCGGCCTTGAGGTCCGGCGAAGACGGGGCGCTGACTGTGCGCGCGTTTCCCGAACAGGACTCCGGCATGGTCGGGGTGTTCGCCCGCGCCGACGCTCTGCTGCGCCGCCCGGCCAACGCCCCAGTCGCGCCAGCGGGCGCGCCGGTTCAGGTCATCCGGCTGGAGCGGCTTTAGCGCCCGTCAGCATCCGCAAGGCGCAGTTTCGCCTTCGCCGCTCAAGCAGGAGCCAATTCGCACATCTTTGCCCCACGACCGGCGGTGGCCCTACGGCGCCGGAGCGACCGACTTTAGAGTGTCCGGGTCGGCAAAGGCCGAACGGAGAACGCCATGAGCTTGGGCGCCAAGTCTGCTCGGGTCGAAGACCTGCCGGTGATCGACATATCGGGCCTGCGCGGCGGCGACCGTGCGGCGCGCCACGCGGTGGCGGCCGCCATGCGCGCGGCCTGCCTCGACAAGGGCTTTTTCTACATCTCGGGGCATGGGATCGACGAGCAGTTGGTCGCCGGTGTTCTCGCCGCGGCGCGGGCCCTGTTCGCCCTGCCGCTGGAGGACAAGCTGCGGCTCGACAAGGCCAAATCGCCCGCCAACCGCGGTTACGAGCGCATAAGGGGCCAGACGCTGGAGCCTGGAGCGCCCGGCGACCTCAAGGAGGGGTTCTACCTGGGGGAAGATCTTTCTGATGACGATCCGCGCGTGCGAGCGGGCAAGTTCAACCACGGCGCCAATCAGTGGCCACCGGGCCTTGCCGGCTTCCGATCGGCGACCAGCGCCTATGCCGCGGCCATGACGGATCTGGCGGGGCGGCTGATGCAGGGCTTGGCCCTGTCGCTGGACCTGCCCGAGCAACACTTCGCGGCTTTTTGCGAGCAGCCGCTGACAACCCTGCGCCTGCTGCATTATCCACCACAGCCGCCCGATGCGGCGGCTAACGAAAAGGGCGCGGGCGCCCACACGGACTTCGGGGCGCTGACTATCCTGCTTCAAGACGCGAACGGCGGGCTGCAGGTGCACGACCACGCCAGCGACAGCTGGATCCACGCCGCGCCGATACCTGGAACCTTCGTGATCAACCTGGGCGACATGATCGCGCGCTGGACCAACGACCGCTACAAGTCGACCCTGCACCGGGTGGTGAACCTGTCGGGCCAGGAGCGTTACTCGGTCCCGTTCTTCTATTCCGGCAATCCCGATCACAAAGTGACCTGCCTGCCCGGCTGCCTGGAGCCCGGCCAGGCGCCGCTCTATCCGCCGACCACGGTCGAGGAGCACCTGCGCGCCATGTACCGGCGGACCTACGGCTGATGGCGGGCCGGGTGCTGCTGATCCACGGGGCCTGGCAAGGCGCCTGGGTGTGGGAGGCGCTCACGCCCCATCTGCTCCAGGCCGGATTTGAGGTCGATGCCCCGGACCTGCCCGGCAACGGCGCCGATGGTCTGGATCCGCGCGAGGCCTCGCTCGAACGTTACGTCGATTTTCTGAGCGCTCGGCTCGACGGCGCGCCTGGCCCGGTCGTGGTGATCGGCCATTCCGGCGGCGGCGTCGTGGCCTCGCAGCTGGCGGAGGCCCGGCCGGACAAGGTCGCCGGCCTGGTCTATCTGGCCGGCATGATGCTGCCGAGCGGCATGCCCTATGCCGATCTGGCGTCGGCCCTGATCGCGGAGGGGGTGGAGGCTAGCGGCATCTGGCCTTATCTGGCCTGGTCCGACGACGGCCTGGTGTCCTGCGTCCCCGCCGAGGCGGCGGCGGACATCTTCCTGCACGACGCGCCCCGGGACCTGGCGCTTGAAGCCGGGCGCAGGCTGACGCCTCAAGGCGAGCGCGGCCGTCACCTGATCGCCGCCCTGACGCCCGAGCGTTTCGGCGGAATCCCGCGACTGTACGTTGAGGCGCTGGAAGACCGGTCGCTCGTCTTGGCCGCCCAGCGGCGGATGCAGGCGCTCACGCCCGGCGCCGAGGTGGTATCGCTGCGAACGGGACACGCGCCGCATGTGTCCGCACCGGAACGGACGGCGCAAGCCATCTTGCCCGCGCTGAAGCGTTGGCTGGCGCCCGGCTAGTCGGCTTTGCGCCGGAGCGGGGCGTGGGCCATGCGCAGCAGGTTGGCCGCCCCGCGCGCGCCGAACGGCGTGCCGCCCACGATCAGGATGCGGCCGCCCGGCGGGACCACGCCGACCTTGACCGCCATATCGACTGCGGAACTGGTCACCGCGTCGAGATTATCGGGCTCGTCCGCCACCCGGATTTCCAGGCCCCACACCAGGGTCAGGCGGTGCGCAACCGCCGGATCGGGCGTCAGCACCAGCACCGGCTGCAAGGGCCGCTCGCGCGCCAGGCGCAGGGCCGTGCCGCCGGTGGCGGTATAGGCGACCAAGCAGGCCAGGGTGCGGGTGTCGGCGGCGCGGCGGGCGGCGGCCACCAGGATGTCGACGTCGACGTCGGCGATATCCTCGTGCTCGGCCTTGATCAGGTCGGGCCACAGGGGATCGTTTTCGACCCGCTCCATGATGCGGTTCATGATCGACACCGCTTCCAGCGGATAGGCGCCTGAGGCGCTCTCGGCCGACAGCATCAGGGCGTCGGCGCCCTCGTACACCGCGTTGGCCACGTCGCTGACCTCCGCGCGGGTTGGCGCCGGGGCCGAGATCATCGACTCCAGCATCTGGGTGGCCACGATCACCGGGGCGCCGCGCTTGCGGGCGGCGCGCAGGATCGCCTTCTGGGCGACCGGCACGTCCTCCAGCTCCATCTCCACGCCGAGGTCGCCACGCGCCACCATCAGGCCGTCGCACAGGTCGAGGATCGGCTCGAGCTGCTCCAGCGCAGAGCGCTTCTCGATCTTGGCCAGCACCGCCACCTGATGGCCGGTCAGCTTGCGCAACTCGGCCACATCCTCGGACCGCTGCACGAAAGACAGGGCGACCCAATCCACGCCCATGCGCATGGCGAAGGCGAGGTCGACGCGGTCCTTGTCCGTCAGAGCCGGCAGGGCCAGCACCGCGCCCTTGAGCGTCACGCCCTTGCGATCCGACAGGCGGGCGCCGGCCACCACCACCGCCTCGCACCGGTCGCGCGAGCACGTCGTGATCTTAAGCCGAACCTTGCCGTCATCGACCAGAAGGTCGGCGCCGGGCGTCATGGCCGCGAAGATTTCCGGGTGGGGCAAGCACACGCGCGTGCTGTCGCCGGGGGCGGGGTCCATATCCAGGCGGAAGGTCTGGCCGGGCGCCACGGTCACGGCGCCGTCGGCGAACACGCCCAGGCGCAGCTTGGGACCCTGCAGGTCGGCCAGCACGCCCAGCGGCCGGCCGATGACCGCTTCGGCCGCGCGCACATGGCCGAAGTTGGCGGCGTGTCCCTCGTGCGAGCCGTGGCTGAAGTTCAGGCGGAACACGTCGACCCCCGCCTGGGCCAGGGCCAGGACCATATCAGCCGTGGCGCTGGCCGGGCCAAGCGTGGCGACTATGCGCGTTCGCCGTGTACGGATCATGCTGGGTCTCCGGCCCCGATGTTTCGGATCGTTGGGCGATTCGCCGACCGCCAAGATGCACAATCCCCGACGCGGGCCTATCGGGCCACGCCTATTTGAACGCCGCCGCGCCCTATTCGCCGGGGATCGCCGGCGCCTCGCCCTGGGCGTAGCGAGGCGTGGCCAGGCGCGCGGCCTTGGGTCTCAGCCACTGCTCGAAATCGTCCACGATCTCATACACCACGGGCACAAGGACCAGCGACAACAGGGTCGAGCTGATCAGCCCGCCGATCACGCCGATGGCCATGGGCTGACGCCACTCGGCGCCCACGCCGATGCCCAGCGCGGTCGGCAGCATGCCCATGGTCATGGCCACGGTGGTCATGACGATCGGCCGAGCCCGTTCCCGACAGGCGGTGTGCAGCGCCTCCAGCCGGTCCATGCCGGCCCTCTGCGCCTCGATGGCGAACTCCACCAGCAGGATCGAGTTCTTGGCCGCCAGGCCCAGCAGCATCAGCATGCCGATCATCGACGGCAGATCGAGCGCCATGCCCGTGACCAGCAGCGACACGAAGCATCCGCCAAGCGACAGCGGCAGGGCCGACAGGATGGTCAGCGGCTTGAAGAAGCTGCGGAACAGCAAGACCATCACCGCGTAGATCAGGGCCACACCGGCCAGCATGGCGCCGATGATGCCCCCGAACAGGTCGACCATGTTCTCCACGTCTCCCGCCGTGGCTTCGCGCACGCCGGGCGGCAGGCTTTTCATGATAGGCAGGCGGTGCACCGCCTTGAGCGCCTGGCCGATGGTGGCGCCGCCGACCAGGTCGGCCTGGACCGAGGCGCGTCGCTCGCGGTCATAGCGCACGATCCGGCCGGGACCGGCCTCGAACGCGATGTCAGCCACCGAGCGGAGGTCTGTCGTCTTGCCGCCCGCGGTCGGAACCTGCAGCCGGCCGATGGCGTCCAGATCGTTGCGTGCGCCTTCGGGCAGCTTCACGCGGATGGGAATGCGGCGCTCGCCGTCTGGGAACTTGGGCGCGTTTGCGTCGATGTCGCCGATGGTGGCGATGCGGGCGATCTGGGCCAGGGCGTCGGCGGTCACGCCCAGACGCGCGGCTTCGTCGGGCTTTGGCCGAATGATCAGCTCGGCGGAAACGGCGGGCGGGGCGGGGCGGGGCTCGGACACCTGCTTGACGTCGCGCATCTGGCGCAGGAGCGCCTGCTGGGCGGCGGCCAGGGCCTCGCCGTCCTGGCTGGCCAGGATGACTTCCACGTCCGCGGCGGCGCCGTTGTTGAGATAGGTGATGCGGGCGTCGGTGATCGAGCGCAGGCGGTCGCGCAAGCGTTGCTTGACCTGTTCGGTGGTGTGGCCGCGCTTGTCCCTGAGCAGGGCGATCAGTCGCCCGTTGGTCAGGTCGCCATTGGCGTCCGTCGAGCCGATCTGGGCGAACACGCTCTGCACGTCGGGCTCTGCGTCGATCAGGCGCGTGGCGTCGCTCACGGCCTGTCGCATGTCGTCGCGCGTGGCGCCCGGCTGCCCATCGACCTGCATGTAGATATAGCCCGGGTCGCCCACGGGCTGGAACCCGGTCGGCAGCAGCATGGCCATGCCGACCGAGAACACCAGGAACAGGCCGGCCAGTCCGACGGCCTTCCACTTGTGTCCCAAGGCCCAGTCCAGGCTCTGGCGATAGAAACGCGGCAGCTCGGGGGCCGGCTTGGCATGGCGCGCCGGCAGCAGGAAATAGGCCGCCATCAGCGGGGTCATCAACCGCGCCACCGCCAGGGAAAACAGCACGGCCAGCGCCACGGTCACGCCGAACTCGCGGAAGAACTGGCCGACCTCGCTGTTCAGGGCCGAGACCGGCAAGAATACCACCACGATGGTCAAGGTGGTGGCCGCAACCGCCAGACCGATGGCCGCCGCGCCCTCGATCGCCGCCGCGTAGGGCCGCGCCCCGCGCTCGATCCGCTTCTGGATATTCTCGATCTCGACGATGGCGTCGTCGACCAGGATGCCGACCACCAGGGTCAGGGCCAGCAGGGTGACGACGTTGAGGCTGAAGTTGAACACGGCCATCAGGGCGAAGGTCGGCACCAGCGACAGGGGCATGGCCACCGCCGATATGGCCGTGGCGCGCCACTCCTTGAGGAACAGCAGCACCACCAACGCCGCCAGGGCCATGCCTTCGATCAGGACGTGGACGGTGGACTCATAGCTCTGCCGGGTCTGCTTCACCGTGGACAGGATCTCGGTGAAGGTCACCTCCGGGTGGTCAGCCTTGAGCTTGGCGACCGCCTTGAGCACGGCCTTTTCCACGGCCACGTCGCTGAAGCCCTTAGTCTTGGAAATCTGGAACGAGGCCACGGGCCGGCCGTCGAGCATGGAGAAGCCGCGCTCCTCGGCCGAGCCGTCGCCCACGTCGGCCACGTCCTGCAGGCGCGCATAGCGACCGCTGGGAAGGGGAATGGGCAGTTGCCGCAGTTGGTCGACGCTGTGGGGCGCGCCCAGCACCCGCACGGTCAGTTCGCGGTCGCCGATCACCGCGCGGCCGCCGCCTGTGTCGTCGGTGAACTGGACCAGGGCCTGGTTGATCTGGGGCGCCGTCACGCCCAGGGCCGCCATGCGGTCCGGGTCGATCGCCACGTTGATCTCGCGCGTCAGCCCGCCGTTGCGGGTCACCTCGCCCACGCCCTTTACGCCCTGCACCGCCCGAGCGACGGTGTTGTCGATGAACCACGACAGGTCAGTGGACGACAGGGTCGAGGACGAGACGGCGTAGAACATCACCGGCTGGTCATCGATATCGAACCGGGCGACGTTGGGCGGATCGATGCCGGCGGGCAGGTTGACCCGGATGCGGTCGATGGCCGAGCGCACCTGATCCAGCGCCCGCTGAGGGTCGGTCCCGATCTGGAACTGCACGGTGGTGACCGAGACCCCGAGGGTGACGGTCGAGGAGATGTGCTTGACCCCCGACACCGCGACGGCGGCGTCTTCGACCGGCCGGGTGATCTGGGTCTCCATCTCCGAGGGCGCCGCGCCGCTCTGGGTCACCGTCACCGTGACCACGGGGAAGGTCACTTCCGGAAACTGCTTGATCGGCATCAGCATATAGCCGGCGATCCCGGCCACGGTCAGGGCCACGAACAGCAGGACGACGGGCACCGGGTTCTTGATGCCCCAGGTGGAGACCTTGAAGCTCATGGGGTCGGACCGGTCTCTTCCACCGGCGCGACCTCGTCGCCCTCCAGCACGAAGCTGGATCCGGTGGTCAGCACGCGCGACCCGGCGGGCGGACCGTCGAGCAGGGCGACCAGGCCCTTGGCACGCGCCCCGGTCTTGACCGCCACCCTGCGCACGCGGTTGCCCGGCCCCACCACCAGGACCGAGGCGCCGTCAGCCCCGTAGATTACCGCCCGATCGGGCACGACCAGGGCCGGGACAGCCACATCGGGCAGGACGGCGTGGGCATAGCCGCCCGGCCGCAGGTCCTCGCGCACCGGCAGGGCGATGCGGATGTGGCCGAGCCGCGTCGTCTGATCCACCTCGGGCTCGACCAGCCGCACCTGGCCGTTGACCACGGCGCCGTCGGGCAGCGTCACCTGCGCGCCCTGGCCGGGCCGAATGCGCGACAGGTCGGCCTCGGGCGTGTCGGCCTCCAGCTCGATCAGCCCGTCGCGGGCGATGCGGAACAGAGGCGCGCCCGCCGATGATCCGGCCGACAGGTCGCCTGGCCGCACCGCCCGGGCCAGGACCCGGCCCGCCACCGGAGCGCGCAGGGTCATGCGCGCGTCGCGGGTCTGCAGGTCGGCCAGCTGGGCCGCGGCGGCGGCCACCTGGGCCTGGGCGCTCTTGGCGGCGAAGCGGCGGGTGTCGATATCCTCCTGGGACAGCACGCCCTGGTTATCGAGGCCTTCGACGTTGCGAGCCTGGCTCTGGGCCTTGTCAGCGGCGAGCTGCTGTTCGGTCAGGGCCGCCTTCAGCTGGTCGATCTGGGCGCGTAGCAGGGTGTCGTCGAGCACCAGCATCGGCTGGCCCGCCTTGACCCAGTCGTCCTGGTCGGCCAGCACCTTGGCCACGCGGTAGCCGCTCAGCTCTGAGGTGACCGCCGCTTCCTCGCGCGAGGTCAGATAGCCCGACAGGTCCAGGGCGCTGGCCAGGGGCTCCAGCCTCACCGGCGCCACCCGTACGGCGCGCGGCGCCGATGGAGCCGGAGGCGGGGCCTTATGACAGGCTTGCAGGGCGATCAGGGCCAGCCCGCACGCCGCCAGGGTCTTGAACGTGGTCTTCATGATCGTCGGGTCATCCGGCGGCAGTGGATTTGGAAGGGGTGGCGGACGCTTGGCCGGGTGCGGGCCATCCGCCGCCCAGCGCCTTGAACACCTGCACGGAGCGCTGCATCAGGGTGGTTTCGGCGCCGGCCCGGGCCACGCGCGCCTGGCGCCAAGCCGCTTCGGCGGTGAGGGTGGTCTGCAGGTCGTTCAGCCCGCGGCGATAGCCGGTCAGCTTGGCCTGATAGGCGAAGTCGGCGGCCTGCTCGGCGCCTTTGAGCATCTCGAGCCGGCGGCTGTCGGAAGCGAAATAGACAAAGGCGTTCTCGGCGTCGCCATAGGCCGTCTGGACGGCCTTTTCGTAAGCGATCACCGCCCGTTCGCCGACCGCCTTCTGCTGGCGGGTCTGGGCCATGAGGCGGGGGATATCCAGCACCGGCTGGCTCACGCCGACGCCGATCGACCAGAAGCCGAGACGGCTGGCGGCCGAAGCAGTCTCCTGCAGCAGGCCAATGCCGGGCTCCAGATCGATGGTGGGCAAGAGCGCCTTTTCGTCGAGGCTGAGCTGGCCCGAGGCCGCCTGTACCTGCTCGCGGGCGACCAGCACGTCGGGACGGCGCACGAGCAAGGCGCCGGGCACGGCGGCGGGCATGGCCGGCGGCGCGCCCACCGTGGCCGGCATGGGCAGGCTGGCCAGAGGATCGACCCCCCGCCCGACCAGCAGCAGCAGCGAGCGGCGCGCGGCGGTCAGTTGGGCGTCGAGGCTGTCGGCCTGGGCCTGGGCCGACAGGTAGTCGGAGCGGGTCTGAGCCTCGTCGCTGGATGGGGTCAGGCCATGAGCGACCTTGGCTTTGGCAATCTCGAGCAAGCGCTGCTCGTCGTTCAAGGTGTCCTTGGCCTCGGTCAGCTGCAGCGCCAGGCCGCGCGCCTGGAACAGGTCGCTGGCCACCTCGGCCGACAGGCTCCAGCGGGTCGCCGCAGCGGTGAATTCGGCGGCGCGCAGATCGGCGTCGGCGGCCTTGCGCGCCGAGGCGCGGCGGCCGAACAGGTCCGCCTCCCAACTGACGCTGAAGGCCGCCTGACCGGAATCGCTGGCGCCCAAAGTGGTGAAGCCCGCGCCGGCGCCCCCCGTCGCGCCCAGTCCGGTCGAGCCTCCGAGCGAACCCTCGTAGGCCTTCAGGAAGTCTTGTTCGGATTCCAGCAGGCCCAATTGCTCATGGGTGAAGGCGCCGGAAATCTTGCCCTGGGGACCGTAGGCCGACAAAGCCTGGGCGCGCACGGCGCGGGCCGCCTGCAGCTTGGCCGCGGCGTCCTTGGCGTCGGGACTGGCCGCCAGGGCCTGCTCGACCAGTTCGGTCAGCTGCGGATCGTCATAGAGCCGCCACCAGCGGTCCAGCCCCATGTCGGCCGCTGAGCCCGGCGCCGGGACCGGGGCCTCATAGGCCGTGGGCAGGCGCGTGTCGGCCGGGCGCAGCTTGCCCGTCGCGCACCCGGCCAAGGCCAGGGCGGCGAGCATGGCGGCGCCCGAAAGACGCGCAGCGGTCATGGAAGCCTCCTTGAGACGAACGCCTCGGGCTTGCCAAGGGCCGACATGGGGAAGAATATGAGTAATTACTCACATTTCCCACTCGCATTTGCCCGCCATGCCCCTGTCCAGCTCCCAAGCCTCTGTCACGCCTCGCAAAACGCCAAGCCAAAGCCGCTCACGAGCCACGGTCGAGGCTGTACTTTCCGCGGCGGCTCGCATTCTGGAGGAGGAGGGCGTGGCCGGCTTCAACACCAACGTCGTGGCCCAACGCGCCGGAGTCAGCATCGGCTCGCTCTACCAATACTTCCCCGGCAAGGACGCGATCTTCCTGGCGCTGATGGAGCAGAGTTCGGCCCAGTTCTCCGACGACATGGTCGAGGCGATCGACGCGGCGCCGGGCCAGAGCCTGGCGCAGGATGTCATGTTCATGCTGCAGATGGGCTTGATGAGCCACACCCGCCGGCCCAATCTGATGCGGCTGCTCGAAGGCGAGATCGAACGGCTGGAGAAGCATATGGACAGGACGTCCCAGGTCGCGGTGCGCGACGCCATCGTGCGCATGCTGGAACATCACCGCGAACGCATCCGCCCGGGCGATCCGGTGATCCTGGCCCAGGATCTCGGCGCCATCGCCCGCGTGCTGATGAGCGCGGCCGGCAAGCGCCATGAGGCCGACTGGCAGGCCGTGATCGAACGCACGGCGCGCGCGGTGGTGGGCTACCTGGGCGCGGCGTGGGACGCGCCAGAGGACCTGGCGGCCCTGCAGATAGCGCCCCGCACATGAGCGGCGGCGTATTCATCGGGGTGGGCGGCTGGACCTTCGAGCCGTGGCGCGGCGTGTTCTATCCGCCCGGCCTGACTCAAGCCAAAGAACTGGAGTACGCCAGCCGCCACCTAACCTCCATCGAGATCAACGGCACCTACTACGGCAGCCAATCGCCCGAGACGTTCAAGAAGTGGCGCGAGGCCACACCTGACGGCTTCATCTTCTCGGTCAAGGGCTCGCGCTTTGTCACTAACCGCAAGGTGCTGGGCGAAGCCAAGGAGTCGATCGGCAAGTTCATCGATCAGGGCCTGCTGGAGCTGGAAGACCGCCTCGGCCCGATCCTGTGGCAGTTCGCCCCGACCAAGAAATTCGATCCTGGCGACGTGGCCGCTTTCCTCGACCTGCTTCCGGCCAGGGCCGGCGGACGGGCCCTGCGTCACGTGATAGAGGCGCGCCACGACAGCTTCATCTCGCCGACCTTCATCGCCCTGCTGCGCGAGCGGGGCATTGGCTTGGTCTACGCCGAGCACTTCACCTATCCCGAGATGGCGGACGTGACGGCCGACTTCGTCTACGCCCGCCTGCAGAAAGGCTCGGACGAGATCGAGACCGCCTATCCAGCCGAGGCGCTCGAGGGGTGGGCGGGACGGTTCAAGGCTTGGGCGGCGGGCGGCCAACCTGAGGACCTGCCACTGGCCGATCCAGCGTCCGCGCCCGCCAAGACCCCCCGCGACGTGTTCGCCTACGTGATCCACGAGGGCAAGATCCGCGCCCCCGCCGCCGCCATGGCCCTGATCGACCGCGTGCGCGAAGCACCCTAGCCTCCCGGTGATGACAGGCGGGCGGAAGGTTCTTTGGCTGGCGGCGGCGATGAGCGTCCTGCTCAGCGCGAGCACCCACGCCCAGACCACGCCTCCGACAACCGCCCAGTCCGTCCGCAAGACGCCCCTCCCCGCCGTGCCCCAGCCGGCGACGCGCGCGCCGGACCCGGAGTTGGACATCCCCGACACCGACACCGCCAAGCGCGTGGGCGGCTATGGGCAGGAGGCCGTGGGCGGCGCCGATTGCCGCGTCGCCTGCGACAAGGCCTACTATATGTGCCTGTCGACCGACGAGGGCGGCCAATGCGGGCTGGCCTGGAGCCAGTGCCTGACGGCCTGCCCGGAGCATTCCTCGAACTTCTGAGTCGCCGACGGCCTACCCGCCGGTTGACATCAACCCCTCATTCCCTTATCCACCCGCGCTCACCGTCGTCCGCCGGACGTGCGGAAGTCTTTGTTGGAAATTCGCGGAGCTTTGTCGTGAAGCGCACCTATCAGCCGAGCCGCCTCGTGCGTAAGCGCCGTCATGGCTTCCGCCTGCGCATGTCCACCAAGAATGGCCGCAAGATCCTGGCCCGCCGCCGCGCGCAAGGCCGCAAGCACCTGTCCGCCTAGGACTGCGCGCCCCAGACCGCGAAAGGTCCGGCCCTGACGGACCTCCCCTCCCAACCGAACGCCTTCAGCCCCGTCGTCGAACGGATGAGGGTTCGCGCCGAATTCCTGGCCGCGGCCAAGGGACAAGCCTGCGCGCGCGGCGCGGTGCTGGTCCAGGCCTTGGCGCGGCCCCAGCGGGCCAGCCCAGCGCGGCCCAGCATCGGCGCCGGGTTCACCGCGACGCGCAAGATCGGCGGGGCGGTCGTGCGCAACCGGGCCAAGCGGCGACTGCGCGAGGCCGCCAGACTGCTTCTGCCGGTGCACGGGCAGCCCGGCTTCGACTATGTCTTCATCGCCCGGAGCGGCGCGCCATCGCGCCCCTGGCCGCGTTTGCTTGACGATATGAAAAGCGCGCTGATAAGGCTCGCCTCCGAATGCGGCGCCCCTTCGCCGAGGCCTGATCAGACCGGCGCGCCGGCCGATGTTCCCGAGTAAATCCCGACCTTCCCGCAAGAGCGCTCATGTCGACTCAGCCACAGTCCAGTCGTAACTCCACGATCTTCTTCATCATCGCGATCGCGGCGGTGTTCGCCTACGAGTTCCTGGTGCTGGAGCCGCAGGAAAAGCGCAAGGAAGCGGCCGCCCAGGCCGCCGCTGCGCAGCAGCAGGCGCTGGCCAAGCAGGGGCTGGCGCCCAACGGCCAGCCGATGACGGTGTTCGTGCCGCGCGACCAGGCCGAGGCCCTCTCGCCGCGGATCAAGATCGACACCCCGGCGCTGACCGGCTCGGTCGCCCTGAAGGGCGCGGACATCGACGACCTGTTCCTCAAGGGCTACCACGTCACGGTCGACCCGCGCTCGCCCCTGGTCGAGCTGTTCCGCCCGCAAGGCGCGCTCGGCGCCTATTTCGCCACCACCGGCTGGACCGGCGCCAACGTGCCCGGCCTGCCCGGCCCCGGCACGGCGTGGACCGCCCCGGCCGGCGCGGTGCTCAGCCCCAGCCATCCGGTGACCTTGACCTACGACAACGGCCAGGGCCTGCAATTCGCGCGCACCATCGCGGTGGACGACCACTACCTGTTCACCGTCACCGACCAGGTGACCAACAAGGGCGCGGCCGGCGTGACCCTTGCGCCCTATGGCTCGGTCCAGCGCCAGTGCGTCGCCGACGCCCAGCACAAGGACCCGTGCCTGGCCGACGGAACGATCCGGTCGGGCGTGGTGCACGAAGGCTATATCGGGTGGCTGGGCGACCAGTTGCGCCTGAAGAAGTACCGCGACTGGATCAAGGCGACCGACCCGGTGCAGGTCACCTCCACCGGCGGCTGGCTCGGCGTGACCGACAAGTACTGGATGGCCTCGCTGATCCCCGACCAGCACGAGACCGTGCAGGGCACGTTCCGGGTCACCCCGGCCAACACGGCCAACGTGTTCGAGGCCGACTTCGTGGCCCCGGCCCAGCTGGTCCAGCCCGGCGCGACCATCGCCCAGACCACCCGCATCTACGCCGGGGCCAAGATCGTGCCGCTTCTGCAGGGCTATCAGAAGGCGCTCGGCGCGCCCCAACTGGACCAGGCGGTGGACTGGGGCATGTTCTGGTTCCTGACCCGTCCGCTGTTCGCCATCGTCGAGTTCTTCTATTCGCACGTGGGCAACTTCGGCCTGGCCATTCTGATGCTGACCGTGTGCGTGCGCCTCGCCTTCTTCCCGCTGGCGAACAAGAGCTACGAGTCGATGTCCAAGATGCGGAAGATCCAGCCGCAGGTCGAAGCGCTCAAGAAGCGCCACGAGAAGGACCCGGCCAAGCAGCAGCAGGAAATGATGGCGCTGTACCAGCAGGAGAAGATCAACCCCTTCCTCGGCTGCGTGCCCATGCTGCTGCAGATCCCGGTGTTCTTCTCGCTGTACAAGGTGCTGTCGGTCACCATCGAGATGCGCCACGCGCCGTTCTTCGGCTGGGTGCATGATCTGTCGGCGCGCGATCCCTCGACCCTGGTCAATCTGTTCGGCCTTCTGCCCTTCTCTCCGGCGGCCACGCCCTTCATCGGCGGCGTGCTCGACGGGCCGATGCACATCGGGGTGTGGCCGCTGATCTATCTGGTGACGATGTGGCTCTCCATGTCGATGAGCCCGCAGACCGGCATGGATCCGACGCAGCAGAAGATCATGCAGTTCATGCCCCTGCTGTTCACCTTCTCCATCTCGCAGGTTGCGGTGGGCGTGGTGATCTACTGGTCGTGGTCCAACTGCATCACCATCACCCAGCAGTACGTGATCATGCGCCGGTTCAAGGTCGACAATCCGATCGACGACATCATCCGCCGGCTGACCGGCAAGACGGCGCCGGCGTGACCAGCCCGCAGGCGGCCTTCAGCGAGGACCAGCTCGAAGCGGCGCGGGTCCTGTTCGCTCATCCGGTGTCATTCATGATGGGCGCCAGCGCGATCGAGCACCTGCCGCCGCCCAACCTGCCCGAGGTGGCCTTCGCCGGCCGGTCCAACGTGGGCAAGTCCTCGCTGATCAACGGCCTGGTCGGGCGTCACGGCTTGGCGCGCGCCTCCAACGAGCCGGGCCGCACGCGCGAAGTCAATTTCTTCGTACTGGACGAGCAGGTGCGCCTGGTCGACCTGCCGGGCTACGGTTTCGCCAAGGTGTCGAAGAAGACCGCCGACAAGTTCCAGAATCTCGGCCGCGCCTATCTGCGGGGACGACCGAACCTGAAGCGGGTCTATCTGCTGATCGACGCGCGCCACGGGCTCAAGGGTCCGGATCTGGAAGCGCTGGATGCGCTCGATGTGGCCGCGGTGTCCTACCAGGTGGTCTTGACCAAGGCCGACAAGATCAAGAAGGCCGATCTGGACAAGACCGTGGACGCCACGGCCAAGGCCATTGTGCGCCGCCCCGCCGCCTTCCCCCGCGTGCTGGCCACCTCGTCCGAAAAGGGCGCGGGCCTGCCCGAACTGCGCGCCGAGATCGTCCAGGCGGCGTTCCAATAGGGCCTACTTCAGCTTTCCCTGGGCGCCGTCCGGCGGCGGCCGACCGAAGCTGAGGATGTCCGCGGCGAGGTCGTCGTCCGCCAGGATGTTGCGCAGGATCGCCTGCAGCGTCCTGGCCGCCTCGCGCAGCTTGTCCGGATCGACGCCGCGGACATTGGCCTTATTGAAGTCGAGCAAGGTGAGCACCGCCTTGTCGTAGACGCCCCCGCCCGCCTTGGTCAGCCTGAGACAGACCTTGCGGCGATCCTTGGCGGGAACTTCGCGCTTGATCAGGCCGCGCTCGACCAACTGGTCCACACATCGCGTAAGAGTCGTGCGGTCGATCGCGCTGAGCCGCGCCAGGACCTTCATGGTGCAGCCCGACACGCGCCGGACAATCGCCAGGGTGCGCCAGCACGCGACGTTCAGGTCGTGCACGGCCAGCAGCTTGTCGAAGGCTATGTCGCGCTGCCGCGTGGCCTGAAACAGCAGATAGAAGACGTACTCGGGCGCCGCCAGGGCGAACTCACCCTCCAGGTCGGGAGAGTTTTCCGGATACGGATCAATGACATGACGCGGCGAAGCCATGGCCCATGAGAAGCCGAATTCGTGCGCTCGCGCAAGGTGTGATTACATCATGCGCCACTGCGATATATGTAAATGCACATATTTCTTGACGCTCGCCTGAAAGGCGACTACGGAGCCGCCTCGAAAAGGAGCAGCCTTGTCATGGCAGAGCACGTTTACCTCGACGATCGGGACCAGGACGTCGTGATCCGCGCGATGGAGGCCGACATCAAGGCGTTGGTGGCGCTGAGCAGCGCCCTGCTGCGGACCCTGGCGGCGACCTCGCCGGCGGTCGCGCGCGCGGTCGAGGACGAGGCGCGCCATGCCGCCAAGTCCGACCCGTTGACCGCCCGTCACGTGCAATCGGTGCTCTATGGGCTCAGCGGCCGGCTGACGCCCACGCGGGGTCCCGTGCTGGACGTCGGCGACCTGGAATGGACGCCGAGCGAGCCGGCCGCCAAGGGCTGACCCCCAGGCGGCGTTGAATCAGCCGCCGCGTTCGCAGTTCGTCGCGCCCTTGGCGATCTGCGAGCCGGCCACCGCGCCGCCCACTCCGCCGATCACAGCGCCGCCCTCGCGCCCGCCGCCGCGGGCCACGTTCGAGCCGATCACGGCCCCGGCGATGCCGCCGAGCACGCCACCGACCACCTCGTTGCCTTGCTTCTGGTCGTGGCACGCCTCGCGCGAACGCTGGTGGTCGGCCATATAGCGGTCGTAGGCGCCGGGCCCATACTGGGCGTCGTAGTCGCGGCGCTGCTGGTAATAGGAATCCTGACTGGAATAGCCGCCTTGATCGTAGGGCTGGGCCAGGGCGACCGCCGGCAGAGCGGCCAGGGTCAAGGCGCCAAGGCCGAAGGCCAGCCGCGTCGCGCGCATTGAAGTGTTCATCATCGTTGTTCCCGTGGATGGGACGGAGGTCCACGGTGGTAACGGTCGAGTGAGCAGAAAGGTCCGGGCCCGCGACAGGGTGACAAAAGGCCGCCGGCCCGCTAATGCCCTCGCGCACACTCCTGGCCATTCACGGACAGCCGATCATGACCGACACCCCCGCCGACGAGGGCGGTTGGGCGACCGCCAAGACCCTGGCCGAGGCCCTGCCCTATATCCAGCTCTATGACCGCGAGACGGTCGTCATCAAATACGGCGGCCACGCCATGGGCGAGGAGCAGGTGGCGCGCACCTTCGCCGCCGACGCCGTGCTGCTTAAGCTCCTGGGCCTGCATCCGGTGATCGTGCACGGCGGCGGCCCGCAGATCAGCCGCATGCTGCGCAAGGCGGGGGTGGAATCGACCTTCATCGACGGCCTGCGCGTGACCGACGCCCCCACGATGGAAGTGGCCGAGATGGTGCTGTCGGGCGCGATCAACAAGGAGATCGTCAACTTCATCAACCAGGCCGGGGCCGAAGCCGACGTGCGCGGCGTGGGCCTGTCGGGCAAGGACGCGCGGTTGATCACCGTGGACAAGGCGACCAAGGTCAAGCGCGATCCCGAGACCGGCTTCGAGGAGATCATCGACCTGGGCTTCGTGGGCGAGCCGCGTCATATCGATCCCCAGCTGATCGAGGCCCTGATCAACGCCAACGAGGACTACATCCCCGTTGTGGCGCCGATCGGCGTGTCGGGCGAGGGCGAGACCTACAACATCAACGCCGACACCGTGGCCGGCGCCCTGGCCGGCGCCCTGGCGGCCAAGCGCATGCTGCTGCTGACCGACGTGCGCGGCGTGCTGGACAAGCAGGGCGAGCTGATCCGCAGCATGACCGTGGCCGAGGCGGTCGCGGCTATCGCCGACGGCGTGGCCACCGGCGGCATGATCCCCAAGCTGGAAACCGCCATCGCCGCAGTGCAGGCCGGCGTCGAGGCCGTGGTCATCCTAGACGGGCGTCAGCCGCACGCCATGCTGGCCGAGCTGTTTAGCGAAAGCGGCTACGGCACCCTGATCAGCGCATGAGCGAACGCGCCGACCTGAGCTATATCGACACTTGGCTGTTCGACCTCGACAACACGCTTTACCCGCCCGAGGCCGAGCTGATGAGCCTGATCGAGCGGCGCATGACCCATTTCGTGCAACGCCAGACCGGACTGGGGCGCGACGACGCCTTCGCCCTGCAGAAGAAGTACCTGCACGAGCACGGGACCACCCTGGCCGGACTGATGGCCAACCACGGCGTGGACCCGGAGGCCTTCCTGGAGGAGGTGCACGATGTGTCGATGGCCGGGCTGACGCCCGACGCCGGCCTGCGCGAGGCGATCGGCGCCCTGCCCGGCCGGCGGCTGGTGTTCACCAACGGCGACAAGGCCCACGCCGACCGGGTGCTGAGGGCCCTGCACCTGGACGACCTGTTCGAGGCGGTGTTCCACATCGCCCTGGCCGACTATGTGCCCAAGCCCCACCCCGACACCTTCCGCCGCATGATCGAGGCGCACGACATCGATCCCCCGCGCACCGCTTTCATTGAAGACACCGCCCGCAACCTGCTGCCGGCCTACGATCTCGGCATGACCACCGTGCTGGTGGGGCCCTCCGCCCTGCAGGGCGACGAACGCTTCGTGGTCCACCGCACCGACAATCTGACGGCCTTCCTCAAGGCCGCGCACCTCAAGGAGACCCGTCTATGAGCCAGCTGCAGTCCACCATCGAGGCGGCGTGGGACGCGCGCGACGGGATCAACACGGCCACCACCGGCGCGGTGCGCGAGGCGGTCGACGCCGCCCTGGCTTTGCTCGACGCCGGTCAGGCCCGCGTGGCCGAGCCTAGCGAGGGCGGCCAATGGACCGTCAACCAGTGGCTGAAGAAGGCCGTGCTGCTGTCGTTCCGCCTGAACGGCAACGGCGTGATGGGCGCCGACACGGGCGGCGCGGGCCCGTGGTTCGATAAGGTGGCGACCAAGTTCACCGGCTGGGGCCAGGGCGAGTTCGAGGCGGCGGGCTTCCGCGCCGTGCCCGGCGCCATGGTCCGCCGCGGCGCCTATGTGGCCCGTAACGCGGTGCTGATGCCGTCCTTCATCAACATCGGCGCCTACGTCGGCGAAGGCACCATGGTCGACACCTGGGCCACCGTCGGCTCGTGCGCCCAGATCGGCAAGAACGTGCACCTGTCGGGCGGCGCGGGCATCGGCGGGGTGCTGGAGCCCCTGCAGGCCAACCCGACCATCATCGAGGACGACTGCTTCATCGGCGCGCGCTCGGAAGTGGCCGAAGGCGTGATCGTGCGTCAGGGCGCGGTGCTGTCGATGGGCGTGTTCATCGGCGCCTCGACCAAGATCGTGGACCGCGCCACCGGCGAGGTTTTCCGCGGCGAGGTGCCCGCCTATTCGGTGGTCGTGCCCGGGACTTTGCCGGGAGCCAACGGCGGCCCCGGCCTCTATTGCGCCGTGATCGTCAAGCGCGTGGACGCCCAGACCCGCGCCAAGACCTCGACCAACGAGTTGCTGCGCGACTAGAGCCCCAGCTTGAGCATCTTGGGATCGCCCTCGAAGGCGATCAGCTTCCAGGCGCCGTCTTCCCTGCGGAACACCAGCACGCACGGGCCGCCCGCCTTCTGGGTGACGCAGGCGCGCTCGGGATCGATCGGCTTGATCAAGGGCGCGAGCAGGACCGCGTTCGGGATCGGCTGGTCGGGCGAATAGCCGTCGGCCTCGGCGACGGCCAGAAACACCTGGGGCTGGGCCAAATGGTCGACCGCGAAATCAACCAACGCTCCGGCCATGGCTGCGCCCAGGGCCGCCACGGCGCCAGCGTCCTTGCGCGCCATGACATAGGCGATCAGGCGCGCGCGCAACTGGATCTTGAGCGCCTGCCGGTCGATATGGGCGTCGAAGGCGGCCTGGTCGCCATCGCGGATGGCGATCAGGAAACTGCGGATATCGCTGGCGGCCTCGTACTGCTGGACGGTCGCGCAGGCGCAAAGAGTCGAGGCTGAAAGGACGGCGCCAAGGGCGAGGACCCGTCGCATGGGCAACGCGGCGCTAGCCCTGGCCTTCGGCGGCCGGCGTCTGGCCGCCCTGGAACGCGAACTCCGGCACCGCCGCCTGCAGCAGGCGCAGGACCTTGGCCTCGTCGAACACGCCGGTGGCGACGCTCAGCTCGGCCATCTGCCGGCGCAGAATGGCGATGTCGGTGGTGCGCGGGCTGACCGAGAACACCCCCAGGCCCTCGGCCACCGTGTGCCGCTCATGCTCGTGCACCAGCTCTTCGTAGAGCTTCTCGCCCGGACGCAAGCCGATGAACGCGATCTTGATGTCCACGTCCGGCTGCTTGCCTGACAGGCGGATCATCTGGCGCGCCAGATCGAGGATGCGGATCGGCTTGCCCATGTCGAGCACATGCACCTCGCCGCGCAGGCTGTCCGGGTCCGAACCCAGGGCCGAGGCCTGCAGCACCAGTTGCACCGCTTCGGGGATGGTCATGAAGAAGCGCGTGACGTCGGGGTGAGTCACCGTCACCGGCCCGCCGGCCGCGATCTGGCGTTGAAACAGCGGGGCCACCGAACCGGACGACCCCAGAACATTGCCGAAGCGCACGGCCACAAAGCGCGTTGGGCCGCCCTCCAGGTCCATCGCCTGGCAATAGGCCTCCGCCCAGCGCTTGGTGGCGCCCATGACATTGTGCGGATTGACCGCCTTGTCGGTGGAGATCAGCACCATGGCCGCCGCGCCGAACCGGGCGCAGGCGTCGGCGATCACCTGCACGCCCAGCACATTGGTGCGCGCGCCCTGGATCGGATTGGCCTCGACCAGCGGCACATGCTTGAGCGCGGCGGCGTGGAACACGATGGCCGGCCGCTCTTCACCGAACAGGCGCTGCATCAGGGGGCCGTCGCGCACGTCGGCCATGACGTCCCGCCGGGACAGGCCGGGCGCGCGCTCGTCGAGCTCCTTGCCGATGGCGTAGAGATTGAACTCGCTGTTCTCCACCAGGACCATGCGGCTGGGCGCGAAATCGGCGATCTGCCGGCACAGCTCCGAGCCGATGGAGCCGCCCGCCCCCGTCACCAGCACGCTGCGCCCGAAGATCAGACGGCGCATGGCCTCGCGGTCCAGGACCACCTGGGGCCGGCCGAGCAGGTCGGGCAGGTCGACCGGCTGCACCGCGCTGGCGTTTTCCGCCTCCGCGCCGGTGACGAAGTCGGTCAGCCGCGGCAGCCGCCCCACGCTGAGGCCCAGGCCGTTGGCCCGCTCGAGCAGCTCGGCGATGCCTTCCTGGCTGATCTCGTCGTCGGCGATGATCAGGCGTAGCGGGCGAATGCGCCGCTGGCCGAGGAAGGTCAGCGCCTCAGCCAGGTCGCCCGGGCCGCCCAGCACGCCCACGCCGTGGATGTGCCGGCCGTGCCATTCCGCGCCCTGGGTCAGGATCGCCACCACCGAATAGTCGCGCTGGGCCTTGCGGTGAAGTTCGCGCACGAACGGCTCGATGCGGCCGGCCGCGCCGACCACGATCACCGGAACGGAGGTCCCCGACAGCTTGGGATGGGTGGTGAAGGGCTTGGGCGTGCGGCCGTCGGCGTAGTAGCGCGCCAGGATGCGCGGCGTGGCCAGGAAGGCGATCATGAAGAAGAACGCCAGCACCGGGGCGAGCGACGGGCTTGGCCCCATCTGGTTACGCCACACGGTGAAGGGAAAATAGACCAAGACGGCCGTGAACAGCGACGCGCGCACGATCAGCATGGCGTCGGAGAGGGAGGTGTAGCGCCAGACCGCGCGGTTAAGCCGATGCACGCTGACGACCCCGCCGGCGATGACGGTGAAGATCAGGGTGTGGATCACCAGGGCCTTGGGCAGAAACTGGCCGGCCAGGCCCATGCCGGTCTGGTAGGCCACCGCGAAAGCCAGGCCCGAGGCGAGCGTGTCGTAGGCCCACGCGGCCCACAGGAAAACGGAGGACCTTCGCGGAGACCCGCTGCTGGTCGTTTGCGCCGTCATCGTCCCTCCGGCCGCGCACCCCCGCCGCCTGCCGCGTTAGTCCCTATCAAAAAAGGCAATCACGAGGCAAACGACTGAAACCATTGTACGAACCTTGGCAGGCCCTCTTCGATCGGCACCTTTGGAGCGTAGCCGCACAGCCGGTTGAGATTCGCCACATTGGCGAATGTAGCCGTAACATCCCCCGGCTGCATGGGCCGCATGCGTTTTTCAGCGGTCCTGCCCAAGGCTTGCTCAAGCACCTCGATCATACGCATCAGGCCGACAGGCCGGCTGTCGCCGATGTTGAAGATGCGATTCTCGCCCTCGGCGGCGGGATGGTCGATCACCCCGATGATCCCGTCGATGATGTCGTCGACATAGGTGAAGTCGCGCGCCATGCGGCCCTCGCCGAACACCTCGATCGGCTCGCCGGCCATGATCTTCTGCGCGAAGCCGTAATAGGCCATGTCCGGCCGGCCCCAAGGCCCATAGACGGTGAAGAAGCGCAATCCCGTCTGGCGCAAGCCGTAGAGGCCGCTGTAGGCCGTGCTCATCAGCTCGCATGAGCGCTTGGTGGCGGCGTAGAGCGAGGCGGGGGCGTTGACCGGGTCGGTTTCGCTGAACCCTTCCGCGCCCAGCGGATGATCGCCATAGACCGAACTGGACGAGGCATAGACCAGTTGGATCACGCCCACCTGACGGCAGGCCTCGAGCACCGAGAGGTGGCCGGCGACGTTGGCGCGCTCGTAGGCGAACGGCTGCTCGAGCGAATAGCGCACGCCGGCCTGGGCGGCCAGGTGCACGATCAGGTCGGGCCGGACCCGCGCCGCCAGAGCCTCGAAGGCGGGGGCGTCTGCGACGTCTAGCCGCACCATCCCGAACCGCTCATAGGCCGCAAGGCGGGCCGCGCGCGCCTCCTTGAGGGCGACGGGGTAATAGGCGTTGAAATCGTCCACGCCCACGACCGCGTGGCCAAGGCCGAGCAGGCGCTCGCTGAGGTGCATTCCGATAAAGCCGGCCGCGCCGGTGACGATGACGATCACAGTGATTTCCTGGAGCGAGGTCCGCCCGATGAACAGCCATCCCTAGACCGTTTGGCCAGGCTATTCGAGCGTGATGGCCTCATGAGACCCGGTAAAGCTGCAAGGCCTCATCCGGGTCCGACAGGGGCGTCAGCCAAGCGGGCGCGGCGCCATGATCCAGGGCGCGCACCAGGCTGTAGGGCGGGGCGTGAACATGGGTGTAGAGGCCTGCGTGGGCCGGGCAGGCGGCGACGTAGTCGACGCGCAGGGCGCGCAGCTTGGCTCGCGCCAGGTCGGCTGGGGCGGTGAGGGCGGCCTGGGCGCTGAGCACGCCCCACACCATCCGGTGGTAAGGCGCGTTGAGGACCGCGTGCGGGGTCTGGGCCAGGATGGCCGGCCCCAGATCGATCTCGCTGAGCACCAAGCCCGGCGGCAAATGGGCCAGCCGCGCGAAGGCGGTGGTGTCGTCGCAGTGATCCGCCCGGTTCTGCGCCGCCTGCCCCATGGTTTTGCGGGCATAGAGAGCCTGGGCCAAAGCGTTCATGGGCGTGGCCGACACCAGCAGCGCCAGGGCCAAGGTCGGCACGAGGCCCTGCTTGAACCGGGCCGCCGACAGGGCCGTCAAGGCGGCCGCCAGAACCGGGACCGCCATCCATAACAGGTAACTTTCCATACGCGCCGCCGAGGCGTCGAGCGCCGCGGCCAGCGCCAGGCACGCGCCGACCAGCCGCCAGGCGAAGTCGCCCCGGCGGACGGGATCGACCAGGGCCGCGCCCAGGGCGCCGAGCGACAGCAGGGCGGTCAGAACGCACACGACCACCTGGTCCGGCCGCGTGGCGTAGAGTTGAGGCCAGGACGCCAACTCCTGGATGTGGGCGAACCAGAATCCCCACAGGCGGGGGTCGATCTCGGCCATGGGACCGCCGGCGCAACGGATGTCGGGCGCCAGGTAGGCGACCAGGGCGGCGGCGCCCGCGCCCAGCACCGCGAGCACGCGGGGCGCCGTCGCGGTTTTGCCGCAGGCCATGGCCGCCAGGGCCAGACCCGCGCCGCCGACGCAAAGGCCCAGGGCCAGGTTCACGCCCATGGCGTCGCACACCGCCAGGCCCCAGCGCCCGGGCGGCGTCTGGATCAGGAACACCGCGCCCGAGGCGACGGCGAGGGTCACGCCGAACGCCAGGGTGGCACGGCGTGCGCCCGCGTCGAAGGCGAAGCGCAGAGCCATGGCCCCCGCGATCGCCGCGCAGAACAATAGCGCCTCCAGCCCCACCGCCAGGTCCAGCGCCATGGCGGCGGCCGACAGCGCCGCCGCCAGGACCCCGCCCTCGGACGCGCCCGCCGCAGCGACCAGGGTCAGGGCCAGCATGACGCCGTGGTGATCGATGCGGCCCGGCGCGAACTGGGCGTAGAGCGGCAGGCCCACGGCCAGAAGCACCGCGGTGGGCAGAACGGCCGCACCGCCGCCCAACCGGCGCGCCAAAAGCAGGGTCGAGACGACCGCCGGCCAGATCCACAGCATCGGCCACAGGAAGCGCGCGCCCGCCTCGGCCCCCGCGCCCAGCACCGGGCCGAGCAGGACGGTCAAGCCGGCGATGCCGCCATCGACCAGGCGCGACCAGTGCATATAGGCGCCCAGGGGCGGCTGCAGGCGCGCGATGTTCTGGTCGTACCAGCCGCGCCCGTGCAGCAGGTCGCGCACCATGCTCAGACGCATGGCGTCGTCGGTGTCGCCGAGGGTGAGGCCGAAGCGGGGGCCGTAGGTCAGCGACAGGAGCGCCGCGACCACGAGGCTGACGACGGCGGCGGCGAGGAGCAGGCGGCGGAGTGCGCCGAGATCGGGCGTGGGGGTCTGGAACATCGGCCGTCCGGCAGAGCGAGCGTCGCAGTATCGTCGGCGCGCCTTTACAGAGGCTGAAGGCGGCCCGCCGGCGCCCGCTGCGTCGGCGCCCGGCCCATAAATCGCGGGCCATGTGCGCAAAACGGCTCTTGCGACGGCCAAGCTCTTACCGACATTGGCGCGATGGGACGCAAGCGGCCGATCAAGGTCATGATGACCTTTAACGCGACGATCCGACTTCAGCTCGAAGTGACGCGGCCATGATGGGCTACGACCTCGCCGCCTGGCTCAATCTGGGCCTGCGCTGGCTGCATGTGCTGACCGGGGTGTGCTGGATCGGCGCCTCGTTCTATTTCGTGTGGCTCGACAATCATCTGGTGGCGCCCGAGACGCCCGAGGAGGGGGTGAAGGGCGAGCTGTGGGCGGTGCACGGGGGCGGCTTCTATCAGGCGCGCAAGTTTCTGGTGGCCCCGCCCCGGATGCCCGCCCACCTGCACTGGTTCATGTGGGAGGCCTACACCACCTGGCTCAGCGGCTTCGCCCTGCTGATCGTGATCTACTACCTGGGCGCCGATATCTATCTGATCGATCCGGCCAAGCTGGCGCTGACGCCGGGCCAGGCGATCGGGCTCAGCCTCGCCTTCATCTTGGGCGGGCTCGCGGTGTACGAGGGCCTGTGCCGAACGCCCCTGGCCAAGACCCCGGCCCTGTTCGGCGCCGTCTGGTTCGCCGCCCTGACCTTCGACGCCTGGGCCCAGACGCGCATCTTCAGCGACCGCGCGGCCTTCATCCAGATCGGCGCCACCATCGGCACGGTGATGGTCGGCAACGTGTTCCTGGTGATCATCCCCAATCAGCGCAAGAGCGTGGCGGCGATGCTGGCCGGCCTGCCTGTGGATCCGAGGCTCGGGGCCGCCGGCCGGCTGCGCTCGGTGCAGAACAACTACATGACCCTGCCGGTTATCTTCCTGATGATCAGCAACCACTACGCCATCATCACCAGCCACCCGCTCAACTGGCTGCTCTTGGCCATGCTGGCGGCGGCCGGCGTGTCGGTGCGGCACTTCTTCATGCTGCTGCACCGGGGCGTGGTGCGGCACGACTTCCTATTCTACGGCTTTTTGCTGTTCTTCGGCGCCAGTGTGATCGCCACCTGGGGCAAGCCCGCGATCGGCGTCGCGCCCGTGGGCAAGGCCAGCTTCGCCCAGGCCCAGGCCATCGTTCAGACGCACTGCGTCATGTGCCACAGCCCCGCGCCGACCCATAAGGGTTTCACCGCGCCGCCGGCCAATGTCGAACTGGACACGCCCGCCCACATCCAGGCCTTCGCGCCGCGCGTCTACGACATGGCGGTGGCCCGCCGCGCCATGCCGCTGGGCAATGAGACCCACATGACCGACGCCGAGCGCGCGACCCTGGGCGCCTGGATCCAGTCGGGCGCCAAGCTGAACTGACCGACAGACCCTAGGCGGTCTGCTGCTTGAGCAGGGCGGTGTCGATCGGCAGGCGGCGCAGGCGCACGCCCGTGGCGGCGTAGATCGCGTTGCACAGCGCCGGGACCACGGGCGGCAGCGCCGGCTCGCCCAGCCCCGTCGGCGAATAGTCCGTGCGCACGAACTGCACCTCGATCGGCGGCGCGGCCGCCATGCGCAGCATCGGATAGTCGTAGAAGTTGTTCTGGTCGACCGCCCCGCCGGTCAGGGTGATCTTGGCCCCCAGCGCCTGGCTGAGGCCATCGATCACCGAGCCCTGCGCCTGGTTCAGGGCGTTGGTGGGGTTGATGATGTGGCTGCCGATGTCGCCGGCGGCCCACACCTTGTCGACCTTGACCTTGCCGCTGGGGGCGACGGTCACCTGGACCACCTCGGCGAAATAGCCCCGGTGGCAATAGTAGTAGGCCACGCCCATGCCAGTGCGCGCGGGCAGGCTGTGACGCTGGTCCCAGCCCGACATGCGGCGCACGTGCTCCAGCAGGACGCGCACTCGGCCGGTGTTGAAGTTGTCGCGCGCGCCCGCCCCGTCGAAGATGCGCGGCGGCCCCAGCATATCGAGGCGGAAGTCGATCGGGTCCTTGCCAGCCGCCGCCGCCATCTCGTCCATGAACGACTGCATGGTCCAGCACAGGGCGTTGGACACGGGCGCGCGCATGGCGCCGGTCGGCGCGCCCAGCGGAATGAACGAGACCTCGTGCGTCAGGTGGTCGACCATGCGCGCCGGCGGCTCGGTGCCCGGCATGTTGGCCGAGGCCACAAAGGTCTTCTTGTCCGGGTCGCCAAAGGCGATGTAGCGGTTCTTGAAGGCGTGCAGACGCCCCTCGGCGTCCAGGCCGGCCTGCATGAAGTGAAAGCCGCCGGGCCGGTAGAAGTCGTGCTTGATGTCGTGCTCGCGCGGCCACAGCAGCTTGACCGGCGCGCCCACCTGACGGGCGATCCACGCCGCCTCGACCATCTGATCGTTGACCAGGCGCCGACCAAAGCCGCCCCCGCCGCGCACCATGTGAATGGTCACGTCCTCGGGCTTGACCCCCAGGGCTTCGACCACGCCGGCGCGGCCGACCTCGGGCGTCTGGCTGTTGGACCAGATCTCGACCTTGTCGCCCTGGACGTGGGCGGTGCAGTTCTGCGGCTCCATCGGCACGTGGGCCACGAACGGATAGGCGTACTCGGCCTCGATCACCTTGGCCGAGGCGGCCATGGCCGCGTCCGGATCGCCGTCCTTGCGCAGAACTAGGTGGGGCGGCTGCTTGGCCAGTTCGGCCGCGGTCTTGGCGAAGCCGTCGCTGCTCTGGTCGGCGTGAGGTCCCAGGTCCCACGCGACGTTCAGTTTGGCCAGGGCGGCCTGGGCGCGCCACCAGCTGTTGGCCACCACCGCCACGCCCGACACCAGTTCGGCGGGGTTGCCGTTGCCCTCGACCACGAAGGCGTGGGTCACGCCCGGCATGGCCTTGGCGGCGTCCAGGTCGGCGCTCTTCACCTTGCCGCCGAAGGTCGGGCACTTCTCGAACACGGCATAGACCATGCCCGGCAGCACAACGTCGATGCCGAAGATCGGCTGGCCCTTGACGATCCTGGGGCTGTCGTAGCCGCGCACGGATTTGCCGATGATCTTGAAGGTCTTCTCGTCCTTCAGGGTCACGCTCTTGAGGTCGGGCGGCGGGATCAGAGCGGCCTTGGCCGCCAGCGCGCCATAGTCCAGCGTGCGGCCGGAAGGCGTGTGGGTCACCACGCTGTTGGCGGCGACGCATTCGCCGGCCGGGACCTTCCATGTCAGGGCGGCGGCCTCGACCAGCATCTGGCGCCCGGCCGCGCCGACCCGGCGCTGGGGCTCCCAGTTGACCGGCGTGGCGTTCGAGCCGCCCGCCACCTGGGCGGTGAACTTGCTGGGATCGCTGTCGGCCTGAACGACCCTGACCTTGGACCAGTCCGCGTCCAGTTCCTCGGCGATCAGCATGGGCAGCATGGTCTTGATGCCCTGGCCGACCTCCGGGTTCTTGCCGGTGATGGTGATCACGCCATCGGGCGCGATCGAGACGAACACGCTCAGCGCGCTGGGTTCGGCCGCCGCCCGCGCCGCGAGGCCCGCGCCGCCGTAGCTGAGGAAGAAGCCGCCGCCGACCACGGCGCCGGCCTTGAGGAAGCCGCGGCGCGAGGCGGAGGAATCGAGGGGCATGTCGTCGGCCATCACACGATCTCCGGTTCGGGCGGCCCGGCGGGCGCCGGCGTCTGGCCGGCGGCCTGATGGATGGCGGCGCGGATGCGGGTGTAAGTGCCGCAGCGGCAGATGTTGACCATCGACTGGTCGATGTCGTCGTCGGTCGGGGCGGGCTTGCGCGCCAGCAGCGCCGTGGCCGCCATGATCTGGCCGGCCTGGCAGTAACCGCACTGCACCACGTCGTGGTCGATCCAGGCCGCCTGCACCTTGCGGCCCGTATCGGTCTCGCCCACGCCCTCGATGGTGGTGATCGCCTTGTCGCCGACCGATTCGATCAAGGTCTGGCACGCGCGGGCGACCTTGCCGTCGATGTGCACCGTGCAACAGCCGCACAGGCCGCAGCCACAGCCGAATTTGGTGCCGAGCAGACCAATCGTATCGCGCAACACCCACAGCAAAGGCGTGCCGGGCTCGACATCTACACTTCGTGTCTTGCCGTTCACCGTGACCTTATAGGCCATGGACGTCCTCCATATTCGGTCGGATATAGTTGTCGCTCTTGGTATTCTGAACCTATCTCCCAGGGCGCGCTAGAGGCGCTTCCGCCCGGCTTGAAGGCAGGCTAGCTTGCCGGCCATGGGCGGTGTGCCAAAGCCAATTCTGTCGATCGTGTGGGTGTGTCTCGTGCTGGCCGCGGGCGTCGGCTTCACGTTGGGATTCACCCAGAGCGACCGCAAGGCGGCCACCGCCGACGCCGCGCCGATCGCGGCCAACCTGCCGGCCAATGTGGTGATCAAGGACGCCCAGCCCCTGGCGCCGCCCCCCCCGCCGCCCGCGCCCAAAGCCAAGGCCGACGACGACAGCGACGAGGCGCCCGACTCCGACGAGGCGCCCACGGCGATCGGCGCCGGCGCCCAGCCCGCCTCGCCCGCGGCCCCGGCCGAGCCGATCCCCACGCCGATCCCGGCTCCCAATCCCCAGCTGCCCGCCGACCTGCCGCCGACCTGAGGCGGTTTCGCCCACGCCGCGGATATTGACGGATCATTGCAGCAAGTGGCGCGGGCGCGCTATCTGCGCAGGATGAAGCTCGACGTTATCGACCTGGCCCAGGCGCTGATCCGCGCCCCTTCCGTGACCCCCGCCGACGCGGGCGCCATGGACGTGCTGCAAACCGCGCTGGAAGGCCTGGGCTTCGCCTGCCGGCGCATGCGGTTCGGCGAGATCGAGAACCTCTACGCCCGGCGCGGGACCCGGGGCCCCAACCTGTGCTTCGCCGGCCATACCGACGTGGTGCCGCCGGGCGACGCCGCCGCCTGGACCAGCGATCCGTTCCAGGCCCAGGTCAAGGACGGCGTGCTGATCGGGCGCGGGGCGGTCGACATGAAGGGCGCCATCGCCGCTTTCGTCGCGGCCGCGGCCAACGCCCCGGCCAAGGGCTCGCTCTCGCTGCTGATCACCGGCGACGAGGAGGGCGACGCGGTCGACGGCACGGGCAAGGTGATCGCCGCCCTGATGGGCGAGGGCGAGCCCATCGACCACTGCGTGCTGGGCGAGCCGACCTCGGCCAAGACCCTGGGCGACCAGATCAAGGTGGGCCGGCGCGGCAGCCTCAACGCCCAGATCACGGTCTCGGGCAAGCAGGGCCACGTGGCCTATCCCGACAAGGCGGCCAACCCGATCACGCCCCTGGTGCGGCTGCTGGACCGGCTCAAGGCCCATGTGCTGGACATGGGCTATCCGCGCTTCCCGGCCTCCAACCTGGAGATCACCACCATCGACGTGGGCAATCCGGCCACCAATGTGATCCCGGCCAGGGCCAGCGCGCGGCTCAACATCCGCTTCAACCCGCACCACGACGGCGCCTCGCTCAGCGACTGGCTCGACCGCGAGCGGCGCGCGGCCGAAGAGGGCTTTGCGGGCGACATCGAACTGACCCCGCGCCTGACCGGCAACGCCTTCATCACCGAGCCCGGCCCGTTCGTCGACGTGGTCTCGGCCGCCGTGGCCGACATCACCGGCGCCCCGCCCGAGCTCTCCACCACCGGCGGCATCTCCGACGCCCGCTTCATCCGCGCCCTATGCCCGGTGATCGAACTGGGCCTGGTCGGCGCCACCATGCACGCCGTGGACGAGCAGGTCCCGGTGCAGGAATTGCGTGACCTGGAAGCGATCTACGAGCGGCTGATCGAGCGTTATTTCGCGGCGTTCGCCTGAGCCGTCCTCGCTTATTCCGGCGAATGCCGGGGCTCAGATCGTTGGCGCAACGTTGGGCTATGAGTGGAAACTGCCTTCGCGACACCCACCAGATTGACGGCTAACGTCGCGAAATTGGCGCCTTTGATCAGGCCTAATTCACCCAGGCTTCCTTGGCTTTTTAGCAGGGAGCGCGTCGGCAGTGTGGCGGATTAGGGCTCCGAGCCAGTCTCTGTCCTCCCAAAGGTCGCCAGAGATCAGAAGGCAATCCTTGGCTCCAGGATAGGGCGGCTTCTCATGTAAATTAGTGCCATTGATAAATGCGCGGCCAGCCTGGGTTGGCTTTATGAATAGCTGATCGTCGCATACGAGCGCGACAACCTTTCCGTCGCAATAGATAGCATACTCACCGAACATTTTGCGTGCCGATACCTTGCCCGCGTTCGACACCTGTTCGAGGATGAACTCAATCGTATCAGGCTGCGTCCCCATCGCCCGATCTCAGCCGCCCATAGGCGAGCAGAGCTCAACGATGAAGCCGTTGCTGTCCCGCACGTACCCGACGAGCTGCCCCCAGGGTTTGCGTTCAGGCGGCTTCACTGTGGCGGCTCCCGCCTGCGTCGCCCTCGTGAAAGCACCCTCGACATCCTCGGTGACTAGTCCGATCTCCATCGCTGGAGCGGCTGCGCTAGGTGTGGCGTCCCCGAACGGCGCGTTATGCAGACCGCGCACGAAGGAAGCGGAGGCGAAGGCCAGAGTGGTAGCCCCCGTCTTCAGCTCGCCGTACTCGTAAGTCGGGGTCACCATCCCGCGCTCCAAACCGAACGCCTCTTCATAGAAGGCCACCGTGTCAGCTACCGATTGAACATAGAGGATTGCGTAGCCGAGCTTCATGAAGCCCCTCCGGAATGATGTTGTCGGAATGCGAAGCTAAGGGTTTCACGGTCTCCCGCAAGCCTACCTTTGGAGGTCCTTATGGGGTCGAAAGTGGAAAGCCTCAGTACTCCACCCCCACCAGATACAACCCCTGCGCCGGGGCGACCTGGCCGCAGCGGGCGCGGTCCTTGGCGTCCAGGGCGTCTTTGAGGTCCTGGGCGGTCCAGCGGCCGAGGCCGACCTCGACCAGGGAGCCGGTCAGCGAGCGCACCTGGCGGTGCAGGAACGAGCGGGCCTCGAAGCTGAGGCGCACCTCCTCGCCCTGGCGCCAGGCGCGGGCCACATCGAGCGTCTTGACCGGCGAGGCCGACTGGCAATGGGCGTCGCGGAAGGTGGTGAAGTCGTGCAGGCCGATCAGGCCCTGGGCGGCGTGGTTGATGGCGTCCACGTCGAGCGCGCCCCTCACGTGCCACACGCGGCCCTTGTCCAGCGCCGGCGGCGCGGGGCGATTGAGGATGCGGTAGAGATAGCGGCGACCCTTGGCCGAGAAGCGGGCGTGGAAATCCGCGTCGGCCACGGCGGCGTCCAGCACCACCACGGCCTCGCCCGACAGATAGGCGTTGACGGCGGCGCGAACCGTCTCGGCCGGCCAGTCGCGTTCGGTGTCGAAATGCACCACCTGGCCGGTGGCGTGCACGCCGGAGTCGGTGCGGCCGGCGGCGTGGAGGATGACGGCCTCGCCGCTGAAGGCCGCGATGGCGCGCACCAGGGCGGACTGGACCGAGGGCTGGTCCTTCTGGGCCTGGAAGCCGAAGTAGGGCCGGCCGTCGTATTCCACCGTCAGCCGATAGCGCGGCATCAGCCCAGCCTCGTTCCGGCCGGCAGGGGAAAGCCGCGCACGAAGGTGTGGGCGTCCTGGACCTGGCGGCCCTCGCGCTGGGCCTGGAGCAGGCGCACGGCGCCAGAGCCGCAGGCGATCAGCAGTTCGCCGTCCAGCACGTCTCCGGGGGCGCCCTCGCCCTCCTCCAGCCGCGACAGCAGCGCCTTGACCCGCACCGGGCCGCGTTCGGACGGAGCCTCGAACCAGGCGCCGGGAAAAGGCGACAGGCCGCGGATATGGCGGTCGAGTTCCGCGGCGGGGCGGCTCCAGTCGATCCGCGCTTCGGCCGGCTTGATCTTCTTGGCGTAGGTCACCCCGGTTTCGGCCTGGGGCGTTTCCTGCGCGCCGCCGCGCTCGACCGCCGCCAGGGCGCGCGGCAACAGGTGCGCGCCCACGCCGGCCAGGCGTTGCTGAAGCGTGCCGGCGGTGTCCAGCGGGCCGATGCGCACGGTTTCGCCCAGCAGCACCGGGCCCTCGTCCAGGCCCTCGCTCATGCGCATCACCTGCACGCCCGTGACGCTGTCGCCGGCCATGATCGCGCGCTGGATCGGCGCCGCCCCCCGCCAGCGCGGCAACAGCGAGGCGTGCAGGTTGAACGATCCCAGGCGCGGCGCGTCCAGCACCGCCAGGGGCAGGATCTGGCCGTAGGCGACGACCACGGCGGCGTCGAGGTCCAGCGCCTGGAACGCGGCGATGGCGCCGGGATCGCGCATGGAGGCGGGCGTGCTGACCGGCAGGCCGAGGCTCTCGGCGAAGGCCTGCACCGGCGAGGGCTTCAGTTCCTGGCCCCGGCCGCGCGGCGCGGGGGGCTGGGCGTAGACGGCCGCGACCTCGAATCCCGCCGCGACCAGTTCGGCCAGGGCGGGGACGGCGAATTGAGGTGTGCCGAGAAAGGCGATGCGCATGATCCGGGTTTAGCGGGGGCCGGCGGCGGAGGGAACCTTCACCTCAAAGCCGCCGTTTTTTAACCCACGAACCAATGAGGAAGCGCCATGCGCACGACCGTGATCGCCATCGCCCTGGCCTGCGCCAGCCTGGGCGTATCGGCCTGCTCCAAGTCCGACGACCAGGCCTCGACCCCGGCCAAGGCCGACCTGGCCAACGCCGGCGCGGACCTGAAAGCCGCCGGCAGCGATCTGGCCCAGGCCGCGCACGACGCCGCTCCGGCGGTCAAGCAGGCCGGGACCGACCTGAAGGAGGGGGTGCAGACGGCGGCGGCGGTGGCTGCGCCCGAGGTCAAGCAAGCCGGTCAGGACATCAAGGACGCCGCGGTCAAGGCCGGCGACCAGCTCAAGACCGCCGGCGACAAGGCCAAGGCGGACGTGCACGACAAGACGGCCAGCAACGGCTGACCCGGCGAACCTAGACTTCGGCCGTCTGCTTCTTGACCTTGGCCACCGCGCGGTCGCGCTTGAGGCGCGACAGGTGGTCGATGAACAGCACGCCGTTCAGGTGGTCCATCTCGTGCTGGATGCACACGGCGAACAGGCCCTCGGCGTCTTCCTCGACCGTCTCGCCCTGGTAGTTCAGGTATCGCAGCCGCACCCTGGCCGGGCGTTCGACCTCGTCGAAGATTTCAGGCACCGACAGGCAGCCCTCCTCGTAGGGCGCGGTCTCCTCCGAGGCCCACAGGATTTCGGGATTGGCGAAATGGCGCGGCTGGGGCTCCTCGCCCTCGCGCGCCAGGTCCATCACGATCACCCGCACCGGTTCGCCGATCTGGATCGCGGCCAGGCCGATGCCGGGCGCCGCGTACATGGTCTCGAGCATGTCGTCCATCAGGGCGCGCAGAGCGTCGTCCACGCCCCCGACCGGCTTGGACACCAGCTTGAGCTTGGGATTGGGGACGGTCAGGATCGGACGGACGGCCATACGGACGAGGTAGGTTAGCCGCCGTGGAGCGTCAAGACCGGCGCCTCCTCGAGAGGCGCGTCGGGAACCGCCAGCTTGGCCAGGGGGCGCGGCAGGCTGTCGACCGGCGTCAGCTCGGGCAGGTCGCGGCCCTCGTGATCGGCAGCCAGGTCCTCGAACCGGCGCGCCTGGCTCAACACCTGGCTTTCCATCGAGCCGACGAAAGAATTGTAGCGCGTGACCGCGCCCTCCAGCGCCTTGCCCAGGCCGGCCACGTGGCCGCCCATCACCGACAGGCGCTTGTAAAGGTCGCGGCCGAGGGCGGCGATATGCTCGGCGCTCTTGGCCTGGTCCTCGACCCGCCAACCGTAGGCGACCGCCTTGCACAGGGCGAACAGGGTGGTCGGCGTGACCAGCACCACCTTCTGCGACATGGCGTCGGACAACAGATCGGGCAGGCGCTCCAGCGCCGCCGCCAGGAAGCCGTCGCCGGGCACGAACATGGCCACAATGTCGGGCGAACGCTCGAACTGCTGGGCGTAGGCGCGCGAGGCCAAGCCCCGCATGTGCTCGCGCACGCTGGCGGCATGGCGCACCAGCGCCGCCTCGCGCGCGGCGTCGTCGGTGGCGTCCTGGGCCTCCAGGAAGGCGTTGAGCGAGCACTTGGCGTCGACCACCAGCACCCCCCCGCCCGGCAGGCGCACGATCACGTCCGGCCGGCGCCGGCCCTCGCCGTCGTCGACCGAGACCTGCTCGTCGAAATCGAAGCGGTGCTGCAGGCCCGCCGCCTCCAGCACGTTGCGCAAGGTCTGCTCGCCCCAGCGTCCCTGCACCCCCGCCCCGCGCCGCAGGGCCGCCGACAGCTTGCGCGCCTCGAACTGGGTGTCGGCGGTGGCCTTGAGCATTTCGGAGATCTGCTGCTTCAGGCCGCCGGCGTCCTCGGCGCGCGCCTTCTCGATCGCGGCGACCTGCTGCTCGAACTTGGCCAGGGTGTCGGCCACCGGCTTGAGTTGGCCGGCCATGCGCTCCATGGCCAAGGCTTCCTGCGAGCGAAAGGTCTCGCTGGCGCGCTTGACCAGTTCGTCGGCCACGACCTGGGCCGACTGGGCGGCCTGGGCCTTGAGGATCTCGGCGCTCTCGCCTGACTGGCGCAGGCGCTCCTCGGCCACGGCCAGGCGTTGGCCGAGCGCGGCGGCGCGGGCGAAGGCGAAGACGGCCGCCGCGAGAAACACAACGGCGGCGCCGATGGCGGCGAGCAATGCAGGATCGTTCATGGTCCGTTCGCTAGCACGACTCGCGCGCCTTGGAAACGCGAGCGGCGGTCACTTGACCGTCAGGGACAAGCGCCGAACGGGCCCGCCACAAGTGTTAATAAGGATACAAAAAAGCCCAAGCTTGGGTATATTTGGACTTGAACCCAGGGGGAGACGGCCATGAAGAAACCAGCGATCGCGGGGCTGGGCGCGGCGGCGGCCTTGGCCTTGGCGGCCAGTCCGGCCATGGCCCAGTACGGCATGGACGCCAAGCGGCCCGACGGCACCCCGCCCCTGCCCCAATGCGCCACGCCCGTCGGCACCGCCTCGATCCAGGAGCCCGAGCGCGACTGGTGGAGCCCGCTCGGCCTGGGCAATCCGGAATCCCTGATCAAGCTGATGGCCTCGCGCTCCAACTGCCTGCGCATCGTCGATCGCAACGGCGGCCTGGCCATGCGCAACGAGGAGCGCGCCCTGGGCGACTCCGGCGAACTGCAGCGCAATTCCAACCTCGGCAAGGGCCAGATCAAGGCGGCCGATTTCGCCATCATCCCCGACATCGCCGACAGCAACTCCAACGCCGGTGGCGGCGCCCTGGGCGGGGCGCTGGGCGGGCTGGTGGGCGGGCGCTTCGGCGCGGTGCTGGGCGGCATCTCGATGAAGCAGTCCCAGGCCCACGTGCTGCTGACCCTGGTCAACATTCGCACCACCGAGCAGGAATATGTGGCGGAAGGCACCGCCCAGAAGACCGACATCGGCTGGGGCGCAGGGGGCGGCTACGCCTTCTTCGGCGCGGCGGGCGGCGGCTATTCCAACACCGACATCGGCAAGGTCATTTCGGCGGCCTATCTGAACGCCTTCGTCGACCTGATCGGCCACCTGCAGCAGGCCACGCCCGGCCAGGCCGCCGCCGAAGCCCCGACCCAGGCTTACCGCGTGACCGACGTGGCGACCCTGCGCAAGACCGCCAGCGCCTCGGCCCACGTGGTGCGCAGCTTCAAGGTCGGCGACATGGTCTATCCCACGGGCGCCAAGGACGGGGTGTGGTGGGAAGTGGACGACGAGAACGGCAACCGTGGCTGGATCACCTCGACCAAGATCTCACCGCGCTAGGGGGCGGCAATGACCGGCGAAAAGGTGCGGATCGGCGGGCTTGAGGTGGACTACAAGCTGGATGGCGTGGCCACCGGCGCCGGCTCGGGCCTGTTCGAGCTGACCGTCGCCCCCGGTGCCCGCGTTCCGCCGCCCCACAGCCACACGGCCAACGAAGAGACGATCTACGTCCTGCAGGGCGTCCTGCGCTATTGCGTCGATGGCGAGATGCGTGACCTGGCGGCGGGCGAGCACATGCACACGCCGCGTGGATCGGTGCACAGCTTCAGCAATCCGCACGCCGAGGCGGCACGGGCCCTGGTAATGCTGACGCCCGACATTGGCGCGCAGTATTTTCGCGACGTGGCTGAGGTCGTCGGGCAGCCCGGGCCGCCCGATCCGGCGGCGCTGACGCGCGTGATGGAACGGTATGGTCTGGTCCTGGCCAAGCCTGCGGCCTGACCGAGCGGCCCCTTAGTCTTCCCACAGCTCGTGCACGCCGCCCTTGCGGTTGAGCACGCGCGTGACCCGCTTGATCACGGTCAATAGGCGCTCGATGCGCTCGTCCTCGTCATAGGTCAGGTTGGCGCGCGACAGGCCCTCGAGCATGAAGCGGGCGATGTCGCGGCTGGTCTGGAAGCGCGCGGCCGAGCCGGCCTGAAGCATGCCCGAAAGCTCCGCCCCAACCTGGGCGCGATCGAAGGCCGCCTGGGCCGGGGCCAGCTTGGCCGCCAAGTCCTTGTCGGCGCCGGCGGCGGCCTCCAGTTCGGCGAAGGCCCGGAACGGCGTCTCCTGCAACAGGGCCCAATAGGCGTCGATCGCCTGGTCCGATAGGTCCTCGCCCGGCAGCGCGTCACGCGCCGCTTCGGCCAGGGCCAGATTGCGCCGCTCCTGAATATGGTCGATCGCCGCCAACACCAGATCGTCGCGGGTGGGGAAGTGATAGAGCATGGCCCCGCGCGTGAGCTTGGCCGCCTCGGCCACGTCGGCGTTGGTGCAGGCGTGATAGCCGCGCTCGGCGAACAGCTCCATCGCGGCGTCGAGGATGCGCCGGCGCGTGCGCTGGGACTTGCGCGTGTCCTTAGCGGTCGGCCTGGGGGCCGACGCTTCGGTCTTCGGCGAAAGTTTGGCGGCGGAGGCGGGGGACATGTCGACGGCTTTGAAAGCGCCTACTTAGGGCCGGTTGTCGCGGACCGCCACCTCCAGAGGGCGATTTCACAAAACAGACACGCAATCAGCCTAGTCGCAGGCCTGATGGCGACCGGTGTCGCCCGCCCTCTCGGCGCCACTCCAAGGACGGCCCGTCGCCATGAGCCAAGCCTTCCCGACTCAGAATGTGCGCGCCGCCTTCATTTCGGACATCCACCTGGGAACCCGGGGTTGCCAGGCCGAGCTGCTGCTCGACTTCATCAAGCACCTGGAGTGCGAGAGCCTCTATCTGGTGGGCGACATCATCGACGGCTGGAAGCTGAAGAGCGGTTGGCACTGGCCGCAGGCGCACAACGACGTCATGCAGAAGATCCTGCGCATGGCGCGCAAGGGCGTGAACGTGATCTATGTGCCCGGCAATCACGACGAGGTGGCGCGCGACTATTGCGGCGTGCATTTCGGCGGCGTGGTGATCGCCCGCGACGCCATTCATGAGACCGCCGACGGCCGCCGCTTCCTGGTCACGCATGGCGACGAGTTCGACGGCGTGGTGCAGCACGCCAAGTGGCTCGCGTTCCTGGGCGATTGGTCTTATAGAACCATCCTTACGCTGAACACTTTGTTCAACCTGGCCAGGCGGCGCATGGGGTTCGGCTATTGGAGCCTCTCGGCCTTCCTGAAGGTGAAAGTGAAGAACGCCCTGCAGTTCATCGAAGCCTACGAAAGCGCGGTCGCCGAGGAAGCGCGCCGGCGCGGCGTGGACGGCGTGATTTGCGGCCACATCCACAAGGCGGAGATGCGCGACATCGACGGCATCGAATACGTCAACGACGGCGACTGGGTGGAAAGCTGCACGGCGATCGTCGAGCACCACGACGGCAGCCTGGAGCTGCTGGAATGGGCCAAGCTGCGCTCATGGTCGATGATCGACCGCAAGGCCGGCGCGAACGAGGCCGTCGAGGGCAAGGCCGCGGCCTAATATGCGTATCCTGTTAGCCACCGACGCCTGGGAGCCCCAGGTCAATGGCGTCGTGCGCACCCTGACCCGCACCGTGGCCGAAATGCGCGCCATGGGCCACGAGGTCGAGGTCATCTCACCCGACCAGTTCAAGACCGTCCCTCTGCCCACCTATCCCGAGATCAAGCTGGCGATGGGCGCCTACGAGCCCGTGCAGGAAAAGTTCAAGTCGTTCGAGCCCGAGGCGATCCACATCGCCACCGAAGGTCCGATCGGGCTGGCGGCGCGGCGCATCTGCGTGGAATGGAAGCTGCCTTTCACCACCAGCTACCACACCAAGTTCCCAGAATACGTGTCCGCGCGCCTGCCCGTGCCGCTCTCGGCCGGCTATGCCTACATGCGCTGGTTCCACAAGCCCTCGGGCCGGCTGATGGTGGCCACGCCCACCATGCGCGAGGAACTGGTCAAGCACGGCTTCCGCAATATCTCGCCGTGGACGCGAGGCGTCGACACCGACCTGTTCAAGCCGGGCCTTGAGCCCGTGTACGAGGGCCTGGAGCGGCCGATCTGGCTGTCGGTCGGCCGGGTGGCGGTGGAGAAGAACGTCGAGGCCTTCCTGGCGCTCGACCTGCCCGGCACCAAGGTGGTGGTGGGCGACGGGCCCCAGCGCGAGGAGCTGGCGGCCAAGTACCCCGCGGCGGTGTTCCGCGGCGCGCGCTTTGACCAGGACCTGGCGCGACACTTCTCGGACGCCGACGTGTTCGTGTTTCCGTCCCTGACCGACACCTTCGGCCTGGTGATCCTGGAGGCCATGGCCAGCGGCCTGCCCGTCGCCGCCTTCACCGCGCCGGGCCCCGCCGACCTGATACCCGGATCGGGCGCCGGCGTCCTGGCGCCGGGCCAGACAGACGGACTGCGCGAAGCGTGCCTGGAGGCGCTCAAACTCGACAAGAGCGCCGCGCGCGCCTACGCCGAACACTTCTCGTGGCGCGCCTCGGCCGAGGAGTTCGTGCGCAATCTGCAGCCCTATCCCGAGCTGGAAAAGATTCGCTTCTGGCGCCGCCTACGCCGCCTGGCCCGCATCCGCCGCCGACCACGCACGCCAGCGGCCTAAGGGCCACATTCGCGCGGGGCTTTGCGGCTGGCGCTCGCCGGAGACCCGGGCCCCGCCCAGGTCTCCGACTTTTGCTCTGGCCCGACGCGCTAGTTCTTGCGCGCCATCAGGAGCACCGTGTCCAAACGCCGCCAAACAACCTGCACGTCGGTGAACCCGGCGGCGTGCAGGGCGTCCAGCTGTTGGTCGAGGGTGGGGGTCACATAGTCCAGGTGGTGGGTCGGCGGCCCTTCGACGATGGCGTTGGCGCCCGACGAAGCCAGCTCCTCGCGCGCCCCGCTCACTCGCTTGGCCCAGGGCGAGTCGCCATAGGAGATGTGGTCCATGTTGACCACCCAGCCGCCGGACGGCAGCATTTGGTACGCCTCTTTGTACCACTTCTGGATGCCAGTCAGGTTCTGGTGGATCGATAGCCACGAGGTGAGCATGACATCCACGCCCTTGGGCACGCAGCCCAGACTGATGTCGCGCGAGCCGCAGCCGATCACGTAATCGACGTTGGCGCCAAAGCGCGCCAGGCGACGCTTGGCGTTGTCCTCGTTACCGGTCACAGGCTCGGTCCACTGGCCGTGCGATTGCGGGAAGCGCTGCATGAAAGCTTCGAGCAATTCGCCGGTGAACGAGCCCACGTCCACGATCAGGCGCGGGTGGGGATTGTCCTGGGCGACGATCGCCGCCGCCAGACGCCGGCCCGCACCCAGGCGGTCGCCGCCCGGCTCGCCGGGATTGACCGCCTCGAAGTGCACCATGGGCGCGATGCTGGGCAGGTCGGCGGCCGAGTCCGGCTTGGCATAGGCGCGCGCGACGGCCGCGCGGCTGGCCTTCATCGAGGCGCTCTGGGCCGAGGCGATGGCCTGGTCCTCCGGCGTCTGCGCGAAGGCGGAAACGGCCGCCAACTGCATGAGGACAATGGCGCTCAAACCCGCCTTCGACGGCCACGACGAGCCGCTTTTAAAAACTTTCACGTTTCCTCTCCATCCGCGCGCTGCGCCGAAATCGGCTCGCAGCCCGCCCTAGACCCAGGCGTGATCGCCTGATGTGCCCGGTCACATTATTGGGCGTGGACTCACAGTCAAGGCCGCGGGCGACAGATCGTCGCGGACGGAGCCCCATCAATCCGGGTTCTACGGCGGCGCTGAGGGCGGACTATCGCTTCAGCAGCGATTTGCCCTCGGCCGAAGGCAGGCTCACGTTGAGGATCTGGGCCACCGTGGGCGCGATGTCGCGCATGTCGACCTCGCCCAGCGAGCCGCTTTGGCCGGCGCCGTCGATGATCAGCGTGGCGCGCATGGCCGGGTTGTCGGGGAAATAGCCATGCGTGCCCTTGTTGACCGAGTCCGAGATCAGGGGGCCGGTCAAGGCCGAGCCGATCTCGTAACCGGGCTTGGCGTCGACGAAGAAGTCGGCGTCCGGCGCCCCGCCGGCGGCGGCGATCTGGGCCCTGTCCATCACCCGGCCGAGGCCCGAGTTGGGATCGTTTGACAGCTTACGGAGCAAGGCGGCGGTCTTGGCGCGCACAGCTTCGTCGCCGGGCTGGGCCAGCACGACCGCGGCCGAGCCGCCCGACACCCACGGCATGGCCTGCCAGGACTCGACCTCGCCCCGGGCGTTCAGGGTGATCAGGCCCGCCTCGACGAAGGCCAAAGGCAGACTCACCTCGTGCGAGATGGGCGCGAAGCCGTGGTCGGACACCAGCACCACCACCAGATCCGGCTCGGCCTGGCGCGCGGCCGCGACCAGGCCCGCGATGGCGGCGTCGATCCGTTGCAAGGCGCCGTAGGCCTGCGGCGAGCCGGGCGCGTAGAGATGCTCGAAGTGATCCAGGCTCGACAGATGCAGAGTCATGAAATAGGGGCGCTTGGCCGCATAGATGGCCGCCGCCGCCTTGGCCTTGGCTTCGTCTTCGGCGGGCTCGGTGACGACCACGTCCATCAGCTTGAAGCCGGTCGGCGCGACCAGTTCGGGCAGGCCCGGGGTGGACAGGGCGTGCAGCAGGTCCGCGTCGCCCGGAATGCGCGCGCGCCAGTATTCCGGCAGGTTCTCGTCGATGGATGGATTGTCCACCGTGACCGGCCAGCCGAGACTGGCGGTCAACCTGTGCTGGGCGTGAACCGCGTCCCACAGGGTGGGAACCCGGATCATCGGCGAATACCAGTACCAGGCCTCGTAGCTCTTACGCAGCGGATCGAACACCACATTGGCTTCGATCCCGTGCCGCGCCGGCCATACGCCCGTGACCAGGGTGGTGTGGTTGGGATAGGTCACCGTCGGCAAGGCGTTGCGCACGCCCGTGGCGTAGAGCCCGCGCTTGGCCATGCCCGTCAGGTAGGGGGCGGTGACGCCCCGCTGATCGGCCTCAAGAACGTCGCCCGGCCGCAGGCCATCGACCGAGATCATCAGGACCGGAGCCGCTTGCGCGGCCCCGGCGACGATGCAGGCGAAGGCGAGACTGACGACTTGGGCGAGGGTTGAGCGCCGCATGGATCAGAACTTCGCTTGAAGCGTGACGAAGCCCATGGTCGGGGCGATCGGATAGGCCGTGTAGCCTTGGGTGGCCGTGGCGCCGGAGACCACCGCCGTTGAAATGCCCTTCGTGTTGCCCAGGTTGGTCACATTGAGGCTGATCTTAGCCGATTTGATCGCGGAGATCTGCGGCACGGTGAAGGCGTAGCTGGCCTCCAGTCCGACCTGGAAGGTCGCGGGGACCGACAGGTCGTTGGTGTAGGTCACGAAGCGCCGGCCGATATAGTCGCCGTTCAACTGTGCCTCGAACGGTCCCCAGTTGGTGCTGACGATGAACTTCTCCAGCCAGTCGGGCGTCAAGGGCACCCACTTGCCGGCCGTGGGCACGACCGCCGGGGCGCCTGAGGACGTCACGCCCGAGCTGTAGGACGAGTCATAGGTCGACTTGTTGTACGAGATGGCGTCGTAGGCTTGGAAGTGCGGGCCAAAGTGCACCGTCGCGGCAACATCCACGCCGTTGGTCGTCACCCCGCCCACGTTCTCCAGCACCGCAGGCGCGGGGTTGATGAAATTGTAGGGCGCGATGTTGAGCAGGCGGTTCGCGAAATTGACGTGATAAACGCTGGCCTGGCCTTCCACACCGCTGATGAAGCCCCAGTCGAGCCCGGTATGGCCGCGCACGCCGCCTTCGTAGGTCCAGGACGTCTCAGGCTTGACCGTCGATTTGAACAGGTCGAACGCCGCCTGGTTGCCCAGGCTCCAGGGCGAGAATCCGTAGAAGTTGCTGCCCGCGCCGTAGGGGATGAACTGGCGCATGTTCTTCTGCACGTTGAAGAACACCTGGGTGTTGGCGGTCGCGTCCCACACCGCGCCGACCTGGGGCAGGAACCAGTCGTTGGAGCTGATCGAGCCGGAGGGATAGTGCACGAACGAGGTGCTGGTCGGGCTCACGCTCGCCGCATTGACCTGATTGATCGGGAACTTGCCGTCGGCGGCCTGCAGGCTGGCTTTCCAACCGGCTTGCAGCAACAGGTTCGGCAGCACCCGCCACTGATCCTGAATGTGCAATTGCTCGTCGTTGACGTGGAACTGGGCGTAGTACTGGGTGAAAGCCTTAGGGCCATTGGGCACGTCGTAGGGCGACAGGTCGTTGTTGGCCGCGCTGAACGGATACCAGACGCGGTGCTGGGCGTCCTCGTTGTGCTCCCACCACACCCCCGCTTCGATCTGGTGATCGCCGAGCCGCCACTTGAGGGTCGAGACCTCGCCGCCGCGGTTGATGCGGTACTCGGTGGTGCGCACCTCGTTGCCCGTGCCGCCGAACACGTTGGCGATGTTCTGCAGGGTGGCCGCGCTGCCGGTCGTGCCGACCACGAGGCTCGGATAATAGGCCGCGAACAGGCCGGGGAGGCCGGCCTGGTTGACGGGGCCTGCCACGATGCCGCGACCGTAGTTGTAGTGGTAATAGACCTGATTGGACCAGACCATGTCCGGCGTCAGGTTCCAGTCGTACTTGCCGTAGAGCAGGATGTCGGTGCGCTGGGCCGCGCTGAAGCAGTTGGTGAAGTTGTTGCCGACCGCGGTCGGCGGCGAGCCCGGCAGGTTGCCGTTGGCCGCCGAGGGCGCGAGATAGGCTGCGCACTGCTGCACGTTTGGATAGATGAACGGGCGGGTGGCGGGGGTATAGGCCCTAGCCGCCGCGGTCTGGGCGCCGGCGAAGGCCGTGGCGTCTTCGTTCGGCTCGACCTTGTTGTCCCAGTCGGCGAACAGGGTCAGCTTGCCCGCCGCGTCATCGTGCACGTACTTGGCGTTGGCCTGGTCGTCGCGCTGGTGGCCGTCGAAGTCCCAGGCGCGGGCGTCGTGGTGCAGGTACGAGACATAGGCCTCGCCCCCCGCCAACAGATCCTGCTGACCGGTGTCGAAGCGGCCGAAGGTGCGGGTGGTGGCGTAGCTGCCGACGGTCTCGCGCAGATCGAAGCCCATCAGCTTGGACGGATCGCTGGAGAAGGTCTCGATCGCGCCGCCGAGGTTGCTGGTGGAGGCCACGCCCAGGCCGCCGGCGCCGGATTCCAGCGTCACGCGCTCCACGTTTTCCGAGGTGATCGCGCGCGAGGTGGAGAGGCCGTTGTAGTTGCCGTACTGCTGGTCGCCCAGCGGCACGTCGTCCATGGTGTAGCCCAACTGCTGGGTGGTGAAGCCGTGCACCACCAGCGCCTCGTTCTGCTCGTTGTTGCCCCAGGGGTCGGCGGTCTCATAGACCACGCCGGGCAGGCTCTCGACCGCTTTGAGCGGGCTGATGCCCGGCAGGATTTTCTGCGCTTCGGCGCCCGAAAAGGCCACGGCCGAACGGGTGGTGCGCGACACCGTAACGATTACCTGGCTGTCGCCGGCGGCCGGCGACGCGGCGGCGTCCTGGGCCATGGCGCGGCTGGCGCAGGTCATGCTGGCCAAAGCGGTCGCGGCCATAAGAAGCGCGCGGGCGCGCGTTTTTGAAATCGACATGGAAGACCCCCTCTTGAGGCGCCTGTCACGCAGACGCCCATCCGGGGCGATTTACGGTTTACCGGCGACGAACCTGTGACGGATCGATTGCGGTTCGGTGTCCGCGACGGAGCAGGTCGTCCGATGACGGATGAGTGGGCCCACAGGCGCTCTTGCCCTGTGAGGCTAGATCAGCCTCTGTCGCATGGCCTGGGACAGCAGGTCGATCACGGTCACCGCCGCGATGATGACCAGGACGATGGCCGAGGTCTGACGGTAGGCGAAGCCATTGATCGAATCGATCAGGTTCTGGCCGATGCCGCCCGCCCCAATGAGGCCCAGCACCGCCGCCGCCCGGCAGTTGGATTCGAACCGGTACAGAGCATAGGAGGTCCATAAGGGGCCGACCTGGGGCAGCACGCCCCACGCGACCTCGTGCAGCCGCGTGCCGCCGGTGGCGCGAACCCCCTCGACCGGCCCCGCGTCGATCGCCTCGACGGCCTCCGAAAACAGCTTCGCCAGCACCGCCCCTGTGTTGAGCGCCAGGGCCATCACGCCGGCGAAAGGACCAAGCCCGACGGCGACGATGAACAGGGTGCCCAGCACCAGGTCGGGGATCGAGCGCAGCACGTCCATCAGCCGGCGCATCGGCTGCTGCAGCCAGATCGGCGCGATATTGCGCGCGCACAGCAGGCCGAACGGCACGGCGATCAGCACCGACAGACCCGTGCCCCATACCGCGATCTGGATCGTCAGCCACATCTGGGCGACGTACTGCTTCCACAGGGTGAAGTCGGGTCGCAGCAGGTCGTGGGAGAACTCGCCGATATTGCCCGAGTTGGTGAACAGCATCGGCAGCTTGGCGATGCCCGCCGGCCCGAACGAGACCAGCAGCAGCGCCGCCAGCCCGCCCCACACCACAATGTCCAGCAGCCGATCGAGCGCGGGTCGAGTCGGCGGCGGCGGGACGGAGCCTTGGCCGCCGCCCTGGATCATTGGGCGGCCACCGCGCCGGCCTTGGCCCGCGCCGCGATGTCGGCCTGGACCTGATCGAACGCCTTCTCCGCGGCGGCGATCTTGGCTGGGTCGCCCGTGTGCTTGGCCTCGCCCAGGTCCTTGGCCGCCTGCATCGTGCGCACCGGGTCGAGGTAACTGTCGTCGGTCGCCTGAAAGCCGGTGTAGGTCAGCGCCTTGAGAATCTTGCGTTCGTGGTCGCCTTCGGCTCCGGGAGCCTGCCCATAGGACAGGAAAAAGGCCCGCACCTTTTCCTTGATCGCCGGATCGAGGTCCTTGCGCACCAGGATCGAGGATTCCGGCAGGGGCGGCGAAGTCCAGATCACCTTGACCTTGGTCGCCAGGTCCGGGCTCTCGCGGGTGTAGAAGGTCATGCCCACGGTGTTGTTGGTGGCCACATCGACCAGGCCATGGGCCACCGACAGAAAGTTGTTCTGGTGGCTGGCCGAGTGGACGGTCTTGAAGCAGTCGCCGGGCTCGATGCCGTGGGGCACGAAGATATAGGCCATCGGCGCCAGGGTTCCGGAGGTGGATTCCGGGTCGCCGATGCCGAAATTGAGCCGCTTGCCGCACTTGAGCACGTCATCGAGCGTGATCTTGGAGTCCGCCCGCGCAATGAGGACCGATTGGTAGGTTCCTTCCTCGCCGCTGGTCAGTATACGGCCGATCACCTCGGCGTTCGCGCGCTGCACGGCGTCCAGGGCCGGCGCGGCCGAGAACCAGCCCACCTGGGTCTGGTTGAAGCGCATCGCCTCGACCAGGGCGGCGTAGTTGGTGGCGTAGAACGGCTTGATCTTCAGGCCTGTGGCCTTCTGCATGTCGTCGATCAAGGGTTGCCAATACTGGCCCATCTTCTGCGAATCCTCGGCCGAGAGGATTGAGAAGTTAAGGGTGTCGCCAGTCGCCGAGGGCGCCGGTTTGGCGCAGCCGGACAGCAGGGCGAGCCCGGCAAGGGCGGCCGCCCAGCGGCGGATCGCGGTCATGGCGTGCCTCCCTCCCAGAATACGTCCTCAATCTCGGCCCCGTAGATGCCCGACAGCGCCGCCCGGTCCAAGCCCTCGCTTGGGCCGTCGTACACCACCTTGCCCGACTTGAGCGCGATCACCCGCGGGCAATAGCGCAGGGCGTAGTCGACCTGATGCAGGGTGACGACCACCGCCAGGCCGTCGTTCCGGTTCAGGTCGCGCAGCAGTTCCATCACCTTGCGCGCCGACACGGGATCGAGCGCTGCGACCGGCTCGTCGGCCAGCACGGCCTCGGCCTGCTGCACCACAGCCCGCGCGATCGCCCCGCGCTGCTGCTGGCCGCCCGAAAGGGTCGAGGCCTTCTGGCCGGCGTAGTCGGCCACGCCCATGCGCTGCAGCGCCGCCATCACGCCCTGGCGCTCGGCCGGCGGCCACAGGCCGAACAGACCGCGCCAGGCGGGCAAGCGGCCGAGCAGGCCCAGGGCGACGTTGCTGTAGAGGCTGAGCCGGCCGACCAGATTGAACGACTGGAAGATGAAGCCGATGCGCGCGCGCAGCGGGCGGATGCGGTCGCTCACCCGCCCGGCCGCCTGGACCGTCTCGCCGAATGCTTCGACCCGTCCACAGCTGTCGTCGTCGATCCGGACCAGGCCGTTGAGCGCGCGCAGCAGGGTGGATTTGCCCGAGCCGGACGGGCCGATCAAAGCGACCATCTCGCCGCGCCGCACCGTCAGATCGACCCCGTCCAGGGCGCGGCGCGCGCCATAGGTTTTCGTCACGGCGTTGAGCTGAAAGGCGACGTCAGAAGGCATGGTTAAGCGATCCTTAGCCGTTCCTTAGCATGCTAGGCCAGGAGCTTTGGAAGGGGCGTGTAACCCTTTGATGACAAAGGCCCGCGGCAGCGCTGTAAATGCCCTTTACAATGCGGCTGCTTTTCCTTATTTGCGCATCTCCCGGCGGACCCGAAGTCCACAAACGCTGCTAACGCCGGTCTGGGTCAACAATCAATCGGGGGTTACGTGAATTGCGCACGTACCATATGCCCCTGGACCTGGTCCGCGAGCGGTCCCCGGAACGTCCTGTCGCCTTGGTGCGGCCGGGTGTTCTGGCCGTAGCGGCGCGCTGGTTCCAGGCCAACTTCAAGGGCGAAATCTTCTACGCCGTGAAGGCCAATCCCTCGGGATGGGCGATCCGGACCCTGGCTGAGCAGGGCATCCGTTCCTTCGACGTGGCCTCCGTGCCCGAGATCGAACTGGTGTCCGAGCACGCGCCCGGTTCGCGCATGGCGTTCATGCACCCGGTCAAGAGCCGCCAGGCCATCTCGGCCGCCTATTTCGACCACGGCGTTCGCACCTTCTCGCTGGATACACACGAGGAACTGGCCAAGATCGTCGACGCCACGGGCGGCGCCAAGGACCTGAACCTGATGGTTCGTCTGGCGCCTCCGGGTGAAAGCGGCGCGGTCTATTCGCTGTCGGGCAAGTTCGGCGTCGAGCCCCACGCGGCCCCCGCCCTGCTGCTGGCCGCGCGCCGCGCGACCCAGGACCTGATGGGCGTGTCGTTCCATGTGGGCAGCCAGTGCATGCGCCCGACCGCCTATCAGGCGGCCATGGCCCAGGCCTCGCGCTCGCTGGTGCGCGCCGGCGTTTTCGCCGATGTGGTGGACGTGGGCGGCGGCTTCCCGTCGGTCTATCCCGGCATGGTCCCGCCTGCCCTGACCGACTATGTCGACTCCATCCACCGCGGCTTCGCCGAGATGATGGTGCACGAAACGACCGAGCTGTGGTGCGAACCCGGCCGGGCGCTGGTGGCCGAAAGCTCGTCGATCCTGGTCAAGGTGGAGCTGAAGAAGGGCGACGCCCTTTATCTGAACGACGGCTCGTACGGCACGCTGTTCGATGCGACCCATTCCAAGTGGCCGTTTCCGGTCAAGCTGGTGCGCGACGCCGAGGCTACGACCGAACTGCGGCCCTACCGCTTCTACGGTCCGACCTGCGATTCCATCGACCACATGCCCGGCCCCTACTGGCTGCCGGCGGATGTGGACGAGGGCGATTACATCGAGATCGGCATGCTCGGCGCCTATGGCGTGGCCATGAACACGCGCTTCAACGGCTTTGGCGACACCGACGCCGCCATCGTCGAAGACGCGCCCATGGCCTCGATGTACGGCCTCGCGCCCAAGGCGATCCCCTCGCCCAAGGTCGAGGACGAAGAGGCCCGCAAGGTCGTGCGCTTCTCGCGGCCACGCGGAAAAGCCGGCCAGCGCAAGCAGCGCAAGCGCTAACACACGCCCGTCGCATTTTCGGGTCTATAAGGCAGCCCTCCGTCGCTCCGTCCGGAGGGCTGCTGCTTTGCATGACGGGCGCTCCTGACAAGGGAAACCGAAGCCATGAACGCTCCGTCCAACACCAAGGCCGAACTGCTCTCCAAGACCGTCGAACATGTCGACATCACCGCCTATGACGCGCGGCCGGTGATCGACGCCATGCGCAAGATGAGCTTCTCCTCGCGCGACACCGCGCGCGCGGCCGACATCCTCAACATGGCGCTGGAAGACAAGGCCTGCTCGCCCTGGCTGATCCTCGCCGGTTCGACCTCGGCCGGCGGGTGCATGCACGTGTACCGCGACATGGTGAAGTTCGGCATGATCGACGCGGTGGTCGCCACCGGCGCCTCGATCGTCGACATGGACTTCTTCGAGGCCCTCGGCTTCAAGCACTACCAGGCGGCGGGCGACGTCGACGACAACGTCCTGCGCGGCCACTACATCGACCGCATCTACGACACCTATATCGACGAAGAAGAACTGCAGGCGTGCGACGCGACCATCTACGAGATCGCCAACAGCCTGGAGCCGCGCGGCTATTCCTCGCGTGAGTTCATCTGGGAAATGGGCAAGTGGCTGGCGGCGGGCAACGCTAAGAAGCCCGGCAGCCTGATCCAGACCGCCTATGAAGAGGGCGTGCCGATCTTCTGCCCGGCGTTCGTCGATTCCTCCGCCGGCTTCGGTCTGGTCAAGCACCAGAAGGAACGCGCCAAGGCGGGCCAGCCCTATATGATGATCGACGCGGTGGCAGACTTCCGCGAACTGACCGACATCAAGATCGCCGCAGGCGTCACCGGCCTGTTCATGGTCGGGGGCGGCGTGCCCAAGAACTTCGCCCAGGACACCGTGGTGTGCGCCGAGATCCTGGGCATCGAGGCCGAGATGCACCGCTACGCCGTGCAGATCACCGTGGCCGACGTGCGCGACGGGGCCTGCTCGTCCTCGACGCTGCAAGAGGCCGCTTCCTGGGGCAAGGTGCAGACCACCCAGGAGCAGATGGTGTTCGCCGAAGCCTCGACCGTGGTGCCGCTGATCGTTTCGGACGCCTATCATCGCGGCGCCTGGCGCGCCCGCGACAAGCGCCGCTGGGCCAAGCTGTTCAGCGCCGAATAGGGCTAAGGCCCCATTTAGACCCCCGGGGGCCGAGCGCCTTCGGGGGCTTATCTGTCAGAAAGCGGCTCGGCCCGAACTTCGATGGGCCGACCAAGGCGGTCGGCCTAGGACCGGCCGTCAACATCACCAGCCCGCGCGATGTCGACCAGCTGAGCGGCCAGCACGACGCCCAGATCATCCCAGAAGGGCTGCCGGGCGCCGGCGATCTGCTGGTGTTCGACAATGAGGGCGAGGCGGGCTATCCGGCCGTGGCCCTGGGCATCGCCACCGGCTCGCGGGTGCTGGAAATCGACCCCGTGGCGCGCAAGATCGTCTGGTCCTATAGCGGCGAAACCTCAAATAGCCCGGGCTGGACCTTCTACAGCTCGTTCATCTCGGACGCCCGGCGCCTGCCCAACGGCAACACCTTCATCGACGAGGGCGTGAACGGCCGCTTCTTCCAGGTCACGCCGAAGGGTGAGATCGTGTGGGAATACGTCAGTCCCTATTTCAGCCAGACCACCGTGGGCGGCGGCACGGCCCAGACCGTGCGCAGCAACTGGGTGTACCGGGCCGTACCGGTTCCCTACGCCTGGGCGCCGAATGGCGTTCCGCACGGTGAGACGGCGGTCACGTCGCCGGACGTGGAGCAATTCCGCGTGGCTTCAGCCATCAAGCCATAGCCGCTTGCGGCAGGGCGCCATCGGCTCTACCCAGGGCCATGGCGCCCTTCTGGCGTCTATGTCGGAGCGCCAGCATGAGCGGACCTGAGAGCGACGCCCCCGCGTTCGGCGTGGAGACGTGGCGCGGTTCGGTCCGCCCGGCCTATATCGACGAGATGGGCCACATGAACGTGCGCCACTACCTGGCCATCGCTTCGGAGGCGATGGTCGGGCTGGCCGGCGCGCTGGGCATGCCTCGCGCCTTCGCCAGCGCCAGCGCCGCCACCCTGCGGCCGCGCGAGCATCACGTGCGCTTCCTGCACGAGGCGCGGGTCCGGGCAGGGCTCTACATGCGCTGCGCGGTGCTGGAGATGGGCGAGAGCGATGCGCGCATCCTGCAGGTGCTGTTCCACGCCGCGACCCATCAGCCGGCCGCGGCGATCACCGCCTGGGTCGATCACGTCACGCCCGGCGACATGAGGCCGTTTCCCTTTTCCAAGGCCACCCGGCGCCTGGCCGAGGGGTTGATGACCGAAGCGCCCGACTACGCCCTGCCGCGCGGCCTGGCGGCTCCCTCGCCGTTCGGTCCCGCCGGCGCCGTCGAGGGCGACGCCCTGGGCCTGCTGCGCACCGGTTCAGGGGCCCTGATGCCCGCCGAAGCCGACGTGTTCGGCCTGATGGCCCCCGAACACCTGCTGGAGCGCATCTCCCATTCCATGGCCCATCAGCTCGACCGCTCGCGCCTGGCGGTCGAGGCCATGCTGCCAGATCTGGAAGGGCGGCTGGGCGGGGCGATGGTGGAACTTCGCCAGACGTACAGGCGCTGGCCGCGCGTGGGCGCGCGGCTCGAGCTGCGCTCGGGACTGGTGGGGGCCACGGCCAAGATGACGCATCTGCTGCACTGGCTGCTCGACCCGGCGACCGGCCAAGCCTGGGCCGAGGCGGACATGCTGACGGTCAACTTCGACCTTCAGGCGCGCAAGGCGATCGAATTGCCCGAACAGGCGCTGGCGCTGGTGCGGCGGGATCAGCTTCCACGGCGCTAGAGCGCCGTGTTCAGTGGTCGGTGAACGACTGGATCAGGGCCGCGATGCGGTCGGTCGATTGCGCGGCGGCGGCCATGACCTGTGCGGAGGCGCTGGAGGGCGCCTGGGAGGCTGAGGCGGCGGCCTGGGCAGCCACGGCGGCAACCTGCTGTCCGGCCGATCTGGCCGCGCCCGAGGCCTTTTGATAGATGAAGCCGTAGGTGGGATAGACGCTGGTGCCGAGGTCGCGCACCGGGTCGTACCAGACCTTGACCTGGGACCAATCGCCCTTGGGCGAAACATCGACCACGGTGACGTCTTTTTCGACCTTGCCGCGGTTGCCGGCGATCACCGACCAATTGGCGTGGGTTACCTGGATGATGCGGTCGGTCAAAACCTGGCTGACCACGGCCACATGCCCGTCGCGCATTGAGCCCGAGGGCTTGAACACCAGCACCGAACCGGCCTGGGGCGTTGAGCCGCGGTCATAGGCGCCAGCGGCCTTGTTCCACCAGGTCCAGGCGTTACCGAACAGCTGTATGCCGGAGAACATGCGGGCAAAGGTGACGCATTCCCAATAGGTGTCAGCGCGGGCCGCGCCGCCGCTCGACAGGGCGAGGGCCAACGCGATTGCCAAGGAGCTGAATACGGCTTTCGACCGTTTCACCATGTTGAACGACATTCCCGCCCGAACTGGCGGTCACCAAAACCGCTTTCACTGAAAAAGGGAAGCGGAAAAGCGTTAAGCGAGGATGTTCCCCCTGCGCCGATCGTCGCGGGCGGCCCAGGAGTCGGCCCACGCCCGCATGGCCGCGCGCGCTGGGCGCTCAACCAGATGATGTGCGGCGGCGGCGAGTGCGGGCACGCCGATGAGCATGATGACCCAGGCCGTGATCGGTAATTGCTTGTTCGGTGTATGTAAAACGCGCACCATCACGTTGACGAACACTAGACTCCAAGGAATGCAGACCATGTACACGGCGAAGCTTATCTCTCCCAAGTAGACGAACACCGCGCCAGAGCCCAATCTTGACCCGGTTGACGTCAGGCCAGCCAAGCACAAGATCAACGGGCCGAACAGAGTCACGATCATCACGTCCGCCGCCGACAGCGCCGAAACGAGCACAACCAGGGCGCCGAAAAACACGGCGCCAGAGGCCGCCATCGCCCGAGTCGCGATCAGATTCGACCGCCAAACTAAATAGATGGCCGCACCGTATGCGAAACACGGAACGATCCTGAGCGCGCCCCAGGCGATGGTCGCCTCGTCCAGGGGGAAGCCGGCCAGGCGCGGGAACAGGGCGTAGAGACCGAACAGCAGGGCCAGGGCGCTCGCCGTCGCGAGATAGGGCCGGCGGCGGAGACTCCACGCCAGGCCCGCGCAGAGGGGAAAGTTGAGATAGGCGAACCATTCGGCGGAAATCGACCACGAAGGGTGATTCCAGCCGGCCTCCGGCGCCAAGCCCCAGGCCTGGGTCAGGGTCAGGTTGGCGGGCAGCGAACTCCACGCCAGCACGCTCTTGTCGACCGGGTAGCCCGCCGCGCCGGCCGCCAGCGCCATCGCGCCCACGCCCAGCAGGGTCGCCAGATGCAGGGGATAGATGCGCGCCAGCCGCGCCCACAGAAAGCCGCCATAGCTGAACCGGCGCTCACCGAACGCGTCCAGATAGACGTGGCACAGAATGAACCCCGACAGGACGAAGAACAGCTCCACGCCCAGGTAGCCCTTCTGCACCAGGGGCGCGACCCACGGCGTGGCCAGCTTGGGCCAATAGTGGAACAGCACGACCCAGCTCGCCGCCAGGAAGCGCAGGCCGGTCAGCGGCTTGATGTTGATGGGCTGCATCGCGTCCGGTTTCCTGCGGACTGGCGCCAAAATGAGACGCGCGCGCGGTCCGCAGGCCTATGCAGCAAATAAGGCGCCCGCGCGGGCGGCCGGTCAGGCGGCGCTGGGGCGCTGGTCCTGGACCAGCAGGGCGCGGATCGCATCGACGCTGCGCGCCTGGCGAAGTTGCTGGCGCAGGTCGGCCTGTCGCAAGGCCCGCGACACCCGCGCCAGCGAGCGGAGATGTTCGGAGGCGTCGTTGAGCGGGGCCAGAAGGGCGAAGATAAGGTCCACCGGCTGCTCGTCCACCGCGCCGAAGTCGATCGGGGTGTCGAGACGCACGAACACGCCGCGCACCCGCTCCAGGCCGCGCAGGCGGCAGTGCGGCACCGCCACGCCGTAGCCGACGCCGGTCGAGCCCATGCGTTCGCGCTGCAGCAGCTTGGCCAGGACATCGCTGGACACGAGGTTGAACGAGCGCGCCGCGATCTCCGACACGACCGACAACGCCTGGCGTTTGGAGGAGGCATTGACCCGAGCGCCGATAGCGGAGCTCTCGAGCAGATCACCGATTTCCAAGGAACAGCGCTCCTGACCTAGAGCCCAGCCGCTAAGCTTGCGCGCCTGCCCCGCGCGCCCTGTCGCCCATCGGATCAGCCGGATTTGCCGGCGGCCTGGCAACAGGCCGTAAGGCCCTAGGCGTCAAACACTACCAACCAAAGCCGGCGAATTCGTCCTCTCCGGATCCACCCAGCCGATGTTCCCATCGGGTCTGCGGTAGACCACGGCCAACCCGCCATGGGCGGCGTTCCTAAAGACGATTGCCTGGCATTCAGTCAAGTCCATCTCCATGACAGCCATCGAAACAGTCATGGTTTTTAGCGGCGCCTGGGTTTCCGCGATGACCATGCCCTTGGGCGGCTCGTGTCCGTCCAGCAGGTCGTCGTCGGATTCGTCCCAGCCGTCGTCGTCCGCGACATCGTCGAACGCCTCGGGCGCGCGCAGAACGGTGATCTGGGCGAACTCCTCAGGCCGGCTCGGGTGATGGTGGTTCTTCAGGCGGCGCTTATAGCGGCGGATGCGCGCCTCGATCTTGTTCAGGGCGCCGCCGAACGCTGTGTGCGCGTCGTCGCCCAGCGCATGGCTCTCCAGCCCATGGCCCGAAGCGAGCCTCACGGCGCAGTCGACGCGGAAGCTGTGCCCGCTGCGGCTGACGACCACGTCGGCGTCACCGCCGCGCACGAAATACTTGCCGATGGACGCGACAAGTTCGGCGTCGATGCGCGAGCGTAACGCCTCGCCCAAATCGACATGTTTGCCTGAGATCTGCACTTTCATAAGGGCGATGGCACACCCGCCGGAGCGGGGTGTCAAGCACCGCCGCAGGGTGCTCACGCGGCTATGTTCAGCACGCCTCGCGCAACATGCGCCGCCGCTCGACCGATGAGGGAATGCGCATGGCCTCGCGGTACTTGGCCACGGTGCGGCGAGCGATGTCGACGCCGGTTTCGTTAAGGATTTCCACGATCCGGTCGTCCGACAGCACGCCCTCGGCCGCGCCCTCGGCGTCGATCAACTGCTTGATGCGGTGGCGCACGCTTTCGGCGGAATGGGCCTCGCCGCCCTCGGAAGAGGCGATGGCCGAGGTGAAGAAGAACTTCATCTCGAACACGCCGCGCGGGGTGGCCATGTACTTGTTGCACGTCACCCGGCTGACTGTGGACTCGTGCATGCCGATGGCGTCGGCCACGGTCTTCAGGTTCAGGGGGCGCAGATGCTCCACGCCGAAAGCGAGGAACCCGTCCTGCTGGCGCACGATCTCGCTGGCGACCTTGAGGATGGTCTTGGCCCGTTGGTCCAGGCTGCGGATCAGCCACGAGGCGGAGGCCATGCAGTCCGACAGGAAGGTCTTATCCTGATCGGTGCGCGCCCCGCCCGCGACCACAGCGTGATAGCGCTGATCGACCAGCAGGCGCGGCAGGGTGTCGGTGTTGAGCTCGACCCGCCATAGCCCGCCGGCGCCCTCGCGCACGAACACCTCCGGCTGGACCGGCGTGATCGGCAGCGAGCCGAACGCCGCGCCGGGGCGCGGGGTCAGGGCGCGCAGCTCAGACACCATTTCGCGCAGGTCTTCATCGTCCACCGCGCAGGCGCGGCGCAGGCCAGGCATGTCGCGCCGCGCGAGCAGCTCCAGATTGTCGAGCAGGGCGGCCATGGCCGGGTCGTAGCGGTTGCGGTCTTTCAGCTGCAGCATCAGGCACTCGCGCACATCGCGGGCGAACACGCCGACAGGCTCGAAGCCCTGCAGCCGCGCCAGAACAGCCTCGGCGCGCGCCAGGGCCATCCCGAGGCGCTCGGCGACCTCCGCCACATCCGCGCGCAGATATCCGCCCTCATCCACCGCGTCGATCAGGACAGCGGCGAGCGCGCCTTCCGCCGGGGTGAAGCCGGCCAGAGCGGCCTGGTCCTGTAGATGATCGGTCAGGGTCTTGGCCCGCGTGAGCGAGCCTTCCAGCCCATCCAGGCCGTCGAATGAGCCGCCGCCCGAGGCGCGCGACCAGTCGACCGTCCCGCCCGCGTCCGCCGCCTTGGGCGTCTCGCCCGACTCGCCGCTCAGCCGCTCGCCGGGAGACGCATCGCCATAGAGATCGCTGTGCGTGGCGTCCATGTCGGCGGCGCGCGCGGATTCGGCGGTGTCGACGTCCAGGCCGTCGAACGGCCCCTCCTCACGCCCCGCCTCGCCCGAAGCCTCGGACTCGGGCTCGTCTCGCTGCAGCAGGGGATTGCGCTCCAGTTCGGCGTCGACATAGGCGTCCAGCTCAACGTTCGACAGCTGCAGCAGCTTGATCGCCTGCTGCAGTTGCGGCGTGATGACCAGACTCTGGCCCTGCCTGAGCTCAAGACGTGCGGCGAGCGCCATGCGCCCTCAACCTCCGGAGTGATCCGAAGGCGATCTTCGCGGTCATTCCTGAAGGGATCATAAACTTGGAACGGAATTTGCATCCCGCGCGCCGTCGCGCCTCGGCGATTATCCGAACTGGTCGCCCAGATAGACGCGCCGCACCTCGGGATCGGCCAGGATCTGCTCGGCGGAGCCCTCGAACAGCACTTCGCCGCCGTGGATGATCGAAGCCCGATCGATGATGCCCAGGGTCTCGCGCACATTGTGGTCGGTGATCAGGATGCCGATCCCGCGTGACTTCAGGTAGGTGATCACGTCGCGGATATCCGAGATCGCGAGCGGATCGATGCCGGCAAAGGGCTCGTCCAGCAGCATGAAGGACGGCTCTGACGCCAGGGCGCGGGCAATCTCGACCCGCCGCCGCTCGCCGCCCGACAGGGCCACGGCGGGCGACGCGCGCAGATGGGCGATTCGCAGCTCTTCGAGCAACTCGGTCACGGTGCGCTTGACCTTGGACCGGTCCTTTTCGTGCAGCTCGACCACGGCGGCGACGTTCTGCTCCACCGTCATGCCGCGGAAGATCGAGGTCTCCTGAGGCAGATAACCGATCCCCATGCGCGCGCGCTGGTACATCGGCTGGGCGGTGACATCCACGCCGTCCAGATAGATGGCGCCGTAGTCGGCCGGGATCAGACCGGTGATCATGTAGAAGCAGGTGGTCTTGCCCGCGCCGTTGGGTCCGAGCAGGCCGGCGACCTCGCCGCGCGCCAGGCGCAGGCTGACGCTCTTGACCACCGGCCGGCTGCCAAACGACTTGCCGATCGTGTCGACGAACAGGCCCTCGGCCATGACGCCGGGCGCGCTAATGGCCGAATGCTTCATCGAGATGGGCGCAATCAGGGTATGGGCGCGCCGGGATGAAGGGCGCGGAATCAAGATTGGGACGCATCATGGCTTCGCCGGCGGCGTGGCGGCGGGAGCGGCGCCATTGGCCGGAGCGGCAGGCGCGCCGTTGGCGGCGTTATTGGCGTTGTAGAACACGCCGCGCACCCGCTCGGGGTGATTGCGGCCCTGGACGTTGGAAAAGACCTGCGCGTGGTTGGTCTTGACGTCGATGGTCAGGCGGTCGCCCTTGACCACGTTCTGCCCCTGCACCAGCACCACGTCGCCGGTCATGACGATGGTGTCGGGCGCGGCCTCGTACACGGCATGGTCGCCGCGCGCGGTCTGGTCCTTGGTGACGTAAAACACATGGCCATCGGCCACCAGGCGCTGGACGTCGCCCCAGTCCGATCCGATCGACCCCGCGCCGGGCGGCCCGGCGGGCGTCGGCGGCGGGGCGGGCGCGCCCGGAGCGCCCGGATTGGCCTTGCCGGAGAAATAGACGTTGAGCACGTCGGCCACCAGACGGTCGCCGTCCTGCAGGGCCTCGACATTGCCGCGCCAGATGGCCAGGTGCTGGGCGTCGACCATCTCCAGTTGGTCGGCGGTGACATCGATCGGGCCCTTGCCGCCGGCGAGTTGGGCGCGCGCCGGATCAGCCGCCACGGCTAGCAGCGCCAGGACGCTAGCCCCGGTCAGGACCCATGTCGTGAACCGCTTCATCAACCCGTCATGCCCCCTCATCGCGGCCCCTTCAGGGCGCTCTCCGCCGGAGCGCTCGCCGAACCGCCCTGCATAATATGGGCGCGAACGTGGCCGTTGAAATAGACGTGTTCGCCATTGTTGCGAACAGCGTAGCCGTCGGCCGATATGCGCCCGAATGCGCCGGAGCCGTCGATATGGGCGTCGCCGTCGACATCGTCGGTCAAGGTGTTGGCCACCGCGTGCGAACTAACGAAGTCGTTGGTGGCGCTGTGCAGATGCACATGGTCGTCCAGCACCAGGACGCGCGTGTCCTCGCGGTAGACGCCGCGGCCCGCGACCGCCGCGGTCTGGTCAGCCGGGGTCGCGCCAAGAACCGCCGAGGGCCGGTCCAGATAGATCATCTGCGGCGTCTTGGAATCACGGACGGCGAGGGCGGCGCTGAGCACGAACGGCCGCCCGCCCTGGTCGCGCCCGAGGAATTTGGGATTGACCATGCGAATGGCCATGTTGGAGGTGCGGTTGCTGGCTGTCAGACGCAGCAGCAAGGTGTTGATCCCGGCCCAGCCCCCGACCACAAGCGCCAGCAAGACCATCAGCGTCGGCAACACCTTGCGCAAGAGGCGCACCCGCGCCGAGTGCGCACGCCAGCGCTGCAGATTCGCCGCCCGCCGCCCCGGGTCGACGCCGAAGAAATCGGGCTTGTAGGCGTGTTCAGCTGTGGGCGAAGACATCGATGTCCTCCCAGCCGGCGAGGTCCAATCGAGCCCGCCACGGGAGAAAATCGAAGCATGCCTTGGCCATCGACGTCCGCCCTTCGCGGGCGAGCATGTCGTCGAGCCGGGTCTTGAGCGCGTGAAGATGCAGCACGTCGGACGCCGCGTAGGCGACCTGATCGTTGCTGAGCACGGCCGCGCCCCAGTCGGACGATTGCTGGGCCTTGGACAGGTCCACGCCCAGGAGCTCGCGGGTCAGGTCCTTCAGGCCGTGGCGATCGGTGTAGGTGCGCGCTAGCTTGGACGCGATCTTGGTGCAATAGACCGGCGCGCATTCCACGCCCAGGTGCAGGCGGATCATGGCGATGTCGAACCGCCCGAAGTGGAAGATCTTGAGCACCCCAGGATCGCCCAGGATCCGCTTAAGGTTGGGGCAGTCGTAGGCCGGCCGGCGCATGCGCACCACATGGGCGTCGCCGTTGCCCGAGGAGATCTGCACCACGCACAATGGGTCGCGGCCCAGGCGCAGGCCCATGGTCTCGGTATCGACCGCGACGGAAGCGCCTAGATCGAGGTCGGAGGGCAGATCGCCTTCGTGCAGGAAGTTAGCCACGGATCTTTGCGACTCCTGCTTATCGAAGGGATGGTGCCCAGGAGAGGACTCGAACCTCCACGGCCGTTAAGCCACTGGCACCTGAAGCCAGCGCGTCTACCAATTCCGCCACCTGGGCCAAATCCTTGCCGGATCGGCGCGAGCGGCCCTGATAGGGCGCCGCCCCAGCTTGGTCAATAACCCGCCTACAGAGATTGCGCCCATGCCGCGGCTCGTCTATCCCAAATGTTGCGGCGCAAAGCGCGCGGGACATGGCTGGCGGACGGGACGTAGGCTCAATGCAAGGTCTGGTTACGGTTTTCGGCGGATCGGGTTTCATCGGCGTGCAGGTGACTCGCGCGCTGGCGCGTGCGGGCTACCGGGTGCGGGTGGCGGTGCGCCGGCCGGGCCTCGGCTACAAGCTGCCGCTGATGGGCGATGTCGGCCAGATCGAGGTGACCCAGGCCAACGTCCGCAATCCCGCTTCGATCGCACGCGCGCTCAAGGGCGCGGAGGCCTGCGTCAACCTGGTCGGCATTCTATATGAGAGCGGTCGGCAGGGCTTCCTCGGCGTCCACGCCAAGGGCGCCGAAGAGATCGCCTCCGCCTGCGCCGCGGCGGGGATCACCCGTATGGTGCAGATGTCGGCCCTGGGCGCCGATACGCAATCGCCGGCCAAGTACGCCCGCACCAAGGGCGAGGGCGAAGCCGCCGTGCGCAAAGCCCTGCCCTCGGCGGTGATCCTGCGACCCTCGGTGGTGTTCGGCGTCGACGACCAGCTGTTCAACCGCTTCGCCGGTCTGGCTTCGATGGCGCCGGTCGTGCCCCTGCCCGGCGGCGGCGCGACCCGCTTCCAACCGGTGTTCGTGGGCGACGTGGCCGAGGCCGTGGCCAACGCCATCAGCGACCCTGACGCAGCGGGCAAGACCTTCGAACTCGGCGGGCCGCAGGTCTATAGCTATAAGCAGCTGATCCAGATGACCCTGGCCGAGATCCAGAAGTCGCGTCCGACCCCCTCGCTGGCGTGGCCTCTGGCCAAGCTGATCGGCGCGATTGGCGATGTGCAGGCCAAGCTCCTGCCCTTCCCGCCGGTTCTGACCAGCGACCAGGTGCTGATGCTGCAGACGGATAATGTGGTCGCGCCGGACGCCCTGGGCCTGAAAGCCCTGGGCGTGAACACGCCGGTTGCGGTCGAGGCGATCATTCCGACCTACCTCTACCGTTATCGCCGCGGCGGCCAGTTCGCGCAGTCGCCCGTGATCAGCAGCCACATCGCCTGATCGACGAGGCGAAGGTCGCGCCGCGACGCCGGACCCTTGTTCCAGCGGGTGAGGCCCTCGACCATTCCCCGCCTGTCGCGAGCCACCTCAAAGCGAGGACGGCGGATTCGCGCGCACGGCCAAGCTCGCCGTTGTCATTAATCCTGCGCGCCTAATTTTCCCCAAAATGACATTAATCCATTTAGTGGACTAAATAGCCTACCGCTACCGGAGGCCTTGACCAATTCTGGGAGGAGCTGTGGACAAACCGGTCTATTTTAGAGACCGTTCGGTTGCATTTATTTCCAGAGACCTTATACCGCTCTAGGATCAAGCGCGGTCTTAACTTTGCAGGTCGAGGGCTCATGGCCGAACGCATGCTGAAATTCGTGTCTGTGGCTCGCAAAATGCCGGAAAAGCGAGCGGCCGAAGCGCGTACGGGCGACTTTCACGAGATCTACGCCGACTTCATCGAGGCCAAGGCCAAGGAGCAAGCGTCGCGCTGCTCGCAGTGCGGCATTCCGTTTTGCCAAACCCATTGCCCCCTGCACAATAACATCCCCGACTGGCTTCGCATGACCGCCGAGGGGCGGCTGCAAGAAGCCTATGAATTGTCGCAAGCCACCAGCGCCCTGCCTGAAGTGTGCGGACGGATTTGTCCGCAGGACCGGCTTTGCGAAGGCAGCTGCGTCATAGAACAGTCCGGTCACGGCACGGTGACGATCGGATCGGTCGAACGCTACATCAACGACAAGGCCTGGGAGATGGGTTGGGTCAAGCCCCTGTCCCCGCCGCGCGAGCGCCCTCAATCCGTCGGCATCATCGGCTCGGGCCCGGCGGGCCTAGCGGCGGCCGACGGTCTGCGCGCCCGAGGCTTCCAGGTGACCATCTACGATCGCCATGACCGCGCCGGCGGCCTGCTGATCTATGGAATTCCCGGCTTCAAGCTGGAGAAGCCGGTGATCGAGCGGCGCACCGGCCGCCTGGCCGACGGCGGCGTAGAATTCCGCCTGGACTTCGAAGTCGGCCGGGACGCCAGCCTCGACGAATTGCGCGCGCGCCACGACGCGCTGCTAGTGTGCACGGGCGTGTACAAGGCGCGCGAGCTGACCGCGCCGGGGGCGGGCTCCAAGGGCGTGGTCAAGGCGCTCGATTACCTGATCGCGTCCAACAAGACCGGCATGGGCGACGAGGTGCCCGAATTCCAGTCCGGCGCCCTGGACGCCAAGGACAAGGACGTGGTGGTGATCGGCGGCGGCGACACCGCCATGGATTGCGTGCGCACAGCCATCCGCCAGGGCGCGCGCTCGGTCACCTGCCTCTATCGACGCGACAAGGCCAATATGCCGGGCTCGATGCGCGAAGTGTCCAACGCCGAAGAAGAAGGCGTGAAGTTCGAATGGCTGGCGGCGCCGCGCTCGATCCTGGGCGACGCCGATGGCGTGACCGGCGTGCGCGCGATCCGCATGCGCCTGGGCGCACCGGACGCCTCGGGCCGTCAAGCGCCCGAGGAAACCCCGGGCTCGGACTTCGACATTCCGGCGCAACTGGTGATCAAGGCTCTGGGCTTCGACCCTGAGGACCTGCCCGGCCTGTTTGGCGCGGCCGAACTGAAGGTGTCGCGCTGGGGCACGATCCGTACCGATTTCAAAACCATGATGACCAGTTTGGACGGCGTGTTCGCCGCCGGCGACATCGTGCGCGGCGCCTCGCTGGTGGTGTGGGCGATCCGTGACGGGCGCGACGCAGTCGACGCGATCACCGCCTACCTCGAGGCCAAAGCCCCCGCTCTGGCGGCCGCGGAGTGACCGACATGTCCGATACGACGAATCCGATGACCGAAACCGAACTGTATCTCGCCAATCGCCAGACGCTGATGGACGCGGGCGTCTACGACCCGTCGATGGAGCACGACGCGTGCGGCGTGGGCCTGGTGTGCGCCATAGACGGCCAGCCGCGCCGCGAAGTGGTCAACTTGGCGATCAAGGCGCTGAAAGCGATCTGGCACCGCGGCGCGGTCGACGCCGACGGCAAGACCGGCGACGGCGCGGGCATTTCGCTGAGCGTGCCGCAGGACTTCTTCGCCGACCAGGTGCGCCGCACCGGCCACCAAATCCGCCCCGGCCCGATCGCGGTCGGCCAGATCTTCCTACCGCGCGTGGACCTGGGGGCCCAGGAGCGCGCCCGCACCATCGTGGAAAGCGAAGTCCTGCGCTTCGGCTTCTATATCTATGGCTGGCGCCAGGTGCCCGTGAACACCGCCGTGATCGGTGAAAAGGCCAACGCCACCCGCCCCGAGATCGAACAGATCATGCTCGCCGCGCCGGTCGGCATGGAAGGCGAGGCGCTGGAGCGCGCCCTGTTCCTGTGCCGCAAGCGCATCGAGAAGCGTGTCCAGGCCACGGCCCTGACCGGATTCTACATCTGCTCGTTTTCGGCCAAGTCCCTGATCTACAAGGGCATGTTCCTGGCCGAGCACATCGACGAGTTCTATCCGGACCTGAAGGACGAGCGGTTCTCGGCGGCGGTGGCGATCTTCCACCAGCGTTATTCGACCAACACCTTCCCCGAATGGCGCCTGGCCCAACCCTTCCGCATGCTGGCCCACAACGGCGAGATCAACACGGTCAAGGGCAACATCAACTGGATGAAAAGCCATGAGATCCGCATGGCCGCCCAGGCGTTCGGCGAATTCGGCGACGACGTCAAACCGGTGATCCAGCCCGGCAGCTCGGACTCGGCCGCGCTCGACAACACCTTCGAGGTGCTGGTGCGCGCCGGGCGCGACGCGCCCATGGTCAAGGCGCTGCTGGTGCCCGAGGCCTGGTCGCATTCCGAAGCGGTGATGAACCCCAGCCACCAGGCGCTCTACGCCTATTGCAACGCCGTGATGGAACCGTGGGACGGCCCCGCCGCCCTGTGCGCCACCGACGGCCGCTGGGTGGTGGCGGGCAAGGACCGCAACGGCCTGCGCCCGATGCGCGTGGCCTATACCGAGGACGGCCTGGTGATCATGGGCTCCGAAGCGGGCATGACCGGCGTGGCCGAAGCCCGCATCACGCGCAAGGCGCATATCTCGCCCGGGCGGATGATCGCCATCGATATGGCCGAGGGCAAGCTCTACGACGAGGACGAGATCATCGACCTGCTGGCCGAACGCCACCCCTACACCAAGTGGCTCGGCAATATGGTGGCCCTGGACGAAACCATCGGTCCGGGTTCGGAGCCGCGCGCCTATTCGCGCGATGAGCTGCTGCGCCGCCAGGTGGCCGCCGGCCTGACGCTCGAAGACATGGAGCTGATCCTCGCGCCCATGATCGAGGACGGCAAGGAAGCGGTCGGCTCGATGGGCGACGACGCGCCGCTGGCGGTGCTGTCGGAGAAATATCGTCCGCTGTCGCACTTCTTCCGCCAGAACTTCAGCCAGGTCACCAACCCGCCGATCGATCCGCTGCGTGAAGCGCGGGTGATGAGCCTCAAGACGCGGTTCAAGAACCTCGGCAACATCCTGGCCCAGGACGAGACCCAGACCGACGTCTATGTGATGGACAGCCCGGTGCTGACCACCGGCATGTACCGCCGCATCCTGGAGTTCATCGGCGAAAAGAATATCGCCCACATCGACTGCACCATCCCGATCCCCGCCGACGAGGCGCGCCCGGGCGACACCCTGCGCGCCGCGCTGGACCGCATCCGCGCCGACGCCGAGGACGCGGCCCTGCGCGGGTGCGCCACCATCGTGCTGAGCGACGAGGCCTCGGGCCCCGAGCGGGTGGCCATGCCGATGATCCTGGCAACCGCCGGGGTTCACGCGCACCTGGTGGCTAAGGGCCTGCGCTCGTACGTGTCGATCATCGTGCGCTCGGCCGAATGCCTGGATACGCATTATTTCGCCGTGCTGGTCGGCGTCGGCGCGACCGCGGTCAACGCCTATCTGGCCCAGGAAAGCTTCCAGGACCGGCTCGAGCGCGGCCTGGTCGGCTCGCTCTCGCTGCGCGAAGTGACCGTCAACTTCAAGTCGGCGATCGAGGCGGGACTGCTGAAGATCCTGTCCAAGATGGGCATCTCGGTGATCGCCTCCTATCGCGGCGGCTATAACTTCGAGGCCGTAGGCCTGTCGCGCGCCCTGGTGGCCGAGTTCTTCCCCGGCATGCCGTCGCGCATCTCGGGCATCGGCCTGGCCGGGCTGGAGCAAAAGGCGTTGGAAATCCATCGCCGCGCCTGGGACCAGTCGGTGGTGGCCCTGCCCGTGGGCGGCTTCTACAAGGCTCGCCGCTCGGGCGAGGCGCACGCCTTCGAGGCGCGCCTGATCCACACCCTGCAGCACGCCTGCGACACCGGCGCTTACGACGTGTTCAAGCGCTATTCCGAAGGGATGCGCGGCCTGGCCCCGGTGCAGCTGCGCGAACTGCTCGACTGGCGTTCGGACCGCACGGCCGTCGACCTGGACGAGGTGGAAAGCGTCAACGAGATCCGCAAGCGCTTCGTCACCCCCGGCATGTCACTGGGCGCCCTGGGTCCCGAGGCCCACGGCGTGCTCAACATCGCCATGAACCGGATCGGGGCCAAGTCGGTCTCGGGCGAGGGCGGCGAGGACCGGGCGCGCTACAAGCCCCTGCCCAACGGCGACAACCCCAACTCGGCCATCAAGCAGGTGGCGTCGGGGCGGTTCGGCGTGACCGCGGAATACCTGAACCAGTGCCGCGAACTGGAGATCAAGGTCGCCCAGGGCGCCAAGCCCGGCGAGGGCGGGCAGTTGCCCGGCTTCAAGGTCACCGAGATGATCGCCAAGCTGCGCCACGCCACGCCCGGCGTGATGCTGATCTCGCCGCCGCCGCACCACGACATCTATTCGATCGAAGACCTGGCGCAGCTGATCTACGACCTGAAGCAGATCAACCCGGATGCGCGGGTGACGGTCAAGCTGGTGTCCATGACGGGCATCGGCGCCATCGCGGCCGGCGTGGCCAAGGCCAAGGCCGACACCATCCTGATCTCGGGCCACGTGGGCGGCACCGGCGCCTCGTCGCAGACCTCGATCAAGTACGCTGGCGCGCCCTGGGAAATGGGTCTGTCGGAAGCGCACCAGGTGCTGACGCTCAACGGCCTGCGTCACTTCGTCCGGCTACGGACGGATGGCGGCATCCGGACCGGCCGCGACGTGGTCATCGCCGCCATGCTTGGCGCCGAGGAGTATGGCATCGGCACAGCCAGCCTGATCGCGCTGGGTTGCATCATGGTGCGTCAGTGCCACTCCAACACCTGCCCGGTGGGCGTGTGCACTCAGGACGAGGCGCTGCGCAAGAAGTTCACCGGCTCGCCGGAGAAGGTGATCAACCTGTTCACCTTCATCGCCGAGGAAGTGCGCGAAGTGCTGGCCAGCCTGGGCTTCCGCTCGCTGCAGGAGGTGATCGGCCGAACCGATCTTCTGGCGCAGGTCTCGCGCGGGGCCGAGCACCTGGACGACCTCGACCTCAACCCCCTGCTGGTCAAGGCCGATCCGGGCCTGAACAAGCCCTACTCGACCATCGAGGGCCGCAACGCCGTGCCCGACACTCTGGACGCCCAGATCGTGCGCGACGCCTCGGCCTTGCTCGAGCGCGGCGAGAAGATGCAATTGACCTACACCGTGCGCAACACGGCCCGGGCGATCGGCTCGCGCGTGTCGAGCCACATCGTGCGCAAGTTCGGCATGGACGGCCTGCCGCCGGGACACCTGACGGTGCAGATCCGCGGTTCGGCCGGCCAGAGCCTGGGCGCCTTCGCGGTGCAGGGCCTGCGCATCGAGCTGACCGGCGAGGCCAACGACTATGTCGGCAAGGGCCTGTCGGGCGCCACGATCGTCATCCGCCCCTCGCCGCACCTGGCCTTCCCCGAGACCAACGCCCTCCTGGGCAACACCGTGCTGTACGGCGCGACGGCCGGAAAGCTGTTCGCGGCGGGCGTGGCGGGCGAACGCTTCGGCGTGCGCAACTCCGGCGCCACGGCGGTGATCGAGGGATGCGGCGCCAACGGCTGCGAATACATGACCGGCGGCGTGGTCGCTGTGCTGGGCAATGTCGGCGACAACTTCGGCGCCGGCATGACCGGGGGCATGGCCTTCGTGCTCGACCTGCACGAGCGGTTCGAGACCATGGTCAATCCCGAGAGCGTGGTGCTGCAGCGCCTGGCGTCGGCCCATTGGGAACAGGTGCTGGTCGACCTTTTGACCGAGCACGCCAACGAGACCGGCTCCAGCTTCGCCCAGGAACTGCTGCGCGACTGGGACCGCGCCCGCGGCGCGTTCTGGCAGGTGTGCCCGAAGGAAATGATCAAGCACCTGAAGCATCCGCTGACGGACGAAGTGGCGGCGGCGTCGGCGTAAAGCCGGCCCCGCGCGCGCCTCATGCTGACGATCTATGGCGACTCGATCTCGGGCAATTGCCACAAGGTCAAGTGGGTCGCCGACCATCTCGGCCTGCCGTACCACTGGATCGAAACCAGCGTCCTGAGCGGAGCGACGCGCACGCAGTCGTATCTGGCCCTCAATCCGGCCGGCAGGTTCCGCTGGCGATCCTGCCGGACGCCGCTGGGTTTCCAGGCTCTTGCCCAACTGATCCATGAGGCCGCCGCCGCCCTGCTCGCGGATGCCTTTGTCCTCGTAGCCTTCGAGGAAGCCCCGCGGCGGCAGCGCATCGCCAAAATGCGAATCGTTCGCGCTCTTCCCGGCGAACGTCGGCGGCTATAGTCGCGCCGTGCCCCACGACGCCGCTTCCCCAGACGCCGCCGCCCAGCCCGGCTCGACCAAGGTCGACCAAGCCGCGGCCCTGACCGCCCGGATCACCCGTCTGTCGGTGGCCTGCGCCAGTGCGCTGATCGTGCTGAAGACCGTGGCCTGGGCGTTGTCGGGCTCGATCGCCATGCTGGCCTCGCTGGCCGATTCCGGCCTCGACCTGATAGCCGCCCTGGTCACCTTCTTCGCCGTGCGCTACGCCGCCGTTCCGCCCGACTCCGACCATCGCTACGGCCATGGCAAGGCCGAGGCCCTGGCCAGCCTGGTCCAGTCCGGCCTCGTGTTCGCCTCGGCCATCGCCATCGGGTGGGAGGCGGTGCAGCACATGTTGCGCCCGAGCCCCCTCTCCCATCAGGGCCTGGCGGTGGCGATCATGGCCGCGTCGCTGGTCCTGACCGGCGCCCTGGTGTGGGCTCAGACGCGCGTGCTGAGACAAGCGGCATCGGTCGCCGTGGCCGCCGACCGCACCCACTACGTGGCCGACATCGCCTCCAACCTCGCCGCCCTGGCCGGGATCGCCGCGGCCGCCCTGCTTCACGCCGCGTGGATCGACGCCCTGGCCGGCTTCGTGGTGGCGGCGTGGCTGTTCTTTGGCGCCGCGGGCGTGCTCCGATCCGCCGCCGACCAGTTGCTCGACCGCGAGGCGCCGCCCGAGACGCGCGAAATGATCGTCAAGCTGGCCGCCCAGGAACTTGGCGTGCTGAATGTTCATGAGCTGCGGACCCGCGTCTCGGGTCCCTATCTGCACATCCAGATGCATCTGGAGTTGCCGCCCTCGATGACGTTGGAGCGAGCCCATCAGATTCTGATCGCCACGGAGCGGCGGCTGCTGGATGTCTATCCGGCGGCGGACATTCTCATCCATGCGGACCCCCACGGCCGGGCCGAACCGCACGGCGGCGCCTTCGCCGAACACGACGAAATCACTGAACACGCGGAAGAAACTTCGGGGTAAACGCGACGTTAAGGGTGGACGTGCCCCTAATCCCGCGGGCTGGGCCGCGCGCCCGTCCAATCCCAAGACCAATGGGCCAAGATCAACGGGCGCATGAGCATCGAACGCACCCTTCACCATTTCCCCCTCGACCCGGCCTCGCGGCAAGCGAGGCTGGCGCTGGGCGAAAAGCGCTTGGCCTACGACGAGCAGATCGAACGGTACTGGGAGCGTCCCGCCTCGCTGACCAGCCTCAACGGCTCGGGAATGACGCCGGTTCTGGTGGAGAAAACGGCCGGCGCTCCGTTGGTGCTTTGCGAAACCCACGCGGTGCTCGAGCACCTGGAAGAGGCCTATCCGGAAACGCCGCTGCTATCCTCCGATCCGGGCGAGCGGGCCGAAGCGCGGCGCCTGATGCACTGGTTCGACCGCAAGTTCGACGCCGAGGTCAACGGCCTGCTGCTGCACGAGAAGATGGAAAAGCGCCTGCTCAGCCTGGGCGCACCGGAACACGGCGCGATGCGCCAGGGGCGCGAGCAGTTGCGCGTGCACATGCGCTATCTCGAGCATCTGCTGCAAAACCGCAGCTGGCTCACCGGCGGGGCGCTGAGCCTGGGCGACTTCGCGGCGGCGGCCCATTTGTCGGTGATCGATTATTTCGGCGACGTGCCGTGGCGGGACTTTCCCCTGACCAAGACCTGGTACATGCGCATCAAGTCGCGCCCATGCTTCCGCCCCCTTCTGACGGACCGCTGGCCCGGCATGCCGCCCGCCGCCGACTACGACAATCTCGACTTCTAAGAAGGCCCCGCGAGGCGGTTCAGCCGCCCGAAGCGTAATAGGCGGCGTAGGCGTCCCAGAACCCGACTTCCGACCAGCCGTATGCGTCCGGATTGATCGGCTGTAGGTTCAGGCGCGTCCGGGGCTCGTCGAAGCTTTGGCTTTCGGCGTAGGTCGCCTGGCAAGCCCAGCCGGTGCGCGGCCCGATCTCGCGCGCCATGCGCCGGAAGAAGTCACCCACCGGACCGGCGTAGAACGAGGGCGAGACATGCGCGCCCAGACGCCCTTCGGCCGCGGCCGCATAGACCCTCGCCATCAAATCCACCGGCACATTGTCGCGCTCGTAGAGGGGGTGGGAGATGTTGACCCCTCGCCCCTCGCGCCACGCGGTCATGACGAAGCGCTGGAACGTCTGGGCCTCGAACGGTCCGAACGGGTTGGGCACCACGAACTTGACGAAATCCACACCAGCTTCCGCGGTCATCTGGGCGAAGGCGCGCGAGGTCAGGGTCTTGGACAGGCCATAGGGACTGAAGGCGCGACGCGGCTCCTCCCCGATGCCCTCGCCTTCCTCAAACGCCGTGCCGGTCAGGACCAGGCGCCGCACGCCCGCCGCCTTGGCCGCCGCCAGCACCCGTTCGGCGCCAAAGGTATTGGACGCAACCGCCCCGGCCACGTCGAAGTCCGGCCGCTTGTGCCCGGCCGCCTCGGCGCCGTGATGGCAGATGGCGTCGAACGGCCCGCGGCGAGCGATCAGGTCGACAAAGGCGTCGCCGCCGAACGGCGCGCCGGGCGCGATCTCGGCCACTTCGGCGACCTGGCGCACCCGCTCCACCCGCACGGGCTCCTCATAGCCCGCCGAGCGCATGGCGGCGATCACCTCATGCCCGCCCCCGGCCAGGGCCTTGGCGATCCACAGGCCGCTGAAAGAGGATGCCCCGGTCAAGAGAACCCGCATGGGCCGAATGCCTTTCGCCAATGGTCGGTTTGCAAGCAAAGCTGGACCTTCGGCCCCGCGCCGGTGCTATACGCGAAGCACCCGCTCGCGGGCCAGCGCCAAGGGGGCTAGCACTGACCCGAACGCGGGCGAGCCGCCATCGAAAGCCCTCATGACCTTCAACCTCCCACCCCTGAGCGCGCCGCCCCTTCTCAGCGTTGTGATCGTTACGTTCGACAGTGGACGCACGCTGGAGCGGTGCCTGACCGCGCTCAAGGCTCAAAGCTTTCCCAGCTTCGAGGTGATCCTGGCCGACAATGGCTCGAACGACGGAGCAGCCCACACGGCGGCGGCGGCCGATCCCAACATCCGCCTGATGCCCATGGGCGGCAATCTGGGCTTCGCGGCCGCCAACAACAGGGCCGCCGCGGCCGCGCACGGCCGCTGGCTGGTGCTGCTCAATCCCGACGCCTATGCGCGGCCGGACTGGCTGGCCGAACTGGTCGCCATCGCCGGCGCCTATCCGGACGTGTCGTGCTTCACCTCGCGCCAGCTGATGGCGGCGACGCCGGAGCTGCTGGACGGGGCGGGCGACGCCATGACCGCCGCCGGCTTCCCCTTCCGCGCCGGCTATGGCCGCCCCGACGCGCCGTTCATGCCTGCGGGCGAGGTGTTCTCGCCGTGCGGCGCGGCCATGATGATCGACCGGACCTTGTTCCTGGACATCGGCGGCTTCGATGAAAGCTTCTTCTGCTATTGCGAGGATGTGGACCTGGGCTACAGGCTGCAGTTGCTGGGCCACCCGGTGATGCTCGCTCCGCGTGCTGTGGTGCTGCACGAAGGCTCGGCCTCGACCGGCGGGCGCCGTTCGGCCTTTTCGGTCTTCCACGGCGTCCGAAACCGCCTGTGGACTTTTGCCAAGAACACTCCCCCCGTCCTGTTCTGGACCCTGCTGCCCGCCCACGCCGCCCTGACCCTGGCCCAGTGGCTGGCCAGCGCCCTGAGGGGTGACGGCGAGGCCATGGGCAAGGGTCTGAAAGCAGCGCTGGAGCGCCTGCCCGAGATCTGGCGCCAGCGCCAGGCCTTGCACGCCAAGCGCGTCGCCGGATCGCTGACGATCGCCCCGCGTCTGGTGTGGAATCCACTGGGCGCGCTGCAGCGTCAGGCGCGGGTGAGGCCCCGGGCCGAGGCGCCGCCATCGTCCTGATCGAATAGCGGGCGCCTGTGCTAGATCATCACGAGGCGAGTTGGCCAAACGCGTGAATCTGGCGATAGCCATAGGCGTCGAACGGCGCGAGGAGAGCTGGGTGCCTGGATATTTTGACGAGATCGATGTGGGCCGCGTGGTGTCGCTCGGCGCCGCGGGGCTGGACGCCAAGGCGATCGAGGCCTTCACCGCGGCCTTCGCGCCCGGATGGGACCCGCAGGCCGGGGCGCCGGACGCGATGATCTATGCGGTCTGGGCCAAGCTCGACCTGGAAAGCACCTCGGGCTGGCCTCAGACCAAGCGGCTGGCGGTCGACGCCTTGCGCTGGGCGCGCAATCCACCGCCGGGCGAGCTGCTGCGCGGGCGAATGACGGTGCTGGGCAAGGACCCGGTGGGCGAGGACAAGGGCATCGTCATCGCCCAGCACGACCTGCTCGACGAAAGCGGAAGGCTGGTGTTCTCGTGCCTGACCCGCAGCGTGTTCGCCTGCAAGCGTCCGGCGGACCAGACGCCCGCCGGCGCGTGACCTAGGCGTTCGCGGCGATCGGCGCGCGCGGCTTGAGCATCGCCTTGACGATCAGGCGGTCCCAGCCGAGCAGCGACACCAGGTGGGCGTAGATCTGCGCCAGGGCGCCGTTGTCGCGCAGCTCGATGAATTTCTCTTGCGGCAGGGCGTTGAGCTTCTGCTCGGACACGCCCAGGTATTCGGCGACCACCTGCGGCTGTTGCGCCACGCCGTTGACCGGCGGCGGGGTGAACATGGCTGTCTTGGTCTCGAACAGGTCCAGGTCGGTCAGCAGCTTGATGAAGGACTCGGTGCGCACGCGCTCGCCTTCGAAGTTGTTGCAGAACTCCACGGCGTTCTTGGTGTATTCGCTCAGCTCGCCGTCGACGAAGAAGGGCGTGTCCGGAGTGGCCGAGATCATCGGCGCGGCGCGGTCGATGCACAGGATCATGCGCTGGGCCTGGGCGTCGTTGGCCAGCACGAAGGGATAGCGGCGGACGTAGGCCGGCAGGTAGCAGTCGGGCGCGTAGGCCCCGTGCGCGTCAACGAACAGGTTTTCGTTCGCATTCACGCCCAGAACGGCCACCGGCATCTTTTCCTGGCCCATGAAGATGATCGGGTAGCACAGGGCCGCGGGGGCGAATTCGGTCACCAGAATCGGCACGACATGCGCGCCGGCGGTGAAGGCGTAGGGATGCTCGGTCGGCTTCAGGCCAAGACTGCCGTGCGCTTCCTTGGACAGCGGCTCGGGGCGTGAATAGAACAGCACCTCGCCGGAGAGTTGGGCCTGCGCGAAGCCTCCCGTGTCGGTCATCTCAAACGTTCCTGGCGTCTTATTGCGGCGCGGCCGGTCCGCGCCTGAGGCGGCTTCTATCGGATCGCACGACGGGGGGCAATCGCTCCGGGCACCGCGGGGCCGCGCGGGTACGCGCAGCCCCCCGGATCAGGCTTCGACCCGGTCGTCGGCGCGCGCCGCCAGGGCGTAGAGCACCGGCATGAGGAACACGCTGATCAGCAGGCGGGTGAACAGCCCGCTGACGATCACCAGGGCGAACGGGCGCTGGCTGTCGGTGCCAACCCCCGTGGCCAGGGCCGCGGGCGCCAGGCCGAGAGCGGCGACTAGGGCGGTCATCATGATCGGCCGCAGCCGCAGGATAGCGCCTTCGCGAATGGCCTGGTCCAGCGGCCGGCCCTCGCGGCGCAGCTCATTGACGTAGGAGATATAGACCACCGCGGTCTGCACCGAGACGCCCATCAGAGCCAGAAAGCCGATGCCGGACGAAACCGAAAACGGCGTATGGGTCAGCCACAGCGCCAGGATCCCGCCCACCGGCGCCGAGAGCACCACCCCGACCAGGGTGATGAACGGGAACTTGAAATTGTTGTAGAGCGCGAACAGCAGCAGGAAAATCAGGAACAGGGTCAGGGGCAGGATCAGCTTCATCTGGTCGCGCGAGGCCGTGTACTGCGTGTAGTCCCCGCCCCAATCCAGGCGATAGCCCGGCGGCAGCGGCACCTTGTCGTGCACCTGCTTGATCGCGTCCTCGACCGCGCCGGCCAGGTCGCGGCCCTCGACCGAAAACTGCACGCCGACATAGCGCGAGTTGTTTTCGCGGTAGATGAACGAGGCGCCGTTGGTCACGCGGATGTCGGCGAAGTCCTTCAGCGGCAACTGCTGCCCGCCCGGCGTGGCCACCGGGATGTCGCCGATCTCCTCGGGGTTGTCGCGGTAGCGCTCTTCTAGCCGCACCACCAGGTCGAACTGCTTCTCTTGCTGCACCACCTGGGTCGCCACGTCGCCGCCGATCGCGCTCTGGATCAGGCTGTTGATGTCCGACACGTTCAGGCCGTAGCGGGCGATCTTGGCCCGGTCGATGGTGATGGTCAGGCTGGGCTGGCCCAGTTCGCGCACCAGGGTGAGGTTGCCGATCCCGCGCACCTGCTGCAGCACCGCCTTGATCGCCTTGCCCTTCTGCTGCAGCGTGTTCAGGTCGGGCCCGAAGACCTTGACCGCTAGAGCGCTCTTCAATCCCGTCTCGGCTTCGTCGACGGCGTCCTCGGCCGGCTGGGTGTAGTTGAACACCACCCCCGGGAAGGACTGGAGCTTCTGGTTGATCGCCGCGGTCAACGCCGCCTTGGTGCGGTAGGCCCCGGTCCATTGGCTGTAGGGCTTGAGCCCAACGTAGAACTCCACATTGAAGAAGCCGGTAGGATCGGTGCCGTCGTCAGGACGGCCAAGCTCGGAAGCCACGGTGGTGACTTCGGGAAACGACTTGAGGATCGCGCGCACCTTCGGCGTCAGCTTGGCAGACTCGTCGAAGGAAATGGTCGCCGGCATGGTCGCGCGCACCCACAGAGCGCCCTCGTCCAGCTTGGGCATGAACTCAGCGCCGATGAACGGCGCCAGCAGCAGCGACAGCGCCAGCAGCGCCGCGCAGGCCGAGACCGTGGTCCAGGGGCGCGCCAGGCACAGGTCCAGCCCCCTGGCGTAGCGGTCCTTGACCCAGTCGAACGCCCGGTTGCGCCGTTCGCGCACGCCCTTACGCATGAACACCGCGCACATCACCGGCAGCAGCACCAGAGTCGCGGCCAGGGCGCCGACCAGGCCGAAGATCATGGTGTCGGCCATCGGCCGGAACAGGGTTCCGGACGGGCCCGACAGCACATAGATCGGCAGGAAGCTGACCACGATGACGGCCACGGCGTAGAACAGCGGACGATCGACCTCGGCGGCGGCGTCGCGGATGATGGTCTTGACGTCGCGCGGGCCATCCGCGCGCAGGGCGAGCTGGCGGAAGATGTTCTCCACCATCACCACGGCGCCATCCACCAGGATGCCGAAGTCGACCGCCCCGATCGACAAGAGGTTGGCCGAAGCGTTCTGCAGGTGCAGGCACGTGAAGGCGAACAGCAACGCCAGCGGAATGGTGACGGCGACGATGAGGCCCGCCCTGACGTCATAGAGGAAGAAGATCAGCACCACGACCACCAGCAGCATGCCGCGCAGCAGGTTCTGCTCGACCACCTGGGTGGTCAGGTGGATCAGGTCGGTGCGGTCGTAGAACGGCACGATCCGGACGTCCTTGGGCAGGACGCTGTCGTTCAGTTCCTTGGTCTTCGCCTCGACAGCCTTGAGCACGTCCTGGGTCTTTTCCCCGGTGCGCAGCAGGATCACGCCTTCCACGGCGTCGTCCTGGGTCTCGAAGCCGAACTCGCCCAGGCGCGGGGCGATGCCTATGACCACCCGGCCCACATCCTTGACCAGGGTCGGCGCGCCGTTGTGGACAGCCAGCACAACGTTGCCGATGTCCTCGGTGGTGACCAGGCGGCCCACGCCCGTCACGTAGTAGAACTGCCCGCCTTGGGAGTAGAACCCGCCGCCCGCGTTGCTGTTGTTGTTGCCCAAGGCGGTCTCGGCTTGGGCCACCGTCAGGCCCACGCCGGCCAGCTTGTCCGGATCGAACAGCACCTGGTACTGCATCGTGCCGCCGCCGAAGCCGGAGTCGTCCGCCACGCCGGGAACCGACTTGTATGCGGGCTCGATCGTCCAGTCCTCAAGGGTCTTGAGCTCCATCGGCGAGCGGTCGGAGCTCTGCAGCACATAGCGGTAGATCAGCCCCGAGGGCGAGGACAGGGGCGACACCGACGGCGTGACGCCGCTGGGCAGGCTGATGTCGGACAGCCGGTTGAACACCTCCTGGCGCGCGGCGTTAGGGTTCGTTCCATCGTTGAAGTTGAGGATGAAGTCCGACAGGCCGTAGAGCGAGATCGAGCGCGAGATGCTGGTGCGCGGAATGCCGTTCATCGCCACTTCGGTGGGTACGGTGATCAGCCGCTCCACTTCCTCGGCGGTGTGGCCGGGCCACTGGGTGATGATCTCGACGCTGGCGGGCGACAGGTCGGGATAGGCGTCGACCGGCAGGTGCTGCAGCGACCATGCGCCCGCGCCGATCATGACCAGGGTCAGCAGCGCGATCAGCAGCGGCTGGGCCAGGGCGCCGGCGACCAGACGGTTCATCATTGAAGCGCGGCGCGCCTCGGCGCCGATGGGGGGCGGCGCGTCGGTCACTGGGTTTGCATGAACTGGACGAAGATGCCGCCGTCGACCACGATCCGGTCGCCGGCGCGAACGCCTTGCGGGATATCGTACTGGTCGCCTACCCGGGCGCCCAAGGTCACGTGCTCGCGCGCGAAGCTGCCATCGGACTGCATGGCGTAGACGAAAGGCAGGTTCTCATCGTCGCGCAGGATCGCCGACACCGGCACCAGCAAGCCGTCGCTAACCTGGCGCGACTGAATGTGGGTGCGCACATACATCCCCTTCTTCAGGGCGTCGCGGGGGTTGTCGACCACGACCCGCGCCACCACCGTGCGCGTGTCTGGATTGACCAGGGCCGAAATATTGTCGACCACGCCCGTCAGGCGGCCAGAGCCCGCGCCCGTCTCGACCTCGGCGGTGTCGCCGACGGCCACGGACGGCTGGTCCGACGCCGAAACCTGCGCCATCACCCACACCTTCGACAGATTGGCCACGGTGAACGCCGCGGTCGTGCCCGCCTGGAGCAATTGGCCCGGCGTAATCAGTTTTTCGACCACCGTGCCGGCGATCGGCGAGCGGATCACGGCCTCGGCCTTGGCGGGCGGCCGGCCCTGCTCGACGTCGGCGATTACCGCCGGCGCCACGTTCAGGGCGACCAGGGCCTGGCGGGCGGCGTCGCGGTCGGCTTCAGCGTTGTCGGCGTCGGTCTGGGCCTGCTGCGCCTCGCGCTGGGCGACGCCGTTGTGCTGGACCAGGTCCTTGTCCATATCGGCCAGCTTGCGCAGGGTCCGGGCGGTGGACAGGGCCTTGGCGTAGGCGCTGACCGCGGCGGAATAGTCGGGCGACGCCACGGTCGCCAGGGGATCGCCCGCCGGGACCGTCTGGCCCGGCTGCACCAGCAGGCGCGAGACGGACCCCGAGAACGGCGCCAGCACGCTGGTCGCCTGGTCGTTGTCGAAGTCCACCACGCCATCGGCTTCAATCGCGGTGTGGAAGGTCGATTGAGCTACTGTGTAGAGGCGGATGTGCTGCAACTGATCGGAGGTCAGCGTCACATTGCGCGGCGTGTCGGCGGCCGGCGCCGACGTGTCGGACTTCGGCGCGCACGCCTGGAGCGCGGCCATGGCGATGATCGCCAGGGCGGCGGCGGTGACGGGTCTAGCTTGCATGATCGTCCTTGGCCAAATCCGCGCGGCCCCACCATCCGCCGCCCAGCGCCTGAAACAGCGCCGCGGTGTCGGCGTAGCGGGCGGCCTGGGCCTGAACCAGGGCGATACGGGTCTGTTGATAGGCCTGCTGGGCGCTCAGCAGGGCCAGGTCGCTGGCGTAGCCGTCATTGAACTGCCGCTGCGACAGGTCCAGCGTGACCTTGGCCGCGTCCGCCGCGGCAGCGGCCGCCTTCAGGCCCGCGGCGTCCTGTTCAATCGCGGCCAGGGCGTCGGCGACATTCTGGACCGCGGCCAGGACCGTACTGCGGTATTGCTCCGCCGCTTGGATATAGGCCGCCTTGGCCGCGCGCTCCTGGTGCAGCAGTTGGCCGCCCTGGAAGATCGGCGCGGTCACGCCCGCTCCAATGCTCCAGAAACTGGCGCCCGGTCCGAACACTTGGCCGATGTCCAGCGCGGTGCTGCCCACGTTGCCGGTCAGCTGGATATTGGGCAGTCGGTTGGCCTCGGCCACGCCCACCTGGGCGCTGGCGGCGTGAAGATTGGCTTCGGCCTGAAGCACGTCGGGGCGCTGCTCGACCAGCCGGGACGGCAGGCTGACGGGCAGATCAGCTGGCAAAGACAACCCAGCCAGATCAAATGCCGGCAACGGCGCCTGACCGGGATATCGGCCGACCAGGGCGTTGATCAGGTCTTGCTGCTGGGCCGCCTGTTTGAGCAGAGGCGGCAAGGTGGCCGCGACCTGGGCCAGTTGGGACTGCTGGGCGGCCAGATCCAGCCCGCCCGCATAACCTTTGGCCATCTGGGTCTTGAGGATATCGACCTGGCGGGTGTCGATGGCGATCAGCTGGCGGGTGGCGTCGATCTGGGCCTCCAGCGAGGCCTGCTGGATCACCGCGGCGGCCACATTGCTGGTCAAGGTCAGATGCGCCGCGATCATCTGGTAGCGCGCGGCCTGGGCCTGGGCGGTAGCCGATTCCACCGTGCGGCGGGTCAGGCCGAACACATCGGGTGTGTAGGTCACGGCGAGTTGCGGCGTGAACAGGCTGTATTCGAAGGCGTTGTTGTCAGGCGTCGGCGCAAGTGCCTCGGACTGCCGCTGCCGGCTGGCCGCGAAGCCCGCCGAAAGGCTGGGGTAATAGGCGCCGCGCTGGGCCAGAGCGGTTTCGCGCGCGACCGTTAGGGCCGCTTGCGCCGCCTTCAGATCGTGGTTGGTCTTGAGGGCCTGCTCGATCAGGTCGTCGAGAGCCTGGGAATGAAACAGCGTCCACCAGGCGCCCGGTAGGTCTGCGCCATCGACGAAGCGCTGCGTCTCGCCTCCAGCGACATCTGGCGTGGCCACGGTTGGCGCAAGCGGGCGATCGGCGTAGCCCTTAACGTCGGGCGGCGGCGGCGTCTTGAAGTCGGGGCCGACAGCGCATCCCGCGAGCGACAGGCCGGCCACAAGCGCGACCGCCGCGCCGGCACGTGAGCGACGAACCCGGCCACACGACACGCTACCGATCGCCATCTTCGCCTTGACCAATGAGATCCGCCCCCGGGGTGTCGGTATCAGATTTTTGCGGATGATATCAGCGATCATCGTATGGCGGTTGTGTATTCAGGATCGACCTGAAACCCACCCCCCTTACACCACGCTTACACGCGAACGACCCAGGGGCTCAGCCGACCCCCAGACCTGCGCCGTAAAGGTCGGTGCGCCGGTCGCGGAAGAAGCCCCACGCCGCGCGGTGCGTTCGCAGAAAATCCAGGTCGAAGCTGGCGCTGATCACACCCTCCTCCTGGCGGTCCAACGCCGCGACCAGATCGCCGCGATGGTCGGCGATGAAGCTGGAGCCATAGTAGGTCTGACCGCCCGAGGCGCCCGGCTCGAAACCGACGCGGTTGGCCGCCGCCACGGGAATGACATTGGCCACGGCGTGGCCCTGCATCACCCGCCGCCAGGGGTCGCGCGTGTCGAGCGACGCGTCGTGCGGCTCCGAGCCGATGGCGGTGGGGTACATCAGCACTTCGGCGCCCATCAGGGTCATGGCGCGCGCCGCCTCGGGGAACCACTGATCCCAGCAGATGCCCACGCCCAGCCGGCCGAAACGCGTGTCCCACACGCGAAAGCCCGTGTCGCCCGGCCGAAAGTAGTACTTTTCCTGATAGCCCGGCCCATCGGGGATGTGGCTCTTGCGATAGACGCCCAACAGCGCGCCGTCGGCGTCGGCCATGGCCAGGCTGTTGTAATAGTGCGGTCCGTCGCGCTCGTAGATCGAGATCGGGATGACCACACCCAGCTCCTGGGCGAGGGGCGCCAGGGCCAGGACGCAGGGATGCTCGCGCCAGGGATAGGCGGCGGAGAACCACCGCTCCTCCTGCGACACGCAGAAGTACGGCCCCTGGAACAGTTCCGATGGCAGGATCACCTGGGCGCCGTCCGCCGCGGCCTGCCGGATCAGGTCCTGGGTCCTGGCGATATTGGCGGCCATGTCCTCGCCATAGGCCGTCTGCAGGACCGCGATCTTGATGGTTCTGGCCATGGGGTTCCCTTCGGGGCGCTCGGCGAGCCTCAGTTAGCGCGGCGGAATCGCCGGCTCCTGCTGGGTGATGCAATGGAACGAGCCGCCGCCCGTCAGGATGGCGCTCGAGGGCAGGCCGATCACCGCCCGTTCGGGGAAAAGGCTGGCCAGGGCCTCCAGCGCGAGGGCGCCGGCGCGCTCTTCGTAGATCGGCGCGATCACCGCGCCGTTGGCGATCAGGAAATTCATGTGCGAGGCGGGCAAGGGCCTTCCCTCGCCGTCATCAATGAATCCGGGCGAGGCGATCCGCATCACCTGCAGCGGCGCGCCGCGTGCGTCGGTCATTGCGGCCAGCATGCGCGCGGTTTCGTCATAGACAGCCGCGTTGGGATCGTTGCGGCCGAACGCCACCGGACAGGCGACCACGCCGGGCGCAACAAAGCGGGCCAGGTTGTCGACGTGGCCATCGGTGTGGTCGTTGAGCAATCCGTCCCCCAGCCAAAGCACTTTACGCGCGCCCAGCGAGGCCTTGAGCGCGGCCTCGGCCTCGGCCTCGGTCAAGCCTGGATTGCGGTTGGGATTGAGCAGGCACTGCCGGGTCGTCAAGACCGTGCCGAAGCCGTCGTGGTCCAGGGCGCCGCCTTCGAGCACGAAGTCGTGGGCGTTGAGCGGCGCGCCGGACGCCGCGGCCAGCTGTTCGGCGACGCCATCGTCGCCCTCCAGCAGGTATTTTCCACCCCAGCCGTTGAACCGGAACGCGGCCGCCCCGATGCCGATGTCGTTCAGGGTGAAGATTGGCCCGGTGTCGCGCAGCCAGATGTCGCCGAACAGGCCGCGCACGACCTCGACGCGGGCGCCGTCCAGCAGCGCCCTGGCCCGAACCTCGGCCTCGTCGCCGCACACCAGCAGGCGCACCCGTTCCTGCCCGGGTCCCGACAGGGCGCGCGCCAAGGCCGCGACCTCGGTCTGAGCCGGCTCCAGGTCGTCTTCCCAAAGATCGCCGTGGCTGGGAAAGCCGAGCCACATGGCCGCATGCGGGGCCCATTCGCCCGGTACGGTCACGCCCATGAATCTTGTCCGATCATATGCGCCTCTTAAAGCCAGAGCGGCCCAGGTGGGAAGCCCGCAGGGCCGGTCAAGGACAAAAGAAGAAGGGCGGCCCAAGCGGGCCGCCCTTCCGATACATTGCGCCTGCGACAGAAATCAGAATGCGGTGCGCAGGGTGAACTGCAGGGTGGTCGGCGCGCCCTGGTAAGCGTAGGGCTCGGAATAGCCACTCTTATTGTAGTCGTTGGTGGTGG
>DATKPD010000044.1:0-12563 GCA_035524315.1 Caulobacteraceae bacterium
CGACATCGTCGTGACGCCGCCAAACACGAAAGGGCTAGTCTCGCCTGCCAGTCGCAGACTCGAATTGCGAGCCATGAAGTTGCCGGGCCAAAAGCCGGAACTGCCGAAAGGCTTGGGGCCCGTGGAAGCCGCCTTCGTAAATTTGTCCGCCTTTGATTTCACTTACGAGGCACTGGGCATATCGCCAGAGAACATTACAGATTATAACTTGGCTCTTGAAGAGTACCATCAGAAATACAGCGTTTACTATGATCAAATGGTGAGATATGCTGACGAGTTCGTACGCGTCGCATCACTGCCATTCTTGGTTTTTAATCGAGGAACGGCTGTCGCGACGTCCTTTCGCGCGAAAATTGTTTTGCCTGATGAACTAGAATTGCTCGACCCTCACGAGGGAATTGGCAAGCCCCCGACAGCGCCCAAACCTCCAGAGAAACCAGGGCCATTTTGGATGGGGAGTTACATGTCACCCTTCCTGGATCCGAGTCTCGGGCGGGGGTTCCATGGCGTACCGTCGATCCATCCTTATCGGGAGAAGGCCCCCCTTCTGAACCGTGACGCGGGTGAGGTCGAACTCCGGCTACGCAAGCTGGTCCAACACGACTCGCTGGCGTTCGATCAAGTGAATGTTCTCGTGTCAACGGCGATGACCGGGAGCGGCGGGCATCTCGAAGCCATCATCACGGCCGAGGAACTCCCGCGCCCCGTGAGCTGCAAGCTCGCCTTCCGTATTCGGCGAGGATAACCACCCGTCGATCAGGGCTTGCACGTCACTCTCACTGATGGCGCGTTTGAGATCGGACCAGAGCATTTCGGTCAAGCCGTGCAGTGCTCCACCGCGACAACGGGCCTCGGCAGAGTCGGATGTTCGCAGCGATCGCCACAACTCATCGCGCCTGACGACTTGCCGGAGGGCCAGGGGCACCCTTGCCCGGAAATAGAATACACCACCGCGTCGAGAGACGTTGGTGAGGACACGCATATGACCCCCCGTAGCAGCGTTGCGTAGTAGCGCGCGCGGGTCGGCCTTAAGTGCTTGAAGGGGAGGTCCTGGTGGAGCCGAGCGGAATCGAACCGCTGACCTTCTCATTGCGAACGAGACGCTCTACCAACTGAGCTACGGCCCCAGGACCGGGTCGCGAAGGCGGGCACATAAGGGGCGGGGGGTTGTCGTGTCAAGCGCGCTGCTGAACCGTCAAGCCGGAGCGGCGTTGAACCGGGGCGCAAGACGGCGGATGCCTTTGTGCGGCGTCGTTGCTAAGGAGTAGGTCGAGCGCCGGCCGGGCGTGCGCAGGGGGCTGATCGGACGATGATCGCGGTACTGAACTTCATTGATTACATCGGCGATGCGATCCTGGGTCTGCTGATCCTGGCGATCTTCGCCAACGCCATCCTCAGCTGGCTGGTGGCGTTCGACGTGGTCAACCTGCGCAATCGCTTCGTCTATCAATTGAGCCGCATGCTCGAGGCCGTGTGCCAGCCGATCCTGCGCCCGTTCCAGAAGATCGTGCCGCCGCTGGGCGGCGTGGACATCACGCCCCTGATCGCCCTGATCATCCTGCAGGGGATCCGGGCCTATCTGTGGCCGGCCTTGATCAACTTCCTGCTGCACCTGCTGGCCGCCTAGCGGGGCCAGCGCTCGCTAATAGGTGCGCGTCTGCTGCCAGTGGGCGGCGGTGCGGATGATGGTGTCCAGGTCCGAACAGGTCGGCTTCCAGCCGAAGGCGGCCTGGAGGCGCGAGGAATCGGCCACCAGCGAGGGCGGATCGCCCGCCCGGCGCGGGCCCACCGAGTAGGGCACCTTTTTGCCCAGCACCCGCTCGGCCGCCGCGATGATCTGCATCACCGTGACGCCCTCGCCGGTGCCGACGTTGAACACGCCGTTCTCGCCGCCCGCCATCAGCCGGCGGATGGCCAGCACATGCGCCTCGGCCAGATCGACCACGTGAATGTAGTCGCGGATCGGGGTGCCGTCGGGAGTGGGATAGTCCTGGCCGAACACGGTCAGGGCAGGGCCTGTGCCCAGCACCGCCTTGCAAAGGTTGGGGATCAGGTGCGTTTCCGGCTCGTGGCTCTCGCCCACCTCGCCGTCCGGGTCGGCGCCGGCGGCGTTGAAGTAGCGCAGGGCGGTCCAGCGGAACGGATGCGCCTCGCCCAGCCAGCGCAGCGCCCCCTCGAACGCCAGCTTGGAGGCGCCGTACGGGTTGATCGGCACGGTGGCGTGGTCCTCGGGAATGGGCGAGGCGGTGGGGATGCCGTAGGTCGCGGCGGTGGAAGAGAACACGAACGACTCCACGCCCGCCCCGATCAGGGCCGAGGCGAAGGCGTTGGCCGCCCCGACGTTGTTGTCATAGTACTTGGCCGGGTCGCGCACGCTCTCGCCCACCAGGCTGAAGGCGGCGAAGTGCAGGGCGGCCTTGATGTCGTACTTGGCCACGATCTGCTGCACCAGGTCGCGGTCGCGCAGATCGCCCCGCTCCAACGGACCGAACTTGACCGCGGCGGCGTAGCCGGTGGACAGATTGTCGAGCGTGACGGGCAGGAAGCCCGCCGCCTTCAGCGCCTTGCAGGTCTGGGCGCCGATATAGCCGGCGCCGCCGGCGACGAGGATGGCGGGTTGCGAGGTCATGCGGGCTCCGTACGGGGGCTGTAAGCTTGGGCCACCCCTAGTGCATGATCCGGCGTGAAGAAATCGTCAGTCCGTCATATGGGCGGCGGATTTTTGGAAATGGACCTTACGGGGGCAGGGTGTCCGGTGGCGCTTACGGGCCGATCAGGCGTCCTGGCCGACCTTCGCGTCGTGCGTCTTCGCGCCCATTGGCCTCAGGCCCAGGTCGGCGAACAGCTTGTCGTCGGCGTCGATCTCGGGATTGGGCGTGGTCAGAAGGCGCGCGCCGACGAAGATCGAATTGGCGCCGGCCAAAAAGCACAGGGCCTGAAGCTCGCGGCTCATGCCCTCACGCCCCGCCGACAGGCGCACCACGGCCTTGGGGCAGACCAGGCGCGCCACGGCGATGGTGCGCACGAACTCCAGCCCGTCGATCTGGCCCGCTTGCAGCACCTTGTCGCCCAGCGGCGTGCCTGCAATAGGCGCCAGGCCGTTGATCGGCAGGCTGTCGGGGTGTTCGGGCAGGGTGGCCAGGGCGTGCAGCAGGCCCGCGCGGTCGCGGCGCGCCTCGCCCATGCCGACGATGCCGCCGCAGCACACCGAGACCCCCGCCGTGCGCACATGGGCCAGGGTGTCCAGCCGGTCCTGATAGGTGCGGGTGGTGACGACCTCGCCGTAGTACTCCGGCCCGGTGTCCAGGTTGTGGTTGTAGTAGTCGAGCCCGGCGGCCTTGAGCGCCTGGGCCTGCTGGGGCGTGAGCATGCCCAGGGTGGCGCAGGTCTCCAGGCCCAGGGCCTTCACGCCCTTGATCATCTCGACCATGGCGGGCGTGTCGCGGTCCTTCAGGTCGCGCCAGGCCGCGCCCATGCAGAAGCGCTGGGCGCCGCCCGCCTTGGCGGCCCGGGCCTGGGCGACCACCTCGTCCGCGGGCATCAGGCGCGAGGCCTTCAGCCCCGTGTCGAAGTGCGAGGACTGGCTGCAATAGCCGCAGTCCTCGGCGCAGCCGCCGGTCTTGACCGACAGCAGCTGCGAGCGCTGGACCTCGGCCGGGTCGAACCAGGCGCGGTGCGTGGCGGCGGCCTGGAACACCAGCTCGGTGAAGGGCAGGTCGAACAGGGCCAGGACCTCGTCCAGGGTCCAGTCGTGGCGGGGCTTGCTGTAGTCGCGCATCGTGCAATCCATCAACAGTCTGACGGCTGCTTATCAGCGGGCCGGGGTTTCTAGAAGCGCGGACTCTCGTTAGCCTTTTGGTCATGAACGCCTTGACCGAACCCGCGCCGCCCACGGCGAGCGACCTGGCCGCCGCCACACCGGTGATGGCCCAGTTCTTCGAGGCCAAGGCGCGCCAGCCCGACGCCCTGGTGTTCTTCCGCATGGGCGACTTCTACGAGCTGTTCTTCGAGGACGCGGTCAAGGCCGCCGCCGCCCTCGGCATCGCCCTGACCGCGCGCGGCAAGCACGCGGGGGCTGATATCCCCATGGCGGGCGTGCCGGTGCACGCGGCCGAGGCCTATCTGGCCAAGCTGATCCGCGCCGGGTTCAAGGTGGCGGTGTGCGAACAGATCGAGGACCCGTCCGAGGCGCGCAAGCGCGGCTCCAAGTCGATCGTGCGTCGCGACGTGGTGCGGGTGGTCACGCCCGGCACCCTGACCGAGGACGGCCTGCTTGACGCGCGCGGCTCCAACCGCCTGGCGGCGGTGGCGGTGCGCGCGGGTCAGGCGGCGGTGGCGAGCGTGGAGCTGTCCACCGGCGAGGTCGACTGCATCAGCGTGGGGCGGGCCGGGGTTTCGGCGGCGCTGGCGGCGCTGCAGCCGTCCGAGATCCTGGTGCCCGACCGGCTGTTCGCCGACGAGGTGCTGGCCGCCGCGTTCAAGGCCCAGGCGGGCCTGGTCCAGCCCATGGCCCAGGCCCTGGCCGAACCGCAGGCGTCGGAGGCGCGGCTCAAGCGGCTCTATGGCGTCGATACGCTGGACGGCTTCGGCGAACTGGCCGGGTGCGAAATCTCGGCCCTGGGCCTGATCGCGGCCCACCTGGAGACGACGCAGGCGGGCCGTCTGCCGGCCTTGAGTCCCCCGCGCCGCGCGGGCGAGGCCGACGTGATGGCGATCGATCCGGCCACCCGCTTCAGCCTGGAGATCGAGCGCACGCAGAGCGGCGCGCGCGAGGGCTCGCTGCTGGCCGCCATCGACCGCACGGTCACCTCGGGCGGGGCGCGCCTGCTGGCCGCGCGCCTGGCCCGGCCGCTGCTCGGCCCGGACGAGATCGAGGCGCGGCTGGACGCCGTGCAATGGTTCCTGGAGCGGCGCGAGCTGCGCCAGCGGGCGCGCGGCGGGCTCAAGAGCGCGGGCGATCCGGCGCGGGCGTTTTCGCGGCTCGCGCTGGGGCGCGGCGGCCCACGCGACCTTGGCGCCCTGCGGACCGCCCTGGCCTGCGGCGCCGAGCTGGCGGCCCTGATCGGGGCCGAACACGACCTGGCGGACGGCGCGCCGTCCGAGATCGCCACCGCCGCCCGCGCGCTCGACCCCGACGAGCGTCCAGCCCTGGCCGAGTTCGCGGCGGTGCTGACGCGCGGGCTGGGCGCCGACCTGCCGGCCCAGGCGCGCGACGGCGGCTTCGTCGCCCCCGGCGTCAGCCCCGACCTCGACCAGGCTCGCGCGCTGCAGGGCGACAGCCGGCTGGTGGTGGCCGCGCTGGAGCAGCGTCTGGCGGCCGAGAGCGGCGTGGCCCTGCGCATCCGCCACAACGCGGTGTTGGGCTATTTCCTGGAGACTAGCGCCAAGGCGGCCGAGCCGCTGATGACCGCGCCGCTCAACGCGACCTTCATCCACCGCCAGACCCTGGCCAACCAGGTGCGGTTCACCACGGTGGAGCTGGCCGACCTGGACGCGCGCATCGCCCAGGCGTCCGAACGCGCCCTGGCGATCGAGGCCTCGATCTTCGAAGCTTGGGCCGCGCAGGCCCGCAACCTGGCGCTCGACATCCAGAGCGCCGCCGGCGCCCTGGCGCGGCTCGACGTGGCGGCGGGCCTGGCCGAGTGGGCGCAGGACGAGCAGGCGGTGCGGCCGCAGATCGACCGCTCGGTGGCGTTCGAGGCCGAGGCGGCGCGCCATCCGGTGGTCGAGGCGGCGGTCAAGCGCGCCGGCCAGCCCTATACGCCCAACGACTGCAAGCTGGACGGCGCGGGGGCGGCCTGCCCGCGCCTGGCCATCGTCACCGGACCGAACATGGCCGGCAAGTCGACCTTCCTGCGCCAGAACGCGCTCTTGGCCATCCTGGCCCAGTCCGGCTGTTTCGTGCCTGCGCGCCGCCTGCGCCTGGGGGTGGTGGACAAGCTGTTCAGCCGGGTGGGCGCGGGCGACGACCTGGCGCGCGGCCGCTCGACCTTCATGGCCGAGATGGTCGAGACCGCCGCGATCCTGACCCAGGCCACGCCGCGTTCGCTGGTGATCCTGGACGAGATCGGCCGGGGCACCGCCACCTACGACGGCCTGGCCATCGCCTGGGCGTGCGCCGAGGCCCTGCACGACGTCAACCGCTGCCGCGCCCTGTTCGCCACCCACTATCACGAGCTGGCGCGGCTAGAGGACCGACTGGCCCATGTGGGCAACCTGTCGCTGCGGGCCAAGGAGTGGAACGGCGACCTGGTGTTCCTGCACGAGGCGCGCCCCGGCCCCGCCGACCGCTCCTACGGCGTGCAGGTGGCCAAGCTGGCCGGCGTGCCCCCCGCCGTGGTCGCCCGCGCTCGCCAGGTGCTCGAGCGCCTGGAAACCCAGACCGCCTCGCCCGCGCGCCTGGACGACCTGCCCCTGTTCGCCGCCGCCGCCGAGCCCGAGGCGCCGTTCAAGGGACCGAGCGAGGTCGAAACCGCATTGGCGGCCCTGGATCTCGACGGCATGTCCCCGCGCGAGGCGATGGAAGCTCTGTATCGGCTGAAGGGGATGGCGGGGATCTAGGAGCTGAATTTATCCGCCCGCCTGAACCACCGACGCCCCTGCAACCCGCTGATTGGCGTTTCATATGAACGCCGGACCGCCGTCGTGGGATTTTACCAGGCGCGCGCGAATGGCCCGGTCAGCCAAATTATACGGAACAGTCCAGCTCAAGTCTGACCGATATTCTGTGATCAAGCCGATGCGCGTCATCACGCCGTTCGGCTGCGGCCTCGTTTGGCGGGTCCTTTACTGGGTTTACCGAGCCGCGACGGCGGCAAATTTTATCAATAAAAACAACGCGTGATTGTCAACGATCCAGCGGCCCTGGGTGGTTAGTGAAAATCTATCCATTTGCGTCAATTTTCTATGCCGCCCTGTCGAAAAGCTAGTCGTAGCACTTATGAAACAAATCAAAGTCGCGATGGAGCGGCGGCGGGGGGGATTAATTTGATATCTTCAAATTCTCCCGAATTCAAATATCGCAAATCTAAGTGAACGCTTTGGTGTGCGCGATATATCAGTAAATATTCGCCGCACAATTTCCTGTTAAATCTTACTGATCAGAAAAGCCCGCCCGTACGTCAACGACGGGCGATCGGAACCGTTCGTTCAGCGGTTAAATATTGCTGAACCAAAGTAAAACAATCGGGGGAGAAAACTGGTGAACAAGTCCACACTTGATAATTCGGTGGCGAAGGCCGCATCCAAGCGCTCGGCCGTCTTGCGCAGCTACGCGGCGCCCATTGCTCTATTGTGCGGGTTGATGGCTTCGGCAGGCGCCGCCTGCGCCGAAGATGCGGCGCCGACCAACGGTCCGGCTCCGGAAGCTAAAGTCGATGAGGTCACGGTTACCGGATCGCGCATCCTGCGAAACGGCAACAATGCGCCGACGCCCGTCACGGTGGTGACCGAGGACTCCCTGAACGCCATCACGCCCAGCAACATCTTCAACCAGCTCAATGTCATCCCCGCCTTTGTGCCGACCTATGGCGCCCAGACGCCCAGCGGATTGAGCACCATGAACAATACGGGGGTTTCGGCCCTGAACCTGCGGGGACTTGGGGCGCAGCGCGCCCTGGTTCTGTTTGACGGCCAAAGGTTGCCGCCGTCGACGCCTGACGGTCTGGTCAATGTGAACCTCTTGCCGCAGATGCTGATCCAGCGCGTGGACGTTGTGACCGGCGGCGCTTCGGCGGTCTACGGTTCGGACGCGGTCAGCGGCGTGATCAACTTCATCCTCGACCGCAAGTTCAACGGCCTCAAGCTGGATGCGCAGGGCGGCGACTCCAGCCGAAACGACGACAAAACCTACCAATTGGGGATCGCCGGCGGCTTGGACCTGTTTGGCGGGCGCGGTCACTTTGAAGCCAGCTGGGAGCGGAGCCATGACGACGGCCTGTCCTATGCCAGCCAGACCCGGCCCAATATCTTCAACTGGACCGTCCAAGGCTCCGGCACGACCGCGGACCCGCTGCATCTGGTCCAGGGGGTCACGGACCCCGTCTACAGCGACGGCGGCCTGATCCGGAAGGGGCCCCTCAAGAACTACAATTTCTCGTCCAATGGCGTGTTGACCCCGTTCAATGCGGCCACGGACGGTTGGCAAAACAACTCGGACTCGCTGCTTGCGGCGTCCACGATCGATCAGGGTTTTGCGCGCCTCGACTATGACTTTACCGACCATCTGCACGGCTACGCCAATCTGGTGTATGCCCGCGATTACGAGACCGGCGCCTTCTCGCCGGGTGTGGACGGCAGAGTCGCCTTTGGCGCCTGTAACGCGTTTCTACAGCCAGCATATCAAGCGCAAATGGGCTGCACCAACGCCGCCGTTCAACAAAGCGACCCTAATCAGTATGTATTCACGCTGAACAAGGTGCCAAACCCATTAATAAACCTCTTGAAGACGACCCTTGGTTATTCGACCACGACAAATATCAATGTTATCGCCGGCCTTGAGGGCGATTTCGGCAAGGCGTACCATTGGGAAACGTCATTCACATACGGCCAGACCGCGCAAAAGGTTGAGCAGGCCGGCACGGACGAAGACCCGCACTGGTACGCGGCGCTGGATGCGGTTGTGAATCCCGCCAACGGCCAAATCGTCTGCAACGTCACCCTGACCAACCCTGGCCTGTATCCGGGATGCGTGCCGATCAACATGTTCGGGCCCAGTTCGGAATCCCAGGCGGCGCTCAACTATTCCTTCGGCACTGTGGGACGAACGGCCATCAACAAAACCATCGGTTGGGAAGGCGCCCTTCGCGGCGAGCCCTTCAGCCTGTGGGCGGGGCCCGTGGGCATGGCTATCTCCGGCGATTTCCGCAGACAGAGCCTAGGCGTCACGAGCACGTCTCTGCCCGACAATCCGACCATGGATTGCCTGGGGCTGCGCTTCGGCAACTGCGATCCGACGAGCCCGCAGGATACCCATACCTGGGGCAACTTCGTCATCCCCCTGCCGACCGTGAACCAGAACATCTATGAGGCGGCGCTGGAAGTCGATGTGCCGTTGGTCAAGGACCTGCCGTTCGTCAAGTCGCTGAGCACAAACGACGCGGTTCGATACGCGCTTTACCAGAATTCCGGTGGCTCGTTGGATCTCAACGGTAATCCAACCACCGTTAATACCAATTTCAACGCCACCAATTGGAAGCTTGGACTGGTCTGGACGGTCAACGACCAATTGACCATCCGCGCGACGCGATCACGCGATATGCGCGCCCCGAACCTCTATGACCTTTTCAATCCGCAGCGGTACAACCCGAACACGATTGGCGCCAGCGACTACCTGTGTCCGCCAGGGGTTAGCGCGGGTCAGGCCGGCTGCCCGATTGACGTGGCCGGCGGGACCGGCGGGCCGTCATTCACCGGCGGCAATCCCAGTCTGAAGCCTGAGATTGGCGATACGGTCTCCGCGGGCTTCGTCTTTAGGCCAATGCGCAGCTTGAGTCTGGCCGTCGATTATTACGACATCAAAATTACCGACGCCATTACCGTGCTGAATGGTTCAGACCCGACTATTCAACAAGACTGCTATGCCAGCGGCGGCAAATCCCCGCTGTGCGCGTTGCAGCTCAGATCTGCAGGTAACTATACCTATTCTCCGACGAACACGGTGTTGGCTTGGTATTCACGCGGTGTGAACCTGGGTCAGTTGGCGACGTCCGGGATTGATATGGAGTTGAACTACCGGACGGCCATCGCAGACCATACCTTGTCGGTCCGCGCTCTGGCGACCTACATGGAACATCGCACGATCACCGAATTCGGGTCGGTGACGGAATATGCGGGCACCAACGGCGACTCCACGATTGGTCAGTCACCCAAATGGCGGGTGAACGTCCAGCTGAACTACAATGTTCTGCCAGGCCTCGACTTTAGCGCTGCGGAACGTTGGCGCAGCGCGATGCGCTTCCAGACCGACCCGACCCTGGTGGAGAGCGGCGATGTGGCGGCCGTGGCCTACACCGACATGAACTTGAGCTACGCCTTGCCGTACCGGCGCGGCTTGACCGTGTTCCTCAACGTTCGGAATCTGCTGGACCAGGCGCCGCCTCACGCTGGCCGTGTTCTGTCCGACCAGCCGGGTGGAACCGGTGACGGCTACTCCATCGGCGACGATCCCATCGGCCGCTACTTTACGCTGGGTATCCGCGGTCGCTTCTAGGCGGCTATCCTCGATAAGCATGGGCGCGAGGTCTCTTTTCCCCAAAAGAGGCCTCGTGCTTTTCGAGCGATCAAGCCTGTTGAACCTCATGGCCGCGCCGCCAACATGGTCCCGGCGTGGCCCAATGCGCGTCTCGTAGCTGTGCTATCTTCCACGGCCGTCGCCATTCCATGATGCGTCGCTCGCGGCGGACGACGGTTCCGGCGCCGCGGGATTTTTATGAAATCTCGCGCCATGGACGCCGCCGCCAAGCCTAGCTAAACCCTACCCATGGCCATCGGCGTGTTCGATTCAGGGGTGGGGGGGCTGTCGGTCCATCGGGCGCTGGTGGAGCGGTTTCCAGGCGCCGATTTCCTCTATCTGGCCGACCAGGCGAACGCGCCCTATGGCGGCCTGCCGGGCGAGCGGATCGTGGAGCTGACCCGCGCAGGCTGCCAGCGGCTGTTCGACCGGGGCTGCGACCTGGTGGTTCTGGGCTGCAACACCGCCTCGGCCATCGCCCTGCGCCGGCTGCAGCAGACCTGGCTGCCGGGCCTGCGGCGCGAGCGCGGGCGGCCGACCAACATCCTGGGCATCATCGTGCCGACGATCGAGGCGGCCACCGGCCTGCCCTGGACCCAGGAGCCGGAATATCCGCCCGAAAAGGCCGAGGCGCTGGAGACGCTGGGGGTGTTCTGCACCGCCCAGACCGCCGCCAGCCGGGTGTACGAGATCGAGATCCACAAGCGGCGCGGCGACCTGGCGGTGTTTGTCGAGCCGTGCCCGGAGCTGGCGCGCCTGATCGAGATGGGGGCCGAGGCCGACATCCTGAAGGCGGTGATCGAGAGCCACGTGCGCGAGCTGGCCCGGCGGGTCGGCCGCATGCCCGACCGCTTCATCCTGGGCTGCACCCACTATGAGCTGGCCGGCGATCTGTTCCGCCAGGTTTTGCCCGAGGGCGCGGCCCTGATCCATCAGCCGGAGGCCACCGCCGACGCACTCGCGCGCTATCTGGCGACCCATCCCGATTACGAGCCGGGCGCCTCGGGCCTGCGCCGCTTTCTCACCACGGGCGCGGCCGGCCCCCAGAACGGCCTGGTCGAAGCCTTCTGGGGCGCCCCGCTGGCGTTCGAGGCGGCTTAGGCGGCGGCCGTTTCCGCCGCGATCACGCGCGAGACCGCGTTGACCACGGCGGCGATGCGGAAGGCGCACTGGATCTGGGCGGCGGGCGCGGCGTGCTTCTTCAGCTCGGCCTCGTGCGCGTCCAGGCACATGCCGCAGCCGTTGATGGCCGACACGGCCAGCGACCACAGCTCGAAGTCGGCCTTGTCCACGCCCGGGTTGGCGATGATGTTCATGCGCAGGCGCGCGGGCAGGGTCTTGTACTCCGGGTTATGCAGCAGGTGCAGCGTCCGGTAGTAGACGTTGTTCATGCCCATGATCGCCGCCGCCGCCTTGGCCGCGGTCGCCGCCTCGGCCGACAGGCCGCCGGCCTGGGCCGCCGCGGCGATGGCCTTGACCGTGTGGGGCTCGCCCACGGCGTAGGCGCTGGCCAGGAACGCGCCCCACTTCTGCTGATCGTTCAGCACGGTCTCGCTCGCCAGCGAGGACAGATTGAGGCTGAGGTCCTTGGCGTAGGCGGGCAGCAGGTCTCGCAAGGCGTCGATCGACATGGCGTCGCGCTCCTTCGGCAGGTCTGGTTGGGACGGAAGATAAAAGACCCGGGGGCGGCTTTTCGGGGAGGAAAAGTCGCCGCCCCCGGGTGTGGGCGCGGCCTAGGGAGGGTTAGGCCGCCGCCAAGGTGTCGCCGCCGACCGGGCGGTTGCAGGGGCACAGCTCGTCGGTCTGCAGGGCGTCCAGCACGCGCAGGGTGTCCTGCGGGTTGCGGCCGACGTTGAGGTTGGTGACGTAGACGTGCTGGATCACGTTGAACGGATCGACCACGAAGGTGGCGCGATAGGCCACGCCTTCCTCTTCGTTGAGCACGCCGAGCTCGCGGGCGAACTTGCCCGAGTTGTCGGCGAACTGCCAGATCGGCAGGCTGGTCAGGTCCGGGTGCTCCCGGCGCCAGCCGAGCTTGGCGTGCTCGTTGTCGGTCGAGCCGCCCAGCACCACCGCGTCGCGGTCCTCGAACTCGCGCGCCAGGCTGGCGAAGGCCACGATCTCGGTCGGGCACACGAAGGTGAAGTCCTTGGGGTAGAAGAAGATCACCTTCCACTTGCCCTCAAAGCTGTCTTGATCGAGCGCCTCGAACGCGCTCACGCCGTTTTCCTCGTGGCGGTTGAACTTGGGCTTCACGCCGACGATTTTGAAGTCGGGCAGTTTTTGGCCGACGGACAGCATAACGTAACTCCTGAATCTGGATCAAAGGCCG
>DATKPD010000045.1:0-35198 GCA_035524315.1 Caulobacteraceae bacterium
CGACATCGTCCGCGCGCAGGGGCCGAATATCTGGCAGTGGAATGTCATCGGCCCGCTATTCCCGATGTTCGTGGTCTTCTTCATCTCGGCGCTGGCAGAAACCAACCGGCCGCCCTTCGACCTGCCGGAAGCCGAATCCGAACTCGTCGCCGGCTATCAGGTGGAATATTCCTCCACGCCGTACCTGCTCTTGATGCTGGCCGAGTACACCAACATCGTCATGATGTGCGGGCTGATCTCGGTGTTGTTCTTCGGCGGATGGCATGCGCCGTTCCCCGAGGACTTCCTCAAGAGCTGGCCGCCGATCGTGGCGCACCTGTGGGCGCTGCTTTGGTTCGTGATCAAGACGTCCTTCTGGTTCTTCATGGTGGCGATGGTGAAGGCCGTCGTCCCCCGCTACCGCTACGACCAACTGATGCGCCTGGGCTGGAAGGTGTTCCTGCCCGCGTCGATGGTGGCCGTGGTGCTTATCGCCGCTTGGCGCGTGTTCGGCGTGTCGAGCTAAGCAACAGGGCCTAGGAAAACAGTCATGACCTTCGCCGCGCGTATCGGACAGGCCGCCAAGGGCGCCGCATTGATGGACTTCGTCGGGGCCTTCGGCCTGGCGATGAAGCACTTCGTGCGCCCCAAGAAGACCGTCTACTACCCCTACGAAAAGGGCCCGCTGTCGCCGCGCTTCCGCGGCGAGCACGCCCTGCGCCGCTATCCCAACGGGGAAGAGCGCTGCATCGCCTGCAAGCTGTGCGAGGCGATCTGCCCAGCCCAGGCCATCACCATCGAGGCCGAGCCGCGTCCGGACGGCTCGCGCCGCACGACCCGCTACGACATCGACATGGTCAAGTGCATCTACTGCGGCCTGTGCCAGGAGGCCTGCCCGGTCGATGCGATCGTGGAGGGGCCGAACTTCGAATACGCGACCGAGACCCGCGAGGAGCTTCTGTTCGACAAGCAGCGCCTGCTCGACAACGGCGACCGTTGGGAGCGCGAGATCGCTAAGAATCTGGAACTGGACGCGCCCTACCGATAAGGAACGGGTGCTTCTGACGGGGCCGGCGAGGGCATCGCCAGGCTACGACGAGACTGGACGACGAGAGGGGATATCGAGTGCAGGCGGTCGCCTTCTACATACTGGCTCTGGTGAGCGTGGCGGCGGCCTTCCTCGTCATCACCGCCAAGAACCCGGTCCATTCGGTGCTGTTTCTGATCACCGCCTTTTTCTCGGCGGCGGGCCTGTTCGTGCTCATGGGCGCGGAGTTCCTGGCCATGCTGCTGGTGGTGGTCTACGTCGGCGCCGTCGCGGTCCTGTTCATGTTCGTGGTCATGATGCTGGACGTCGACTTCTCCCAGCTTCGCCAGGGGTTCGCGCGCTATCTGCCCGTCGGCGGTGCGGTGGGCGTGATTCTGCTGTTCGAGATCGTGCTCGTGACCATCAGCGTGGCCCGCAGCGGCGCGGCGGCCAAGAACGCCCTGCCGGACGCGTCCGTGCCGGGCCTGAGCAACACCGAGGCGATCGGTTCGGTGCTCTATACCGACTACGTCTACCTGTTCCAGGCGGCCGGGCTGGTGCTGCTGGTGGCCATGATCGGCGCCATCGTGCTGACCCTGCGCAGCCGCCCCGGCGTGCGCCGCCAGAACATCGCCAAGCAAGTCGCCCGGACGCCCGCGTCCGGCATGACCATCGTGCAGATCAAGCCCGGTGAAGGGGTCTCCGAATAATGATCGGTCTTTCTCACTATCTGACGGTCGCGGCGATCCTGTTCACCATCGGGGTGTTCGGCATCTTCGTGAACCGCAAGAACGTCATCATCATCATGATGTCGATCGAGCTGATCCTGCTCGCCGTGAACATCAACCTGGTGGCGTTCTCAGCCTTCCTCCACGACTTGGCGGGGCAGATCTTCGCCATGTTCGTGCTGACCGTCGCCGCGGCAGAGGCCGCCGTCGGCCTGGCGATCCTGGTCACCTTCTTCCGTAACCGCGGCGATATCGCCGTGGACGACGCCAGCGTCATGAAGGGCTGATCAGCGTGCAGAGCCTTATCATCATCGCTGTCTTCGCGCCGCTCTTGGGCGCGACCATCGCCGGTCTGTTCGGCCGCCGGATCGGAGACATTCCGTCCCAGGCTGTGACCACCGGTCTGCTGTTCCTGTCGTGCGCGCTCGCCTGGACCAATTTCTGCGGCCAGGTGTGGGGTCACGCCGCGCCCTTCACCGAAGTGCTCGCGCCGTTCATCAATGTCGGCCAGTTCCAATCGGACTGGGCCATCCGCATCGACACCCTGTCGACCGTGATGTTGATCGTGGTGACCACGGTGTCCTCGCTCGTGCACCTCTACAGCTGGGGCTACATGGCCGAGGACGATTCCAAGCCCCGGTTCTTCGCCTATCTGTCGCTGTTCACCTTCGCCATGCTGATGCTGGTGACCGCCAACGACTTCATGCAGCTGTTCTTCGGCTGGGAAGGCGTGGGCCTGGCGTCCTACTTGCTGATCGGCTTCTGGTTCAAGAAGCCCTCGGCCGGCGCCGCCGCGATCAAGGCCTTCGTGGTCAACCGCGTGGGCGACTTCGGCTTCGCGCTCGGCATCATGACCGTGTTCTGGATGTTCCACACGATCAAGTTCCCCGAGCTGTTCCCACTGATCGCCGGCCGCGCGGGCACGGCGTGGGGCTTCGCCGGCCACAGCTGGAGCGCGCTCGACCTGGCCGCCGTGCTGCTGTTCGTCGGCGCCATGGGCAAGTCGGCGCAGTTCTTCCTGCACACCTGGCTGCCGGACGCGATGGAAGGCCCGACCCCGGTGTCGGCCCTGATCCACGCCGCGACCATGGTCACCGCCGGCGTCTATATGGTGTGCCTGCTGTCGCCGCTGTTCGAGTACGCGCCGGTGGCCAAGTCGATCGTGATGGTGATCGGCGCGGTCACGGCTCTGTTCGCCGCGACGGTCGGCCTGGCGCAGAACGACATCAAGCGCGTGATCGCCTACTCGACCTGTTCGCAGCTCGGCTACATGTTCTTCGCGGCCGGCGTCGGCGCCTACCAGGGCGCCATGTTCCACCTGTTCACCCACGCCTTCTTCAAGGCGCTGCTGTTCCTGTCGGCGGGCTCGGTCATCATGGGGATGCACCATGAGCAGGACATGCGGAAGATGGGCGCCCTGTGGAAGCTGATGCCCATCACCTATGCCGTGATGCTGATCGGCACCATCGCCATCACCGGCGTGGGCATCCCGCACCTGGATCTGGGCTTCGCCGGCTTCTACTCCAAGGACGCGATCATCGACTCGGCGTTCGTGGCGTCCAGGACCACGCCCCTGGCGGGGTTCGCCTTCGTGGTCGGGGTGTTCGCCGCGGGCCTGACCTCGTTCTATTCGTGGCGCCTGATCTTCATGACCTTCCACGGCCACGCCAAGTGGGGCCATGGGGCAGGGCACGAGACGCCCGTGCTGGTCGACGACCACCCGCACGCCGGCGATATCGTTCCGTCGGTCGAGCCCGCCGATGGTCATGACGACCACGCCCACGACGCGCACGCCCACGACGCACATGGGCACGACGCGCATGGGCACGACGCACATGGGCACGACGATCACGGGCATGGCCACGACCACGTCCCGCACGAAAGCCCGTGGATCGTGATCGTTCCGCTGCTGCTGCTGGCGGTGGGCGCGATCTTCGCCGGCTATGTGTTCGACGAGAAGTTCGTCGGCGCCGACCGGGCCGACTTCTGGCGCGGGGCCATCTTCACCCTGCCGTCCAACACCGTACTTGACCACCTGAAGGACATTCCTGAGTGGGTGGTGTGGGCGCCCTTGACCGTCACCGCCATCGGCTTCGTCGCCGCCTGGTACGTCTATATCGCCAAGGAGGGCCTGGGGGCCGCGATCGCCGCGCGCAAGGGCCCGCTGTGGTCGTTCCTCTACAACAAGTGGTATTTCGACGAGCTCTACGACTTCGTGTTCGTGCGCGGGGCCAAGGGGCTGGGCGACCTGTTCTGGAAGGGCGGGGACCAGGGGATCATCGACCGCTTTGGGCCGGACGGCGTGGCCTCGGCCTCGGCGGCGGTCGGCAAGAGCGCCAGCAAGGTCCAGAGCGGCTACGTCTACCACTATGCGTTCGTCATGCTGATCGGGGTTGCTGGCCTGCTCAGCCTGGCCCTGTGGGCCTGGGGCTGAGGAGATAATCCATGACCGGCATCCTTAGCCTTACGACCTTCTTCCCGCTGATCGGGGTGGTCGCCATCCTGGTGCTCCACGCGCTCGGCGGCAAAGCCGACCAGGCCAAGCTGGAGAACGGCGCCAAGTGGATCGCCCTGGCGACCACCCTGGCCACCCTGGCGCTGTCGATCCTGCTCACGGCCCGGTTCGATCCGCTGAACCCCGGATTCCAGTTCGTCGAAACGGTCACCTGGTTCGCGGGCCTGCGCTACAGCATGGGCGTGGACGGCATCTCGGTGCTGTTCGTCCTGCTGACCGCGTTCCTGCTGCCCCTGTGCATTCTCGCCTCGTGGAAATCGATCGAGAAGCGGGTGCTGGAGTACCTGATCGCCTTCCTGATCCTGGAGACGCTGGTCATCGGCGTGTTCTGCGCGCTCGACCTGATCCTGTTCTACATCTTCTTCGAGGGCGGCCTGCTGCCGATGTTCCTGATCATCGGCATCTGGGGCGGCCAGCGCCGGGTGTACGCGGCGTTCAAGTTCTTCCTCTACACCTTGCTCGGCTCGGTGCTGATGCTGGCTGCGATCCTGTGGATGATCACCACCGCGCACACCTCCTCGATCCCCGAGCTGATGGCCTACAAGTTCGCGCCCGGCGCGCAGATATGGCTGTGGCTGGCGTTCTTCGCCTCCTTCGCGGTCAAGATGCCGATGTGGCCGGTGCACACCTGGTTGCCGGACGCCCACGTGGAAGCGCCGACGGCGGGCTCGGTGATCCTGGCGGGCATTCTCCTGAAGCTCGGCGGCTACGGCTTCCTGCGCTTCTGCCTGCCGATGTTCCCTGACGCCTCGCTGTATTTCACGCCGCTGGTGTTCACCCTGTCGGTGGTGGCGATCATCTACACCTCGCTGGTCGCCTTCCGGCAGGTCGATATCAAGAAGCTGATCGCCTATTCGTCGGTGGCCCACATGGGCTTCGTGACCATGGGCATCTTCGCCGGCAACGCCCAGGGCGTGCAGGGCGCCATGTACCAGATGCTCAGCCACGGGGTGATCTCGGGCGCGCTGTTCCTCTGCGTCGGCGTGGTCTACGACCGCATGCACACCCGCGAGATCGCCTTCTATGGCGGCCTGGTCAATCGCATGCCGTGGTACGCGGCGGTGTTCATGCTGTTCACCATGGGCAACGTCGGCCTGCCGGGCACCTCCGGCTTCGTCGGCGAAATCCTGACCATGACCGGGACCTACGGCGCCTCGACCTGGACGGCTCTGCTGTCGGCCACGGGGGTGATCCTCTCGGCCGTCTACGCCCTGACGCTCTATCGGCGCGTGGTGTTCGGCGAGATGACCAATCCCAAGCTCATGGGCATCACCGATCTGGAATCGCGCGAGGTGCTGATCTTCGCCCCCCTGATCGTCGGCACTCTCATCCTGGGCGTTCAGCCCGGTCTCATCCTGAACCTTACCCAGGCCTCGGTCGACCATCTGGTCACGGCCTACCGGGCCGCCGTCGGCGGCTGAGGAGCGCAAAAGTATGAACCTCACCGGGGCCCTTCAACTCGCCCTTCCTGAAGAATTCCTGGCCGTCGCGGCGATCCTCCTCTTGGTGATCGGCGCCTTCAGGCCCAAGAACAATTCCGGCATCTCGCTCGGCGCGGGCTTCGCCCTGATCGTGGCCGCCGCCCTGGCCGTCGTCGGGCCCAATGGCGCGGCCTTCGCCGGCGCCTATATCGCCGACGGGATCGCCGCCTACGCCAAGGTGGCCATCTATGGCGTCTCGGCCCTGTGCGTCCTTCTGGGCGACCGCTGGCTGTCGCGTCTCGAGTCCGCCCAGTTCGAGTTCCCGATCCTGATCGTGCTCGCGGCGCTGGGGATGGGTATGATGGCCTCAGCCGGCGACCTGATCTCGCTCTATATCGGCATCGAGCTGCATTCGCTGGCGCTGTACGTCCTGGCCGCGTTCCGCCGCGATGACGCCCGCTCGTCCGAGGCGGGCCTGAAGTACTTCGTGCTGGGCGCCCTGTCGTCGGGCCTGCTGCTGTATGGCGCCAGCCTGATCTACGGCTTCGCCGGCTCGATGCGTTTTGACGTGATCGCCCAGGCCTCGGCCAGCGGCACCACCACCGGCGTGCTGTTCGGGCTGGTGTTCCTGATCGCCGGCCTGGCGTTCAAGATCTCGGCCGCGCCGTTCCACATGTGGACCCCGGACGTCTACGAAGGCGCGCCGACCGCGATCGTCGCCTTCATCGCCACGGCGCCCAAGATGGCGGCCATGGTGCTGCTCGCCCGCGTGCTGATGAACGGGTTTGGCGGCGCGAGCGAGCAATGGCGCCAGGTGATCGTGGTGTTGGCCTTCATCTCGGTGATGTGGGGCGCCTTCGCGGGCCTGCGTCAGCAGAACCTCAAGCGCCTGATCGCCTATTCCTCGATCGCCAGCATCGGCTATGCCCTCATCGGCCTGTCGGCGGCCGACCGCCAGGGCGTGCAGTCCATGCTGGTGTTCATGGTGCTGTACATGGTTGACGTGATCGGCTTCCTCGCCTGCCTCGTCGCCCTGCAGCGCGCGGGCCGCCCGATGGAGACCTTCGCCGACTTGTCGGGCCTGGTGCGCGAGCGCCCGGGTCTGGCGGTGGTGATGACCGCGCTGTCGTTCTCGTTCCTGGGCCTGCCGCCGTTCAGCGGCTTCTGGGGCAAGTTCTATGTGTTCAAGGCGGCGCTGAACGCCGGCGAATGGCCGATCGCCGTGGCCGGCCTGGTGCTGAGCGTGGTGGCGGCGTTCTATTATCTGCGCCTGGTCAAGACCATGTGGTTCGATCCGCCCGCCGGGGCGGTCGATGTCGCCCCGCTCGACGCCAAGGCCGTGGCCTACGCCGCCGCCCTGTTCTCGTTCCCGGTGGTTCTGATCGCGCTGGCCTTCCTGGACCCGGCCGCCACCCTGGCGGCGGCGTCGCTCGGAACCCGCTAGATTTCCACGCCGGCGCCCATCCGCGTCTTCGCCGAGCTGGACTCGACCAACGCCGAGGCCAAGCGTCGCGCCGAGGCGGGGGAGATCGGTCCGGTGTGGCTGATGGCTCTTCGCCAGACTTCGGGGCGCGGCCGGCGTGGACGCGCATGGGACGGCGGGCAGGGCAACCTGACCGCCACCCTGATGCTGACCCTGGACAGGCCGCCGGCCGAGGTCGCGCAGCTGGCCTATGTCGCCGCCCTGGCGGTGGGGGATTTGGCCGACAGCTACGCGCCCCAGGCCAAGGCGGCGTTCAAATGGCCCAATGACGTGCTGATCGTTGGACGCAAGCTGGCCGGGGTGCTGATCGAGTCCGGTCCGGCGCCGGCTGGAGGCCTGTGGCTGGCAATCGGAGTCGGGGTGAACCTCGCCAACGCGCCAGAAGCTGTCGAGCGGCCGGCCACGGCCCTGGCCGCGCACGGGCCTGCGCCGAAACCTGAGGCGGCCATGACGCGCCTGGCCCAAACGTTCGCCGATCACCTGACGGTGTGGCTGGAACAGGGGTTCGAGCCGATCCGGCGGGCGTGGACTGCGCGCGCGGCAGGCGTGGGCGGGGCCTGCGAGGCGCGCCTGCCGTCCGAGACGGTGCGCGGCCGCGCCGAAGGGCTCGACGCGGACGGCGCGCTGCTGTTACGCCTGCCGAGCGGCGAGGCCCGGCGCATCACCGCCGGCGATGTCTTCTTCGGAACGCTCTAATGCTGCTCGCCATCGAACAAGGCAACACCAACACCCTTTTCGCCGTGCACGACGGCCAGGCGTGGCTGGCGCAATGGCGCACGGCCACCTATTCGGCGCGCACCGCCGACGAATACGCCGTGTGGCTGAGCCAGCTTCTGGCGCTGCAGTCGCTCAGGCTGACCGACCTGGACCGCTGCATCATTTCCACCGTGGTGCCGCAGGCCCTGTTCAACTTGCGCAACCTGTCGCGGCGCTATCTGCACGCCGAGCCTCTGGTGATCGGCGAGAACGCCGAACTGGGCATCGAGGTGCGCATCGCCAACCCGGCCGAAGCGGGGGCCGACCGCCTGGTCAACGCCGTCGGCGGCTATGTCGCCCACGGCGGCCCGCTGATCATCGTCGACTCCGGCACAGCCACCAATTTCGACATCGTGGGGTCCGACGGGGCCTTTGAGGGCGGGGTCATCGCGCCCGGCATCAATCTGTCGATGGAGGCCCTGCACGCCGCCGCGGCGCGCTTGCCGCGGGTGGCGATCCAGAAACCCGACAAGGTGATCGGCACGGGCACGGTCGGGGCGATGCAATCGGGCGTCTATTGGGGCTATATAGGCCTGATCGAAGGTCTGGTGGATCGCATCCGGGCCGAGTACGGCAAGCCCATGACTGTCGTCGCCACCGGCGGGATCGCTTCCCTGTTCGATGGCGCTACCGACCGGATCGACGTCGTCGACCGGGATCTCACCCTCCGCGGCCTGCTCGAAGTCTGGCGCCGCAACGCCGCCTCCGCCTGAGCGGACGGCCCTGAATGAAACGGCCTGAATGAAACGTCCCGCACCTGACGACGAACTCGTGTTCCTCCCGCTCGGAGGCTCAAACGAGATCGGCATGAACTTCAATTGCTACGGCTACGGCCCGCCGCACGCCCGCAAATGGATCATCGTCGATGTCGGGGTGACGTTCGGCGACCCGACCACGCCGGGCGTCGAGATCATCATGCCCGATCCGACCTTCATCGAGCATCACGCCAAGGACATCCTCGGCATCGTTCTAACACACGCGCACGAGGACCACATCGGCGCCATCGCCTGGCTGTGGCCGCGACTGAAGGCCCAGCTTTACGCCACGCCGTTCACCGCCTTCCTCATCCGCGAGAAGCTGCGCGACCAGGACCTGGAAAGCGCCGTGCCGATCAACGAGGTGCCGCTGGGCGGCCGGGTTGAACTGGGGCCGTTCGCGATCGACCTGATCACCATCACCCACTCGATTCCCGAGCCGAATGGCCTGGCCATCACCACGCCGCTCGGCGTGATCCTGCACACCGGCGACTGGAAGATCGACCCCGATCCGCAACTGGGCGCCCCGACCGACGTGGCCGCGATTCAGCGCCTGGGCGACGAGGGCGTGCTGGCGATGGTGTGCGACTCCACCAATGTGTTCGTCGATGGCCGCGCGGGCTCCGAAGCCGACGTGCGGGTGGCCATGAACCGCCTGATCGGCACGCTGAAGGGCAAGATCGCCGTCGCCTGCTTCGCCTCCAACGTCGCGCGCATGGACACCGCCATCCGCGCGGGCCAGGCCAATGGGCGCAAGGTGTGCCTGGTCGGCCGCTCGATGCACCGCATGGCGGCCGCGGCCCGCTCGGTCGGCTTCCTGGCCGACATCGCGCCCCTGATCGACGAAAGCCAGGCCAAGAGCGTGCCGGCCGACAAACTGATGCTTCTGTGCACGGGCAGCCAGGGCGAGCCGCGCGCGGCCCTGTCGCGCATCGCCGAGGGCAACCATCCGCACATCAGCCTGGGTCAGGGCGACTGCGTGGTGTTCTCCTCGCGAGTCATTCCCGGCAACGAAATCGCCATCCGCAACCTGCAGAACAAATTGGCCGACCGGGGCGTGCGCCTCTACACCGACCGCGACCATCCAGGCATTCACGTGTCGGGCCACCCCTGCCGCGAGGAATTGGCCGATATGTATCGCTGGGCGCGGCCGAGCATCGCCGTGCCCACCCACGGCGAGCGACGACACCTGCTCGAGCATTGCAACTTCGCACTGGACCTGCAGATCCCTCAAGCGATCGCGCCGCGCAACGGCGACATGGTGCGCTTGGCCCCCGGCCGCGCCGAGGTGATCGATGAGACGCCGGCGGGACGGCTGTTCCTCGACGGCGGCATCCTCACCCAGGAGAACGGCGAGGCGCTGCGCGAGCGCCGTCACGCAGCGCACAACGGGGTGCTGCACGTATGCCTGGCCATGGACAGCAAGGGCCGCGTGGCGTCCGGCCCCTCGGTCAGTTCGATCGGCATGCCCGGCGACGAGCATAATCCCCTGGAGGACGCGCTCGAACAGCTGGCCGACGCCGCCGAGAATGCGCTCAAGGGGCTGGACCGCGAGGCGCGTCAGGACGACGAGGCGATCGAGACCGCCATCGCCCGCGCGGTCAAGAAAGCCTGCTACCGCCTATGGGAGCGCCGCCCGATCGTCGAGGCGACGGTGCTGAGGGTCTGAACCGGATCCGCTCAGTCCGGCGCGCGCCGGGATGAGCGGGACGGCGGACGGTTCGCGACCCGCGCGCCGCATGCTATGCAACGGTCATGAGCCTTTCGTCCCTCTTCACCTTCTTCGCCATTTATCTGATCGTGTGGTGGACGGTGCTGTTCGCCATCCTGCCGCTGGGCACCACCACCTATGCCGAGGCCGGCATCGAGGTGAAGGATGGCGGCGATCCGGGCGCGCCGGTCGATCCGAAACTGTTGCGCAAGGTCTTCACCACAACCTGGGTCTCGCTGATCGTCTACGCCATCGGCTGGGCCGTGTGGTTTTTCCACCTGATCAAGCTGCCGACCTGACGGAGGTCGCCGGAACCTATCCAGCCGCCTAGATGCGACACCGCCTTTCACGACGGCGCGCGGGCGGCTAAACAAACGCCATGCAACGCGCGCTTTCCGTCAGCCGAATCACCGGCGCCGCCCTGACCTTCCCCAGCTGGTACCAGGCCATCGTCCGCGAAGGCGACATGGCGGAGCTATCGCCCGTACGCGGCTGCATGATCATGAAGCCGTGGGGCTACGGGGTGTGGGAACGCATCCAGCAGACCATGGACCGCCGCATCAAGGCGATGGGCGTGGAGAACTGCTACTTCCCCCTGTTCATCCCGCTGAGCTTCTTCGCCAAGGAGGCCGAGCACGTCGAAGGCTTCGCCAAGGAAATGGCGGTGGTCACCCATCACCGGCTGAAGGCTATCGACGGCAAGCTGCAGCCCGATCCCGACGCCAAGCTGGAAGAGCCGCTGATCGTGCGGCCGACCTCCGAGACCATCATCGGCGACGCCTTTTCCCGCTGGATCAAGAGCCACCGCGACCTGCCCCTGAAGATCAACCAGTGGGCCAACGTCGTGCGATGGGAGATGCGCACGCGGCTGTTCCTGCGCACGTCCGAATTCCTCTGGCAGGAGGGCCATACGGCCCACGCCGACCGTGAGGACGCGCTGGCCTCCACGCTCGAGGCCCTGGAAATGTACCGCGCCTTCGCCGAGACCGTGCTGGCCGTGCCGGTGATCGCCGGCGAGAAGCCCGAGAACGAGCGCTTTCCGGGCGCCGACAACACCTTCTCCATCGAAGCGATGATGCAGGACGGCAAGGCGCTGCAGGCCGGCACCTCGCATTATCTGGGAACCAGTTTCGCGCGGGCCCAGAATATCCGCTTCCAGGGCGAGACCGGCGAATTGGAGTTCTGCCACACCTCGTCGTGGGGCACCTCCACCCGTATGATCGGCGCGATCATCATGGTGCATGGCGACGACGACGGTCTGCGCCTGCCGCCGGCCATCGCGCCGCGCCAAGTGGTGATCGTGCCCATGCTGCGCGACAAGCCCGAGGACGCCGAGGTGCTGGCGTTCGGCAAGGCCCTGGTCGAAGCGCTGGAGGGCGTCGCGGCGCTGGGCGAACCCGTGCGCGCCATCCTCGACGTCAAGGCGCAGCGTTCGGCGGAGAAGCGCTGGAACTGGGTGCGCAAGGGCGCGCCGATCATCGTCGAACTGGGCGCGCGCGATGTCGCCGCCGGACAGATATCCTTCATGCGCCGCGACGACCTGCGCGATGGCGACAAGGTCAAGAGCCAGGCCCTGGGCCGCGACGACTTCGTCGCCCGCGTCCCTGCCTTGCTGGCCGAGATCCAGCAGTCGCTGTTCGACCAGGCCAAGGCCCTGCTGGACGCCAACATCCGCCGCGACATTGCCACCTACGCGGCGCTCAGCGACTATTTCGGGGCCGCGTCGGACGACGACGAAGAGACCTTGGCCTTCAAGGGTTGGGTCCGGGCGCCCTGGTCGCGGCCCACCGGCGAGGCCCTGGAGCAGGTGGTGCAGCGCCTGAAGGCGCAGAAGCTCACCATCCGCAACGCGCCGATGGATCAGCCGGCGACGTTCGGTCCATGCATCTTCACGGGCGAGCCCGGGGTGGAAGAGATCCTGATCGGACGCGCCTATTGAGCCCGTCCGCCGCCGGCCCGTTCAGCGGCTGGGAGCGCGCGATCGCCGGCCGCTATCTGCGCGCCAAGCGCAAGGACGGCGGCGTGGCGATCATCTCGATCATCTCCTTCGTCGGCATCATGCTGGCGGTGGCGGTGCTGATCATCGTCATGTCGGTGATGAACGGCTTCCGCAGCGAGCTTCTGGGCCGCATCCTGGGGTTCAACGGCCACGCCTATGTCGGCGGCCCGCTGCTGGACGATCCCCTGACGCGTCAGAAGGCGCTCGATGCGATCCGGAAGGTGCCGGGCGTGGTTCAGGCCACGCCGATGGTCGAGGCCGAGGCCTTGGCTCAGGGCCCCAACAACGTCACCGGGGCGGTGGTGCGCGGCATCGGCCTGTCGGACCTGAAGGCGACCAGGATCGTATCGGGTAATCTCAAGCACGGCTCGCTGGACGGTTTCGGATCAGGCGATTACGGCGGCAACCTCGTCCTGCTGGGCGACCGGCTGGCCGACCAGTTGGGCGTGCAGGTCGGCGATCCGGTGACGCTGGTGTCGCCCAACGGCGCCTCGACCGCTTTCGGCTCGGTCTCCGCCCAGAAGAAGACCTACACGGTTGGCGGCATTTTCAGTGTGGGCATGTCGGAATACGACCAGACCTTCATCTACATGCCCTTGCCCCAGGCCCAGCTGTTCTTCGGCCGCGACCAGAGCGTGGACGTGATCGAGATCATGCTCGACGATCCGGACAAGATCGCCGCGATCAAGCCCCTGATCGCCCAGGCCGCGGGCCCCGGCTCGGCGGTCACCGACTGGCGCGACAAGAACCAGAGCTTCTTCAACGCCCTGCAGGTCGAGCGCAACACCATGCGCCTGATCCTGCTTCTGATCGTGGCCATCGCCGCGGCCAACATCATCTCGGGCCTGGTCATGCTGGTGAAGAACAAAGGGCGCGACATCGCCATCCTGCGCACCATGGGCGCCAGTCGCGGCGCGGTGCTGCGCATCTTCTTCCTGGCCGGGGCCACGGTCGGCGCGCTCGGCACGGTGGCGGGATTGGTCCTCGGGGTGCTGTTCTGCACCTTCATCGAGCCGATCCAGAAGTTCGTCGAATGGGTCACCGGCGCGGACGTGTTCAACGCCGACGTCTATTTCCTGGCCCACATCCCGGCCAAGATCGACTGGTCGGAAGTGGCGTTCATCACCCTGTTGTCCCTGGCCATGTCGTTCCTGGCCACTCTGCCGCCGGCCTGGCGGGCCTCGCGCCTCGATCCGGTGGAGGCGCTGCGTTATGAGTGACCCGGTCCTGTCCCTGCGCGGACTGAGGCGCGCCTATCCCTCCGGCGAGCGCACGCTCGAGGTGCTGCGCGGCGTGGATCTGGATGTCTATCCGGGCGAACTGGTCGGGCTGATCGGGCCGTCCGGGTCGGGCAAGTCGTCGCTGCTTCACGCTGCGGGCCTGCTGGAAAAGCCCGACGCCGGACTGATCGCCATCGACGGGCGAGACTGCGGCAAGCTGAACGAGACGGCCCGCACGCGCGTGCGCCTGAACCAGATCGGCTTCGTCTATCAGTTCCACCATCTGCTTCCCGAATTCTCGGCGCTGGACAACGTGGCCTTGCCTCTGCGGATCGCAGGCAAGTCTCGCGCCCAGGCCCGCGCGCGCGCTCAGACGTTGTTGGAGCAACTGGGCCTCGGCCAGCGCCTGGCCCACCAGCCTGCGCAATTGTCGGGCGGCGAGCAGCAGCGCGTGGCTTTCGCCCGCGCCCTGGCCAATGAGCCGCTGATCGTCATGGCCGACGAGCCGACCGGCAACCTGGATCCGCAAACCTCCGGGGCGGTGTTCGACAATCTGCATCAGTTATGCCGCTCGCATGGGGTGGCGGCCCTGATCGCGACCCACAACATGGATCTGGCGCGGCACATGGACCGGGTGTTCAGCCTGGTCGATGGCCGGCTGGCGCAGCAGCGCCTGAGCTAGAGCGGGGCAGGGCCGGCCGCCCCCAACGCGCGGGAACCCAGGCTTCGCCTTAGCCGCTAGGCCGACCCGGCCTTGGTCTCGCCGCATGTCGTGCACACCAGGGACCGGCCATCGTGGGTCATGGTCAGACCGCCGCAGCTGGGGCAGACCTCGGACCGTTCGTCCGGACCGGCGCTCGGCGCGCCCTTGCGGCCGCCGACAGGCAAGAACAGCAGGTTGTCGGGCGCCGAGCCGCGCGCGAAGCCCTTGGAGATGAACTTGGACGCCGGCTGGAGGGCCTCTTCACCGTCGTCCTCGCCGTCCAACGCCCGTTTGCCGTCGCCCAGGCCGTCGGCGTTGAACTCGGCCGGGTCGGCGTTGGCCAGATCCTGGCGGTCCAGATAGGACACGCCCAGTTCGCGGAAGATGTAGTCGAGGATCGAGGTGGCCGAGCGGATCGAGTCGTTGCCGGTCACCGGGCCGGCCGGCTCGAAGCGGGTGTAAACATAGGCGTCCACGAACTCGTCGAGCGGCACGCCGTACTGCAGGCCGATCGAGATGGCGATGGCGAAGTTGTTCATCAGGCTGCGGAAGGCAGCGCCCTCCTTGTGCATGTCGAGGAAGATTTCGCCCAATTCGCCGTCGTCGTATTCGCCGGTGTGCAGATAGACCTTGTGGCCGCCCACGGCCGCCTTCTGGATATAGCCCTTGCGGCGGTCGGGCAGCTTTCGGCGTGTGCGCTGGCGCTCGACCACCTTCTCCACCACGCGCTCGGCGACGAGGGGAGCGGCGGGGCGGCGGGGCGCCTCGTCTTCGACAACGGGCAGGTTCAGGCTGAAGCCGGCCGGAGCGGGGGCGCGCTCCAGGCGCACAGCGCGCAGTCCCGCGCGGGCCGCCGCCGCCTGAAGCCGCGCCGCGTCGGCGGGCTGGTCGGCGAAGGCTAGCGGCAGGGCGACCTGTCCCGGCGCGTCGCTGAACGGCTCGACCGCGGCCAGCATCGCCATCAGGGCGCCGGGTTCCAGTTCGGCCGCGGTGAGGAACGGCGCGCGCTGATCGTCACTCAGCAGGTCGAAATCGGCCAGATCGCCGGCGCCGCAGGCGTGGACCTGAGCCGCGGCGATCTGGTCGGCGGTGAAGCCGGCTAGGGCCAAGACGTCAAGATCCGGATCGGCCAGGTCGTCGGTGGAGGCGCCCAGCACGTCGCCTACGAAGCCCGCGCCGATCACGGCCGGAGCGAAGGCGGCCCGCAAGTCGCGCACGATCGGCAGGGCTTGCTCGGCTAGGCCGATCTCATGTTCGGTGAAGCCGCGCGCCTCCAGCGCCTTGTGGTCGACGCCCGGCGCGTCCCTCAGGCTGGCTTCGCCCAGCAGGCGCCGTTCGGCGGCGCGGATGTCGGCGCCGAGGCGCGCCAGGCCGGCGGCGGCGGCGCGCGACAGGTGCGGGGCGAGGATGTCGTCGTCCAATTCCGCCAGGGCCAGCGGCCCGGCCCAGGGCAGGGGACCGACCGGCGCGCCTCCCAGCCTGAGGCTGAGTTCAGGGTCGTCGAAAAGCGCCGTGGTCTGGGCGTGGCGCAGGCCCGACCGGGTCGCCGCTTGGCGCGCCTGGACGAACAGGGCGTGGGCGGGACCGCTCTTGGCCCGTTCAGACTGGGCCTTGAGCGCCGCCAGCCGTTCTGTGCGGTCGGCGGCGAATTCGGGATAGGCCCCGAGCGCTTGGGCCAGGTCGGCCGAGGCGAGGGCGCAGGCGCCGGCAAGAACGGCGAAGGCGCCCCGCGCCGCGGTGCGGCCCTGCTCCGAATTATAGGCCAGCCCCTGGGCGGCTAGCCAGTCGCCCAAGCCGGCGAAGGTCAGGGCCAGGGGGCGATAGGCGTGACGGCGGGCGGCGAGGGCGACGTCGGCGCAAGCCCCGGCGCTGGTCTCGATCTCCAGCGCCGTGACCCACAGCCGCGCGGTTTCGGTCAGGGCCTCCAGATCAAGGGCGCCGTCCTTGCCGGTCAGGCGGCCCAGATCGAGCGCTGCGCGCGGCGCCGCCGGGGATCGGTCGAGCGCCTCGGCGTCCGCCAGGGTGAAGGCGAGGGCCACGGGCGCGCCTTCCCACGCCGCCAGGGCGGTCTCGGCGGCTTGGGGACAATTGGTGGCGACCAGATCGCGCGGCGCGAGCACCACCAGCGGCGCCGTGGGCCTGGGCTGGGCGCCGTCAGCGGTCCAGTCCGTCTGACCGGCGCGCGCCAGGCCGATGGCCTTGGCCACCAGGGCGTCGTCGGCGCCGGCCTGGATCGCCGCGCGGGCGGCGCGCAGAAGGGCGAGATTGCGCGCTGGGTCCGAACAGGCGCCCGGATCGCCCGAGCAGCGCTGCACGGCGGCCATCACCGCCTCCAGCCGCTCGGCCAGCAGTCTGGCGCCGGCCTCGGCGGCCTGGGCGGCGCGCAGGGCGCCGACCTTGGCGCCCAGGGCCGGTCCGAACGACAGATCGTCCAGCCGCGCCAGGCCCGAGACCGAGGCCGGGGGGGCGAAGGCGGCAGGCAGGCCAATGGCGGGCGTCAGGGCTGGGGCGGCCTCGCCTCGCGCGATGCTGGCGAACAGCGCCGCGCTGAACGTCGCGGCGTCCGCGGCGCGGTCGAACACGCCCAAATGCAGGCCCCATGCGGCGGCGCGGCGGGCGTAGCGGTCTGGCCCCTCGGCCAGCAGGGGATCGTAGGGCGCGTCGGGACTGAGCGCCTCGGGCAGGTCGAGGGCGGGAAAGTCGCCCCTGAGGGTTTGCGCCCAATCGGCCCAGGCCTCGACGCGCGCCGAGGTCCAGTCACGCGGGGCCAGCACGTCCTCGATCCGGTCGGCGCGCTCGATGCGGCGCACGGCCAAGTCCGGCAGGTCGATGTGCTCGCGTTTTTCCCAGCGCATGCTTGTCTCCCGCCGATCCGACGATCGCATCTGCGCCAAGGCTATGCGGCCCGCCCGTTCAGTTCAAATAGATGTTGGGCTTTGCCGCCGCCTATCCACAATATCTTGCGTTTGCGCGGCGGTTGCTGGCGGGAAAGCGCGGCTGGACGGGCCACAGCGGCGCCCCTATAGTCGCGCCGCTTCCAGGCTGGGGCGGTCCGGCCGAATCTGTGATGTCCGAAGGCGGTAAATGTCGGTGCTGAAAGCGATCTTCACCTGGTGGAACGGCGCAACCATCGGCGCCTGGTTCACCATCAAAAAGACCAGCGCGTTCGTCGGCGAGGACGAGTTCGGCAACCGCTACTACGAGGCCCGCACCAACAAGGACAGCTACGACACCCGCAAGCGCCGCTACGTGGTTTACAAGGGCTATGCCGAAGCCTCCAAGATTCCGCCCGATTGGCACGGCTGGATGCACTATACCTTCGACGAGCCGCCCACGGTCGAGCCGTTCAAGATCAAGTCCTGGGAAAAGGGCCACACCCCCAACCTGACGGGCACCATCAACGCCTGGCGTCCGCCCGGCTCGATCGCGCGGGGCGGCGAGCGTCCGTCCGCGACGGGCGACTATCAGGCCTGGAAGCCGTAAGCGCCCCCATGAGCGTCCTGCGCTCTGGGTTGAGGCTTTCGCTGAGCCTGGGCGCGGCGGCGATCCTGGCCGGCGCGGCGGCGGCCCAGACCCCCGCCGCAGCGCAAGGCGACCCGATCGGCCAGTTGCTGCAAACCCAGCCTGCCCATCCCGCGGCCGCCAAGCCGCCGCCCCCCGCGGCGCCGGAGGCGAGCGACGACGCCGAGTCCGATCAGCCCGCCGTCCGCGCCGCGCCCCCTCCGCCGCCCACCCGCACGAAGCGCAACGCCGCCATCGTTCAGGCGCTCGATAAGGTCACGGCCGAAACCCTGCGCTTCGAGGCCGACGTCAACCAGCCGGTGCGCTACAAGGACCTGGTGTTCACCGTCCACGCCTGCGAGGACAGCGCGTCGGACGAGACGCCGGCCGGCGCCTTCGCCCACCTGGAAATCGACTTCCAGCCTAAGCCGGTGCCCGGGCAATCGGCGCCGCCGGCCATGCAATTGTTCAAGGGCTGGATGTTCTCCAACGCCCCGGGCGTGCACCCCTTCCAGCACCCGGTCTACGACGCCTGGCTGATCGCCTGTAAGACCGCTTCGCCCGGCTCGTAAGCGGGCGCCAGATAGAAGTCGCCCTGGCGCTCCAAAGCGGCGTTCAGCCGGCGCTTGTACTGGGCGCGGGGAATCTCCATGGCCCCGAACTGCGACAGGTGCTCGGTGAGAAACTGGGTGTCCAGCAGGGTGAACTGTCCCAGCTTCAGCCGCGCGGCCAGATGGACCAGGGCCACCTTGGAGGCGTCGCGCTCGAGCGAGAACATGCTCTCGCCGAAGAAGGCGCCGCCCAGCGCCACGCCGTAGAGGCCGCCGACCAGCCGCTGTCCCAGCCAGCATTCCACGCTGTGGCCGTAGCCGAGAATGAACAGCTGGCGATACAGGTCCTGTATCGGGCGGTTGATCCAAGTGTCGGCGCGGCCGGGGCGGGCGGCGGCGCAGTTCTCGACCACCTGGTCGAACGCCGTGTCGATGCGCACCTGATACAACTCGCTGCGCACCGTTCGCGCCAGCCGCCGGGGCACATGGAAGCCGTCCAGCGGGAGGACGCCCCTGAGCGCCGGATCGATCAGGAAGATCTTGTCGTCCTCGCGCGCGTCCGCCATCGGGAACACGCCCCGTTCGTAGCAGTCGAGCAGGTCCTGGACGTTGAACGGCTTCACGGGCGCGCGCTCCGTGCGCGGAACTCAGGCGTCAAGTCTAGCCAGATGCGCGGCCGCCTCGATCGCCAATTCATAGCTCTTGGCCCCGAAACCCGACACAAGGCCCTTGGCGGCGAACGACACATAGCTCTTGTGCCGGAAATCCTCGCGCGCGGCGGGGTTAGACAGGTGGCATTCCACCACCGGGATCGACAGCAGCTTGAGCGCGTCGAGCAAGGCGACGGAGGTATGGCCATAGCCCGCCGGATTGATCACCACCGCCGAGGCCGCCCTATGCGCCTCCTGCACCCAGTCGACCAGTTCGCCCTCCCGATTGGACTGGCGGAACACCACCTCAAAGCCCAAGGCGCCCGCGCGCGCCTCGACCAGGGCGCGGATGTCGTCCAGGGTTTGGGAGCCGTAGATGTGCGGCTCGCGTTGACCCAGCATATTGAGGTTTGGGCCGTTCAGGACGTAGATCGGTTTGGTCATGCTCGCCCCTCGGGATTCGCGCGACTTGTATCTTTCGGGCCGCGGCGTCACAAGCTCAAGGCCTTCCGGGCATGTGGAGTACGGATGAAGCTTTGGATCAACGGCGAGGAGCGCGCGTTGGACTCCGTGAGCGATGTCGCGGGGCTGATGGCGGCGCTCGGCCTGGATCGGCGCAAGGTCGCGGTCGAGCGCAATCTGGAGATTGTGCCGCGATCGGCCTATGACGCGACCCCTCTGGCCGACGGCGACCGGATCGAGATCGTCCATTTCATCGGAGGCGGCTGACGTGAACGCCCCTAACCATCCCCAGGCCGAAGCGGCGGCGCAAGACACCTGGACCGTCGCGGGCCGCACCTTCCGCTCGCGCCTGATCGTAGGCACGGGCAAGTACAAGGACTATGCCCTCAACGCGGCGGCGGCGGAGGCCTCCGGCGCCGAGATCGTCACCGTCGCCCTGCGCCGGGTGAACCTGTCCGATCCCAGCCAGCCGATGCTGGTCGATTACCTCGATCAGAAGCGCTTCACCTATCTGCCCAACACCGCCGGCTGCTTCACCGGCGAGGACGCGGTGCGCACCCTGCGCCTGGCGCGCGAGGCTGGCGGCTGGGACCTGGTCAAGCTGGAGGTGCTGTCCAACACCGCCCACCTCTATCCCGATATGGAAGAGACCCTGCGTGCGCTCAAGATGCTAGTCGCCGACGGCTTCCAGGTGATGGTCTACTGCACCGACGACGTGGTCTACGCAAAGCGCCTGGAAGAGGCGGGCGCGGCGGCGATCATGCCGGCGGCGGCGCCGATCGGTTCGGGCCTGGGCATCCAGAACAAAGTCAACGTGCGCCTGATCGTCGAACAGGCGCAGGTGCCGGTGCTGGTCGACGCGGGGGTCGGAACGCCTTCCGACGCGGTGCTGGCCATGGAGTTGGGCTGCGACGCGGTGCTGATGAACAGCGCCATCGCCGGAGCCAAGGACCCGGTGCGCATGGCCACGGCGATGAAGCACGCCGTGATCGCCGGCCGCGAGGGCTACCTGGCCGGCCGCATGCCGCGGCGGATGTACGCCGATCCGTCCTCGCCCCTGGCGGGGCTGATCTAGGGCTAGGCGCCCTCAGCCCTTGGCCTTCTTGGCGTCGGAGATCGCGGCGATGAGGGCGGCCATGTCGGCCCCTGACACCAGCTTGCCGTTCACCTCGAACGAGGGGGTCCCGGTGACGCCGACCGCCGTGGCCAGCGACAGGTTGTCGGCCAGTCTTTTATCCGCCTGCGGCGTGTCTTTGAGGGCCGTGGCGGGGTCGATCCCATTGTCGCGCAGGGCGCGCACGATGTCGGGATCGTCCAGAGCGCGCGTGCCCATCATGGCGTTGTGCATCTGCAGATATTTGCCGGAGCCCTGCGAGGCCATGGCCGCGAGCGCCGCCCGCTTGGACACGCCGGGCTTGCCCTCGTTGTCGAGGATCGGGAACTCCTTGAATACGAAGCGCACATCCTTGTCCTGGTTGATCAGGCTCATCAGGTCGGGCAGGGCGGCCTTGCAGTAGGGGCAGCGGTAGTCGAAGAACTCGACCACCGTGACCTTGCCGCCGGGGTTGGCCACGAAGTCGCGCGGATCGTGCTCGAGTTGGTCCATGCGCACGCGGATCGCATCTCTGGCGTCAGCGTCGGCCTTGGCGGCCTTAAGGTCCTGGGACTTCTGCAACGCCTCTTCGACCACATCGGGATGGGCGAGAAGATAGGCGTGGATTTTCTGGTCGAAGCCCGACTCGGCGGCGCGTTGGCAGCCTGACAGGGCGAGCCCGAGCCCGAGCGCCGCGCCGGCGAGCGCCAGAGGGAAGGTCTTGGTCTTCATCGAACGTCTATCCGCCTTGCCGCGCCATGCTTTGCAGTTCGCCTTCGCTGGGCTGGGACGTCAGGACGATGTCGGTCGCGCGGCGCCAGTCGGCCGTATCGCGCGGCAGCAGATTGCGCGCCTGGAGCGCGAAGGCGCGCGCGTCTTTCATCTGGCCCAACCAGAAATTCTGCTCGGCGGTGGCGAGCCGGGCCCGCCCCGCGTCGCCCTTGGCGTCATAGGCCTGGGCCAGCAGCCACCAGCCGAGCGAGTTGTCGTGCTCCAGGTCCAGTCCCTTCTGCAGATGGGCGATGGCTTCGCCAACCTTTCGCGGATCCTCTTCGGCGACCAGGGTCTGGCCGAGGTTGAATTGCAGCAGGGCTGAATCGGGCTTGAGCGCGACCGACCGCTCATGGGCGGGCTCGGCTTCCTTGGGCCGGCCGGCCTCGAACAGAATCTGGCCCTTGAGCTCCCACATATAGGGGTCGTTGGGATAATCCGCGAGCAGGGCGTCGGTCAGCTTGAGCGCCTTGTCGGTGTCGAGATTGCGGTAGTAAGCGATAGCCCGGGCGTAGCGAGCGGGGAAGCTGGTGTCGGTTTCCTTGTAGTCGATAAAGGTTTGCTGCGGCGCGTTCATGAACGCCTTGAGCTTGGCCACCATCACCGCGTGCTCGGCCAGGGCTTCGGGAGTATCGACCTCGTTGTAATAGGCCGACTTCTGCACCCGGCTGTTGAGCGCGTCGATCCGCTCCGAGCTCAGGGGGTGGTCATAGAAGAAGCGGTTCTTGCGCGCGTCGGCGAACACTTCCTCGTAGCGGAAGTTTTCGAAGAAATCGACCAGGCCGCGCCCCGAGATGTGCGCCTTGTCGAGGAAGGTGGCGGCCGCCTGGTCGGCGGAGGCTTCCTGAGTGCGAGAATAGCCGAAGTAGGTCAGGGTGGCGAAGTAGTCGGCGCTGTAGAGCAGGCCGGCCGCCGCGTCGGGCGCTCCCGCCGCCGCCGCCAGGATGCCCAGCCCCATAGTCAGCAGATAGGTGGCCAGGGCCGGCTTGCCGCCCATGTCTCGCGCCACGTGGCCGCCTGAGATGTGACCGGTCTCGTGCGCGATCACCCCGATCAACTGGTTGGGGTTCTTGGCCGCCTCGATCAGGCCGGTGTTGACGTAGATCACCAAGCCGCCAGCGGTGAAGGCGTTGATGTCCTTGTCGCCGACCAGCATGACGCGCATGTTCTTGGCGTCCAGACCCGCGGCTTCCCAGATGGGGTAGCCGTCCTTCTTGAGGATTTCCTCGATCTCCGCGTCGCGGACGATGGGAATGTCCTGGGCGCGGGCCACGCTGGGCGCGGCGGCGACCAGGACCGCGGCCGCCAGAAGGCTCAGCCGGCGGGGCCGGCCGGCCCGGGCCTTGGCGGAGGTGAGGGCGCTCATCGTCGGGTCCACTCCTGGCTCGCTTCGCGCCGAAGCGCGACATCTAACCCCGCCAAATCCTGCCCAGACTCTTATGGCCTGTTCGCGCCCGCCGCTTACCTGCGCCACCAACCCCGCTTGGGCTGAGCCGGCGGCGTCGAAATTTCGGCCGGGTCATCGACCGGAGCCGCAATCGCCGCTTCCAGTTCGGGCGGCGCGGAGGCCACAACGACCAGTTCCGGGGCGGCCGGCGCCGCCACGGGTTCCGGCTCGGGCGCCGCGACGGCGGCCTGCTCGGCCGCCGCGGCCACGGCCGCCTTGCTGCGCGACCGGCGCGGCTTGGCCGCTGGCTTTTCGACCGCGGCGGGCGTCTCGACCGGAGAGCCCTCGGACACCTCCGCAGCGATAGCTTCGCTTATGGGCGATTCCGTGGCGGCCTCGCTCACCGCGTCGACAGCGACCTCGGCGTCCCGCGCGCCGCGCGCGCGGCTGCGGCCGCGCCGGGCGCGGGGGGCTTTTGCGGGCTCGGCGGCCGGAAGTTCCACCCAGATGTCGGAGGATTCGGTCGCCGGCGCGGCTGCGGCGCGAACCGGGACAGCGGCCGGCGACTCGGCCTGAGGCTCGATCGGCTCCCGAGGCGCGGCGCCATAAGTCGCGGCGTCGGCGGGCGCTGGGCGCGGCGCCTGGGTCGCGAGCGAGGGGTCGAACCAGGTGTAGACGCCGTCGGCGTGCGGCACGCGGATGCGAATCCAGGCGTAGGGATCGGTCGTGCGGACCTCTTCGCGCGCGCGGCGACCGCCGCGTCGGCCCCGGCGACGACGGCGACGGCTGTTCTGGTCCTCGCCCTCGACGTGGTCGTCTTCGTCCTCGTCTTCGTGGGCGTCGGCGGCCGCGGCGTCGGCGACGCGCGGCGCCTCGTGCTCATCGCCGCGCCGACCGCGCCGGCGCCGCCGCCGGCGTCCGCCGCGGGCGCTGTCGTCGTGATGGCGCGGATGGGAGCGATCGCCCTCGTTTTCCTCGGCGTCGACCGCGCTGTGGTCGTCGGCGGTCAGTTCGGCGTCGTCCTCCGCCGCATCCTCGGCTTCGACGTCTTCCTCCTCGTCTTCGTCCTCGACATCGTTGTCGTCGAAGTCGTCGACCTTGGGCGGCGGCAGAATGACCGGGGCGAAGGCCCGGGCCTCCTCCTCCGACAGGGTGGTGAGACGCTCGATCTGGTGGTCGGATGCGCCGATGGCCGTGTCGATCTGCACCGCGACCTGCAGCCCCTGGACCTGGGCCAGGCGGAGCAGATAAGCGCGCTTTTCATTGAGGATATAGAGCGCCACGTCGGTGGGGGCCCGCAGCACGATTTGGCCGGGACCTTGGCGCACCGCCTCCATCTCGACGTCGCGCAGGATCGACAGGGCGCTGGATTCGACCGAGCGCACCCGGCCCATGCCCTGACAGTGCGGACACACCAGGGTTGAGCCCTCCAGCACGCCCGAACGGCGGCGCTGGCGCGAGATTTCCATCAGGCCGAAGGCCGAGATCTTGCCCATCTGAATGCGGGCGCGGTCGTCTTTGAGGCAGTCCTTGAGCTTCTTCTCGACGGCCCGGTTGTTCTTGGCCTCGTCCATGTCGATGAAGTCGATCACGATCAGGCCGGCCAGGTCCCGAAGACGCAGTTGGCGCGCGGCCTCCTCGGCCGCTTCCATGTTGGTCTTGAGGGCCGTGGCCTCAATGTTGCGCTCGCGCGTGGCCTTGCCCGAGTTGACGTCGACCGCCACCAGGGCCTCGGTCTGGTTGATCACCAGATAGCCGCCCGATTTCAACGGCACGACGGGATTGTAAATCTGGGCGAGGTAATCCTCGACCCGGGCCTTGATGAACAGCGGGGTGGGCTCGCGATAGGCTTGGATCTTCTTGGCCTGCGAAGGCATCAGCATCCGCATAAATTCCTTGGCTTCGCGGTAGCCTTCCTCGCCCTCGACGACGATGCCCTCGAGCTCCTTGTCGTACATGTCGCGGATGGCGCGCTTGACGAGGTCTTCCTCCTCGTAGATCAGCGCCGGCGCGATCGAATGCAGGGTCTTCTCGCGGATATTCTCCCACAGACGCATCAGATATTCGTAGTCGCGCTTGATCTCGGCCTTAGTCCGCTTGGCCCCGGCGGTGCGCACGATCAGGCCCATGCCCTCGGGCGTTTCGAGGCTCTGGGTCATGGTCTTTAGGCGCTTGCGGTCGGCGGCTGACGTGATCTTGCGGCTGACCCCGCCGCCGCGGGCCGTGTTGGGCATCAGCACGCAATAGCGCCCAGCCAGCGACAGATAGGTGGTGAGCGCCGCGCCCTTGTTGCCGCGCTCTTCCTTGACCACCTGCACCAGCATGATCTGCCGGCGCTTGATCACTTCCTGAATCTTGTAACGGCGCATCAGGCGGCGGCGGCGGCGCGCCAACTCCTCGCCCATCACGTCGTCTTCGTCGTCGCCTCCGCCATCCTCGCCGTCGCCGTCATGGGCGGAGGCGTGGTGGTCGTCCTCTTCCTCGGCTTCCTCGCGCAGCAGGGCTTCGCGGTCGGCCAGGGGGATCTGATAGTAATCCGGGTGGATTTCGTTGAAGGCGAGGAAGCCGTGGCGGTTGCCTCCGTACTCGATGAACGCGGCCTGGAGGCTGGGTTCTACGCGAGTGACTTTCGCCAGATAGATGTTTCCGCGGAGCTGTTTCTTTCCGCGGCTCTCGAAATCAAACTCTTCGATCCGGTTTCCGTCGACCACCACCACACGCGTCTCTTCGGCGTGGGAGGCGTCGATCAACATTCTTTTCGACATTGCAGGTTTCTCCGCGGCCCTCGCCGAAGCCATGCTTCGGGGGCCGGCATTGCGGGCGCACGCGTGCGGCGCTCGCGCTGGCTTCAATCGCCGCGCGGCCGGTCCATAACCAGGAAAATGCTGGTAAGGCGCTGCCCATTGTTTGTCCCTTCGCGCCGGGGGGCGCGAACGATGTTTTAATCCAGCCGGATCCGAGGACACGCCTGGGGCTTGTTTCTTGACGCGCTGCGGAGCGCGATCAGGGTGGCGCGCCGGACCTTAGGTCCGCACGCCGTGCGCATCTTTGGTCGTAACGGACTGGCCTTTCGACGCGCGGGGGGACTTTGCAACAAGACATTGCAAAAGAAAAGCGTTCCCGTCGGCGGGCGAGGCCGTTACCTCACATCAGCCTTAACGGAATCGCTACGGGATCGGCCCCATAGGCATCGTTCGGCTTTGTTTTTTGGCGAACGGTCATGGGTGAGCGCCTGTTTTCGGCGATCTGGGCGTGGAAACGGCAAGCGGCGGGCCTTGGACTGCTGATCCTGGCTGTCATGGGCATGGCGTTTATTTCGCCCTCGCGCGGCGCCGACCTCGCTTCGGCGGTCAAGGTGCGCCTGGGCGGCGACCTCTCGCAGACCCGGCTTGTGATCGAGAGCCCCGCGCCGGTGCAGGGCAAGATCGGCGATCAAGGCGACCAGAGCCTGGAACTGTCGTTCTCCGGCCTGCCCCTGGGCGACGACATGGACGGCTCGGGCCACGGCCTGGTGCGCAGCTGGGCGCTCAAGCGCGCCGGCGGCCAGGTGAAGCTGTCGCTCGACCTGACCGGCAAGGCTACGGTCAAGCGCCGCTTCGTGCTGCCCCCCGCCGACGGCATCCCTGTTTATCGCTATGTGGTCGACCTGGAAGGCCCCGGTGGCGCGGCGGCCAGCCCGTCCAGCGCCGCGCCCGCGTCCTCGACCCCGCCCGCGCCGGTCGCCGCGCCGGCCCCGTCGCTGATCAAGCATGTCGCCGCGCGTCCGGCCTCGGCCGACGACAAGCCGTCTCACCCCTTGGCGGACTTGGTCCAGGCCGCGGAGGGCCTCCACGACCGCTGGGCGCGCAAGGTGATCGTGATCGACGCCGGGCACGGCGGGCATGATCCGGGCGCCTTGGGTGAGCGCGCCAAGGAAAAGGATCTGACCCTGGCCGCCGCCAAGACGCTCAAGGCCCGGCTGGAGCGTACCGGCAAATTCAAGGTTGTGTTGACCCGCGACGACGACACCTTCGTACCGCTGGAAGACCGGGTGCAGATCGCTCGCAAGGCCGGGGCGGACCTGTTCATTTCCCTGCATGCCGACGTGGGCGCCGATCCGGCGGTGCACGGCGCCACAGTCTACACCCTGTCGGACCAGGGCATCGACAGGGCCGCGCGGGGCGCGACCGACTCCGGCTCGTTCCTCAACGTCAAGCTGCCCGGCCACGACGAGAGCGTGAAGCAGATCCTCCTGGACCTGACCCAGCGCAATACGCGCAACCGCTCGTCGGCCTTCGCCGAGAACCTGATCGATTCGGTCGGCCAGCAGACTGAACTGGTCAGCCGCAGCCACCGCGACGCAGGCTATGTGGTGCTGCTGGCGCCCGACGTGCCGGCGGTGCTGCTCGAAATGGGCTTCATCACCAACCACCACGACGAGTCCGAACTGATGGACCCGGCGCGGCGTGGGCGGCTGATGGACGCGGTGGAAGAGGCGATCGAGGCCTACTTCGCCGACAACACCAAGCTCGCCCTGCGATAGGGCCACGGCGCGGCCACGTGTCCGACGGGCGCCAGACGCCTTTTCCTCGCCTTCCGAAAATGCTCTAGAACGGCCTGGGGCGGTCGTGCGCCGAAGGTCTTGAGTCTTGAAACCAACCGAACGTTGGATCGCCGTCGTCGGCATCGCCATGCTCAGCGTCGTCGCCGTGGCCGGCTTCGCCCTGGCTGTCTATGCGGCCTGGCTGTTCCACGACATGCCCGACGCGGCCGATCTGGTGAACTACCGGCCGCCGACCTCGACCCGCGTCTACGCCTGGGACGGCACACTGATCGGCGAATTCTCCAAGGAACGCCGCATCTTCGTGCCCTACGACCAGATCCCCCCGCGGCTGGTCGAGGCGTTCCTGGCCGCCGAGGACCGCAACTTCTTCCAGCACGGCGGCATCGACATGACCGGCCTGGGCCGGGCCATGACCAAGGACGTGTTCAACGCCCTGCGCGGCAAGCGCCTGGAGGGCGGCTCGACCATCACCCAGCAGGTGGCCAAGAACGTGCTGCTCGGCAACGAGCACAGCGTCGGGCGCAAGCTCAAGGAAGCCATCCTTGCGCGCCGCCTGGAGCAGACGCTCGATAAGCCGCGCATCCTGGAACTGTATCTGAACCAGATCTGGCTGGGCTACCGCTCCTACGGCGTCGGCGCGGCCGCCTACAACTACTTTGGCAAGTCGCTCAACGAACTGAGCCTGTCGGAGATGGCCTACCTCGGTTCGCTGCCCAAGGGCCCGGACAACTATCAGCCGGTGCGCAACAAACGCGCCGCCATCGCCCGGCGCAACTGGGTGCTCGGCCAGATGGCCGAGTCCGGCTGGATCACCCGGGCCGAGGCCGACCAGGCGTCCAAGGATGATCTGGTGGTGCAGGCCGCGCCGAGCCGGGCCAAGTACCAGGACGCCGACTATTTCGTCGAGGAGGTGCGCGAGCGCGCCCTGAGCACCGTCGGCGAGAAGCTGACCGAGGGCGGCTACTATATGCGCACGACGCTGGACCCGCGCCTGCAGACGATGGCCCGCTCGTCGCTGATGCAGGGGCTGGAGAACTACGACCATCGGCACGGCTGGCGCGGCCCGTTCGCGACCACCAATCTGGCGGAGGGCTGGGAAAAGGCGGCCCTGACCCATGTGGCGCCCGCCGAGCGGCGCGATTGGGCCGCCGCGGCGATTGTCTCGGAAAGTCCGGTGCGGGTGAAGCTGGCCACGGGCGGGGAAGGGGACCTGGAACCCGCCGACGTGGCCTGGGCCAGGGTCGGCAAGGGCCTGCATCGCGGCGACCTGGTTTGGGTCGAACCCTCAGCGCCCGGCCGCTATCACCTGCGCCAGATTCCTCAGGTTAACGGCGCCTTGGTGGCGATGGACCCCTATACCGGCCGCGTGCTGGCCATGGTCGGCGGCTACAGCTTCTCGCTGTCCAACTTCAACCGAGCGACCCAGGCGATGCGCCAGCCCGGCTCATCGTTCAAGCCGTTCGTCTACGCCACCGCCCTCCAGAACGGCTACACCCCAGCGCGCATCGTGATGGACGCGCCGATCACGCTTCAGGGCAACCGTCCCGGCGAGACCTGGAGCCCCCAGAACTACGAGGGCGACTTTCTGGGGCCTCTGCCCATGCGCCGGGGTCTTGAGCTGTCGCTCAACGCCATGACGGTGCGCATCGCCCAGAGCGTCGGCATGAAGAAGATCGCCGACAACGCGATCAAGGCCGGCATCGTCGATCATATGGACCCGGTCCTGGCCATGGCGCTTGGGGCGGGCGAGACCACGCCTTTCCGCCTGACGGCGGCCTACAGCGCCTTCGTCAATGGCGGCTACAAGGTCCAGCCGCACCTGATCGAGCTGGTGCAGGACCAGCAGGGCAAGACCATCTTCGACGCCGACCCGCGCGCCTGCGCGCCGTGCAACGCCGACTACGCGGGCGAGGATGCGCCCAAGCTCGATCCACCGGCCCAGCAACCGCTGTTCGACCCGATCACCGCCTATCAGATCAATTCGATGCTGCAGGGCGTGGTTCAGCGGGGCACCGCGTCTGCCGCGCGCGTGATCGGCCGGCCGCTCGGCGGCAAGACCGGCACCACCAGCGAATTCCGCAGCGCCTGGTTCGTCGGCTTTTCGCCGGACATGGTGGTGGGCGTATTTGTCGGATTCGACGACAACCGCTCGCTGGGCAACAAGGAGACCGGGGCGGTCGACGCCGTGCCCATCTTCATCGACTTCATGCAGCAGGCGCTAAAGGACCAGCCGGTGCACGACTTCAAGGCGCCGGCCAACGCCAGGTTCGCCTATGTCGGCGGGGTGCGCGAGGCGTTCCAGCCGGGCACCGAGCCGCGCCAGGATGTCCCCTTGGCGCCGGTCGACGCGGCGATTCCCTTGCCTGACCAGGAGGAAGCGCCGCCGCCCGGCGCGCCCGCTCCGCCGGGACGCCCGCCCGGCGCGCCAGCCCTGGCGCCGCCGCCCAGACCCGCCGACGATCTGAAAGGATTGTATTGAGCCATGAAGGTCGATGGACGGTGTCATTGCGGCCAGATCCGCTTCCAGGCCGAGGCCGACCCCAAGAACGCGCGAATCTGCCACTGCACCGACTGTCAGCGTCTGTCGGGCGGGCCCTATCGCACCGGCGTGCCGGTGCGGGCCGAGAGCTTCACCCTCCAAGGCGAGCCGACACGCTATGTGAAGACCGCCGCCAGCGGAACCAAGCGCGTGCTGGCCTTCTGCCCCACCTGCGGCTCGCCGATTTACGCCTGCGCGCTGGAGGCGCCGACGGCCTATGTGCTGCGGCTGTTCTTGCTCGATCAGCAGGACGCCTTCGCGCCCAAGCGGCAGATCTGGCGCAGATCGGCCGCGCCATGGGTGTGCGATCTGGGCGACATGGAGTCGTTCGACGACCAGGGGCCCTAGACCAAGGCTTGCCTTGCGCGGGCCCGACCGGCGCGCTATCTCCCGCGCCCCGAACGGAGTTTATCCATGAGAGCGGATGTCGCGGCCTCTGTGGCCGACATCGAGCAGTCGATCGACTTGCTCAGGAGGCGTCTTTGACTGGGAGCCCGCGCTCCGCCGGCTCGATGAGCTGAACGCCCGGGTCGAGGACCCGACCCTGTGGGACAACGCCGAGGCCGCCCAGGCCCTGATGCGCGAGCGCACGCGCCTCGCGAGCCAGGTCGACGCGATCCGCGACGTGGAACGCGAAGTCCGCGACGCTGTCGAATTCGCTGAACTGGCGGACGCCGAAGGCGACGAAGCCTCGATCGAGGACGTGCGCGCCCAGCTCAAGGCCCTTAAGGAACGTGTGGCCCGCGCCGAGCTGGAAGCCCTGCTCTCAGGGGAAGCGGACGCCAACGACTGCTATGTCGAGATCAACTCGGGGGCCGGCGGCACGGAGTCCAACGACTGGGCCCTGATGCTGCTGCGCATGTACACCCGCTGGGCCCAGGCCCACGGCATGACCACCGAGATCATCGAGGAAACTGGTGGTGAAACCGCCGGGATCAAGTCGGCGACCCTGCTGGTCAAGGGAACCAACGCCTATGGCTGGCTCAAGACCGAGGCCGGCGTGCATCGCCTGGTGCGCATCTCGCCCTACGATTCCAACGCGCGGCGGCACACCAGCTTCTCTTCGGCGTGGGTCTATCCGGTCATCGACGATACGATCCAGATCGAGATCAATCCGGCCGACGTGCGCACCGACACCTACCGTTCGTCCGGCGCGGGCGGTCAGCACGTGAACAAGACCGATTCGGCGGTGCGTCTGACCCATATTCCCACCAACACGGTGGTGGCGTGCCAGGCAGGCCGCTCGCAGCACCAGAACCGCGACGAGGCGTGGAAAATGCTCCGTGCACGGCTTTATGAGCTGGAATTGCAGAAGCGCGAGGCGGCGGCCCAGGCCGTGGCCGACGCCAAGACCGATATCGGCTGGGGGCACCAGATCCGCTCCTACGTGCTGCAGCCCTATCAGATGGTCAAAGACCTGCGCACCAATGTCGAGACGTCCGACACCGACGGCGTGCTCGACGGCGACCTGGACGCCTTCATGGGCGCGGCCCTGGCCCAGCGCGTGGGCGTCACTCGCGACGGGGGCGAGGCGCAGTAAGGCGCCTCCGTTAGCGCGGCTGATCGCCCACAGTGTCGCGGGCCGAACGGGGGAACGTCATCATGAGAGGCAAACTTCGAGCCGTCGCCGGGGCTGCGCTGGCAGTAGCGCTCGGCGCCGCCGCGCAGGCCGCGCCGCCGATATCCACCGACGGCACCGATCCGAAGACCTGGGATCCCAAGACCGATGGCCCCATCGCCGCCCCGGCCAACCACAAGGTGGTGTTCGAGAGCGACACCATCCGCATCATGTCGGTCACGGTCCTGCCGGGCCAGAGCGAGCCGCTGCACGCCCACCTCAAGTGCGCCGTGCTGGTGTTCGACCGACCGACCAAGATCGTCAATCGCGACGGCCATGGGAACGTCCTGACCGACGCAGTGGTGCTGGCCCAGATCCCCTGGCAGGCGCCGGGCGCGCCCAAACAGGTCCCGTTCGTCTGGCTACAGCCGCCCGAGGCGCTGCATTCCATCACCAATATCGATACGCACGCCCTGCACCTGACGCGCGTCGAGATGAAGAACGGCTGCGACGCTCCGCCAGCCTAGGGCCGGGCGCCCTGCCGGCTACTCGGCGGCCAGTTCGACCGCTGGTGGGCGCTGCAGCTTCAGGCTGCGGCCCTCGAAGTAGGCGCCGGTTTCCACCGACAATTGGTCGTGCGTGACATCGCCTTCCACGTGGCTGGCGGCGAACAGGCGCACCACCTTGCCGGTGATCGGCCCGATCACCGTGCCACGGATGTCGACGGTGTCGGCCACGACCGAGCCCTCGACCACGCCGGTCTCGCCCAGGGTCAGGCGCGCGACCCGGACATCGCCGTGCACCTTGCCCTCGACATGCACCTCGCCCTCGCTAGTCAGACCGCCGCTGACCACCAGATCCTCCGAGATGACCGAGGCCACCTTGGGCTGGCGGCGCGAGGACTCGGGCGTGGCCGTGGCCTTGCCGGCGCCGGGCCGGCTATCCTGCTTGCTGAACATAGTCGCCTGCCTTGACGAACCGATCGGGATTTTCGACCCGGCCGTTGACCCAGACCTCGTAGTGCAAATGCGGCCCGGTCGAGCGGCCGGTCGAGCCCATGGCCCCGAGTTCCTCGCCCAGGGCCACGTGCTGGCCTACCTTAACGACGATCCGCGACAGGTGGGCGTAGCGCGTCTTGAAGCCGCCCCCATGATCGACCTCGACGGTGTTGCCGTAGCCTGTGCGTTGGCCGGTGAAGGACACTACGCCCGGCGCGGTCACGTGCACCGGTTCGCCCTTATCGCCGGAGAAATCCAGGCCCGGATGGAACGCCGGCTTGTCGGTGAAGGGATCGGTGCGCACGCCAAAGCCGCTCGAGCGGGCGCCGCTGTCGGTCGGCTTGGCCAGGGGCAGCTTGCCGGCAGCATCGCTCAAGGCGCGCATGTCGCTCACGTCGAGGGCGGCCTGGCGGATGCGCGCGGCGAAATCCTGATCGACGTCGAGAATGGCGGCCAGGGCCCGCGGGTCCTTGGCGCCGATCAGGGGCCCGCCTTGCCCTCCTGTGGGCGGCGCGTAGGGCGCGGGCGTCAGGCCCGCCAGGCGCAGGGCCATGCGCAGCCGGTCGGCGCGGGTCCTGGCATAGGTTTCGGCCTGGGCGATCAGCCGCTCTTGGCCAGTCTTCACCGCGTCGATCTGGACCAGGGACGCGACCACGCCGTGGAAGTCAACGCGCGGCGGCAGGCTCTTGGCCAGACCCGGAAGGTCCTTGGCCCCGCCGATCAACAGGGCCAGGGCGGCGTTGCGTTTCTCAATGTCGGCGGTCAGTCGCACGGCGCCGGCGTCGGCCCGCGCTGCAGCCGCGCCCGCTTGCGCATGCGCGGCCTGGGCCTTCAAGGTCGCGGTATCGCTGGCGGCGTTCACCAGGCTGAGCGCCATGGAGGCGGTGCACACCCCCATCCACAGCGCGCTCAAGACCACAAACGCCGCGGCCAACGCCTGCCGGCGCGGAGTCAGGACGATCGCGGTCAAGGCGCCGTCCGACCGCACATAGACGTGCCGTTCCTGGAAGAGATTGTCGAACGCGGCGCGCAGCCGGTCCAAACCGTTGAAATGCATGAACCGTCGTTCCCCGCCGCCCACGAAGCCGGGGGATATGAAACGGTTACGAATTCTTAAGCAACAGCGCGCGCCGTCGCAGGCGCACGAAAGTTCGCGCGCGCGTTGAAAAAACGCAGCCTCTTAGCCCGGCGGCCGGGCGAGATTGGTTTATTCAGCCTGGGCCGAGTCTCGGTGCAGAGCAATTGGCCAAGACGCGGGGCGGTCAGCCCAGGGCTTGGACGGCCTCCAGCACCTCTTGCACGTGCCCTGGCACCTTGACCTTGCGCCACACCCGCTGGATCACGCCCTGGCGGTCGATCAGGAAGGTCGAGCGGTCGATGCCCATGTATTTGCGGCCGTACATGCTCTTTTCGATCCACACGCCGTAGGCCTCGACCACCTCGCCGTCGACGTCGGACGCCAGTTCGATCGTCAGGTCGTATTTGGCGCGAAACTTGGCGTGGCTGGCGACACTGTCCTTGGACACCCCGATCACCATCGCGCCGGCGGCGTCGAAGGCGGCCTTGGACTCCGAAAAGGCGACCGCCTCGGAGGTGCAGCCCGAGGTGTCGTCCTTGGGATAGAAGTACATCACCACGATCTTGCCCTTGAGCGCCGCCAGGCTGGCGCCGTCGCGGCCATCGGTGGGCAGGTTGAAATCGGGGGCAGGGGCGCCGGGCTCCAGGCTCATGACCATTGGCTCCTAAACGGGTTTGACGAGAACGATCTTCTTCTTGCCGGCGGCGATCTTAATCGCGCCGTCCGCGACATCGGCCAGGGTGACCAGCTTACCCGCGTCGTTCCAGGCCGCGTCGTTGACCTTAAGGCCGCCGCCCTGTGCCAGACGGCGCGCTTCGGAGCGCGAGGCGGCGAGGCCCGCTTCGGCGGCCAGATTGGCCAGGGGCACGCCGGCCTGCAGATCGGCCTTGGCCACTTCCAAGGTCGGCAGGTCAGCTGAGAGGGCGCCCTGCTCGAAGGCCTGTTCGGCCGCCGCGCGGGCGGCGCGGGCCGCCTCCACGCCGTGCAGGAGGCGCACGGCCTCGTCGGCCAGCACCTTCTTGGCCTCGTTGATCTGCGCGCCTTCCATTGCCGCGTAGCGCGCGACCTCGTCCAGCGGCAGGTCGGTGAACAGCCGCATGAACCGCGCCACGTCGGCGTCCTCGGTGTTGCGCCAGAACTGCCAGTAATCGTAGGGGCTCATCAGGTCGGCGTTGAGCCACACGGCTCCGGCCGCCGTCTTGCCCATCTTGGCCCCTGAAGCGGTGGTCAGCAGAGGCGTGGTCAGGGCGAAGGCCTGCTTGGCGTCGGTGCGCCGGATCAGCTCCACCCCGTTGATGATGTTGCCCCACTGGTCCGATCCGCCCATCTGCAGGGAGCAGCCGTAGCGGCGGTTCAGCTCGAGGAAATCGACCGCTTGCATCAGCATGTAGTTGAATTCGAGGAAGCTCAGCGGCTGCTCGCGCTCCAGCCGCAGCTTGACCGAGTCGAAGGTCAGCATGCGGTTGAGGGTGAAGTGGGGGCCGAACTCGCGCAGGAACTCCACGTAGCCGAACTTGGACAGCCAAGCGTCGTTATCGACCATGATCGCGTCGGTCGGTCCTTCGCCGAAGATCAGGAAGCGGGCGAACACGGTCTTGATCGAGGCGATGTTGGCGTCGATCTGCGCCGCCGTCAGCATCTGGCGCTGAGTGTCCTTGCCTGAAGGGTCGCCGACCTTGGTCGTGCCGCCGCCCATCACCACGATCGGCTTATGTCCGGCCTGCTGCAGCCGGCGCAGCATCATCAGGCTTATGAGATTGCCGATGTGCA